>NZ_QMEU01000004.1 GCF_003284975.1 Mycobacterium colombiense
CGATCGCGAGCGCCACCACGCCGGTGCCCAGGATCAGCACGACGCCCGCCTGTCCGTTCAGCGCGCCCGCGTGCGCGATCACGGCGTCGCTGGTCACCGTGACGCGTTGGGTCTGCAGCGATGCCAACAGCGCGTCGCCCAATGCACGTGCCGCCTCGGGTGCCACCAGTGCACCGGCGGCGCCCGCGATCACCTCGTCGACCGGGCCGAAATTTCGCGCCACTGCCAAGATGGCCGCCTCCGCGGCCCGCACGCCACCGGGCGCCGTGAGCCCCGGCGCGCCCGCGCCCTCGGCCCTGCGACCGCCCGCCGCGGCCCGGCAGGACGTCTTACCGAGGTCGACGGCCAGTATCACCGCAGCTTCTGCGCGAATTCGATGACGTTGCCGTCCGGGTCGGCGATGTGCAGCGTCCTCTCATGCCAGGGTCGATCCACCGGCCCGGTGAGGATCTCGACACCGAGCCCGCGCAACCGTTCCGCTTCCTTATCGACGTCGTCGATAAGGAAGCCGATCTCACCGCAGGGCGGCTTGCCGCCGTCGCGACCGATGAGCTCCGGCAGTTTCGAGCGTTCGAAAAGCGAGAACTTCGTGTTCTCCATGTCGAACTCGACATAGCCGTCGCCCTCGATTCGGACCTGAAGGCCGATCACGTCGCGGTAGAACGCCACCGACCGGCGCAGCGACGCGACATAGTGAATGACGTAGTCCACCCGACGCATGCCATGCACGGTATCCGTTCCGTGCGCCTTCGTATGGCCCACGCGGCGTAAGGTTCGACCATGAACGTCCCGACGGACATTCACTATGCCAAGAGCGGTGGCCTCAACATCGCGTTTTCGGTAGCCGGAAAGGGTCCCGACCTCGTCGTCGCGCCCGGCTTCATCTCGCACCTCGACATCATGTTGGAGGAGCCGTCGGTCGTTCACTTCTACTCGCGGCTCGCGTCCTTTCGTCGCGTCGTCACGTTTGACAAGCGGGGCACCGGTCTCTCGGATCCGGTGCTGCACGCGCCGACGTTGGAAGAGTCCGTCGACGACCTACGCGCCGTCATGGATGCGTCCGGATGTGAACGCGCCGACCTGGTGGGCGTGTCGGAGGGCGGCACGATGGCGATGCTGACGGCGGCCGGCCATCCCGATCGCGTGAATGCGCTCGTCCTCTATGGCTCGTTCTCCCGCCTGCTCCGAACGGACGACTACCCGCTCGGCGTCACCGAGGAGCAGCTGTCGGCGTTGGTGGAGGTGAGCGCGGCAGGCTGGGGCGAGGGCGTCGGATTGGGGGCATGGGCTCCGAGCCGGCGGGGCGACGCCGATTTCCGGCGGTGGTGGGCGCGGCTGCAGCGCGTGGCGGCCAGCCCCGGCATGGTCCGCAACATCTTCGCGCTTTATCCGCAGCTGGACATCCGTGACGTGCTGCCGGCGATCCAGGCGCCGACGCTCGTGCTGCACCGGCACGACGACCGGATGGTGAGGTGCGAGATGGGTCGCTACCTCGCCGATCGCATCCCCGGGGCCAGGTTCGTCGAGATTGACGGCGCCGACCATCTGTTCTTCACGGGCGACGCCGACGCGCTGCTCGACGAGGTCGAGGAGTTCCTCACCGGCGTCCGCCCGCAGCCGGCGGTCGAGCGCGTCCTGGCCACCGTGTTGTTCACCGACATCGTGGACTCGACGAAGCGGGCGGTCGAGCTTGGCGACCAACGGTGGAAGGAGCTGCTCGGCAGGCATGACGCCCAGGTACGACGCCAGCTCGCACGCTTCAAGGGTTGTGAGGTCAACACGACTGGCGACGGCTTTCTCGCCCGGTTCGACGGGCCCGCGCGGGCAATCCGGTGTGCCATGGCGATCCGCGACGTCATGCGGAGCCTGGGTCTCGAGGTTCGGGCGGGCGTACACACGGGTGAGGTCGAGTTGCGCGACGACGACATCAGCGGCATCGCCGTCCACATCGCAGCGCGGGTGGCGGCAGCGGCCGAGGCCGGCGAGGTGCTCGTTTCGCGCATCGTCGTCGACCTGGTCGCCGGGTCAGACCTGCGCTTCGCCGGTCGCGGCGAGCACACCCTCAAAGGTGTGACGGGTGAGTGGGGGCTGTACGCCGTCGAGGGTTGATGGCTGGCTGCGGCATCGATTGCGGCTGGGTGCAGAACTGATACCGTTCAAACCGCAAGCCGCTCGTCATATTGATCTCGCGAAAATCGGCGGCTCACCACCGCGCTGGAGGAGTTCATGCGCAGGAGCGCGTCATGACCGATGCCACCTGGGCCCTCTACACCGAGCAGATGGACAAGGTCGACGGCTGGTTTTTCGAGGCCGACGTCGAGCTCTTCAGCAAACTGCTCGCTTGCCAGACGGCCGAGGGCGTCAAGGGCGACATGCTGGAAATCGGCGCATATCAGGGCAAGTCCGCCATCTTGATGGGCTATGGCCTGCGTGACGACGAAGAACTGGTGATCTGCGATCTGTTCGGCGCCGTGCTGAATCACGCCGACATCGCCCAAGCCCCACGCCAGCAGTACTCGGGCTTGGACCAGCAGCAGTTCCTCGCCAACTGGGACCGTTTCCACACTCGCCGCCCAACGCTGGAGGTCTGCGAATCGTCAGAGCTCGATCTCGGAGACCGCAGTCTCCGCTTCGTCCATATCGACGGTTGTCACGGCTACCAGTGCGTCGCCAATGACATCACCCTGGCCGTGACTCACGCAGCCAGGCGGGGAGTGATCGCGCTGGACGACTACCGAGGGGTGGAAACCCCCGGTGTGGCGGCAGCCGTTTGGCAGGCTGTCGGCAACGGCTTCCTGTTCCCGTTCGCTGCGACGTACATGAAAATCTATGCTTGCACCTCGGCCGCTGATCAGCGTTACTGGTTAGAGCGGGTCAGGGATCGCGGCGACATCTGCGCTTTCCCCGACTTCGAGATGCCGTCTTATCGGAGCGTTTCGGACACGCAACTTCGCCGCTCCGATGAGCGATGACAGGCGTTCAGCCGGCGTATTGGACGACCGCGTCTTCCAGGAGACCGGCTGCGGCGGCGGCGCTTTCGGCGGGTGTGGCCATCTGGGCGGCGACTTCGAGGGTTCGAGCTACGCAATGCGGAGTGAGGATGGCCCGCAGGTCGGCGAGCAGCGAATCTCGAGTGGTTGCGGAGAAGTGCCGTCCGATGCCGACGCCCAGCTGGCCGACCGCAGCAGCCCACATTGGCTGATCGACCGAAACCGCAAGGGCCAAAGTAGGTTTGCCGGCCCGTATGCCGGCGAACGTGGTGCCGGGACCGCCGTGGTGGACGACCGCGCGGCAAGCGGGAAAGACGGCCGAGTGGTTTATCGCGCCCACAACCTTGACATGGTCAGATTGCGGGACGCCAGCCAAATCGCTTACGCCGCTGCAGATCAGCGCCCGCTCGCCTAATTGCGCGCAGGCCCCCGTGATCATCTCGAGCAAGCCGGCGTGAAATGCGACTCGCGCGCTGCTGCCAAAGCCGAAGTAAATCGGCGGCGTTTCCGCGGCAATCCATGACGACACCTCGTCGTCGACATCGGTCGGTAACTCCAGCGTCAATCCGCCGACGAACGGCCGTCGGACTTCCCATTTCGCCCATTCGGCCGCCAAACCCGGGAAAAAGAGTTCGTCATAGGCCTGAATCTCCAGTGGTTGTCGCACCGAGGTGCCCGATCCCTCCGGCAGGCTTAACGTTTGGCGCAGGGCGTCTTCAGCTTCTTTGGTTACTTGCGTACCCGTGTCACGCCCGAGCGGGTAGATGTGCAGCGCGGCCTGCGGAATGTCGTAGAATTCCGCAACATTGGCGGCCAGCCCCTGCTGGCTCGCATCGGTCAGCAATAGGTCTGCCTCGTCTGCCAGCGACGTGAGCGCCGTTCCCAGCCGCGGCCAGAGTCGTTTGAGATCCTCTGAAATCACCCACGCCATGAAGACCGGGTTCGGCGACTCCCCGTACTTGCGGGCGATCTCCGCGTTCTGCCGAACCTGGTCGGGGCCGTGGGGGACCGCAGGAAGTCCCGCCGACTCGACGAAGCCGACATAGTTGGGCGGGACGGCCATGCGTACGTCGTGACCTCGGCGTTGCAGCTCCCGACCGATGGTGGCGCAGGGCTCGACATCGCCCCGAGTTCCCAAGGTAGCCAGTGCAATCCTCACCACTGCGCGCCTGTCTGGGAGCCGGATCCGACGATGCCAGTGAAATATTCGATCGTCCGCTCGACGCCTTCTTCGAAAGTGACTCGGGGCCTCCAGCCGAGGGCGGACTCGGCGAGGGCGATGTCCGGCCTGCGCTGCTTCGGGTCGTCCGCGGGCAGTGGCTGAAAGACCGTCATGGAGGGGGAGCCGGTCATTTCCTTGATCAGCCTTGCTGTTTCGAGCACGGTGCGTTCTGCGGGGCTGCCGAGGTTGACGGGTCCGGTGAACGAAGCTTCGCTCACCGCCATTTTCACGAGCCCTTCGATGAGGTCGTCGACGTAACAAAAGGAACGGGTCTGGCTGCCGTCCCCGAAGACGGTGATCGGTTCGCCGCGCAGCGCCTGGACGATGAACGACGAAATAATTCGCCCGTCCTCGGGGTCCATCCTCGGACCGTAGGTATTGAAGATGCGGACGACCTTGATGCGGACGCGGTAGCGCCGCGCGTATTCGAGCATCAGCGTCTCCGCAACCCGCTTGCCTTCCTCGTAGCAGGCCCGCATGCCGAAGCAGTTGGCGTTGCCCCAGTACGTTTCGGCCTGCGGATGGATAGTCGGATCGCCGTAGACCTCGCTGGTGGAGGCCTGCAGAATCGTCGCCCCGCGCTCGCGCGCCAGTTCCAGTAGGTTTCTGGTCCCGGCGTAGTTGGTGTCGAGGGTGAACAGCGGATCGCGCTGGTAGGCGCGCGGCGATGCGGGGCAGGCCAGGTTGAAGATGACGTCCAGTGGACCTGGCATAACCGCGGCTACGGGCCGGGTGATGTCGTGCTCGATGAAACGGAAGCCCGGGTCTGCCTCGAGCTGCATCATATTTTCGCGCCTGCCGGTGCAGAAATTGTCGAGTCCGATGACTTCGATGCCGTTGCGGCGGAGACGATCGCACAGGTGGGAACCCAGGAATCCGGCGGCGCCGGCGACGAGGGCTCTCACTGCTTGTACTCCTTGGTTCCGGCCATCGAACACGTAGCTTCGCATGGCGGAGCTGACTTCCTGCAAGACGCCCGCTGGAACTGTCCCCATTCACACTGGCGTTAGTGGTTCGTTCAGCTGGAGTTCACCGGCGATGCGAACACGACGCCCATCAGCGTGCACGTCTGAATGTGCGCCGCCCCGGATTCACCGTCGGTTGTCGCCGCGTTCCTGCACTTGCCGAGGTCAGGCGCGTTGGGCAACGCCGCGGTGCTCTAGGTTCCGGCCGGCGTATTCGTCCGCGCATCCCAAATGGCTTGTGTCTCAGGACTGATCGAGGCGTGGTGGATCTCCTGGAAGTTCCGTCCGCCTCGACGAAATGTCGCGACGACGGCGACCGGCGCGTCTTGCTCCAGCATCGGGATGGACAGCCACTCGCAGGGTCGTATGTGCACCAAGTCCACCGCTGCGGCGCTTGGGTCGGCGGCGTAGGAGTAAGGCCCGCAGATGCGGCCCAACCAGAACCGCCCTTGAGTGTCGCGGGTCCAGACAAACGAGCCTTCGTCGACGTCGGCGAATCGGTCGACCCGATGGACAAGCCGCTCCTGCTCGCCCGGCCGGCTCACGAATTGCCCAAACCCGCACACCCCGAGCCGACGGGCGCGATCGATCGCGGCCTGTGGGTCGACGGCATCGTTGCGGGATCGCATCGGCGCGCGGTACACGGCAACCATGGGAGACATCGTGCCTCGGCGCCTTGGCCGGGCCGATGTGGACCTTTTCTCGCGCATCGCAGGCGACGACGATTTAACCTCCCGGCATGGACCGTATCTGGCAGTGGACATGGGATCGTTGCGGCCCGAGGTATTACTGGTGGGCCCTCTGCGCTGCGGCGTTTCTCGTGTCGCTGCCCGTTTACACCGTGTTCGTATCGCTTCCGATCGTCGTTTCCGAAAAGTCCGACCGCTACCTCGGTGCGACCGCCATCACCGTTGTCGCCGTAATTGTGCTCGTAGGCATCATGGTTTTCCCGGATCACGGATGGGCGCGCCTGGTGAAAGAGTGGGCCAGGGGCGACGGGGCCGAAGGAGTAACCGCCCTCGAGGCCACCTACCGGTATGTGCGCAGCTCGACCGTCCGAACGGTGTGGGGTACCGGCATCTGGGCCGCCGCCTTGTCGGTCGTCGTCGGCGCGATCGCCGGTGCGACGGGGCCACGATTGCTGCAATACGGGATTCGCGGCGCCGTCATCGGAATAGCGGTGCAGCTGATCGCTTTTCACAGCATCGCGGAGGCGATGCAGCGGCCGGTCAGGATCGCCCTGGCCGGTGACACCGGAATCGGCGATTCGTTGCCGCGCTCGCGCCCCACCTTTGCCACGCGATCGAACGTGTCCATGCTCGCGGCCGCCTTCGCATACACCGTCGGCGGGGCCATGCTTGCGACGGTGCTGCACCCGGTCAGCGACGCCCCGATCCTGTCCGTCCTGATCGGCTGTGTGTTGACGCTCGTCTTCGCGGTGCCGATCACCGTCGGCATCGGGTTCTCGCACTCGCTGCAACCCGTCCGGGACCTCGCCAACGGCGCCGAACGCGTCGCCGCAGGGGACTACGGTCGACGCTTGCCGGTCGTTCAGGACGACGACCTGGGTGCACTGGCCGCGTCGTTCAACCGCATGCAGGCGGGTTTGGCTGAGCGCCAACGTCTTCAGGGCGCGTTCGGCACCTACGTCGATCCCGCTTTGGCTGCGCGGTTGCTCCAACAGGGCGACGACGTGTTCACCGGTGAGCGCCGCGAGGTGACCGTGATGTTCGTCGATATCCGCGACTTCACCCCGTTCGCGGAGGCGAACTCCGCCGAGGACACGGTCGCCCGGCTCAACGCGTTGTTCGAAATCGTGGTGCCCGCCGTCGTCGAGGCCGGTGGTCACGTCAACAAATTCCTCGGCGACGGGGCTTTGGCCGTATTCGGGGCGCCCAACGACCTCCCAAACCATGCCGACGCGGCGGTGGACGCGGCCGCACTTGTCCATCGTCTGGTGACGCAGCGATTCGGCGGTGAACTTCGCATCGGAATCGGCGTCAACACCGGCAAGGTGATCGCCGGCACCATAGGAGGCGCAGGCAAGCTTGAGTTCACGCTGATCGGCGACGCGGTCAACGTCGCCGCGCGCGTCGAACAACTCACCAAGACCACGGGTGACGCCATCCTTGTCACCGGTGCGTGCGTGGACGCACTCGCCTCTCGACCGCCCGGACTCCTCGATCGGGGATGGCACGTTTTGAAGGGGAAATCGGCCGAGGTACGGGTTTTCGCTCTCGGCTAGGGGCGCGACCGCGACCTGAGCTGCGCGGCCTGCGGCCTTTAACCTCTCGGGGCCAGGACGACGACGGGGATGGGTCGCGACGTCCGCTTCTGATATTCGTTGTACCGGTTCTGATTGTTCTTATTGACGATCTGCCATAGCCGCGAATAGTCCGGATCGCCGGACAGCACCGGCCGTGCGGTGACAGCGAAACGCCTTGGGCCGACGTTGATCTCGACGTCTGGATTCGCCTTCAGGTTGTGGTACCAGCCGGGAGATTCGGGCGCACCGCCCTTGGAGGCGACCACCAGGTAATTGTCACCGTCGCGGGCGTAGCTCAGCGAGGTCGTGCGCTGCTCACCGGTCTTCGCGCCGACGGTATGCAACAGCAGGCTCGGTATCCACAGTGTGCGGTGACCGATCCAGCCGTTCGTCTTGCGATAGACCGCGTCGTGCACCCGCAGCACCTGCGGGAACAGCTTTTCTGCCAGACTCATAGCGACCAGTCTGCCCCTTTTGGGGGCTAGTGGTGATGCGGCGGCTGTTCGTCGCGGAGCCGGCGCTCGTCCAGCGCCTCGCGCGCCTGGTCCTCGTCGGCGTACCGTTCCACGTCCTCGGGCGTGACCTGCACCCGTGGCGGTGTGGGCGCGGCCGGCGGTCGCTTTTCGGATTCGCTGGACATCAAGCGATTGTCTCATTGTCGACGAGCGTTAGGTCCCGGCTCTGGCGATGTCTCGACGAAGGTGAAGGCGCCCGCCCCCGAAACGAATTACCATTTGCAGCGCAATATCGGCGACCAAAAGACCAGTGCCACTGGCGACTCCGCGGCCGGTTACTTCATCCGGCCCGAAGGGCGATCGACGATCCACGCCTCACGTGTTCTGGATGATCCACGTGGTGGTGAAGCGCAGCATCTCGGGGATGCCCTTGGCCAGGTCAGATCCGATGGATTTCTCCAGCTTGCCGCCCACCAAAGGGATCTTGACCTCGACCCGCAAGGCTGACCGCAATTGCGAGCCGCCGTCGTCCGTCGGCGCCAGCCAGACTTCCGCGCGGCCCGATCCCAAACCGCCGGACGCCGAGACGTTGACGTGTCCGCGCACCTGCCCGTCGCCGTCCGGTCGCCACGTCTCCGCCTGCACGATCTTCACGTCACCGGTGACGAACTTGGTGATCAGTCCGGGGAGGAGTTGACGCCCCAGGTGCTGGGTCGTGCGGACCGTCACCGTGCTGTCGTCGTCGACCATCAGAGAATCCAATGTGACGAGCACGCCGTCAGCGGCCGCGATGCGGGCCAGCCAGTAGTCCTCGCGGCCGAAGGCGGAATGGATCTGCTCGACAGTGGCGGACGACTCGGTCGAGACGTCGAATGATCGCGACATATGCATCCATTCTTACCGGAAGCCTGGCTCACGGCCGCTCGAAGTGCTGGTAGTCGATGGGCGCCGTCCAGTCGCCGCCCCACCGCCACCCGCGGTCGGTGAAGGCGCGGACGGCGGGGTCGCCGTCGTGTAGGAGCCCCGGGTCATTTCGGCTGCGATCCAGATAGTCCGCTGCGTTGTGCGGCTGAAACGCGCCGTCGGCGTAGACGCACGGGTTCAGGCGTGGGTTGAGGTCGATGGCCCGACCGTAGGCGTGTGGCGACCAGTGCTCGCTCCCCGCGATGCCGCGGCAGTTGAACGCCGACGTGTTGTCGTCCTCCATGGATTGCTCGTCGTCGGCGGCCGGATAGCGGTCCGCGGTGCGGATCTTCTCGATGGGGAAGCCCAGTCGGTACAGCCGCTCGAAGATCGCGATGACCTCCGGCACCAAGTCCTCGTGCACGATAAGTTCACCGCGGTGGGTCTGGCCGTCGAAGCCGATGTGGTCGACGCCGACGCGACGCAACTGCGCCGGGCCTATCGGGCAGCCCGGCCGCCAGCTCGCGCCGAGCTCCGCTGCGGTGACCGGTCGAACGTCGGTATGGCCACGAGCCGGCGGCGTGCCCGGTGTCGACGACGCGGGGCGTGACGGCCCGGCCAACGGGGGCGGCGGCGCGGCGGTGCACTGCGTCATGGTGGCCCCGACCGCCATCGCGCCCACCAGCGCGGCGACCCACCGCCTGCCGGAGGTCACTGGGGATGGGTCCTCACCACTTGCTCCATCGCGACACGACCGTCGCAACCGGGCGTCGCGAGACGGTCCGGCGCCAACGCTACTTCAGGCAGCCGGTCCCTGGACTTACCCTTGCGATATGCCGGTAGTCAGAGGCAGGTGGAAGGTCTGGCCGCCCTCGGTGCGCAATGCGGTTGTCGTCGCGATTGTGCTGCTGGCCCTCATCGCGGCTTCGCCGTGGGCGTTCACGGCACACACACCGGTCGCCGAGCGCCCACCGCAGCCCGCGCAGATGCCCGCACAAACGCAGGCGCCCGCGGCGGCGCCGACTGCGGCTCCCGCCCCCGAATTCGAGACCATCTCCAAGCTGATGAATGACGCGATCGCGGCAGGCGGGCTGCCGGGCGGCGTGGTGATGGTTGGGCACGATGGCAAGGTCGTCTTCCATCAGGCCTACGGGTCGCGCAAGCTCGCGGGTGAGCCGGGGCTGGACGGGTCGCCCGCACCCGCCGAGCCGATGACCGAGGACACCATCTTCGACATGGCGTCACTGACGAAGTGCCTCGCAACAGCGGTCGCCATCATGCAGCTCTACGAACAGGGCAAGGTTGCGTTCGACGATCCGGTGCAGAAGTATCTGCCCGACTTCAACGCGGCGAACGACTCGCGGCGGGCGAAGGTCACGGTCCGCATGCTGCTGACCAACACCTCTGGCGAGGGGATCGACGTCAGCCTCGCGGACCCTTGGGGACTGGGCGGATCCGACAAAGCCGAAGGCATTCATCGCGCGCTCACCACGCCACTGCAGTCTGGCCCGGGGGAGCTTTTCCGCTATTCCGACATCAACTACATCCTGCTGGGCGCGCTGCTGGAGAAGACCACCGGCGAGGCCGAGGACACCTACGTCGAGCGCAATGTGTTTGCGCCGCTTGGACTGCAAGACACTCGGTATCTTCCGGTGACCAAAGCGTGCGGACCACATGTGGTGCGCGGGGCCGCCGTAGCTTGGGCCCCCGCCGCGCAGGGATCGGCGCCCGTGGCATGTCCCGCGGGAACATGGAACACGAACCTTTTGCCGCGCATCGCGCCGACTGCGCGCGACGAGGAAAGCCGAGACGACCCGGGCAACAATCCGGATTTCTTTGCGCTGCTTCGGGGTACGGTGCATGACCCGACGGCGCGCCGCATGGGAGGAGTGGCCGGCAACGCCGGCCTGTTCTCGACGGCCCACGACGTCGGCGTCTTTGCGCAGGCGCTGCTTGACCGGCTGGCGGATCGCCCGAGTGAATTCCCCTTGCGCCCAGCGACTCTCGAACTGATGACAACACCGCAGCAGCCCGGCCATAGCCCAGAACAAGTAGAAGCGGCCAACCGCGCCGCCCGGCAAGCCCGCACACCAAGATATCCGGCAATCGAGGGGCAGAGCCTGTTCGGTTTCGGCTGGGACATCGACACGGCCTTCTCCAGGCCGCGCGGGACGGTCTTTCCCGTCGGCAGCTTCGGCAACACCGGATTTACCGGAACCACGCTGTGGATGGACCCAGGGTCGAATACCTACGTCATTCTGCTCTCGAACTCGATTCACCTACGGGGCAGCCCGCCGATCTCGCACCTGCGGGGTGCGGTGGCCACGGCCGCGGCGCAGGCCCTGCACCTCTACGGCGCCGCGCCAACTGAAACGACGCCCGCCCCGCGGAAAAAGCCGTAGCTCCTTGTCATTTCACGCAGGGAATGCCGTCGGCGGTCATGCGGGAGAGGTTGGTAACGGCGGGTTGCTGCGCACCGGCGCCGGTAGCGGGCACGGTGGTGACCGGTGCCGCGGCCGTCGTCGTCGATTCCGACGTGGAACTGTGTGTCTGGTCGAACCGGGAGAAATCGGTCCCGACGGTCAGCCGCACCGTGTTGACGGCGACGCTGTCGGATGCGGTCGCCGTTATGTCGTACTGGTCAGCGAGCTCGGTGGCCGCCACCTTCGCGCCGGCCCCGTAGGTGATGGTGCTCGTCTCGGTGGTGGAGTCGGCGGTGCTCACCTTGCCCTCGCTGAATTTCCCAGTCGCTAGGAGCATTTGGACCGTTGCAGCCTCGCCCTGCCGTCCCGAGGCATTGACGACGTCGAGGACGACGCGGCCGGCGGTGCTCTGCGTGTCGCCGTCCGGTTGCGCCGCCGTGGTGGGGCTGCTGGTCGTGGGTGCGGTAGACGAATCGGCGCCCACCAGGTTGCGCGCGATGGAGCGGACGGTGGATATGTCGATGAAGTTCACATAGGCGCCATCTGGGAGTTGACCGAAGCCGGTGACCGGCAGCGTGTACAGCTCCACCGGCCTATTGGGGAATGTCAACGCATTTCGCACCAAATCGTCGAAGTCGAATCCGGCGTCCACGGCGACGTTCTGCTTGGCGACGTCCAACAGGGCGCGCAGCCGGCTGGGGTCCGACAGCGCCCCGCCGCGGCGCAGCGCGCTGACCACCGAGACGACGAAGGCCTGCTGGCGCCGGCTTCGATCGAGGTCGGTGAACGCCGCATCGTTGGGGTCGCGGCGCTGTCGAACGAAGGCCATTGCCTGGCCTGCGCTGATCTGCTGCATGCCCTTATGAAAGTCCGCGCCGGAATAGTAGCGGTCCGACGTGTCCTCGTTGAGGCACACCGTGATTGGTTCCACCACCCGGGCGATTTGGAAGAATCCGGCCAAGGTGACTTCGATGAAGTGGTCGATCGGGATCTGCAAAAGGCTTTTGACGGTGCTGATCTCGGCTTTGCGGCCCGCCTCCCGTGCGGCCTGTTCCTTCGCGGCGGCGTCTTCGCCTTGAGTCGGGGTCGGACTCGACTGCGAGCCAGCGGAGGTGCGGCCGGTCATCACCCGTTGGTAGGCGTAGCTGTAGGCCTCCTTGATCTTGCCGCGGCAGTCCGAGGTGGGGCATCCGGCCAGATCGACATAGTCGTCGCGGGGGATTGAGATCGCCGTGGCCGGAGCGTCGCCGGCGGGCAGGTGCACGACGATGAGCGCGTCGGAATCCCCGTCGGCAGAGTCCGCGTTGCCCGCGTGCAGCGCGTCATAGACGTCGGGTGGAAGCGGCCTGCCATGCTGGTCGCGACGGCTGTCCAGACCCATGATCAGAATGTTCTGATCACTTCCGGTCGATGCGGGTTCACCGGCCAGTGCCTCGGATTTGGTGATGCCCGCCGATGCGCTGCGATATGCGTGCCAAGCGAAGCCGATGACGGCGACCACCACCAGGGAGATCAACGCGGCCAGCACCTTGGCACCGGCCACGATTCTGTGGTTGCGGTGCAGGCGATTCCGGGGCTCGGCCGTCGCTGAATCCGATTCTTGTTCGCCGGGCGGCCCCGCTCGACGCGTCATGACAGAACTCAGGATAGCCGGGCGGCACCGCTTCAAACTGGGGATTGCGGGATTGCGAAGCCCGCGTGAGGTGCCGGAACTGCCTCGCATTGTCAATAGGATGGCCGGCGCCGACCATCGCGAGTCATCAGGAATGTCAACGCATCCCACCCACCAGGATCGTCGTAAGTTGCTTGAGGTACTCATAGACGACTTTGCTCTTTAACTCCGCCGGCGCGTAGGGTCCGATTCTGCAGCAGCGCCCACCGCCATCGACGAGCCGCAGTCGGACACCCAGCGACGACGGGGCCGCCCCAGAAATGTGAAGTTCCGGGTAGTTGGGGGTTTCAGGAAGCCTGATCTGGTGTATCCCTGCCGGGTAGCAGTTCGTTCGGACGAGTAGCGCTGCTATTCCAAGTTTGCCTCTCCAATCGGGATCAGCCGCTCCGGCTCTCGACGCCTTCCGAGTAAGGAACTTCAGATGTCATCACCTAATACCGTTGTGCGATCGTTGCATGATCTGGGATCCGCCGCGTGGTTCGGCGGCTCATTAATGGGCGCTGTCGGCGTCAACGGAGCGGCGGGCGAGGTCCGCGATTCGAATGATCGTGCCCGCGTGGCCGCCGTGGGCTGGGCGAAATGGGCTCCCGTCAGCGCGCTTGCCATCGGAACGCACCTGATCGGCGGTGCCGGTGTCCTGTACGCCAATCGGCATCGCGTCAAGCACCAGTCCGGCGTCACCGCCAACACCGTCGCCAAAATCCTGCTCACCGGAACAGCGCTGGGCGCCACCGTGTACAGCGGGATTCTGGGCGCGAAAACGACGCAGGGCGACGGACATTCCACGGACGGCGCGACCGAACCGTCGGCCTCGACCCCGAACGATGTGGCGAAGGCCCAGCATCAACTGCGTTACCTGCAGTGGGCGCTGCCGGCGTTGACCGGTGCCATTGTGATCCTCGGTGCCCAACAAGGTGAGCAGCAACGGCCCGGACAGGTACTTTCCGGAGTCGCCAATACGTTGGCCCGGCGGGCGCGTGACTGATCGATCATCTGTGTCATGCCCTGGCCCAAATCCTTATCAGGAAGGCACATAACTTGATGAGTCAGAACCGCAATCTCGTCGCCTTATCCGCGGCCGGGGTGTCAGTTTGGCTGGATGATCTGTCCCGAGAGCGGTTGATATCCGGCAATCTCGGCGAGCTGATCGACACGAAAATGGTTGTCGGCGTTACCACCAACCCGTCGATATTCCAGGCTGCCCTGTCTCACGGCCACGCCTACGACGCTCAAGTCGCAGAATTGGCGAAGTGCGGCGCCGACGTCGAGGCGACCGTCCGCGCGGTGACCACCGATGACGTTCGATCAGCGTGTGACCTGCTCACACCGCAATGGAAGGCCTCAGACGGCGTCGACGGCCGAGTCTCCATCGAGGTCGATCCGCGTCTCGCGCACGACGCCGACAAAACCATCGCCCAAGCCATCGAGTTGTGGAAGATTGTCGACAGACCTAACCTGTTCATCAAAATTCCAGCGATGGAAGACGGTCTCTCGGCGATCACCGCCGTCATCGGCGAAGGCATCTCGGTCAACGTGACACTGATCTTCTCCGTCGAGCGGCACAAGCTCGTGATGGACGCCTACCTAGCCGGACTGGAAAGGGCAAAGGCTGTCGGACACCACTTGTCCACTATTCACTCCGTCGCGTCGTTCTTCGTATCTCGGGTCGACACCGAAATCGACCAACGCCTGGAAGCCATCGGCACCGCTGAGGCATTGTCTCTGCGCGGTCTGGCTGGCGTGGCGAACGCCCGGCTGGCCTACGCGGCGTACCAAGAGGTATTCGAAGGTAGCGGCCGCTACGAAATGCTTAAAGACGATGGGGCGCGGGCGCAGCGGCCTCTGTGGGCCTCGACAGGGACCAAGAATCCCGACTACTCCGACACCCTCTACGTCACCGAACTCGTCGCCCCGCATACGGTGAACACCATGCCGGAGAAGACGATTGACGCCGTTGCCGATCACGGAGTTATCACCGACGACACCGTCACCGGCACATCCGCAGCGGCCCAAACGGTTTTCGACCAACTCGAGGCCGTCGGCATCGACGTGCGTGACGTGTTTTTGACGCTGGAGAACGACGGCGTCGAGAAATTCGAGAAATCCTGGGAGCAGTTGCTGCAGGCGGCCCAGGGCCTGCTCGACGCTGTGGCGACGTGATCCGTAGCTACCCTCGATTGGCGACTACGGGCATCGGGGTGCGACAACCCTGATTTGGCTGACCGCCTTCTCGTTCCCTACCCGCTGCTTTTGGGTATCTTCGTAGTGTTCCGGCTCGCCGAGGACTACCTCTTGGTGCCCAAGATCATCGGGCGAGCGGTCAGGGTGTCGGCGCTGATGACCGTCGTGGCAGCCTTGATCGGTGGTTCGTTACTCGGGATTGTCGGAGCCCTGGTTGCCATTCCGATCGCAGCTGCCTTGCAGCTCTTGGCGCAGGAAATCCTTTTTCCTCGACTCGATCAGCTTTAAGGCATACCCCGGGTGGGTCCAGTGGGGTCGCAGCATGTCAGGCGGTGTTGCCATCTAGCATTTGGGGTGACTCCTCGCGCGGCAAAGTGAGGTTGAATCATGGTTGTTGCGGCTGCGGTCGCCGTGTCCAGTCCGCGCCGCGGCGCAGTGGGTTCCAAACGCCTATCGGCGTCCGCCTTTTCGTGAGGCGCCGAAATCTCGGGGTCGTCTCGGGATGGTCAGCGGAGGTTGAGCACGGAATCCTGTCTGGGAGGGCCAGCTTGAGGATCGTCCGCAGCACCAGCAGGTATTGGCGGGGCAGCGACCCGGTGGTGTAAGGCAAGCCGTACTCGGCACAAAGCGGCTGCACCCGCTTCGCGATTTGAGCGTAACGATTGCTGGGCAGATCAGGAAAGAGATGGTGTTCGATCTGATAGCAAAGGTTTCCACTCATGAACGCGAGGATTGGTCCAGCTCGAAAGTTCGCGCTGCCCAACATTTGTCGCAGATACCATTGCGGCATGGTTTCATCGTGCAGGGTTTCAGGCGTGAACTTCTCGGCCCCTTCGGTAAAGTGGCCGCAGCAGATCAGCGCATATGCCCACAGATTGCGTAATAGGTTGGCGACCGCGCCCCCGACTAGGACGCGCCGCCATCGCCGGCCTGCGAGCGCCGGAAACAACAAGTAGTCTTTGGACACTTGACGCACAATTTTCCGGCTCAGATCGTTTGTGCAAGAGGATTTTCCGGCGTCAGTCTGCGCGCGGTCTCGTTCGGAGTGCAAGCCGTGCAGTGCGATACCCCATTCGAATACGATCGCCAGCACCAGATGCCGCAGTGGCTGCACCAGATGGCCTGGTTTCCACTGTTGGTCCCGGGTGACCCGCATGATGCCGTACCCAAGGTCGTCATCGACGCCGACCACGTTGGTGAAGACGTGATGGCGATAGTTGTGAGAATACCGCCATTGTGAGGACGGTCCCGCCATGTCCCATTCCCAGGTGGTGGAGTGGATTTCGGGGTCGTTCATCCAATCCCATTGGCCGTGGCTTATATTGTGGCCCAATTCCATATTCTCGATGCTCTTGGCCGCGGCTAGGGCGAGCGTTGCCAGCGTCCACCCGGTCCTGGTTCGGGTGGTGCCGATCGCGACCCGGGCGGCGAGATCGAGGCAACGTTGAAAAGCGATGGCGCGTTGGATATAAGCCCTATCGTTCGTGCCGCGCGACTGCTCGATGTCGACACGGATGGCGTCCAGTTGGAGGGCTAGTGCCTCGACCTGCGCGGTGCTCAGATGAGCGTATTCGGCTACGTCGGCGATGGCCATTACGGTTGCACCTGATTCTCAGAGGAACAGACCCGCCCGGCTGGGTGGGCCAGCGAATAGTCTGGTGGCTCGGACAAGCCGTGGCCCGGGAGGTCGGGTGCGATCACCGTGTGGGTCCGCGCCAAGCCGGGGATCAAGCGTTTCCAGGTACGGCGTGTGCTGCCCAGACCGTGGATGATGAGTAGCACCACTGGTCCGGATACGGCCTGAATGTACGAGACCGCACCGCCGCTCAGCGGCATTCGGTGTTCTGCCGCCGAAGCGGTCGACTGTTTCAGACCGACAGGCCCCTGTGCCGTGACGTCCTGGGTGACCGTCCGCTTTGGAAGGGTTCGCATGGGTGAGCTTTCAAGAGGAAAATACGAATCGCCCGGTCGCGAGCGATCGCTCTCACGCTGCGCTAGAGGGCGGCGTGTTCCGGGCCGGCTGGACTGTCAACCAGGATTCACTCTACTCGTGATCGCT
Organism: Mycobacterium colombiense; assembly: GCF_003284975.1. Classification (GTDB taxonomy): domain Bacteria; phylum Actinomycetota; class Actinomycetes; order Mycobacteriales; family Mycobacteriaceae; genus Mycobacterium; species Mycobacterium europaeum_A. The sequence goes on from NZ_QMEU01000004.1 coordinate 17,137, forward strand.
TGCGGCTCGCGAGTAATGAGAGGTTGTTCTCTTCAGGTTTCGGCGGCCGCCAGACGGGTATGTGCAGCGCGCCATCTGGGACGCCGCATGCGCGGCGGCACCAAATTGCGATAGTCGCGGTTGGGGCGGAAACCACTTGCTGGAGGAGCGAATTCGCGATTGGCACTCGAAGGATCACAGGGCGGATCCATGGGTGACGCGTTGCCCGCCCGGGTCGTTATCGGCGCGTCCTTCAAGCGCAGGCGACGGGCTTGCCGGATCCCGCAGCTTAGTTCGTGGTCATCTCCGCGCATCCGACTAGGATGCGGCCTGGCGCGTATGATTTTGGATGGCAATCCGGTTGAGCGCTTGGCGCCCCGAGTCCGCCGTGGGCAGCGTCTCGCCAGGATCGCCCAGGTGCAGGAGGCGCCGGACGAATGGGCCGCCGACGATGGCCCAGCGCGTTCCTGCGGCGCGGCAATCGTCGTTGATCCTCATAAGAATGGAAATCGCTCGAACGCAAATAAAGTCGACACCACGAAGGTCGAGGATCAGGCCGGGCGCCTGCCCGACGAACCGATTGACGTAGTCGTAGAAGCGGTCGATATTTGTGGCGTCGATGTCACCGGTGACCTCCACAACGGTCACCTGGCCTCGGGAATGCGCGCGCAATTGCGCGCCGTTGCAATCGATCATGCAACTGGCGGGCATGAAGCGACGGGGAGTGGTGTTCGCAGACATAGGAACGATCATCGGTGCATCTCATTTCGATCGTGGGGTGCAGAGCCGGTTGGTACGCGTCGATCGAATCGCACGATGGCTATAGCCAGTACTCAGGATCCATGATGAATGCGAAAAGATTGGATGATGCACTATCCGCGTGTCCACAGGCTGTGAACTCAACCTATCAGCAAGGATAGCGCACTTTCCGTTAGCTCGCGCCGGCGAGCGCGCAGCTGGCTCGGCCGCTTCGGGGGGCGCGCCCGATCTAGGGCGAATACAATTGAAATCCGTTGCCTGCCAGCTGATTGGGAGCGATCCTGGCCTAACCGACAGTTCACAGACGACTGTGAACCCATCGGCTCAGAACCTACGAATCCGACTCGGTGTCCAATAGCCTGAGCGGGTGGAGACCATCGACCGCTCCGACGAACGGCGGGTGGATGCTGTAGCCGAGCATCCGGCGGATGTCATCGGAAACGGTTCGCGCGATATCGCGCGACACCGACAAGGTGAAGGCCTCCATCGGGCGCAGCCACGGTTGGCAGTACTGCGCGGTGACGGCGAGGCGCTCACGGTCGGTGTTGTTCGCGCCGCCGCCGTGCCACAGCGTGCCCACGAAGAAGACACACGAGCCGGCGGACATGACGACCGGTAAAGCCTCATCGCCGGGACCCGGTCGGCGTTTGCCCCAGCGATGGCTGCCCGGGTAGAGGACCGTGGCGCCGTTGTCGGCGGTGAAGTCGTCGATCGCCCAGATCGTCGCGGCCGCCAACGGTGCGCGGGGGCGCGGAATCGGGTAGAAGCCGTCGTCGTGGTGCGCCAGCTGTGCGGCCTCACCGGGCTGAATGTTGATGGCCTGCAACGCCGAAAGCAGGTAATTGGGCATCAGTAAGCGGTCGAGCACCGCCAGCACCCGGGGATCATCGACAAGTCGATCGCACACCCGGGTCCTACTCAGCACGCTGTAGATGCGCTGGGTGCGCAGGCCCTCGAACGAGTTGCGTCCGGTGTGCCCGAGCCACGGCCGCACCACCTCGCGGATCTGCGAGCACTGCTCGGCGCTGATCAGGTTCTCCCAGATGACGTAGCCGTCGCGATCCAGGGCCGCCATGTCCGCCTCGACGATTGCGTTGTCGACCGAACTTCCGCCGGTCGGCGTCCGCTTGTAGCGCTGCGCCAGATCGCCCCGCAGATCTTCCAGCGTGGTGACGGATTCGTCGTCGATGCTCATCGGTGCTCGTCCTTAGTCCACTGGCACTTCTGCCCACACTAAGCCGATTTCGCCTCGGCCCACACCCCGAATCGCCGACTCGTCAGCCCCGCAGGCCGGCGATGAAGCGTTGCACGCTACGGGCCAGCGACCGCGGAACGTGGTCGGGATCCATCAGGTCGTTCTCGGCCAGCGGACCCGCCTCATTGGCCACGGTGCGCTCGGTGAATGGCCGCAACGTCTTGCCCTCTCCCCGAAGCGCCTCGATCGCCCTGAAGACCGACCGGTGTTCGGCGATCGCCTCTATCAACTCGCCCACCGAGACACCGAGGTGCTCGGCCACCAATTCGTTTCGGAACGAAGCGATTTCGCGGCGCAGCTCGTCGTGTCGCGGATCGTCCGGCTGCGCCTCGATGACCACGTCGCACTCGCTGTCGAAGCCCATGGACCGGTTGTTGAAATTCGATGAGCCGATACGCAACAGCCGATCGTCGACCACCAACACCTTCGAGTGCACGTAGATCGGTGCGTCGCCGTCGGTCACCGGCCAGTACATGCCCAACCGGTCATGCTCGTCGGCTTCCCACAGCAGCCGGATGAGGCGGTGACGTGCGCTGTCCATGGTTCCGCGCTCGAGAGGGTTGTTGCCCCTACGGGCCAGCACGATGACGATGTCGGGACCGTCGTCTTCAGCCAGCCGCGCGGCCAGCGCCTCGGCGATGGTCCGGGAAGCCAGGTACTGGTTCTCGACATAGATGGTGTGGCGTGCCGCCGCGATCGCCGCCAGGTTGAGCGCCTCGACCTCCCGCACCTCGGGGCGATCTAGCAGCTCCGGCACGGTGCGGGCGATTCCGACGTCCACGTTACGCAGGCTCGGCCGCAGCTTGGCGGGCCAAGCGCTGTGCTTGGCCTCGACCTGGCTCAGCGATTGTTTCGTCGCGGTCTCCCAGCGCGCCAGCGCCTGCTCGCCCAGCGCACGGGCCGCCGGACCGTCAACCGCCAACCCGACGTCGTGCCGCGGCCCATAACCGCGCCCCGCCGTGCGCCGATGGCGATTGTCGTGCTCATGCGCACGGGTGTCCCACCGTTCCAGGGTGAGATCGATGCCGGCGCAGAAGGCCACGGCGTCGTCGATGACGACGATCTTCTGATGGTGCACGGAGCCGATCGGGTGTGCGCCGTCGATGGCGAAGTGCAGTCGCCTGCTGCTGATCTGGTTGAGCAGCGACACCGGGGTGAGGGCGAACCAAAGCCCATCGAAGGCCGGCAGCAGACGAAGATTGGACTTGAGTACGTAGATGTCCAGGCCGGGGCGTTTCCACACCATCCAATAAAGGAACGCGCCCAACTGATTCGGTCCGGGCAGGGTCTTCTCGCCCCGCTCGAACGTCACCCGCGAGTCGAAATCCCAGCCGATCAGCACGATTCGATGACGGGCGCGCAACATCGCGGCCTTGACGTGCTTGAAGTAGTCGGCCGCGTCGATGATGGGGGCGAACTGGTCGGCACGCGCCACGCGCCAGCAGGTCCGGCCGGGAGTCAGAAGTCGATCGTCGTGCACGCCGGGGCTCTCAACGAGGTTGATAGGGCAGCGCGGACATAGCCACTGTGTACCACATCGGGGCGGCCGCCCGGATTCCTGTTGCAATCGCCATCCGACGGCTCGACTTGGACGTTTATCTGCGGTTATGCGGGGTCGGAGGGCCTTGGCAGGACAATGGCGCCGATCTATATGAGGATGAAGTGATGCGAATGCTGGTAGTGCTTGCGGGCTCCGCCGCCCTGGTCGGCACGGCCGCGCCCGCCTACGCCGACCCGGTCGGGAGTTCGGGACCAGACGCGAGCTTCATCGCCGCGCTCAACCAGGCAGGCATCACCTATCGGGATCCGGCCGCCGCCGTCGGGGTGGGCAAAAGGGCGTGTGAGCTGATGGACCAGGGCAGTCCCCAGGTGGACGTCATCAAGAGCGTGTCATCGAGCAATCCGGGGTTCACGGTCGACGGCGCCGCGCAGTTCACCATGATCGCGGCGAGCGCCTACTGCCCGCAGCACCTGGGTCAACGCGTGAACCAGGCGCCGCCGGCGCAGCCGGCGCCGGTCGTCGACCTTCCGCCGCTCACCCCCGGCGCCGCCTAGCGGTCTGCGCCGCCGCTATCACGTTATGCAGCAACGGGTTTCGCCCCTACGCTGCGGCCTCGAGGGTGAGCAGGATGCGTTTGGCTTCCGCGCCACCGAGATAGCCGCCCAGCGCGCCGTCGCTGCGCACCACGCGGTGGCAGGGCACCACGACCGGTAGCGGGTTGTTGGCACAGGCACTGCCGACGGCGCGAACGGCGTTGGGGTTGCCCGCCAGCCTGGCCACCGCGGCGTAGCTCGCGGTGTCGCCGTAGCCGATCTCGGGCAGATGGCGAAGCACCGTGTTGCGGAAACCGGCCGAGAGCCGCCAGTCCAGCGGCACACTGAATTCTTGGCGCCTGGCGGCGAAATACTCGTCGAGTTGCCGCGCGGCCGTGTCGAGACGGGCCGGCGCGAGCAGGATGCGTGGGCTAATCCTGTCGGCGAGGCTCTGCAGGACGGCGTCGTGGCCCTCGCTGGCGTAGGCGACGCGGACCAGGCCGTGCTCGGTAGCCGCGATGAGCAGGGCGCCGACCGGGCTGTCGACGACACGGTAGGCGATGTCGAGGATGCCTTCGTGTTCGGCGGACGCGGCTAGCCGGGCGTGCAGCGCGTCGAGATCGCCGGCGGTGGCGTCGGTGATCCGCGCCAACTCGTGGGCCATCACTTGTTCATTGCTCATCGGTGTTCTCCTGTCCCGGTGGTGGCGATGCCGGGGTACGTGCGCCTGAGGGTGGCGATGCCGTCGGCGGCGGCGCGCCGGGCGGCGTCGGGGCTGCCGCCGAGGATGGCGGCGATCTCGGCGTAGGGCAGGCCGGCCAAATAGTGGTAGGCCACGGCCTGCTTCTGCTTGGCCGGCAGCCTGTCCAGCGCGTCGGCGAGGTCGTCGTCCCTGCCGGGGTCCGCCGGGCCGGCGGTCTCGGGAACCTGATCGGTGGGCACCGCGCGCCGCGCCCGGGCCCGGGTGACGTCGATGGCTTTGCGGTGCGCGATGGTGACCAGCCAGGCCTCGACGTTGGCGTCGGCGGGCAGGTCCGGGTAGCTGCGCAACGCGGATAAGAACGTCTCCGACCAGGCGTCGTCGGCGTCGACCGGCCCCACGATGGCACGGCACACCCGCAACACCGCGGGACCGTGGTCGACCACCACCGCCTCGAAGGGGCGTTTGGCTGTCACGCTGTGTAGACGCTGGGGCCGGGAGCTTTGTGAGATGCCCTTGGTGTGGGCTACACCGACTGGAAGCTGCGTTCCACCTCAGAGCGGCTGCGAACCTGGTCGCTGCCCAGGACGTAGGTCGGCAGGGTGTGTGGGACGGTGGTGCCGCCCTTGACCCTGGCCTGGGCCTGCCGAAACTCCGGGGCCGGGCCGGATGCGGCGTTGATCCCGTTGATGATCGACCACACCGCGGTGCGACGGGCGGTGCGCTCGATGATGTTGCAGTCGCGGTGCTGCAGCAGCTGCTTGGCCCACTTCGGCATGGTGTCACGGATGGCCCAGTCGACGGCTGCCTGCGGCATGGGAACGTTGGGGCCGGTACCCATCGCTTTGCCATGTGTGACAGCCAGTTTCGGCAAGTAGGACTCCAGGCACTCGAGCGTTTCGGCCTTGGTGGTCGGCAGATCGGTGCCGCCCAGGGCGTGTCCGACCCGGACGAACTCTCCGTAGTATCGGTCGAGCTGCTTGCCGCGCAAGGGCATTGGGTGATAAAGCTCGTGTGCGGTGGCCAGGCCCCAGACCACCGTCGCATAGTTCCACCGCAGCCATTCGGGGTCGTCGGCGTCGTAACGGGCGCCGTCGGGGCGTGTGCCCTTGATGGTGTGGTGCATCGCGCGCACCGATTTCGCCAGTCGCTCAGCGGTTTCCGTCGACCCGTATGCCGTGCCGATGAAGAAGGCCACCGAGTGGCCGAGGCGCGTCGCGGCGCCTTCTGGATCGATCTGGGGCACATGCGAAATCGGGTTGCCGTTGTTGTCCCGCTTGATCAGCCGCGAGTGATGCATCCCCATCCAATAGATCGACGGGTCCAGGGTCTCCATGAAGGCGGCGCATTGCAGGCCGAAGATCAGGGCGGGCAGGTGCGAATGCACCCGCCACACGGCGCTGTCGGGACCGAACCAGCCCGGATCGCCGACGGGTGCGGCGAACTCCATGCCACGGAAGAAGTACCGCCGCATGTTGTCGTCCAGCTTTTTGTTGATCAGCTGCCCGACGATCTGGTGTGGCAGAAACACGGCGCGCTCCTCGACATTCTGGTCACGACTGTAACCAGAATAAGATTTGGCTACAGGTGTGACAAGACCCGGGCCCTCTCGACTTAGGCTGTAGGGATGTCGAGTCCCACCCGGTGGGCCGGTATACCGCTCAAGGACCGCCGCGCCGAGCGTCGTGCGCTGCTGGTCGAGGCCGCCTATCGCCTGTTCGGCAGCGGGGGCGAGGCCGCCGTCTCGGTGCGCTCGGTGTGCCGAGAATGCGGGCTGAACACGCGGTACTTCTACGAAAGCTTCGGCGATACCGACGATCTGCTCGGGGCGGTCTACGACCGGGTGAGCGAGCAACTGACCGAGGTGATCGCGGCCGCCATCGAGGAGGCGGGGGACTCGTTGAGGGCCCGAACCCGCGCCGGTATCGCGGCGGTGCTGGACTTCTCGTCGGCCGATCCGCGGCGCGGTCGCGTGTTGTTCACCGATGCCCGCACGAATCCCGTGCTGGCCGCGCGCCGGCGCGCGACGCAGGACATGCTGCGCGAGGGCGTGCTGACCGAGGGCTGGCGGCTCAATCCGGATTCCGATCCGGTGGCCGCGGAGGTGGCCGCCGCCCTGTACACGGGTGCCATGGCCGAGCTTGCTCAGCAGTGGCTCGCCGGGCATCTGGGCAGTGATCTCGACGCCGTCGTCGACTACGCTCTCAAACTGGTGCTGCGGTAGCTGGGAGTCTCATGGGCGGAATCGATCATGCGATGGTCCCGGTCCGGCGCATCCTCGGGCACAAGATCAGCGTCGGCGCGCTGATCGAGTTGGCGGTGTGGCTGACCATTCCGTATTTGTGTATTGGGTTCGCGTGGACCGTCTTTCACCCCGAGCAGACCCAGCGAATCCAGGCACGGATCGAAGCCGTGTCGCCCACCGGCGCGGACGCCATAGCCTTCGGGGCGGCCACGGTGCTGTGGCCGGCGTCGTTGCAGATCGCCGATTCCTGCCCCGCGCCATGAGCGACGTGCGGATGGAATGCGTGCATGACGGGACGGTTTGCTCCTAGGCTCTGTGAACATGTCAATCGACCGGTTCGGCCTCCTCGCGGGCACCATCCGCCTCGCCTCTGGCGTTTCATTCCTCGTCGATCCCTTACGGGCGAACAAGCTATGGGGTGACCCGGAAGAGCCGACGCCAACCGCGCAATTGTTGTTGCGCTCGATGGGTTATCGCGACGTGTTGATCGGTGTGCTGCTCGCCGCGGCGGCGCTGCGCGGTAAGAACACGCGCGGCTGGTTTCTGGCCTCCGCCGGTGCCGACGTGGCCGACCTGGTCGGCGGACTGAGCGTGCACGGCGAGCTGAAGCCCTCCCAGCAGATCATCGGCCTGGGCGGCGCCGCCGTCGGCGTCGCCGCCGGCCTCTGGGGCGCGGTGCGCCCGAGCCGCCGTCCGGCCCGCCGCGCGGTGACCGAACAACCAGCGCCATGAGCTGACACACCCCGGGCGAATCATTAATCTTTTGCTGCCCTAGAACGCAATGCACTCGGTACGCTCGGTGCGTGCCGGAGACGGCGTATGCAAACTGCGGTGACCTCAGCCTCGCGTACCCGGTGTTTGGTGACGGGCCGATCGACCTTGTCTTCGCTGGCTCGTTCGCCAGCCACGTCGAGCTGTACTGGGCGATGCCGGAGTTCCAGGCCTTCATGGAGCGGCTGGCGACGTTCTGCCGAGTCATCCTCTTCGATAAGGCGGGCGTCGGATTGTCGGACCCGGTGCCACAAGTGCGCACCCTGGACGATCGGGCCACCGAGATCGAGGCCGTCATGGACGCCGCGGGATTCCAGCGGGCCGCCCTGCTGGGCGTGAGCGAGGGCGGCCCGGCCGCCATGTTGTTCGCCGCGACGCGACCGGAACGGACCAGGGCGCTGATCCTCACCGGCACGGCGGCATACCTTCCCAGCCAGGGATGGGACGACCTCGATCTTGATCCGGCGGAGTTGCGGGCACGCTGCATAGCCGAGCTCGGCGAGGAGTACACCCCGTCCGAAGAACAGATCAGCGGCTTTCAGCGTTTCGGCCGGGCTGTCTTGTCGGCGTGGGGAAGTGGCGAGGCCCTCAAATGCCTGCTGCCCTCCGTCCGGTCCTCTCGGCAACTGGGAATGCTGGAGCGGATGTGCGCGAGCCCCGGAATGGCGCGGGCCACACTTGAAGCGGCGTTCCAGATCGATGTGCGGCCGATCTTGCCGACGCTGACCATGCCCACCTTGGTCGTGCACGCCACCCGGGACCCCGGCGTCCCGGTGCAGGCGGGACGGTACCTCACCGCACACATTCCCAACGCGCGGATGGTCGAACTCGACGGCACCGACCACGCGCCGTGGTTCACCGATCCCGACAAGATCGCCACCGAGATCGAGGAGCTTCTCACCGGCAGCCACGCCACTCCGCCGCCGTCGAATCGCGCCCTGCGCACCGTGCTGTTCACCGACATCGTTTCCTCGACCGAACGCGCGGCGGCGACCGGCGACGAGCGATGGCGCGCGATCCTGCAGCGCTTCGGCGAGATCACCGCAGAGGCCGCGCGACGATACGGCGGCACCGTGGTCAAGAGCACCGGCGACGGCTTCCTCATCACGTTCGACGCGCCCACCCAGGGCATCCGCTGCGCCGAGAACCTGCGCGACGGTGTCGAGAGACTGGGCGTCGAGATTCGCATCGGCATCCACACTGGCGAGTGCGAACTCATGGATACCGACATCGGTGGCATCGCCGTGCACATCGCGGCCCGGATCCTCGGTCAAGCCGGTGGTGGGGAAATCCTGGTGTCGCGCACGGTTCGTGACCTGGTGGTCGGCTCCGGGATCGGTTTCCGGGAGCGCGGTGTCGTCGAGTTGCGCGGTGTACCGGGCGAGTGGGAGCTGGTCGCCGTCGACCGCCACGGCACCGGCATAGCGTCGCGGGAAGCGCAGTTGGCCGCGGCACCCACGCCCGGCCCACGGACCACGATGCGCCGATCGGACCGGGCGGTGGCGGTGCTGGCCCGGCGCACCCCCTGGATCCTGCGCGGAATGGCGCGTCTGGCCCCGATCACCGACGGCGGCCAACTGGCCGCCGGAACGACGTCGCGCTGACAGCCGCGCGACGATGCGGTTGACTAAGCCTCATGGGTTTCGGTGTGCTGACTTTCGTTACCGACGACGGCATTGGTCCCGTCGATCTGGGCAAGGCGCTCGAGCAGCGTGGGTTTGAATCGCTCTTCCTCGCCGAGCATTCGCACATCCCGGTCGACGCGAAGACCCCGTACCCGAGCGGTGGGCCGATCCCGCCGAAGTACTACCGCACGCTGGATCCGTTCGTGGCGCTGACCGCCGCGGCGGTCGCCACCGAACGACTCGTTGTGGGCACCGGCATCGCGCTGGTGCCCCAGCGCGACCCGATCCACGCGGCCAAAGAGGTGGCATCGCTCGATCTGGTGTCGCAGGGCCGGTTTCGGTTCGGTGTGGGCGTCGGCTGGTTGCGTGAGGAAATCGCCAATCACGGTGTGGATCCCGCGGTCCGCGGACGTGTGGTGGACGAGCGGCTCGAAGCGATGATGGAGATCTGGACACACGAAAAGGCGGAATTCCACGGCGAATTCGTGAACTTCGACCCGATCTACAGCTGGCCCAAGCCGGTGCAGCGGCCCTATCCGCCGCTTTATCTTGGCGGAGGGCCGGCGGGCTTCAAGCGCATCGCGCGGCTGAACGCCGGGTGGCTGTCGATGACACCATCGGCGAAGGAGCTGTCGGCTCCGCTCGAGCAGCTGCGCGAGGTGGCCGGCCAGGACGTGTCGGTGATCCACTTCCATGGTGGCGAAGCGACGGCGAAGAACCTTGAGGCTTATCTCGATCTGGGATTGACACACCTGTTGGTGGACCTGCCGACGGAGCCTCGCGATCAGACGCTGCAACGCCTGGACGGGCTGCAGGCCGAGCTCGCCAGGTTATCGTAAACTCAAGTCCCGCAAAAGGTTTGGTACTTTCCGAAGTCCTCGGGGGCCGGGGTGGCGTAGCGTTCCAGACCCGGCCGTTCGGCATAGGGCTGCGTCACCGCTGCGAGCAGTTGTTCCAACGGGCCGAGCTCGCCGGCCGTCGCGGCGGCCAGCGCCTCCTCGACCAGGTGGTTGCGCGGAATGTAGATCGGGTTCGTGCGATCCATCGCATCGGCGTCGGGACCCAGCGCCCGCCACCGCGTCAGCCAGGCGTCGAAACCGGCGAGGTCGGCGAACAACCCGCGGACGGGTTCGGCGCCCGACTTGGCGTCTGTGCGCGCGGCGTCACTGAGCCGGCGGAAGAACGAGGTGTAGTCGACGTGATTCTGCTTGAGCAGCAGGAGCAATTCCTCCACCAAGACCGTGGCGAATTCGGCGTCGATGGCGGCGGGCAAGCCGAGCTTGGCGCGCATCCCGGAGGACCACACCGCGTCGTAGCGGGTTTGGAAGATCCCGAACGACCGCTCGGCGAGCGCGATCGCCTGCTCGGTGTTGTCCGAGAACAGTGGCAGCAGCGTCTCGGCGAACCGGGCGAGGTTCCATCCGGCGATCACGGGTTGATTGCCGTAGGCATAGCGGCCCCAGAAGTCGATCGAACTGAAGACTGTATCGGGGTCGTAGGCCTCCATGAAGGCGCACGGTCCGTAGTCGATCGTTTCGCCGGAGATGGTCGTGTTGTCGGTGTTCATCACCCCGTGGACGAACCCGATCAGCATCCATTGGGCGATCAGCGATGCCTGGACGGCGACCACGGCTTCGAACAGGGCGAGGTAGGGATTCTCGGCCTCGGCGGCAGCGGGGTGGTGGCGGGCGATCGCATGGTCGGCGAGGCGGCGCAGCAGGTCGTAATTGCCGGTGGACGCGGCGAATTGGAAGCTGCCGACGCGCAGATGGCTGCTTGCCACCCGGGTGAGCACCGCCCCCGGCAGCGTCTCTTCGCGATGGACCGGACGCCCGGTAGCCACCACCGCCAACGACCGCGTCGTCGGCACGCCGAGCGCATGCATCGCCTCGCTGACGATGTATTCGCGCAGCATCGGCCCCACCGCGGCCAGCCCGTCACCGCCACGAGCGAACGGGGTGGCACCGGAGCCCTTGAGGTGGACATCGCGCAGCCGTCCGTCGCGGTCGAACAATTCGCCGAGCAACAGCGCACGCCCGTCGCCCAACCGCGGAACAAAGCCGCCGAACTGATGCCCGGCGTAGGCCTGGGCTACCGGAGTGGCGCCGTCGGCCACCAGGTTGCCCACCATAAAGCGCAGCCCTTCCGGACCGCGCAGCCAGCCGGCGTCGAGGCCCAGCGCCGCGGCGAGCGGCTCATTGAGCACCAGCAGCCGCAGCTCGGGGAACGTCTCTGCCTGCCAGCGGACCGCCATCTCCGGCAGCTCGCGTAAGAACCGATCCTGAAGGGCGACGGTGGTATCCGGGGCAACGCTCATCTCATCGAGCCTACGGAAACCCGGGTGCGCTATCCGAGCGCTTTCCCGATCAGGTCACGGGCGCGGTCGAGCATGGACGCGAACGGCCCGAGCGCGAAGTTGAGCTTCGCCGACTCCACGCCGGGGTGCGGACGCGTCGGGGCGATGGCCTCGGCCGCGCGGACCGCCGCGCCCATCCGCTTGAGATCGTCGGGGTCCACTTCGCGTTCCAGCACGGGGAATTCGTCGTTCTCCTCCTGCCGGGCGTGCTCGAGTACGGCCTCGCGCAGCTTGCGGAGTTCGTCGATGAATTCCTGGGAGGTGATATCGAGCTTCTCCACTTGCGAGAGCAGCTCCTTGGCTTCGTGCTCTTCTTTGAGACGGGCATCGACGATGGCGTCGCCGGCGTCGTCCTCCCGCCGCACCCGCGGATGCACGACCATTTCCTCGGCCGTTTCGTGGACGGCCAGCAACTGGCGCAAGGTGGCAAACGGCTCTTCACGAGCCTTCGGGTCCGTGGCGTGCAGCACCTGATCGAACATGTCCTCGATGAGGTTGTGCTGGGCTTTCAGGAACGCGACGACTTCGTCGGGTGACTGAATGATCATCTCGGCCATCGTCGTACCTCCTGTGCTGGAGAATGGGAAACGCACGTTGGGCTGTGTGCGGCTTGATCGAGGGCATACCCGCTGCACAAACCGCCAAACGGCGCCTCACCGTGCGCGACGGGCACCGGCGCTCGGCCGTCAGCTGAATTAGCTTGCGGCACGGGTCGTTTGGACGCCAGTGTGCGGGTCCCCAGATCCCCGTCAGCCGCGCGGGCGTCCGACGGGGATCTAGGGAGCGCGTGTGGTCAGACGCCGCGGTCGCGGGTGGTGGCCGGCCCGACGCCGGTGCCGGCGGGCGTGTCCTTACGGCGCATCAGTCCGGCGAGTCCGCCCAGGCCCAGGAGACCAACCAGGCCCCACAGCCCGGTCTTGTCGCTGTGCTGGTCGTTGTTGTTGTTGCTGTCCGCCAACGTCGTCGTGGTAGCCGAGGGCGCCGGAGCACTGGAGGCGTTGGCGACACCCGCGCCACCGAACAACAGCGCCCCGGTGGCGGAAACGATTGCAATGGTCTTACGCATTTCTACTCCTAGTGAGTTTGCTGATCGAGCCGAAAAGGCTGACCAACATGCATTTCGGGACCAGGATGCTCTAGTCTCCGCATGACGCGACGCACGACCAATGGCCGCAACGCAGCGAGGGATGGTCTACCCCGGCCAACCGCGCCGAAACCCGGCGCAGGACTTCTTTCGTTTGCTGGCCACCGTCGCAGCGACTGGCGGGCCGGTCGGACGTCAACCAAAAAAGCGAGATGTGTCACACGTCCGCCGCCGATGTTGAGCGCCCCCGGCGAATGGGTAGCCGCAGAAACAAGGCGCTCTCGTGCCGATCCAAGCAATCAACGCAGGAGGCGAAATCTTCATGACTTCATCGGACAAGACCACAGTGCTGGCGCAGCTGCGCGCACTGCACCAGCTGACCAACACCGAAATTCAGGTCGCCGAAACCCGCATCGCGCAGGCACGCACCGAGGCGGTCCAACGCGAACTGACGCAGAACGCTTCGAATGGGCGTGAGCGGTCGGAGGCCATCGAAAAGGCGATCCGGGACCTCGGCGGCGTCCCCGACGTGGTCGGTCCCTTCCTGGGCCGCGCCGCTGCGGCGGTCAAGGCCTTGACCGAGCAGGCCCAACCGTTCGACGAGGCGCTTTTGGGCGATCTGGCGCTGGAAAACCAGCTGCTGGACCGTTCTCGCTACCTCAAGGCGCTGGCCGTCGCCGCCGAACTCCCCGACATCGAAAGCCTGGCGACGCGACTGATCACGGCGCACTCGGCCACCGTCGCCTGGCTGACGACCGTGCTTGCCGAGGACGCCCTCGGCGGCCCGGCCGCGCTGCGACGCACGCCGTTGCAGGCGGCGACCGGTACCGCGGTGAAACTGTTCAACCTGCCCGTGGAATGGTCGACCCGCGGAATCGATCGCGCCGCCGACGCGCTGCGTTCCGCGCGGCCGGCGATCAACGACCTGGTGGGCAGGGGCGCCCACGCCGGTGATGTGGCGACGAAAGCGCTCGCCGCGTCGCGCAACGCCGCGCTCGAGGCGGCCGAAAAGGTCACTCGCAACGAGGGGGCCCGGCAGACCGCAGACGCATTGCATTCGGCCCGCGCCGCAGTGGGTGTCCTCGACGCCGATGAGCTGCCCATCGCCGACTACGACGAGCTCAACGTCAACGAGGCGGCGGCCGCGGTCAAGGAGCTCACCAGCGCGAGTGACGTTCGGGCAATCATCGCCTACGAGGAGGCGAACAAGAATCGCCAGCGGGTCGTCTCAGCTGCCCAAACGCGTATCGCCGCGATCGCGCAAGAGGTCGTCGGCATCAATTAGTTCGCACAGGCGCGGCCGCCCGGCCCGAGCTCTCACTCGGTCGGGCGGCCGAGCCGTATGCGATATCGCTACGGTTGGGGAATGTACGAGCAGGTCAACAGCAGCGCGCCGGAGTCCGACGACGTCATCGGTTTCCGCATCGACCCCGTTCTGGCCCGGAGTTGGCTGCTGGTCAACGGTGCGCACGACGACCGGTTTCAGGCCGCGGCGCACTCGCGCGCCGACATCGTCGTGCTCGACATCGAGGACGCCGTGGCCCCCAAGGACAAGCACGCCGCCCGTGAGAACGTGGTGCGTTGGCTTAACGCCGGGAACACCGACTGGGTCCGCATCAACGGTTTTGGCACCCCGTGGTGGGCGGACGACCTCGCCGCCCTGGCTACCACTCCGGTCGGCGGCGTGATGCTGGCGATGGTCGAGTCGGTGGACCACGTCACCGAGACCGCGCAACGGTTGCCCAACGTGCCGATCGTCGCGCTGGTGGAAACGGCCCGCGGCCTGGAGCGCATCACGGAGATCGCTGCGGCGAAGGGCACTTTCCGGCTCGCCTTCGGCATCGGCGATTTCCGCCGTGACACCGGTTTCGGGGAAGACCCGGGCACGTTGGCGTATGCCCGGTCGCGATTCACGATCGCGGCCAAGGCGGCCAGCCTGCCCAGCGCCATCGACGGGCCCACGATCGGTTCCAATGCTTTGAAGTTGATCGAGGCCACGGCCGTTTCCGTGGAATTCGGGATGACCGGCAAGATCTGCCTGACCCCGGACCAATGCGCCGTGGTGAACGAGGGCCTGTCACCCTCGCACGACGAAATCTCGTGGGCTAAAGAGTTTTTCGCTGAGTTCGAGCGTGACGGGGGAGAGATCCGCAACGGTTCCGACCTGCCGCGCATCGCCCGGGCGACCAAGATTCTCGAGCTCGCCCGGGCGTACGGCATCGAATCGTCGGAATTCGACGACGAAGAACGCGACCATTCACCCGCGCCGTCGGACACCTATCACTACTGAAGCGTTAGGCGGCGTGTCGCGCGAGCGCGACACCGACGCGGATCTCCAGCCTGCTGACGGTGATCGTGGGCCCGCGCGGCGGAGCCGTCGACCGGTAGGTTTTGCCGGTAGGAGTCGTGAAAAACGCGGTATGCGTGTGGTTTTCGTCAACACCGGCGCTGACCGCCCACCCCGCGTTCTCCTTGACGTAGTTGCAGCGCTCGCACAGGCCCAGGCCGTTGTCTGCGGTCGTGAGGCCGCCGTCGACCCACGGCTGCGCGTGGTCGCGGTGCCGGATCGGCGCGTCGCAGTAGGGAGTGCGGCAGCGTTGATCGCGCAGCCCGACGAATGCGGCGAGGGCGCGCGGGAAAAGTCGTGCCCGTGATTCCATGGCCACCAGTGCCCCCGCTCGGGGATGCGTGTAGAGCCTGCGCAGAGTCGCTCGTGAGCGGTCGTCGGTGGCGGCCTGTGCGACCATGCCCCGCGCGACCGTGGCGGGAATGGGTCCGTAGCCGCAGACGTCGGCCGGCGCATTGCCGCCGCCGAGCAGCGTTTCGTCGGACAGCACCAGGTTGACCGCGATCGGGGTCGGGACCGTCGCGCTGCGCCCGGTGATCCTTTCCACCAGCGTGTCCGCCATCACCTGCCCGCGCGACCGCCCGTCGCCGCGGGTATCCGCTTCGCGGCGCAGCGCCGCATAAACCGAAACCCCTTGGGCCACCGGCAGTAACGCGGTGAGATAGGTCATCGTGTCGGGCGCCGGCCGAATGGTGACCGTCCGGTCGTTCTCCGCCTTGGCCGCCCGCTCGACGACGGCGTGCGGATCGAGCCGGTAGGCGATCGCCTTCGCGGTCGCGGCCACGCGCGCATCGCCCATGCCGGTCAGCCTGGTCGGGTCGGCGCACATCTCCGCGTCCAGGGTGCGGCGGTCCTCGACGTCGAGGCATGCGCTTTCCCGCACGATCAGCGTGGCCCGCCACTCGGACAAGACGCCACATTCCAGCGCCGCCAGGGTGTGCGGCATCTCGTACACCAGAGCCTTGGCGAAGCCCAGATGCCGGCCGCCCCGCGCGGGTGCGTCCCGTCGCGCCAGAGCGACCTCGCCGGCCACGCCGCGTCCGCGGCGCGCCGCGGGCACCCCGGCGGCCGCCTCGGTGGCCCGACGCGTCGCGTCCAGGGCCGCGGCTGCGCGGGCCTGGCCCGCGGCGGCGGCGCTTTTGAGCGTCTCCAGCTCGGCGATGCGCTCGATCAGCGCCGACTCGTCGGCTGCCGGGTCGACCTCGGCCAAGAATTCGAACATACATTCGATTATAAACGGCCCACCGACAAGCGCCCATCGCTACGCTGAACGGATGAGCGCCAGAAGGCGTATCCAGGTGGCGCGGGTCTACGACGACGTCGGCCCCGACGAGGGCCAGCGCGTGCTGGTCGACCGCGTCTGGCCACGAGGGGTACGCAAAGACGATCCGCGAGTGGGCATTTGGTGCAAGGACGTCGCCCCGTCGAAGGACCTCCGGGAGTGGTACCACCACGATTCGGGCCGGTTCGACGAATTCGCGGCACGCTACAAGAGCGAGCTGCGCGACAGCGGCGCCCTGGACGAGCTGCGCGAGCTCGCCAAGCACGGTCCGGTCACGCTGGTGACGGCGACCCGCGACGTCGACATCAGCCAGGCCGCCGTCCTGGCCAAGCTGCTCACGCCGCGCTGAGTCCAGTGATGAGTGACGTCCAGCCCATCCTCCCGCGGGAACTGACCGGTCTTCCCGAGGCGATCAGCAGCGTCCCGCCGCCGCCCATCCCGGACCTCCCTGAGCCCTACGGTCTGCGCGTTGTCGACCCGGACGCCGACGCCGAAATGATCGCGGAGTGGATGAGCCGGCCCCATCTGGTGCAGGCCTGGGAGTCCAACTGGCCGGTGCAGCGCTGGCATCGGTATCTGCAGGCGCAATTGGACGGCGCGTTTTCGCGTCCCGTCATCGCCACCCTGGACGGGGTCGATCGTGCGTATATCGAAATATACAGGGCGGCAAAGGATTCCATCGCCCGACGGTATGAGCATGACCCGCATGATCTGGGATTGCACGTCGCGGTCGCCGATCTGGATTACATCGAGCGCGGTCACGTGAGCTACCTGCTGCCTTACCTGGTGGTCAGCATCCTTACCCTCGATCCGCAATGTCGTCGCATCATGTTCGATCCCGACCACCGCAATGTGTTGGCGCGCAAGTTCTGTGAGCGCAGCGGTTGCACATTTCTCGGCGAGCACGACATGTCGAATCGGCGGATGGCGCTGTACGTGCTGCCCCGGACTCCAGAGGACGTCCCGCGTCAGCGCGATGCCTGAACAGCCATCAAAGCTGCTGTGCCAGCTGCTGTCCGATGAAGGCCGCCGCCTCGCCCAGCGCGACGCTGACGAGGATGTTGGCCAGTGCCGCGCGGAGTTGGCGTTCTTCGCCGAGCCGCTGCGTTTCCAGCATCCAGGTCGAAAACGTGGTGTAGGCGCCGACAAAGGCAGTCCCCACCAACAGGGCCGCCTCCTTGTTCAACGCCAGCCCGCCGAGAAAGCCCAAAAACGCTGCACCGCTGACATTCACGACCAGCGTGCCGAACGGAAACGGCCGAGACACCCGCCGCGCCACCGTGCGGTCGACGACGAAACGCAGGACCGACCCGATGCCGCCGATCAGCGCGACGCCGACCCAGACCAGAGCCGTCGGCACGGTGGCGGCCGTCATCGGCGCACCGGGACCCGGCGCACCAACTTGGTGGCAAGGTGCACCGCCAGCAGGCCCAGCACGATGCTGGTGACCGTGTAAGAGACGGCCAGCGCCCAATGACCGTGCTCGATCATTCGCAGCGTCTCGACCTGCATCGTCGAGAAAGTGGTTAAACCGCCGCACAATCCGGTGCCGAGCAGGGGCCGCCGATAGCTTGACGTCGGCAACCGCTCCAGCAGCCGGGTGGTGAAGTAACCCACCAGAAAGGCCCCGACGATGTTGACCGCGAACGTGGCCCAGGGCCAACCCGCCGGGTCGCCGCCGGCCAGCGCGCTCAGCGCGGCACGGGCCACCGACCCCAGCGCACCACCGGCAAACACCGCGACCAATTCGCGATAGTCCCGTTGAACCACTGGCGTCGGTTCCCTTCGTTTGCCGGTGCGCTACGCAGCGTATGGCCGAAGTCCAGACCGGCGCAGCCCGGGGGGACGCGGACACGGGCAGAATTGACAACCATGGTCGCCAACCCTCGCGCCGGTCAGCCGGCCCAGCCCGAAGATCTCGTCGATCTGCCCCACCTGGTGACGGCGTATTACTCGATCGCGCCGGACCCCGGTGACGTCGCCCAGCAGGTGGCGTTCGGCACGTCGGGCCATCGCGGCTCGGCACTCAACGGCGCGTTCAACGAGGCGCACATCGTGGCGATCACGCAGGCCATCGTCGAATACCGCGCCGCGCACGGAGTGACGGGTCCGCTGTTCATCGGCCGGGACACGCACGGGCTTTCCGAGCCGGCCTGGGCGTCGGCGCTGGAGGTGCTGGCCGCCAACGACGTGGTAGCGATGGTGGACAGCCGCGACCGCTACACGCCCACGCCTGCGGTCAGCCACGCCATCCTCACCTACAACCGGGGCCGCACGCAGGCGCTGGCCGACGGTATCGTGGTCACCCCGTCGCACAACCCCCCCGCGGACGGCGGCTTCAAGTACAACCCGCCCAACGGCGGCCCGGCCGACACCGACGCGACCAACGCAATCGCCAAGCGCGCCAACGAGATCCTGCGCGAAGGGTCGGGGGTCAAGCGCATTCCGCTGGCCCGCGCGCTGCAGGCCGTGCAGCGCCACGACTACCTCGGCAACTATGTCGACGACCTGGCAGGCGTGGTCGACCTCGATGCCATCCGCGACGCCGGGGTGCGCATCGGCGCTGACCCCCTGGGTGGGGCGAGCGTGGACTATTGGGGCGAGATCGCCCAGCGGCATCGCCTGGACCTGACCGTGGTCAATCCGCTGGTCGACGCGACCTGGCGGTTCATGACGCTCGACCACGACGGCAAGATCCGGATGGATTGCAGCTCGCCGGACGCGATGGCGGGTCTCATCCGAACGGTATCCGGCGACCCCGACCGCTACCAGATCGCCACCGGCAACGACGCGGACTCCGACCGCCACGGCATCGTCACTCCCGATGGGGGTCTGCTCAACCCGAACCATTACCTCGCGGTGGCCATCGAATACCTCTACACCCGGCGGCCGTCGTGGCCGGGCGGCATCGCCGTCGGCAAGACCGCCGTCAGTTCGTCCATGATCGACCGGGTGGTCGCCGGCCTCGGCCGCAAGCTGATCGAGGTGCCGGTCGGATTCAAGTGGTTCGTCGACGGCCTGATCGAGGGGACCATCGGCTTCGGCGGGGAGGAGTCGGCCGGGGCGTCGTTCCTGCGGCGGGACGGCTCGGTATGGACCACCGACAAGGACGGCATCATCCTGGCGCTGCTGGCGTCCGAGATTCTCGCGGTCACCGGGCTGAATCCGTCGCAGCGCTACCAGCAGCTGGCCGGCGAGTACGGCACGCCCTACTACGCGCGGGTCGACGCCCCCGCGGATCGCGACCAGAAGGCGCGCCTGTCGAAGCTCTCCGCCGACCAGGTGACTGCGACCGAATTGGCGGGCGAGCCGATCACTGCGAAGCTGACCGCGGCGCCCGGCAATGGCGCACCGCTGGGCGGATTGAAGGTGACGACGGCCAATGCGTGGTTTGCCGCGCGCCCGTCGGGCACCGAGGACGTGTACAAGATTTACGCGGAATCCTTCAAGGGGCCGCAGCATTTGGCCCAGGTGCAGGAAACCGCGCGCGAGGTGGTTAATAAAGTCATTGGGTGACCTTTTCCCTCCGTCTTGCCCGCCCGGGGGGACGTGCATCCCGTTCTAGCCGCCTGCCGCGCGAAGTCTGGATCCTGAGCTGGGCGAACATCATGATCGCCCTGGGCTACGGAGTGATCTCGCCGGCGCTGCCGACCTTTGCGCGCACTTTCGGGGTGAGCATCAAGGCGGTGACTTTATTGGTCACCGTCTTTTCATTGAGCAGGTTGTGTTTCGCGCCGATCAGTGGGCTGCTCACCGAACGCTTGGGCGAGCGGCGGATCTACATCGGCGGTTTGCTGATCGTGGCGGTGTCCACCGCCGCGTGCGCCTTTTCCCAGGCGTACTGGCAGTTGATGCTCTGCCGGGTTTTCAGCGGCATCGGGTCGACGATGTTTTATGTCTCGGCGCTGGGCCTGATGATCCACATCAGCCCGCCCGACGCTCGCGGCCGGATCGCTGGGCTGTTCACCACCTCGTTCATGGTGGGCGCGGTCGGCGGCCCGGCGGTGGGCGGCCTGGCGGCGGGGTGGGGGTTGACCGCTCCGTTCGTGGTCTACGGCGTCGCCATGCTGGCGGTCGCGGTGGTGCTGTTCTACAGCCTGCGGAATTCGGCGCTGGCCGCGCCGCCGCCCCCGACGCGAGCCACGGTGACGCTGCGCGAGGCGCTGCGGGTGCGCGCGTACCGTTCGGCGCTGCTGTCGAATTTTGCGACCGGCTGGTCCGCGTTCGGTCTTCGCGTCGCGCTGGTGCCACTGTTCATCTCCGACGTGATGGGTCGGGGCATCGGCATCATCGGCGTGGTGCTCGCGGCGTTCGCGGGTGGAAACGCGTTGGCCGTCATCCCCAGTGGCTACCTGTCGGACCGGATGGGGCGGCGCACCCTGTTGATCATTGGCCTGGTGACGTCCGGGGCGGCGACCGTCTGGCTGGGCTTCGTGTTGTCCTTGCCGGTCTTCATGGTGGCGGCGGGCGTGGTCGGAGCGATGACGGGGATCTACATGTCACCGTTGCAGGCCGCCGTTGCCGACATCCTGGGCAACGAGGCGCGTGCGGGTCTTCCGGTGGCGACGGTGCAGATGATGTCGGATCTGGGGGCCATCGTCGGGTCCATGGCGGTCGGTTGGGCCGCCGAGCAGTTCAGCTACATGTGGGGTTTCGTCATCAGCGGGATCGTCCTGCTGATCGCCGCCATCGGCTGGGTGGTGGCGCCGGAGACCCGGACCGCGGCGGATCTCGAGGCCGATCTGCTGGCCTCCGAGGCGGACGTGGAGCCGGTCTAGCAGCAACTTTGATGGACGGTTACCGGTGGTGTAGCTTCGATGGGCACGACTTCTCGGGGCTATGGCGCAGCTGGTAGCGCACCACACTGGCAGTGTGGGGGTCAGGGGTTCGAGTCCCCTTAGCTCCACCAATTGTGTGCTGATTATCGGTTCTCGTAGCTGGGTATCCAGCGAACCGTGCGTGTCATCTACGTCGCCGCCGCCGTTGGGGTAGCCATTGCGGGCTGGATAGTCGGGCCGGCAGTGCTCACCGCGTCCGCGCACGCCGACTACAGCGGTTATCGCCGCTGCGTGGGAAAGATGACCGAGCCGATCGCGGGCCATGACCCCCAGAACCTGCAACTCGTCGGCGTCATCGAGCAGGATCTCGATTCCGGTGTCTCCCCGGCCGCGGAGGCCCAGAGAGTGGCGCACATGGGATTCGACCCGAGCTTCGCCAACGGAATCGTTCAGTGCGTGATTGAAGAACGTCCGTAGCCGAGTCAGGCCAGGATGAGAACGAATTGCGCTTCAGCGCAACAGCTTTGGCGACCCCCTTTTCGGGGTACAGCATGCACGAACCGACTTGAGCCCACCGATCGGGCACCACGGGTACCGAGGGACGGAGTTTTCACATGCATCGCCCCGACACGATCATCGAGATCCATCGCGAACGCGTGCAGGATCAGACGGCCGAGATGTTCAGCGGCGACAAGTACACGCAGTCCGTCGACGGCGCCGGCTATTCGGCGACGGCCACCCTCGACCTGACCCTGGACCGCGTCTGGTTCATCCTCGACGCCCGTCAGCGGCTGTGGCAGGAGGAAGCCGACGGTGAATCCCGCGACCCGCTGCGGCACTTCGCGATAGACCTGGTGATTTTCGATTCGAAAATCGTCATCGATTCGGTCACCTGCATCCCGCTGGTATCGCTGCCCCCGGCCACGATCACGATCCCGGATGGTCCGCGTGCCGGAGAGTCGCGCGAGATTGCGTACAACGAGATTCCGTTGTTCGGCCGGTTGACGGTTCACGATCAGCTCGAACCGCACCAGCTGGAAGCCGGTAAACAGACGATCGCGCTGAACTTCACCGCCCAGGATGCGCCCGCGCTGGTCGCCAGCCCGTCGCCGGACCGGTACGCCGGGTGGCTGTTCGGTCCGCACGTCGAACGCCGCGCGGACGGGATCACGGTCTTCGCCGGACAGGATCCCCGGATCAGCTGGGAACTCGATTACGCTGAGGCGTACTGGATCACCCACAGCATCGCCGGGGAGCTGATGGTGAACCTGGAGAAGTTGCAGCACCCCGGCCTCTCCGACGAGGAAGCCAGGACCAGGGTACTCGACTCGCTGGCCGCCCAAATCGCCGACGCGGTCCGCCCGCAGCTGGAGGCGATGGGCGACAACGGGATTCAGACGCTGCTGCCTACGCCGGTGGACGTCGACCCCGAGGCGCAAGACGACGGTACCGTCAAGGAACTCGACGCCGTGGTGCAGCGTTTCGCCGCCGGCGAGGCCACCGAGGAATCCATGGTGGTACAGCTGCGGACGCTGCGCGATTTGCCCCCCGGTGAGGAGCTGCCCCCGTCCATTCTCGCCGAAAACCCCTGTGAGAGAGCGGCTTTGGCTGCTACCGGGTGGAGCATTTTGCGGCAGGTGCGTGACACCGTGATGAAGAGTTTCGATCTCGACGAGGGCGACTTCGACCCCGATGCGCCGTGCGCGCTGGCGGGTCCGAAGACCATCAGCATCGGCGGCCAAGACCGAAGCCTGGATGCCCTCGACGCCGACATCGTGCCGCGAACCGGGGACGGCCGGTTGGTCGTCGACGGCACCGTGAGCGCCGAAACCACGCTCTATGACTTCAACGCCACCTTCAAGGTGATTTACGAGATGGGCCTCGGCGACATCCCCCGCGACCCGAAGGGCAACGAGCTGTTGCGCAAGGATGTGGACACCATCGAGCTTCTCGAGGAAACGCTGAGTCTGGCGGGTGCAAAGAAGCGCGCCGGCCACCTCGGCGCCGAGGACTACGAGGCCGAGGTCAAGCGCGTCCGCGAGCGATTCGATCGGCTACCGCGGACCGTGGGGGTGCGGCCCGCGCAGAATGCTGAGCCGGACGTGAACGCCGACTTCAGCCTGACCGCGGCCGGCAAGGTGGCCACGGCCGCGGGAGCGGCGGCTGTCGTCGGGCTGCTCGCGCTGCCGGTGACCTGGGTAGCGGGGGCGGCTGGGGTGGGAGCCGCCGGCGCGGGCGGTCTGTTGACCGCCGCGATCGCGCAGTACATCACCACCGTCCTGACCATCGACTGGTTCGGTACCGGCTTCGGTTCTCGTCAGGTCAAGAAATCGCTGAACGACCAGCCCGAGGGCACATCGCTGCCCCCGATCGGGATGCCGATCGGCGTCGACCTCAATCGCCAACGCCTCGCGGTGTACTTCCGTCCGGTGCCGGCGAAATTGTGGATTGATTCTGTCGAGGCGGATGCGGACGAAGACCGCGAAGCCGACGAGAACCGGGACGCCGACGACGATGGCATTCGCGTCGTCGGTGGCCGCTGGCCCAGCGACGGCCACCCGTGGCGGCTGTCGCACGATGACGCCGTGTTATTCGTCGACGCCGACGAATTGGAGCTTCTCGTCGATCCGGCCGGAGCGGGCGGCCACGAGTTGCCCGTTGGCGTCGACATCGGCGAGGGCGGGCGACGCCGACTGCGGGTGCAGGGTAATCCGGGCGCACTGCGCCGGCTGCCGCGCTGCGACGAGCGCGGCTCACCGTAGCGAGACGGGATCGGCTGAGATCAGCAGAAGACGGCGGCCGAGAACCATCCCCCGGCCACCAGCGCGATGAGGAGCGCCGCGGTGGTTTGCCCCATCATGGCGGCCGCGATGGCGCCCACGATCGCGCAGATAAAGACGGTGACGGTCAGAAAGGCGACTAACACACGGTGTGAATTGACCGCCGCGCCGGTACGAGGCGCAATGACGGTTTTATGAGGACGATCCACGCCAGCCATCAAATCTCCTTCGATGTGACGCCCGCAACATGCCGCGGTCAGATGTGGCCTACCTCACACTATAGGCCTCCTGCCGCCGAACGCGCGGTTATCCGCGCGGAACGTCGCGGCGGCCTTGCGATTCGTCGTTATCCGCCTGAGACGCCAATTAGGTTTTCGCCTCGATGCGGATTAGTCTTGCCCGCGATTCGTTCGCGACTCAGGAAAGCAGCCATGCCTGTTCAGCCCACTCTGCTGCGCCGCCAATCGTTGCGCGGCGCCCGCCGAACGCGGGTCGCTCCCCGGGTGAAGTGCCCGATGGTCGGCCAGTGCTTCGACATCGAAATCACTCGCGACGCGGATGGATGGATGATCCGGATTCCCGAGGTCGGCAGGGCCACCCGCGCCAGCAGCCGGGCCACCGTGGAGCTGGCCGCCCGGGAGTGCATCGCGACCTGGACCGGTATCCCTATCGGTTATGTCGCCGTGTACGTCGCCAGCGAGACCAGCTAGCCGGCCGGGGCGACGGCGATTGATTTCGTGTCCACGTAGCCGTCGAGGCCTTCGGGTCCGAGTTCTCGGCCGTAGCCGCTGCCTTTGACGCCGCCGAAGGGCGCAAACGGGTCCATGGTGTAGCCCTGGTTGATGCCGACGGTGCCGGTATGGATCCGGGCGGCGAGGGCGAGGGCCCGGTCGGTGTCGTTACCCCACACCGATCCGGCCAGGCCGTAGTCGGAATCGTTGGCGATCGCCACCGCCTGGTCCTCGTCGCGGTAGGGGATGACGGTGATGACGGGGCCGAAGATCTCCTCCCGCGCGATGCGCATGGTGTTGTCGGCCGCCGCGAACAGGGTGGGCCGGACGTACCAGCCGCGGTCGAGCCCGTCGGGCATGTCGGCGCCGCCCACGATCAGCCGCGCCCCCTCCTGCTGACCGACGTTGATGTAGTCGCGAACGCGCTGCTGCTGGCGACGGGAGACCAGGGGACCGAGCTGGGTCTTGGGGTCGCCGGGATCGCCGACGCGAAGGCCGGACATCTCGGCGGCGAGCGCGTCGACGTATTCGTCATGGCGCTGCTGGGGCACCAGGACGCGGGTGAGCGCGTTGCAGATCTGGCCGCTGTTGGACAGGCTGGCCGATCGCACGCCGGCGGCGACCCTGTCGGGTGCCGCGTCGTCGAGGACCAGCGCCGCGGACTTCCCGCCGAGTTCGAGGCTGACCTTGGTGAGGTTGGCCGCGCAGGCCGCGGCCACGGCACGGCCCGCCGCGGTGGAGCCGGTGAACGACACCTTGTCCACTCCGCGGTGGGCGACCAGGTAGGCGCCGAGGCTCGCATCGCCGGGCAGCACGCTGACCACGCCGGGCGGCAGGCCGGCCTCGTCGATCATCTCTGCCAAAAGCAGGGCGTCCAACGGGCTTTCGGGCGCGGGCTTGAGCACGACCGTGCAGCCGGCCAACAGCGCGGGCACCAGCTTGGTGATGATGAGGAACTGGGGCATGTTCCACGGCACGATCGCGGCGACCACGCCGACGGGCTCCTTGCGGACCAGCACGTCGCTGCCGAAGAACCCGGTCCGGGTCTCCTGCCACTGATGCCGCTCGGCCAGGTCGCAGAACGCGCGGATCATGAACGCGGGCAGGCCGACCTGGGCGCGCTGGGCGAAGCTGATCGGCGCACCGATCTCGGCGGTGATGGTGTCGGCCATCTCGCCGCGACGCCCGTCGTAAATGTCGGCCAGGCGCCGGATCGCGGCGATCCGGTCCGACGGCTCGCTGTGGCCCCAGGGCGCCGAGGTCAAGGCCGCGCGCGCGGCGATGACCGCGGCGTCGACGCCGTCGGATCCCGCCGCCTCGACCTCGGCGATGGGTTCTTCGTTATGTGGTGAGATGACTTGCACGATGCTGCGGTCCATCCGTGCCTCCCGAGGCCAATATCAACTACTTGCTATTGATGGGGTCGAGGATATACCGTCGGCCGTGACGGAGCTCTCAGGGATCGGTGAAAGCGGTGTGCAGGCGGTCGTTTCGCGCAACAGTGCTGCGAGACGCGGCTTGGGCGCCGAAGGTTTTGCCGAGATTGGACTGCTTAAGGAGCGATCATGGCTCGATTCCCCAAACCGCCGGAGGGCAGCTGGACCGAGCACTATCCGGAACTGGGCACCGACCCGGTGTCGTACCACGACTCCATCAGCCCGGAGATCTACGAGCTGGAGCGCGAGGCCATCTTCAAACGGGCCTGGCTCAATGTCGGTCGCGTGGAACAGCTTTCGCGTAAGGGTAGTTACCTCACCAGGGAGCTGAAGGTCGTCAACACGTCAATCATTCTGGTCCGCACGGCATCCGGTGACATCAAGGCCTACCACAACGTGTGCCGGCACCGCGGCAACAAGTTGGTGTGGAACGACATGCCGCAGGAAGAAACGAGCGGCGTGTGCCGGCAGTTCACGTGCAAATACCACGCGTGGCGCTACGACCTGGACGGCAACCTCACCTTCGTGCAGCAGGAGGAGGAGTTCTTCAACCTGGACAAGAGTCGCTACGGCCTGGTGCCGGTGCACTGCGAGGTCTGGGAAGGCTTCATCTTCGTCAACTTCGCCCAGAAACCCGAGCAGTCGTTGCGAGAGTTCTTGGGGCCCATGATCACCGGGCTGGAGGGTTACCCCTTCGACAAGATGACCTCGCGCTGGTACTACCGTTCGGAAGTCAAGGCGAACTGGAAGCTCTACATGGACGCGTTCCAGGAGTTCTATCACGCCCCGGTGTTGCATGCGAACCAGTCGCCGACCGCGTACTCAAAGGCCGCCGCCGAGGCGGGTTTTGAGGCCCCGCACTACCGGCTGGACGGGCCGCACCGGCTGGTCAGCACGTCCGGGGTGCGGGCCTGGGAAATGGCCGACGAGATGCGCAAGCCGATCGAGGACATCTGCCAGAGCGGACTGTTCGGGCCTTGGGACAAGCCCGATCTCGGGCCGATGCCCGCCGGACTCAATCCCGCGAAATGCGACCCGTGGGGCCTGGACTCGTTCCAGCTGTTCCCCAACTTCGTCATCCTGTTCTGGGGTCAGGGCTGGTATCTGACCTATCACTACTGGCCGACGGCGTACAACAGCCACCTGTTCGAAGGAACGCTGTACTTCCCGGCGCCGCGTACCCCGCGCGAGCGGGTCGCTCAGGAATTGGCGGCCGTGTCGTTCAAGGAATATGGGCTGCAGGACGCCAACACCCTGGAGGCGACGCAGACGATGCTCGAATCTCAGGTGATCGACGAGTTCCTGCTCTGCGACCAGGAGGTCCTGATCCGTCACCTGCACAAGGAGACGGCGGCCTGGATCGATGACTATCGCCGGACCTCGACGGCAGGAGTGTGAACACGATGTCGATGCTGCCCGCCGAGTTCGCCGACCTCGAACGGTTCGCCGAGTGGTGCCTGCCCAGCGAACCGGAACGCTACGCCAAGAGGCTGGCCAGCTCCATGACGGAAATGAAGGCCTTCTACGACGCGATCACCCCGCGTGCCGAAGAGGCGCTGGCGTTCTGCGACAAGTTCTCTCTCGACGACCTGCCCGACGACGTCCAGAACCTGATGCATCTGCTGTATTCGATGATCATGGTGTCGTTCCCGGTGGAGTGCTGGAAACAGCCCCGCGTCCCCGATTCGGGTGCCTCGACCCTGGACTGCGTGTCCGAGCCCGTTCCATGACCTGCGTGCTGCGGGCGGCGCGATGGGCTGACGTCGTGACCGGTCAGATCCACACGCCGGCGCAGGTGGTGGTCGACGGCGAACGCATCACCGCGATCAATCCCCAAGAGCCGCTTCCGGATTCGGCCACCGTCATTGATCTGGGCGACGTGACGCTGCTGCCCGGGCTGATGGACATGGAGCTCAACCTGCTCATCGGCGGACCCGGCGGTCCCGAGGGCCTGCCGTCCCCCATGCATGGCGTGCAGGACGACCCCGCGTATCGCACGCTGCGCGGCGCGGTCAACGCCCGCACCACCCTGGAGGCCGGGTTCACCACGGTGCGCAATCTCGGGTTGATGGTCAAGACCGGGGGATACCTGCTCGACGTGGCGCTGCAGCGCGCCATCGACCAGGGCTGGCACATCGGACCGCGCGTCTATCCCGCCGGACATGCCGTCACCCCGTACGGCGGGCACCTGGACCCCACGGTCTTCCAGCGGTTGGCCCCCGGGGTCATGCCGCTCTCGGTCGCCGAAGGCATCGCCAACGGCGTTCCCGACGTGATCGCTTGCGTGCGTTACCAAATCCGGCACGGCGCCAAGCTGATCAAGGTGTCCGCCTCGGGCGGGGTGATGTCACACAGCACCGCGCCGGGCGCCCAGCAGTACTCCGATGCCGAGTTCGCCGCCATCGCCGACGAGGCCCACCGGGCCGGGGTGCGGGTGGCCGCACACGCCGTGGGGGACAGCGCAATTCAAGCGTGCATCCGCGCCGGGATCGACTGCATCGAACACGGATTTCTGGCCAGTGACGAGACCATCCAGATGATGGTCGATCACGGCACCTTTCTGGTCTCGACCACGTATTTGACCGACGCCATGGCCATCGATCGGATCGCACCCGAGCTTCGCAAGAAGGCGCTCGAGGTGTTCCCGCGGGCAAAGTCGATGCTGCCCAAGGCGATCGAGGCCGGGGTGCGGATCGCCTGCGGCACCGATGCGCCGGCCATCCCGCATGGTCACAACGCCAAGGAACTGGGCGCGCTGGTCGAACGGGGCATGACGCCCGCGCAAGCGATCCACGCGGCCACTGTGGTGGCGGCCGAGCTGATCGAGGCGGACGACGAGTTGGGCAGGCTGGCGCCCGGCTATCTGGCTGACATCATCGCCGTCCCCGGCAACCCTTTCGACGACATCGCCACCACCCTCGACGTTCGCTTTGTCATGAAAAACGGGCAGATCTACAAGACCCCGGCGGCATAACGGAGGCGGGCATGGAACTCACCGACAACATCCTGTGGCTGCTCAAGCAGGCCTTCTACTACTCACTCACCACGATCAACGAGGCGATGCGCGAACACGGCGTGAGCACCGCCCAGATCGGCGTGCTGCGCCAACTGGCCAACGAACCCGGCTTGTCCGGCGCCGAGCTCGCGCGGCGACTGCTGATCAGCCCGCAGGGCGTCCAGCTCGCGCTCACCGCCCTGGACCGCCGCGGCCTGTTGGAAAGAAAGCAGGATCCCCAGCACGCGCGCATCCTGCGGGCCTACCTCACCGGCCAGGGCCGCAAGGTCGCCGAAACGGTGGTCAACGACGCGATCGCCGCCCACCAGGAGGTGTTCGGCGTGCTGACCGAGCAGGAGCAACAAACCCTGCGCGAATTGCTGGGCCGGGTGGTCGAAAAGGGCACCGGCCACGAACTGTTCAACGACCACGTCGACGGTTGACCGACCGTCGACGGGCGGCGCCTGTATCCAGTACTTGAGACTAATCGCAAGTAGTTGATACTCTGGCCGGGATGGGTGAGATCCGCGCGATCACAAACGCCGGTTTGGCGACCGCGACCGACGCCGGGGGCGCCGGTGTCGGCATCGCCGCGTCGCCGGATGGCTTTGTGCCACTGCGGATCAAGCGCGTGGTTCGCGAGACCCGCGACGCCGTGTCGATCGTTCTCGATGTCCCACCGGGCAGCGCGCAACAGTTCGGCTACCAAGCCGGGCAGTTTCTGACGCTGCTGGTCACCGTCGACGGACGCCAGCATCGACGGTGTTATTCGATGTCGTCGTTACCGGGTGAAGACCTGCAGATCACCGTCAAACGTGACCGAGACGGTGTGGTGTCGAACTGGCTCAATGACGCGGCCGCACCCGGCGACCAGCTGCCCGCCCTGCCGCCGCAGGGTCGCTTCGTGTTGCGCGAGACCGACCGAGCTCTGATCGCCTTCGCCGGGGGAAGTGGCATCACGCCGGTGTTTTCGCTGCTGCGCACGGCCCTGATGTCGGGCACCCGCGCCACACGATTGTTCTACGCCAACCGCAGCCGCGACGCGGTGATCTTCGACGATGCCTTGGCGTCGCTGGCCGCGCGGCACGCCGATCGATTCGTCCTGCACCACCACCTCGACGACAACACCGGCTTCGTCACCCGGGGGGACATCGAGGCGTTCGTCCGCCACGCCGGCGACGCAGACGTATACATCTGCGGGCCCAACGAGTTCATGGAGATAGTGCGAACCGCCGTATGCGCGGCAGGCTTGCCGGCCGATCGCCTGCACATCGAGCATTTCGACGTCGACGACGTAGCCGCCGCGGCGCCGCCGGACACCGAGGTGGTGACCGACGAGGTCACCATCGTGCTGGACGGATCGACGACGACCGCGCCGTACCATGCGGGCAACACGTTGCTGCAGACGGCCCGCATGGCCGGGCTGCGCGCGCCGTCGTCGTGTGAGATCGGTTCGTGCGGAACGTGTATGGGTCGCCTGACCCACGGCAGCGCCCGGATGATCAACAACGACGCGCTCGATCCCGACGAGGTCGAGGAGGGTTGGGTGCTGACGTGTCAGGCCCTGCCCACCAGCCCCACGGTGCGGGTGGTCTACGAGTGAGGGAAAAGGTGGAGCGGACTCGATGACCAGGGTGGCGGTGGTGACCGGAGGCGCCTCGGGTATGGGCGAAGCGACGTGCCATGAATTGGGCCGGCGCGGACTCAAAGTCGCGGTCCTCGATGTCAATGAGCGTGCCGCGCAACGCGTCACCGACGACCTGCGCGCCGACGGTGTGACCGCGTTGGGCGTCGGTGCCGACGTGACCGATCGGTCCGCCGTGGAGCAGGCGTTCGCGAAGGTGCGCAGCGAGCTGGGCCCGGTGACGGTCCTGGTGACCAGTGCCGGCATGTTCGACTTCTCGCCGTTCTTGGAGATCAGTGCCGCAACCTGGTCGCGGATCATCGATGTCAATCTCACCGGCACCTTTCACTGCTGCCAGGTCGCGCTGCCGGACATGGTGGAGGCGCGCTGGGGCAGGATCGTGATGATCTCGTCGTCGAGCGCCCAGCGGGGCTCGCCGTTCGCCGCCCACTATGCGGCGTCCAAAGGCGCGGTGATCACCTTGACCAAGTCGTTGGCCCGCGAATACGCGCCGCACGGGATTACGGTGAACAACATTCCGCCCTCGGGCATCGAAACCCCGATGCAGCACCAGGGCCAGGCCGCCGGATACCTGCCGTCCAACGAGCAGATGGCCAGCAACATCCCGTTGGGTTACCTCGGCACCGGCGCCGATATCGCCGCGGCCGTGGGATTTCTGTGTTCAAAAGAAGCCAGGTACATCACCGGCCAGGTGTTGGGCGTCAACGGCGGAGCGGTGATGTGATTGTGAGGATTCGATGACCAGAGCAGGCAGGCCCCCGGAGGGCTCCTGGACCGAGCACTATCCCGAATTGGGAACGGGGCCCGTGTCTTTCAAGGACTCGACGTCGCGAGAGTTCTACGAACTCGAGCGCGAGGCGATCTTCAAACGGGCGTGGCTCAACCTCGCGCGGGTGGAGGAGTTGCCGCGTGTCGGCAGCTACCTGACCAAGGAGATCGAAGTCGTCGGCGTCTCGGTGATCCTGGTCAAGGGCAAGGACGAGCGCATCCGGGCGTTCTACAACGTGTGCCGTCACCGCGGAAACAAGCTGGTGTGGAACGACTTTCCGGGCGAGGAGACGCGCGGGACGTGTCGGCAGTTCACCTGCAAGTACCACGGCTGGCGCTACGACCTGCAGGGCGCCTTGAAGTTCGTCCAGCAAGAATCGGAGTTCTTCGACCTGGACCCCGCGCAGTACGGATTGCGGCCGGTGCACTGCGACGTGTGGAACGGCTTCGTCTTCATCAACTTCGACCCCGAACCCCGCCAGAGCCTGCGGGAGTTCCTCGGTCCGATGATCACCGGCCTCGACGGTTACCCGTTCGGCAAGTTGACCGAGCGCTACGACTGGGTGGCGCACAACAACAGCAACTGGAAGATTTTCGCCGACGCCTTCCAGGAGTACTACCACGTGCCCTCGCTGCATTCACAGCAGGTCCCCTCCGAGGTGCGCGACCCCAACGCCGGATTCACTTGCGGGCACTTCCAACTCGACGGCCCGCACCGGTTGGTCTCCACGGCCGGGCGGCGGCGCTGGCTGCTGCCGCCGGAACACATGTATCCGATCGAGCGGGCCACCCGCAGTGGACTGGTGGGGCCGTGGCGGACCCCGGATATCGGCGAACTGCCGGCCGGACTCAACCCTGGCGGGATCGAGCCCTGGGGCATCAGCAATTTCCAGATCTTCCCGAACATCGAGATCTTGATCTATGGCGGGTGGTATCTGCTGTACCGGTACTGGCCCACCTCGCACAACACGCATCGATTTGAGGCCTACACCTACTTCCATCCGGCGCGCACCGTGCGGGAGCGCATCGAGCACGAAGTCGCCTCGGTGGTGCTCAAAGAGTTTGCGCTGCAAGACGCCGGGATGCTTGGCGGGACGCAGGCGGCGCTCGAGTACGGGATCGTCGACGACTTCCCCCTCAACGATCAAGAGATCTTGGTGCGCCACCTGCACAAGGTCGTGGTCGACTGGGTCGAAGCCTATCGCCGCGAACGGGATTCGGTGGGGGTGTGACCATGCCTGTCAAGCTGCCCAGCGCCTTCGCCGAGTTGGAGGGCTATGCCGAAACCTGGTGCTTGGCAACCGAAACCGAACGCTGGAACGCCCGGGTCAACTCGTCGATGCCCGAACTGCGCGACTTCTACGACACGTTCTTCCCCCGGCTCGAAGAGGCGATCGAGTATTGCGACAAGTTTCCCCTGGACAACGTGCCCGACGACGCACTGAACCTGTTGCACATGATCTATTCGCTGATCATGGTCGCCATGGCGGTGGAGATCATGCATCAACCCGCCCCGGTCGACGCCGCCGACGCGGTCATGATCCGCACCGGTGGCCCGGTGCCCTGAGGTTTCCGCCGCCAGACATCCCTTCTTCGAAAGGAGCGACGATGAGTCTGCTCACCATCACCAAGCTCACCGAATCCGTCGGTGCCGAAGTCGCGGGCCTGGAGCCGGCCGCGCTGGCGGGCGACGATTCGGTGGGTGCAGCCGTCCTGGACGCGTTGGAGGACAACGGCGTTCTGGTGTTCCGCGGTCTGCAGCTCGACCCGGCGGCCCAGGTCGAGTTCTGCCGCCGCCTCGGCGAGATCGACCACTCGTCCGACGGTCATCACCCGGTGGCCGGCATCTACCCGATCACCTTGGACAAGTCCAAGAACGCCTCGGCCGCCTATTTGAAGGCCACCTTCGACTGGCACATCGACGGCTGCACACCGCTGGGCGACGAATGCCCGCAGAAGGCCACCGTGTTGACGGCCGTGCAGGTCGCCGAATGGGGCGGCGAAACCGAATTCGCCAACTCCTACGCCGCCTACGACGCCCTGACCGAGGACGAGAAGGAGCGGTTCGGCACGCTGCGTGTGGTGCACTCACTGGAAGCGTCCCAGCGCCGCGTCTACCCCGACCCCTCGCCGGAACAGGTGCAGCGCTGGCGGTCCCGGCGCACGCACGAACATCCGCTGGTGTGGACTCACCGCAGCGGCCGCAAATCGCTGGTGCTGGGCGCCTCCGCTGACTACGTCGTCGGCATGGATCTCGACGAGGGACGAGCCCTGCTCGACGAGTTGCTCGGGCGCGCAACGGTGCCCGACAAGGTGTACAGCCACAGCTGGTCGGTCGGCGACACCGTCATCTGGGACAACCGCGGGGTGCTGCACCGCGCGGCCCCCTACGACCCGGACTCGCAACGCGAAATGCTGCGCACCACCGTGCTCGGCGACGAACCGATCCAATAGCATGACCGCGTCCGACGGACATCCGCTGCGCCTGTCACCGTTACCCGCCGACGAGTGGGACGAGGGCGCGCGTACGGCGCTGGCGTCCCTGATCCCGGCCGAGCGGGCGAATCCCGTTGGCGCGGGCAATGTTCTGTCGACCATGGTCCGCCATCCCGAGCTGACCGCGGCCTACCTGCCGTTCAACGCCTACCTGCTCACCCGGTCGACGCTGTCGCCCCGCGTGCGAGAAGTCGCGCTGCTGCGCGTGGTGCACCGCAGCAACTGCGGCTACCTGTGGTCACACCACATCCCGATCGCCCTGCGCGCCGGCCTGACCGAATCCGAGATCGACGGCATCCAAGCCGGACACTGCGCCGATCGGACGGACCAGGCCGTGATCCGGGCCGTCGACGATCTCACCGCCGACAGCACGATCAGCCAGGCGACCTGGGGTCTGCTGTGCGAGTTGTTCACCCAGCCGCAGTGCATGGACCTGACCTTCACCATCGGCGGCTACCTCCTGCTGGCCTTGGCGGTCAATACCTTCGGCGTTCAGGAGGAGCACGGCTAGACCTGGTCGCCCGCTAGTCCTCGCGGGACAGGGCGGCGCGCGGGCACTCGACGATCGCCCGCTCGACCAACGCCTCCTGCTCGACGGGCACCGGATCGGCGGTGACCACCGCGTAATCGTCATCGTCGAGCCGGAAGACATCCGGCGCGATGTTCACGCAGTAGGCATTGCCTTCGCACCGATCAAGGTTCACTACCGGCCGCATGAAGATCCTCCTTCTCCGATCGAGAGCTCGGAGTTTTTACAGTACAAATTGTGTAAACGCTAGCTTAGGGCGGCCGGGCGGGAAATGACCTCGGATCCGCGACTTCTCAGTGACCTCTCAGTGCCGCGGTCTTAGGCTGGAACCCTGGGTCCGGGAGGTCGACGATGAAGATCGCATCCGTCATCGCCCGCCAACTGCTGGACTGCAAAGCCCGGCCCCTTCTGGAAGTCGAAATCACCACCGACACCGGCTTTGTCGGCCGCGGCGCATCTCCGACCGGCAGCTCGGTGGGGTCGCACGAGGCGTACGTCCTACGGGACGGGGACCGGACCAGATACAACGGCCTGAGCGTGCACCGCGCCATCGCCGCGGTGAACGACGAAATCGCCCCGGCCCTCATTGGCGCGGAGCTCGACGATCCGCGATCCCTGGACCGGGTGCTGATCGCGCTCGACGGCACACCGGACAAGCACCGGCTCGGCGGCAACGCGATCTACTCCACGTCGGTCGCGCTGCTGCGCGCGGCCGCCGCCGAGGCGGGCAGGCCCACCTATACCTACGTCGGCGAACTGCTCGGGCTCGAACCGCCCACTACCGTCCCGGTGCCCAGCTTCAACATGATCAATGGTGGGCACTACGGTGACGTCCGCCAGACTTTCAGTGAATTCCTGGTGGTGCCGTACCGCGCGGACTCGATCGAATCCGCGGTCGAAAGGGGGGTGAGTCTGTTCGAGACGCTCGGCGAGGTGCTCGCCGAGCGACTGGGCCGCGCGCCGATGCTGGCGTCGTCGTACGGATACATCGCGCCGTCCAGTGACCCGCACGCCGTCATGGAGGTGCTGGCCGAGGCCGTCGAGCGGGCCGGCTGCGCCGACATCATGGCGTTCGCGCTGGACTGCGCGTCCAGCGAGGTGTACGACAGCGACTCTGCCACATACGCGTTCAACGGTGAGCGGGTGACCGCGGAGGAGCTGATCGACTTCGCCCGCGCCCTGTCCCAGGAGTTTCCGATGTTGTTCATCGAGGACCTGCTGGACGGTGACGACTGGACCGGGTTCGCCAAAGCGGTGCAGACCGTGAACCGTTCGATCATCCTGGGCGACGACCTGATCGTCACCAACCGCGCCCGCCTGCAGCGGGCGGTCGAATCGTCCGCCGTGGACGGTTTCGTGCTGAAGCCCAACCAGGTCGGCACCATCGCCGAGGCGCTCGACTGCTTCGAATACGCCACGCGCAACGCCGTTTTGGCGATTCCCTCGGGCCGTTCGGGTGGCGTCATCGACGATGTCGTGATGGATCTGGCGGTGGGCCTGGCGGCACCGTTTCAAAAGAACGGCGCACCGCGCTCGGGCGAGCGCATCGCAAAGCTCAACTTCCTGCTGCGCGCGGCCGAAGACATCCCGGATTGCGCGTTGGCGGACGTGCCGGCGTTGGCGAGGTTCTAAAAGCGTCAGTGGCCGGCGACCAGGGCGAGTTCGGCGGCCACCGCGGTCCCGCACACCCCCAACACGATCGAAAGCGCCACCCAGTCGGCCGGTTTCGGCCGCGACGGGGCGGCCGAGATCTGGCCGGTGCCGCCGCGGGCGGTGATCGCATCGCCCATCTCGTCGGCGCGGCGCAGCGTCACCGTGATGACCGCGACGACCACGTCGATCACGTCCGCCGCCGGGCGCC
Source organism: Mycobacterium colombiense (assembly GCF_003284975.1). Taxonomy (GTDB): domain Bacteria; phylum Actinomycetota; class Actinomycetes; order Mycobacteriales; family Mycobacteriaceae; genus Mycobacterium; species Mycobacterium europaeum_A. The sequence continues at coordinate 53,593 of NZ_QMEU01000004.1, forward strand.
GCAGCCGGGCCCAGCGGGTCTGCGGCGGCTGTTTGGGCCGCAACCGGCGAGCGGCGAAGAGCACCCGAAATTCGTCGATGAGCATCGGAAAGGTGCGCAGCGCGAGCGCCAATGCCACCGACCAGTCGTCGACCGGGACCCGCACCGGCCGCAGGAAGCCGCCCAAAGTGGCGACCGCCGGGGCGATTTGGGCAACATTGGTCGTCCACGACACCAGGGCGCCCAGGGCGAGCAACACCAGCGACAGCACGGTGATGCGCAGGAAGTCCAGCAGCCCGCCCAGGCCCAGCGACGCCGATCCCAGCCGGATGTACGGACTCCCGCCGGCGAATGCCGCGTTGGCGCCGACGATCACCAGCACGATCCACAGCCAGCGCGGTACGGACGGCAGCACACCCCGCGGGATGCGGGCGAGCCGGATTCCCGTGGCCGCCAGGGCGGCGGTGAGCCCGATCGCCACCCAGCCGGGAAAGAACGTCAACAGCAACGAAATACCGAATGCCACAGACAATTTCGTTCCGACCCACAGCTCGTGGATGGGGGAGGTGCCCGGCACCGGCCGCAGCAGCACGAAGGGGCGACGGCGGCCGGCCGGGTGCTGCGCCGGCGGGGCGGCGGCCACTGAATTGTGCTGCGCCGCGACCGGGGACGGTTCCAGCGAACCGTCACGCAGGTGCAGGGTGCGTGGGCACAGCTCCGCAAGCCCGGCGAAGTCGTGCGAGATGACCACCACGGTCAGGCCGGTGTCGCGGCGCCGCTGGGCCAGCAGCTGGACCAGGCCGCGCTGGCTGGCGGCATCCAGGCCCGCCAACGGCTCGTCGAGGATCAATACCCGCGGCGACCGGGCGAGCAGGCCGGCCAGCGCCACCCGACGCATCTGGCCACCGCTGAGCTGGTCGATGCGCCGTTTGGCCAGCCCGGCGTCCAGACCGACGGCCGCCAGCGCCGCGGTCACCCGCGCGTGGTCGGCGGGCGAAAACCCGGCCGCCGAAGCCACTTCCAGGTCGACCCGGCCGCGCATCAGTTGCAGTCGGGCCGCTTGGAATTGGAGCGCGACCGCTCCGACCTGGTCGGCGGTCGGGCGCCCGTCCAGCAGACAGGCGCCGGTGGCCGGCACGGTCAACCCGGCCATGATCCAGGCCAGGGTCGATTTGCCGGAACCGTTGCCGCCGTGGATCAACAGCCCGTCGCCCTCGTGCACCGCGAAGCTGACGTCGCGCAGCGCGGCCTGGGCCCAGGGGGTGCCGCTGGCGTATTCGTGTCCGACACGGACGAGTTCGAGCACCGGCGGGCTGGCCGGACGTCCGTTCGTCACCGTGGGAGCCGGCGCGGTCGCGCTGCGGACCAGGTCGGCGTCGAGTGACGCGTCGCCGAGATTGATTGCGCGGTCGGCGTATTCGGCCTCGTCGTTGTAGTGCGTGATGTGCACCAGGGCCGTCTGGTGGCGTTCGGTGAGGCCGGACAGGACGGCGAGCAACTGCTCCCGGCCCTGCCGGTCGACCATGCTGGTGACCTCGTCGGCGATCAGCAGCGCCGGCTCGCGCGCCAGGGCCGCGGCCACCGCCAGGCGCTGCAGCTCCCCGCCGGACAGGCTGCCCGTGTCGCGGTCGGCCAGCGCGCCCAAGCCGACCTCGCCGAGAAGCCGGGGGATGTCGGTGGTCTTGCCGGGCGGCAGTCCCCAGACCACGTCGTCGGCGACCCGCGTGCCCAGCACCTGGCTTTCCGGGTGCTGCATGATGACCGCGGTGCCGCCGAGCTCACCGAGCCCCACCGCCCCGGGACGCTCGACGACGCCCGATGTCGGTTCACGCCCGGCCAGGATCAACATCAGCGTGGTTTTCCCGGACCCGTTGGCCCCGGTGACCGCGATGTGCTCGCCCGTCCGCACGTCGAGGCTGACCGCTCGCAACGCGTCGTGGTCGGCGTGCGGGTAGCGCAGCCGCACCCGCTCCAGGCGCACCGGGACCGGCCGGATCGGGCCGCCGCCTGCCGGCGCGTCCAGCTTGTGCACGTCGGGAATCCCACGCAGTCGCTCCAGCACCCGCGACAGCGCCCACCAACCGACCAGCGAAGCACCCACGATGACGAAGACGGCGTAGCCCAGCACGAGCCACTGCCAGTAGTGCAGCGCCTCGGCGAAGAACTCCTTGAACTGTTGCGCCGGCGCGCGCAGCTGCGCGACCCGCGATACGACCGCGACGGCGCCGTCCACGGTGGCGCTGGCGGCGTGGAAGGCGAGCTGGCGGAAGCGGGTCAGGACGGTCAAGGCGGCGACCATGCCGGCGCCGACGACGACACCCGCGCCGAACGACACCGCGATCACCGTCGGTGTGCCGCGGCGGTGGCGCTTGACGGTTCCGGCCAGCCCACCGACATAGGCGCAGAGCGCGATCGCTCCTACGCCGCTCAGGCCGACGACCAGAAAGCCGATCACACCGGCGGCGACCGTCGCGGCGATCAGAACGCGGATCCGGTAGCGGTAGGCCAGCAGCCCGGTCGGCACGCTGCCGAGCAGGCCCAGCCCCCCGCCGTGCGGAAGGACGACCGCGATGATGGCGATCGCCGCGCATAACGCGCCCATCACCGATGCCTGCGCCAGCTCGCCGGGTCGCAGCGATCCGGCCCGCGTTTTCGGCATCGCAGCGCCGGGTGCCTTCACGACACGATTATGCCCGTCGCCGGCGGGGCGCCCGTTGCGTCTCTTATCAAATCTTCAGGTAGCCCTTGTCCGCGGGAATTTGCGCGGCCGTCACAAGCGACGAGGCGTCGCTGGCGAGCCACAACACGATGTCGGAGACCAGGTTCGGGTCGGCCAGCGAGTCGGTGGGCAGCGCGCCGGGCGAGAAGCTGTGGATGTAGGTCTGGTTGTCGGCGAAGAGCTGCCACATCGAGGGGTCGTTGCCCATGGGCGTGTCGGTGCCGTAGGGGTGCACCGAGTTGACCCGGATGCCGTATCCACCCAGTTCGACCGCCAGCGAGTTCGTCAGCCCGACCACGCCGAACTTGCTGGCGCAGTAATGACCGCAGCCCGGTACGGCCTTGATGCCCGCGGCCGAGCTGATGGTGATGATCGAGCCGCCGTTGCCCGCCTGAATCATCGCCGGCACAGTCGCTTTGATGGTGTTCCAGACTCCGGTCAGGTTGGTGTCGAGGACGTCCTGCCATTGCTGCGCCGAAATCTCCCACAGCCGGCCCCAATTGAGCACGCCGGCGTTGGCGACGACGATGTCCAGGCGGCCGAATTGGGTGATCGCGTCTTCGACGAGCCGTTGTTGCCCCGCCGCGTCGCGGACATCGACCTGCGCGGCCAGCATCTTGCGGCCTTCGCTTTCCACCAGGCTCGTCGTTTCGGCCAGGTCCTCCGGCGTCGAGGCCGGGTAGCCGTTGTTCGCCGCCACCGGGCCGCACGCGTCGATGGCGACGACGTCCGCCCCGGCCCGGGCCAGCCGCACGCAATGCGAACGGCCCTGTCCGCGCGCGGCGCCGGTGACGAACGCGACCCGGCCGGCCAACGGTTTGTCGTTGTCGCTCATGCTATCTCGGCCTTCCATTAACCCTGCGGCAGCGGGCGGGGACGCACCAGTGTCGGCCACCAGAACCACGGTCCCAGGATCCGCAGGATGGACGGCACGACGAACGAACGCACGATGAGGGTGTCGAGTAGCAGGCCGATGCACACGGTCGATCCCACCTGACCGATGGTCCTCAGATCGCTGGTGAGCATGGCCAGCATGGTGAAGGCGAACACCAGACCGGCCGAGGTCACCACGCCGCCGGTGCTGCCGAGCGCGCGGATGAGGCCGGTGTGGATCCCGCCGTGCAGCTCCTCTTTCACCCGGTTGATCAGCAGCAGGTTGTAGTCCGATCCGACGGCCACCAGGATGATGAACGTCAGCGGCAGCACGAGCCAGTGCAGATGCAGGCCGACGAGGTGCTGCCAGAAGAGGATGGACAGGCCGAACGCCCCGGCGTAGGAGAAGGCCACGGTGCCGGGAATCACCAAGGCCGCCACCAGGCTTCGCGTGATGAACAACATGATCAGGAAGATCAGCACGAAGGCCGCGATCGCCGCGATCAACAGGTCCGACATCGCGTATTGCTTGATGTCTTTGTCGTTGGACCCCGAGCCCCCGATATAGACCCGGGCGCCGGCCAGCGACGTCTCTTTGAGGATCGTCTTTATCGCGTCGGGGAACTGCTCGACGTGCTCGACCCCTTCGGGGCCCATCGCGTCACCCTCGTGGGTGACGATGAAACGAGCGGCTTTGCCGTCCGGCGACATCATCAGCTTCATGCCCGCCTTGAGGTCCTCGTTGTCGAAGGCCTCGTGCGGGATGTAGAAGTAGTCGTCGCTGCGGGACCTGTCGAAGTCGTTGCCGACGTTGATCGAATCGTCGAAGGTCTGCTCGGTCTGGATGGACTGCAGGTCGGCCGAGCCGTAACTGTTGACCAACTTCAGCTGCAGCGCCTCGGTGTCGTCGGCGGTGGCCTTCAGTTGGGCGATGATCTGCGGGAAGGCCTTGTCCACCTCCGCGAGGGAGATTTCGGCCTTGTCGATGTCTTCGGCCAAGTGGTCGATGTGATCGATGGTGTCCCACAGCGATCGGAACGCCCAGCAGATCGGAATGTCGAAACAGTGTTTCTCCCAATAGAAGTAGCTCTTGATGGGCCGGAAGAAATCGTCGAGGTTCGACACTTCCTCGTTCATCTCGTTGCTGACCCGTTTGAGGTCCTCGACGGTGAGCACCGTCTGGTGCAATTCGTCGGACACCTTCTGGAAGAAGCCGATCTCCCTGCGTAACACCGCCACGGAGTGCGCCTGGATCTCGGCCTGCGCATCGGTGTTGGAGTTCTGCTCCCTGTTGAACGGGAGTTGCTGACCGTTGCCGCTGCCCTGCGTGGTGAACAGGTAGGGAATGCTGGCGTGCTCGAGCGCCCGGCCTAACGGCCGCGTCATGCCCTGCACCATCGCCACGCCACGCAGCCGGATCAGCGCCCTGGCGACGCGGTCCAGCGAGATGAAGTCGGCCGAGTTGCGCATGTCGTGATCCGTCTCGACCATTAGCATCTCAGAGAACAGCTTGCTCTTGGGGAAGTGTCGATCGGCGGCCTGGAAACCGAGATTCGCAGGCGCACTGGCAGGTTGGTACTGGCGATCGTCGTAGTTCTGCCGGTAGCTCGGCACGAAGATCGCGCCGAGCATGACGACGGCGGAACTGGCCACCAGGATCGGCACCGGCCAGCGCACCACGCTCGCACCGATGCGCCGATAAAGCCGCCCGTGGACGGTGGTTCTCGGGTCGAACATCCCGAACAGGCTGCCCACGGTCAACACCGCCGGGCCCAGCGTCATCGCCGCCGCGATAGTGAACAGCATGGTGATCGCGACGGCCGGCCCCATGGTGTGGAAGTAGTTGAGCCGCGCGAACGTCAGGCAGTAACAGGCGCCTGCGATCGTCAGTCCGGAGCCGATGATGATGGGTGCCACGCCCTTGTAGGCGATGTAGAAACTGTCCTCCCGGCTCTCGCCGGCCTGGCGCGCCTCGTGATATCGGCCCATCAGGAAGATGCCGTAATCGGTCCCCGCCCCCAGGGTCAGCGCGATGACGATGTTCACCGCGAACGACGACAATTCGATGTACCCGTAATGCCCGAGGGTCGACACGATGCCCTTGGCGACAAGCATTTCGATGAGGACGCCGAGCAGGGGCACCAGCAGCGTCGACGGGGTCCGGTACACCAGCAGCAGCATCACGACGATGAGGATGATCGTGACGATCGTGACGTTGTTCAGGCTGGCATTGGCGATGGTGAGCGTGTCGGAGGCCAGCGGAGCCGCGCCGCTGACGTAGACCTTGAGGCCTGGCGGCGGCGTGTCCTTCTTGATGATGTCGCGGACGGCGTCCACGGACTGGTTGGCCTGGATCTGGCCGATGTCACCGGCGAGACGAAGGAGCACATAGGTGCACTTACCGTCGACGCTTTGCGCCCCGGCCGCGGTGAACGGTTTGCCCCACAAATCCATCACGTACTGGACGTGTTTGGTGTCGTTCTGCAGGCGGCGCATCAAATCGTCGTAGTACCGGTGATCCTGGTCGCCCAGTCGCCGGTTCGCCTCGAACACCACCATGGTCAGGTTCGTGGAGTTGGATTCGTGGAACTTTTCGCCGATGTGCAACAGCGCCCGCTGCGAGGGCGCGTAATGCGGGACCATCGGCCCGGCGAGCTCTTCGGCGACCCGTTCCACTTGGGGCATAAAGGTATTGGTGGTGACCGCGAGCAGGCCCCAGAAGAAGATGATCGGAATCGCCAGGGCGCGCACCATTTTCGGGATGAACGGACGCTTGACCCTGGGCTCCTCGAGGCGATGCTCGGTCATGCCGACTTGACCCTGCACTGGACGTCGGCGTCCTGATGGTCGCCGGATTGCTCGTCGCGGATGACGCCGTCCACCAACATCCGGCAACCGACCTGACCGCCGTGGACGTGCACCGAGATGCTGCCGGACGCCACCGTGAGCGTGGTCGTCTCCGTGTGGGACCACGGCAGGGTGGTGATGTCGACCTGATGCGGATGGCCGTCGATGTCGACGTAGACGAGTTTTCCGCCCTGGCCGGCGTCGCCGAACACCTCGTAGGTGATCCGCTTGATATTGAACTCCTCGGGTGCCTGCGGACCGTTGACGGTGATGACCGGCTCCGGTTCGGAGAACTGATGCACCTTGTACATGCAGAGCAGGCCCACGCCGACCGCGACCACGGCGACCAACGGCATCCAGGTTCGCGCGAGGACGGTCCGACCGACGAAACGAGGGCTCATTCGATCACCTCTCGCGACCCGGTCCGGACATCGTGATCGTGCCCCCCGCCCTCGTGCCCGCCAAATAGTAGACGGTCATGTGCTCAATTGACACATCATGGTGCAAAGACTCCGGACAGCGCAACCCGGACACGACCTCGAAGGCCAGCTGGCCCACCCGGGCGCCCGGTGGGCGCAGCACGCCCAGTCTCGTCGTGCGTCAGGCCAGCTTCTTCAGCCGCCGCCGCAGCCGCGCGCTGCGGCGAATCTGAATGGCCAGGTTTGTCGAGGTCAACATGGGGATCACCCCGAGGAATGTGCGCTCCGAGGGCGTCGCCCCATGCAGATGGTAGAGACTGCCGAAGACGAAAAAGCAGCCGAGCATGAACAACGCGCCCGGGATGCACAGGGTCATCAACGAACCGCGATCGGCAACGACCTGCTTGGCGTAGTCCACCTCGGCCGGGGACATCGATTCGCCTTTGCGGACCTTGTGCAAAACCGCTTTGGCGCTGCCGATCTCTTCACTGACCGGAGCAGTCGTTCGGCGCTCCAAGCGATTTACGTGCACGGCGGCGACGGCGGCCAGCGTCACGGCCAGGACGAGGGTGACCATGGTCAGCAGACCATAGAAGTACGTGCTCATTTTCAGTCCTTGCTCCGCTGTTGGACTTCCGAAGACTAATCTCGGTCCCTGATCACGTCCCGGATGACCAGTCCGAGCAGGACGATCAGGCCCAGCGGCACCAGGAGCTTGAAGACGACCGAGGCGTGGCTGTACAGCAAGCAGTAGGCGATCGTCCCGATCACCACCATGGTGAGCAGGATGGCGCGATTGATCTTGTCCGTACTCATTGCAGGAACCTAACTTCTCGGCGGCGAGACCTCAAAACCCGAAGTCGCCACCACCGCCGGAATCGGAACCGCCGCCGCCGAAGTCCGAACCGCCCCCGAAATCGGAGCCGCCGGAATCCCAGCCGCCGCCGGAATCCCAGCCACCGTCGAACCCCACGTCACCGCCGCCGGAGTAGGTGGCGTCGTTGCCCGCGAATCCGACGTCGGCGCCACCGGAGTCCTGGTAGCCGCCGGTGAACCCCACATCGGCCGGCGCGCTGTCGTAACCGGTTTGCTGTCCGCCGTCGTAGCCGTAGCTGTTCGCATCGGCGAACGCGGAGTCGCGGCCGGCCTCGAAGCCGCGCTCGTAGTTGCCGCCCCAATGATCGTCAAGCAGCGCGTCCATCAGCAGCACGTCGGTCAGCGCCCACGTCCAGCCGGGACCCCAGAACGCGTACGGGTAATAGCCGGGGTAGAAGAACATCCCGTTGTGGTAGCCACCGCCGTAGTAGTACGGGTAACCCGGCTGCGCGGTGGTGCTGTAGTTGTTGTTGTTGATCGTCACCGTTTCGCCGGTGTCGGGGTCCTTGGTGCGCACCGTGGCCTGCTTGCGGTCGTCGGCCGGGACCGAGGTCACTGCGGCGACGTCGGGCTGGCGTGGGTCGAGCTTCCGGTTGGCCTTGTTGACCGTGGACTCGACCACCCGCAAATGCGCCCGCGCGGCGCCGTAATCGCCTTTCTCGTAAGCCTTTCGGGCGTCGTACAGGCTTGCGTTGGCTTTGAGCGACTCGGCGCTGACGTCGACGCCGTCGGCGGTCAGCACCGCGTTGTCCAGGTCACTGACGTTCGACGTGGCCGTGATCAGTTCCTGCTTGATCTCCTCGCGCGCCTCGGAATCCTTGCGATGCTTACGGTTTCGGCTGACGGCGAACCAGAACAGGCCGGCCATGGCCAGCGCGATGCCGAAGATGACCAGCGTCACCTTCAACCACGCCCACTCGTCGTGCTTTTCATGCGCGACCGGCGACGTGGTCACCGGTCCGGCGGGGCCCGCGTTGGCACTCGCCAGCTTGCCGACGAAGGCGCTCGTGGCGCCGTACGGGTCGTTACGATGTTCCCTCGCCGACTGATTCATGAACTGGTCGACGTTGTCCGCGATCGCCTTGGGCACGTTGTAGGCGCGCACGTGGTAGCCGCGAGCGTCGATGACGAGGATGACGCCGCTGAATTCGGCGTTACGGCCCAGCATGGCGGTGTGTACGGCGTCGGCGGTGGTCACCCCGCTCTGCGCGGGCGACACTGCCGCGACCCACACCGGAGGGCCCGCACTCCACCTCCACGAGCTGGTGAGAATCTGCTCGTTCAGCCTGTCGGGGTGCTGCAGCGGTGGTCTGGCACCCGGATCGACCACCACATGCGTCTGGGCGTCGAACCTGCTCACCAGCTGGTCCGTGTAAGTGTCGGCCGAAGCGCTCGGCACCAACAGCACGGCCAGTGCCACGGTCAGCGGCACCAGGACAAGGCTGCGGAAGCGTAAGGTCACATCTCTCCTGCCACGAGTCGTTCTCTCGATCGCGGGGCCGCGACAACGTCCCAGTGCACCCTGCTCGTGAGCGCCCACCCTAGCCCGTTTCGGGCGGCTCTGCCGCGGGGCGGGTTGGGCCGGTCGCGACCGGACTACCCGGCCGGCGCTAGATCTTGACCGTCAGCGGCCAGACGTTCCAGATCTCGTCGCAGTACTCGGTGATGGCGCGATCGGACGAGAACTTGCCGCTGCGCGCGGTATTGAGGATCGACATCTTCGTCCACGACTCGCGATCCTGCCACGCCGCGCCGACCCGTTCCTGACAGTCCACATACGACGCGTAGTCGGCGCACACCAGGAACGGATCGTCGTAACGCAGGTTGTCCACGACGGGCTTGAACACCTCGGTGTCCCCGCGCGAAAACGTCCCCGCGGCAATCAGATCCAGCACAGCGCGCAGCTCGTCGTCGCCGTCGATGTAATCACCCGGGCGATACCCGTCGGCCTTGACCGCCCCGACTTGCTGCTCGGTGAGCCCGAACAGGAAAAAGTTCTCCGGCCCGACTTCGTCGCGCATCTCGACGTTCGCCCCGTCCAGCGTGCCGATGGTCAGGGCCCCGTTGATCATGAACTTCATGTTCCCGGTGCCCGAAGCCTCCTTGCCCGCGGTGGAGATCTGTTCGGACAGATCGGCCGCCGGGTAGATCAGGTGGGCGTTTTGCACGTTGAAGTTCGGCACGAAGGCCACCTTGAGGAACCGGTTCACGTCCGGGTCGGCGTTCACGGTTTTGGCGACCGCGTTGATGAGCTTGATGATCCGCTTGGCCAGGAAGTATCCGGGCGCGGCCTTGCCGCCGAAGATGAAGGCCCGCGGCGGGATCGACAGGCCCGGATTCTGCTTCAGGCGGTGATACAGCGCGACGACGTGCAGGACGTTCAGGTGCTGGCGCTTGTACTCGTGGATGCGCTTGACCTGGACGTCGAACATCCAGTCCGGGTTCAGTTCGACACCGGCCACCGAGTGGACGTATCTGGCCAGGCGGGACTTGTTGTTGCGCTTGATGTCGCGCCACTCGCGCCGGAAGGCCGCATCCTCGACGAACGGCTCGAGCCCGCGCAGCCGGCCCAGATCGGTCAACCAGCCGTCGCCGACCGTGCGGTCCAGCAGTTCGCGCAGCCCGGGGTTGGCCAGCGCGAGGAAGCGGCGCGGTGTCACGCCGTTCGTCTTGTTGCTGAACCGTTCTGGCCACATCTCGTAAAAGTCTTTCAGCACACTGCTTTTCAGCAGCTCCGAATGGAGGGCGGCGACGCCGTTGATGGCGTGGCTGCCGACGGTGGCCAGGTGCGCCATCCGGACATTCTTGCCGCCGTTCTCACCGATCAAGGACATCCGGGCAACGCGGTCCTCGTCGCCGGGGAAGCGGGCGCGCACCTCGTCGAGGAACCGGCGGTTGATCTCGTAGATGATCTCGAGGTGGCGCGGCAGCGACTCGGCGAACATCTCCAGCGGCCAGGTTTCCAGCGCCTCGGGCAGCAGGGTGTGGTTGGTGTATCCGAACGTCGCGACGGTGATGTCCCACGCCGCGTCCCAGTCCAGCTCGCGCTCGTCGACCAGCAACCGCATCAGCTCGGCGACCCCGATCGAGGGATGGGTGTCGTTGAGCTGCAGGGCAAACCGCTGCGGTAGTTCCTTGACGGACACGTCGGCGAGGTCGTCCATGATGTGCAGCACGTGTTGCAGCGAGCAGGACACGAAGAAGTACTGCTGCAGCAGGCGCAGCCGCTTGCCGGCCTCGGGCTCGTCATTGGGGTACAGCACCTTGGTGACCGTCTCGGACGTGACCTCGTCCTCGACCGCCTTGTAGTAGTCGCCGGTGTTGAAGGCATCCAACGCAAACGATTTGACGGCGCGCGCGCTCCACAGCGTCAGCACGTTGCAGGTGTTGACGCCGTAGCCCTGGATGGGTGTGTCGTAGGCGGTGCCTTTCAGTAGCCGTCCGGGCACCCAGCGGACGCGGTCGTGGCCGGCCTCATCGGTGTAGTGCTCGGCATAGCCGCCCCACTTGACCAGGAAGCTGACGTCGGGTTTGGCGATCTCCCAAGGGTTTCCGTTGTCCAGCCAGTTGTCGGTCTGCTCGACCTGCCAGCCGTCGTGGATTTCCTGATCGAAGATGCCGAATTCGTAGCGGATGCCGTAGCCGATCGCCGGGCGCTCCAGGGTGGCCAGCGAGTCCAGGTAGCACGCGGCGAGCCTGCCCAGGCCGCCGTTGCCGAGCCCGGGTTCCTCCTCGCAGGCCAGGACCGTGTCGAGGTTCTGGCCCATGGCCGCCAGAGCCTCGCGCGCGGCCCGCTCCATCTGGAGGTTCAGCAGGTTGTTGCCCAATTGCGGGCCCATCAGAAACTCGGCTGACAGGTAGCAGGTCACCTTGCGGCCGAGGTCCAGCGAGGTCTGCGTCGAGGCCACCCGGCGGTCCTGCATGCGATCACGGACGGCCAGGGCGAGCGCGCGGTAGTAGTGCTCGGGGCGCCGGGCCGCCGCCGGACGCCCGATCGAATAGCGCAGGTGGTCGTTGATCGCGCGCTGTAGTGCGGCCGCGCTCATCCCGGTGCGCGAGTGCTCGATCAGGTCGGCCCGGGTGGGGTTGCCGGGGGACAGGCCATCGGAGGGCGTCTGATCGACATCGGTCATGGTGAGTCCTACTCGCTAGGGGGTGGCGGGCAGCACCGCCCCGGGCCGCTGCAATGCCCGGTGGCGACAGACCGTCAGTCTTGCAGCGATGTTTGCACACCAGGCCCGCAATAGAGGTCGGAAACGTGAACGGGAGTCCACGGGCCGGCGACGAAACGGCCCCGCGGTCAGTGCGCGCCGGCCAGATTCAGCGTGACCACTCCGGCGATGATCAGGCCGACACCGGCGACCTTGGTCAGCGATACCGGCGAGCCCAGAAACAGCACCGCGATCAGCACGATCAGGGCCGTACCGATGGCCGACCACAGCGCGTAGGCGACGTCGGTCTGCATGCCGCGCGAGATCGACACCGCCAGCAGCGCGAAGGAGACGGCATAACCGACCAGGCAGACGAAGGTCGGCCACAGCCGGCTGAACCCCTCGGTGCTCTTGAGCAAGCTGGTCGCTATCACCTCTGCGAATATGGCGCCGAGGAGAAAGAGATAGGTCAAAACGCCTCCTTGCATACCCCTGTACACGTACGTGTTTACCTCCAAGGATTACGCCCTATGACCCGCACCCCGCGCTCATTGACGTTCGATGTCGGCGAGGTGACCGGGCAGCCAGCGTCGCTGGCGGCGACGTACTACCCCGCGCGCGACGCCGCGGTCGCGCTGCTGGTGTGTCTGCCGGGCGGCACCTACAGCCGCGACTACTGGGACCTGCACATTCCCGGCCACCACGGGTACAGCTTCGCCCGCTTCGCCACCGAGAACGGCTACGCCGTCGTGACCATCGACCCGCTGGGTACCGGCGAAAGCTCGCAGCCCACAGGTGATTTCGGCTTCAGCGATATCGCCGCCGCGCTGGCCCGAGCCGTCAGCGCGCTGCCGGACACCATCGGCATCCACGCGCCGCCGGTCGCCGTCGCGCATTCGCTGGGCGGGTACCTGGCCATCACCCAGCAAGCGCTGTTTCCCGGTTATGCCGGGCTGGCGGTGCTGGGTTGCACCAACCAGCACGTCGCGCCGTTGAACCTGGACGCGGCGTTCATCGCGCGTTGCGCCACGCCGCAAGGCCGGGCCGAGGCGGCCACCGAAATCCTGTCCGCGCTCGGTCGGCCGTATTTCGAGGGGCCGCGCGAGTACCTGCAGAGCTGGTTCCATCTCCCCGACGTTCCCGCCGACGTCGTCGCGGCCGACGCCAGCGCCGCCAAGTCGGTGGTACCGCGCGTGTTCGGCACGGCGATGGTCCCCGGCGTCGTCGCCGAGCATGCGGCGCGCATCGACGTCCCGGTGCTGGTCGGCTACGGCGTGGTCGACGTCTCGCCGGATCCGCGCGCCGAGGCCGGCCTGTACCGGAGCAGCCCGGACATCACCACCCTGGTGGTGGCCGGCAGCGCGCACTGCCACAACATGGCGTCGAGCCGGCATCGGCTGTGGCGGCGCCTGCTCGCCTGGGCGGCGACCGTAGCCTGTCCCTCGTGAGGAATGGTCTCGACGCTCGCCTGGCCCGGCACGCTCCGGCGGTGCTGAGCCTGTTTCGCCTCGTCTACGGTTTGCTCTTCGCCGCGTACGGTTCGCGGAGCCTGTTCAATTGGCCCGTCCGCTCGCCGGTTGTCGTCGAGTTCGGATCCTGGCCCGGCTGGTATGCCGCAGTGATCGAGATCGTCGCGGGCCTGCTGGTCGCCGGCGGGTTGTTCACCCGCGCCGCCGCGTTCGTCGCCTCGGGGGAGATGGCGATCGCCTACTTCTCGGTCCACCAACCCCAGGCGCTGTGGCCGGTCGCCGATCCGCCGGCCGGCAACGGGGGCGCGTTGGCCATCCTGTTCTGCTTTGCGTTTTTCCTGCTGGTTTTCACCGGCGGCGGCAGCTACTCCCTGGACGCGCGACGCCGAATGCTTCCCCTCCGCCGGCGATAATGGCATTCTCTGATAAGGAGAAGCCATTTCCGCAGGGCCGCCAGGCCGAGGAGGACGACGATGAGCGCGCAGCGGTGCGACGGCATGGTGGCCCTGGTCACCGGCAGCAGCCGGGGCCTGGGCAGGGCGATCGCCACACGGCTGGCCGAGCACGGAGCCACGGTGGCCCTGACCGCCCGCACCATGGACCCCGACCCCAAGTACCAGGGGTCGCTGAGCCAGACCCGCGACGAGATCGTCGCCGCGGGCGGGAAAGCCATTGCAGTCCAGGCGGATCTGTCCCAGACCGAAGACCGTGAACGGCTTTTCACCGAGGTGGCCGGCGCGGTCGGCGCACCCGACATCCTGGTCAACAACGCCGCCGTGACGTTCCTGCGGCCCCTCGACGGGTTTCCCGAGCGGCGAGCGCGGCTGATGATGGAGATGCATGTGCTCGGCCCCCTGCACCTGTGTCAGCTGGCGATACCCGCGATGCGCGAGCGCGGACGCGGCTGGATCCTGAACCTGACCTCGGTAGGCGGTGACCTGCCCCCCGGGCCGCCGTTCTCCGAGTTCGACCGCACGGCGGGCTTCGGCATCTACGGCACGGCCAAGGCCGCCCTCAACCGATTGACGAAAAGCCTCGCGGCCGAACTGTACGACGACGGAATCGCGGTCAACGCCGCCGCCCCGTCCAATCCCGTGGCCACGCCCGGCGCCGGCACCCTCGATTTGGCCAAGACCGACACCGAGGACATCGCGCTGATCACCGAGACGGCGTTGCGGCTGTGCACCGGCGATCCGAAGACCCTGACCGGGCGCATCGCGCACACCCAGCCCTTCCTCGCCGAGGTCGGCTGGACGAGGACCGGCCCGCTGACCGGATGAGCCGAGCCGAGCTCGATCCGACCGAGCTGCGCCGCCGACTCGACGGCGCGGGCGTCACCGACGTCGCCCCGCTGGCCGGGGGCGCCTCCAGCCTCACCTTCGCTGGCAGCAGGGATGGCCGGCGGGTGGTGATCAAGGTGGCCCCGCCGGGCGTCGCACCCGTCGCGCATCGCGACGTGCTCCGCCAGGCCCGCATCATCAAGGCGCTCAAGATAACTCACGTTCCGGTGCCGGAAGTGCTGTGGGAAGACGCGGGGGACCCGCCCGGCGCACCGCCGCTGTATGTGATGACACATGTCGAAGGCGACTGTGTGGAACCGCTGTTCGACCACTGCCCGCGCACCGACGGCCTGACCGATCGGTACCGGAATGCCTGCCGCGCGATGGCCGCGCTGCACAGGCTCGCGCCGGCGGACCTCGGGCTGGGCGATGAACCCGTGGTCGACCCGGTCGCCGAAGTCCACCGGTGGTCCGACACGCTGCGGACCGTCGACCCGGCGCTGGCCCCAGGCTGGCCGAAAGTGTATGACGCGCTGCTCGATTGCGCGCCGCGTGCCATGGCGGCGTGTGTGGTGCACGGCGACTTCCGGCTGGGCAACCTGCTCACGGCCGGATCGCGGATCAACGCGATCATCGACTGGGAGATCTGGTCGATCGGCGATCCGCGCATCGATGCCGGCTGGTTTCTGATCAACTGCGACCCGGACACCTACCGCCGGGTCGACGCGCCCGACGGTATGGTGCCGCCGATCGACGAACTCACCGAGCTCTATGCCTCCGAGTTAGGTTGCGAAATAACCGATTTGGCGTGGTTTACGGCGCTGGCGTGCTTCAAGTCGACGGCGACCTGGTCGCTGATCGTCAAGCACAATCGCCGCTGGGCGGCGCCGCGGGCCGAAGTGGAAGCGATGGCAACGATTTTGCCGAGGCTGCTCGACCGCGCCTTGACGTCGCTGGCTTGAGGCCCGCGGGGGAGTGTTACTGGCAGCGGACCAGAAGATTTTCGCAGATCATTCCGACGTCGCCCGTATCGTTCACGGGCTGGCCTTCATTGGACGGATTGATCCAGGTGGTGGGGAACGGACTGTAGACGTCGTCCATGCCCGGCGGCTGGGGGCGCGGATCGACATTCGGGTCCGCGTGGGCCACGCCGACGGCGCCCGCCAGGGCGATGGCCGTCGTCGCGCAGGCCAGCATTGCGCGAGCCCGGATGCGAAGCGTCATCGCCGCCTCCTCGGTTTCTGGCCGAATTGCTGGCTGGTGAAATGTTGATTCTACCGTTGACCGCATATCGCGTAACAGTTACAAACCCACAACGACTTCGGTGGGCCGCCCAGCAAATCTCGTGACTCGAAACGCCGGGTGCGTACGGTGTCGCCCGTGAGGCCGATTGCCGTGGTCATTCGTCGCGCCCTGGTGGCCGCCGTCTGCCTGGCCGTTTCGCTGCCCACGGCGCCGTCGACATGCGCGGATCCCGACGCCGCCCCGGTTGCTGCGGAAGCGGCGCCGGAGGCCGAGGGAGCGATTCCCTCGAATCCCCCCGCAGTCCTGCACACCCCCGATGGCTGGACCCTCGGTCTGGGCGCCCGCGACGAGCAGCAGGTTCCGGTGGCGCCGTTGACCACCGCGGTGTCGTCCCGCGAATACGTCGCCAGCGGGATATTCGTCGGCTCCCTCATCGGACCGGGACCGCCCCAGGGCGTCCTCGAGGTGGGATATGAGATCGGCTGTGGCATCGACATGAGCACGTCGGACGGCGTCACGATCGGTGGCACCGCCGGCATCACCCCGGGTGTGACCGGACCGGTGACCGGAGTGCCGGGAGACGTGCTTCCGTTGGTCGTCGCCCCGATCGCGGGCATCCTCAACGTGGGGCTCAAGCCGGGCCTGGTCGTCGTCGTGCCAGTGGTCAAGAAACAGTTCAGGGCTCCGAATCCCTGGGTGATGGTCAGCAACTTCCACGTCAAGATCGACGGTTGCGTGGGTGAGTCGTTCATCCGCTCCTACGCGGTGCTCAATCGAGTGACCGACCAATCCGATGTGGTGCTGTCCTACGTCGGCGTCACCAAGAAAGTCTGAGCGGGCTCGCCGTTCAGCCCCGGGGGATGCCCGCCAGCTTGTCGGCAAACTTGGCCTCGGCGGCCGCCCGCAACCGCAGCAGATGTTCGGAGGGAAACAGATCCGGCGCGGGTTCACGGTCCTTGAGCAAGAGCCGCGCGAGCGTGACCTTGTGCACCTCGGTGGGGCCGTCGGCCAGCCCGAGCACGAACGACTCGACCAGATACTGCACGAACGGCATCTCGTGGGTGGTGCCCAACGACCCGTGCAACTGAAGCGCCCGCGATGACACGTCGTGCAGCACCTTCTGCATCATCGCCTTGACCGCCGAGATGTCGGCACGCACGGCCTTGTAGTCGTTGAATTGATCGATCTTCCAAGCGGTTTGAAGCGTCAGCAGCCGGAACGCCTCGATCTCCATCCACGAGTCGGCGACCATCTCCTGCACCAGCTGCTTGTTGGCCAGCACCTCGCCCTGGGTGTAGCGCGACGCCGCCCGTTCGCAGATCATGTCGAAGATCCGCCGGACCAGGCCCACGGTGCGCATCGCGTGGTGAATCCGCCCGCCGCCCAGGCGGGTCTGCGCGACCACGAAGGCCCCGCCGCGCGGCCCCAGCATGTGGTCGGCGGGCACCCGGACGTTGTCGTAACGCACATAACCCTCACGCCCACCGCCGATCGGCTGGTAGCCCAGGCCGACGTCGCGCAGCACGTTGATGCCGGGGGTGTCGCCGGGAACGACGAACATCGAGTAGCGCTCGTACGGCGGCGCGTCGGGATCGGTCATCGCCATCACGATGAGGAACGACGCCATCGAGGCGAACGACGAAAACCACTTCTCCCCGTTGATGACCCAGTGATCACCGTCCTGCACGGCGGTGGTGCGGAACACCTTCGGGTCGGCCCCGCCCTGCGGCTCGGTCATCGAGAAACAAGAGATGATGCGGTTGTCCAGCAGCGGCTCCAGATAGCGCTCTTTGAGCTCGGGCGTGCCGTAGTGCGCCAGGATTTCGCTGTTGCCCGAATCGGGGGCCTGGGATCCGAAGACGATCGGCGCACATTCCGAGCGCCCCAGGATCTCGTTGAGCAGCGCCAATTTCACCTGCCCATAACCCGGACCGCCCAGGTGCGGGCCCAGGTGGGTCGCCCACAGCCCGCGCATTTTCACGATCTCCTGCAGCGGCGGGATCAGCGCCTGACGCACCGGGTCGCTGAGGTCGTGGGATTCGGTGACAATCAAGTCGATCGGCTCGCACTCCTCGCGCACGAAGCCTTCGACCCACTGCAGTTGTTCGGCCCACTGCGGGTCGGTGGAGAAGTCCCACGACATGTGTCGTCCTTCCTGGATCGGTCATTTTGCACTGTTCTGGGCCACCACGCCGGCATCCTCCAGCGCGGTGATGGCGTCGGCGGCCAGGCCCAGCTCGCGCAGCACCGCGCGGGTGTGATCGCCGGGAAGCGACGGACGCGCGGGCGTGGCCGGACGGGTCCGGGAGAAGCGCGGGGCCGGTGCGGGCTGGGTGACGCCGTCAAGCTCGACGAACGTGCGTCGCTCGACGTTGTGTGGATGCCGCGGCGCTTCGGACAGCGAAAGCACCGGTGTCGCACAGCATCCCGGCGTGTCGAGCAGGCGCTCCCACTCGGCGCGGGACTTCTCGGCAAAGCGCGCGGCCAGTGCGGCCCGGTGGCCGGCCCACGCCGTCGGATCGTCGTCGTCGTGGGGCACGTCCACGCCGAGTCGATCGCACAGTTCGGCGTAGAACTTCGGCTCCATGGCGCCGACGGCCATGTGGCCGCCGTCGGCCGTGGCGTAGGTGCCGTAAAAGTGCGCGGCGCCGTCGAGCAGATTGTCCTGGCGCCGGTCGCGCCACGTGCCCGCGGACAGCATGCCGAAATACGGTGCCAGCAGCGCGGCGACGCCGTCGACCATCGCCACGTCGAGGACCTGCCCCTGACCCGACTGCCGGGCCTCCAGGATCGCGCTGAGCAGCCCGACCGCCAATAGCATTGCGCCGCCGCCGTAATCGCCGACGAGGTTCAAGGGGGGCACCGGTGACGCCGCGGTGCCGATGGCGTGCAGGGCGCCCGTGAGCGCCAGGTAATTGATGTCGTGCCCGGCGTGACCGGCCAAGGGCCCGTCCTGTCCGTAGCCGGTCATGCGGGCATAGACCAGCCGGGGGTTGCGCTCCCGCAACGCATCCGGGCCGATGCCCAGGCGCTCGGCCACTCCCGGCCGATACACGTCCACGAAGGCGTCGGCGTCGGCGGTCAGGCGGTGGACGATGTCGCGCCCGCGCGGGTCCTTCACATCGACGGCCAGTGACCGCTGGCTGCGGCGGACCGTGTGGTCGACGGGCGGCGGACCGCCTACACCCGCCAGCGCGTCGACGCGGACGACTTCGGCACCCAAGTCGCCCAACAACATTCCGCACAACGGGGCGGGCCCCAGTCCGCCCATCATGACGATGCGCACGCCGCGCAGCGGACCGGTCATGACGACCACTTCTTGCGGCGCTGCGCCGCCTCGTCGGTCGCGTGGGAGATCACCTGGTTGCGGTTTTCCAGTTCCAGCGCCGCCGCCAGGCTCGCGGCGTCGGTGTTGATTTGAAGGGCGCGCTTGGTCAGTTGCGCGCCCAGCGGGGCGTGGCCGGCGATCAGCGACGCCAGCTCGACCGCGCGGTCGGCCAGTCGGTCCGGCTCGACGACCTCACTGACCAGCCCGCGACGGTCGGCCTCGGTGGCCGAAACGGTGCGACCGGACAGCATCCAGTCGGCGGCCACGCTGGTGCCGACGATGCGCGGCAGGTGGTAGCTCATGCCCATCTCGGCACCTGAGAGCCCGAGCAGGATGGCGGCATTGGCGAAAGATGCCGCCGCCGAACAAATTCGGATGTCGGCGGCCAGGCACAGCGCGAGTCCGGCGCCAACGCAGGGACCGTTGACCGCGGCGATGACGGGCTGCGGCAACGCGCGCACCGCCTGGGCGAGGGCGGCCATCCTTTCCTGAAAGCGCATCCGGTCCAACGCGGGTGCGCTCGATTCGAGCATCGAGGGACCGAAGTCGCGCACGTCGATGCCGGCACAGAACCCGCGTCCGGCACCGGTCAGCACCACGGCGTGTACGGCCGGGTCGGCGGCCAGATCGGCGAGCGCGTCGCGCAATTCGGTCTGCATCGCCTCGTTGATGGCGTTGAGCCGCTGCGGGCGATTCAGCCGCAGGATGGCCACCCCGGTGCAGGGCCGTTCGAGGGACACGGTGTCCGCCATGCTCACACCCGCTCGATGATCGTCGCCGTGCCCATCCCGCCGCCGGTGCACATGGTGACCAGACCCGTTGTCAGGTCACGACGTTCGAGCTCGTCCAGGACGGTGCCGATCAGCATGGCGCCGGTGGCGCCGATGGGGTGCCCGAGCGCGATCGCCCCGCCGTTGACGTTGACCACCTCGGGGTCGATGTCGAGGTCGCGCATCGTCTTGAGCGGGACGGCGGCAAAGGCCTCGTTGATCTCCCACAGATCGATGTCGGCCACGGTCATGCCCGCGCGCTGAAGACATCGCCGGGCCGCGGGGCCGGGGGCGGTCAGCATGATGATCGGTTCGCTGCCGATGGCCGCGGTGGCCCTGATCTGTGCGCGCGGCGTGACCCGGTGGGTGTGCATCCAGTTCGACGAGGCCAGCGCCACCGCCGCCGCGCCATCGACGACGCCGGACGAGTTGCCCGCATGGTGCACGTGATCGATGCGGTCGATGTCCGGGTAGCGCTGCAGGCAGATCTCGTCGAACGTGCGTTGCTCGCCGTCCGCGCACGCGGCGCCCAGCGCGGCGAAGGCCGGTTTGAGGCCGGCCAGCGACTCGATGGTGGTACCGGGGCGGGGATGCTCGTCGCGTTCGACGCGACCGTGCGGAGTCGGCATGTCGATCAGCGACCGCTCGAAGCGGCCCTGCTCGATGGCGGCGCCGGCGCGGCGCTGGCTCTGCGCGGCGTAGGCGTCGACGGTCTCGCGGTCGAATCCCTCCAGGGTGGCGATGAGGTCGGCCGAAATTCCCTGCGGGACAGTGGGATACAGCGCACGAAGATCCGCGTTGTTGCCGTCGATGGTCGGGACGCCCGCCGTGAGGTCCCAGCGTGACATGGACTCGACACCGCCGGCGATCATCAGATTCTCGCTGCCGGCGGCGATGGCCGAGGCCGCCACGGTCACCGCCTGCTGGCCCAACCCGCAGAATCGGCTCAGCGTCATCCCGGGCACGCTCTGCGGCCAGCCGGCCAGCAGCACCGACAGACGGGCGATGTCATCGCCGTGGTCTCCGGACAGGATGCCGTTGCCCGCGATCACGTCGTCGACGTCGGCCGGGTCGAAGCCGACCCGCTCGGCCAGTGCGGTCAGGCACCGCGCGAGCAGGGCCTGCGGGTGCACGCCGTGCAGTCCGCCGTCGGGGCGGCCGCGCCCGCGGGGCGTGCGGACCGCGTCGAGAATCCAGGCGTCAATGATGGACTCCGATCGTTGGGGTTCGGGCGGGACCGGCCCAGGTCACCCGCGATCGTAATCCGTCTCTCGGCATTGGAGAACTGCCTTCTCCAAATTAGCGAAGCTGTTCTCGTTCGGCGCCCCACTCGTCACGACGCCAGGTCGAGGGCCGCCCCGATCAACGCGAGGTGGCTGAGGCCCTGCGGCCACCAGCGCCACCGTGCGGCCGTCACCGATCGGCGCATAGCTGCTCAGCGCCGCGAAACCGGCTGTGCGGTAAGGGGATTCGGTCGGCGCCGAGGTCTCGGTATCAAGTTCTGGCGCCGGCACGTAGGCACGGGTCCCCCTACCCGACGCAGGTCAACGGCGCGGTGGGTGCATAACCGGGCGCTCAGCGGGTAGCCCGGCGCCATGACCAAGATCGGATACTTTCTCACCTGCGAGCAATTCGGCCCGAAGGAGCTCATCGACCAGGCCAAGCGGGCCGAGGACGCGGGATTCGAGGCGCTGTGGATCTCCGACCACTATCACCCCTGGAATGACGAGCAGGGACATAGCCCGTTCGTGTGGGGAGTGATCGGTGCGTTGTCGGAGGCGACGTCGTTACCGGTCAGCACCGCCGTCACCTGCCCGACCATCCGGATCCACCCGGCGATCATCGCGCAGGCCGCGGCCACCGCGGCCGTGCAGCTCGGTGGGCGCTTCGTGCTGGGGGTCGGCAGCGGCGAGGCGCTCAACGAGCACATCCTGGGCGATCCCTGGCCGTCGGCCGGTGTGCGGCTCGAGATGCTCGAGGAGGCGATCGATGTCATTCGCAAGCTGCACAAGGGGGGCGAGGTCAGCCACCACGGCAAGCACTACGAGGTGCAGGAGGCGCAGGTCTATACCCGGCCCGAGCAGCCGGTGCCGATCTACGTCTCAGCATTCGGCCCGCAGGCCGTGGAGCTGGCCGCCCGCATCGGCGACGGCTACAGCATCGCCATGCCCGACGGCGACCTGGTCAAGCAGTTCCGCGAGGCCGGGGGCGGCAACAAGCCGGTGCAGGGAGGAACGAAGGTGTGCTGGGACGCCGACGCCGACGCCGCGCTGAAAACCGCGCATCGGTTGTGGGCCAACGAGGGGTTGCCCGGCCAGACGTCGCAAATCCTGCCCCGGCCCAGGGATTTCGCCGCGCTGCAGTCGCTGGTGCCGCCGGAGACCGTCGGCGAGAGCGTGGCCTGCGGCCCGGACCCCGACAAGCACGTCGCGCAGGTGCGCGAGTACATCGACGCCGACGTCGACGAGATCTACGTGCAGCAGATCGGCCCCGACATGGACGGGTTCTTCGCGGCGTGGCAGCGTGACGTGCTGCCCCAGGTGCGCGGGTAGGGCTCAGCCGATCGCCCTCACCATGCCGGGCCGTCGAATCGATCACGAGTGATGAACTCCGCGACCGGCCGCCGGCGCAGCTTGGTCAACTGCCGCACCGGTTTTCCCAGCGGCACGACCGCGGCCACCGCATGCTGGTCGGGGATGCCCAGCAGGCGTCGGACTTGATCTTCGGCCGCGATGGCCATCGTCGTGATGGTGCCGCCGTAACCCTCGCTGCGCGCGGCGAGCAAGATGTTCCAGATCAGCGGGTAGACCGACGCGCCCCCGGCGATGCCGACGCGGTCCAGGTCCTGATCGATGGCCGCGACGACGGCCAGGTCCACCGAAACCACAAGGACAACAGGCGCTTTCGCGATCGGTGCCACGAACGTGTCCGGGATCTCGGTTGAGTCGATGACGTCTTGCGGCACCCCGCTGGGATGCACCGAGTTCCACGGGTTTTCGCCGGCCTGCAGCTGGGCGAAGTAACGACGGGCGGCGGGCTTGCCGAGTTCGGCCAGCCGCCGGCGGATCGCCTCGTCGCGCACCACGGTGACGTGGGCGCCCTGCCGGTTGCCGCCGCTGGGAGCGAACCGGGCGTGCTCGAAGATGCGGCTCAGCGCCTCGTCGGGCAGCGGGTCGTCGGTGAATTCCCGTGCCGCGAAGGTTGTTCGCATCACGTCGTACAGCTGCATGGCGGGATGGCTCATCAACTCGCGGACGCGCGCCGCTCCAGGCGGAAGGTGCGTTCGAACCCCGCCGGTTGCGTTGTCAGCGTCACCTCCACGGCACCGCTGGGGGCGATGACGTAGCGTTCCTCCACATCGGGTCCGTCCGTCCAGCGGCCGACCGGCTGACGCCGGAGGTCGTCGCGGTCGTGCAGGGCCGGGTCGAATGGAAACAGCACCGGGTCATACGGCGTGACGTCGCCGTCCGGCCGGCCGTTGACCAGGCGGCTGCACTCCACGAACCGGAAGTGCCCGATGTTGTGCGCCGCTCGGTACTTGCGCTTCACCACCAGCGGGGAACGCCCGTCGGCCGGCAGCGAAACGTCCTTGCACACGATGGGGTCGAAGACGACCCCGGCGCCCGCCTCGGCCTCCCGGAATACCCCGAAATTTCTCGAAAAGCGTTCGGAGAGCGCGAAACCGGACTCCTTGTCGAGGAAGACGGCCAGGCCGATGGCCGTGGCCGCGAAGGGATGCGGCGAGCGTTTCACCCGCTTCTCGCCGAAGGTGCTGCGCAGCATGCGCGACACCAGCGGGAAACCGCCTGCCCCGCCGACGACGTAGATGCCCGCCACCTCCGACCAGTCCACGTCCGTGCGTCCGCGCGCCGGATCGTGCAGGACCCGGCGCAACAGCGCCATCGTCTGGTCGACCAGCGGTGCGCACACGCCGTAGACGTCGTCAATGGGGCAGGAGAAGGGCGGCCGATCGAGCGGGGACAGGTCCACCAGGAAGCGGCGCGTCTGCGGCCCGACGGCCTCCTTGCGGGCGGCGCACTCCTCGGCCAGCAGGTCGCGCTGGGGCGCGTCGAGGCGGGGCAGGCCGGCGCCGGCCAGCACGAGCTCGACGATCGCGTCGTCGAAGTCGTCACCGCCGAGGCGCTGGATGCCCTCGCTGACGACCACCTCGTTGGCGTGTCCGGTCATCTTCAGCAGCGACGCGTCGAACGTGCCGCCACCGAGGTCGTAGATGAGCACGTATTCGCGCTTGGCGGTGATGGTCGAGCGGTACCGGTGGGCGTACTCCAGGCTGGCGGCCGACGGTTCGTTGAGCAGCGCGATGACCCGGAAACCGGCGGCCACGTAGGCGTCCAGGGTGAGCAGGCGCTGGGCGCTCGAGGCGTTGGCCGGCACGCTGATTGCGGCCTCGATGGCTTCGCCCGGGGACGGGGCGACGTTCGAGTTGCGCTGCAGATCGGTTTTCAGCTGAGACAGGAAGCCGGTGAGCAGGTCGGCCAGCCGATAGGCGCGGCCGGCCAGGCTGATTTCGGTCTGCGGTCCGGCGTCGTTGAGCAGGCGCTTGAACGAGCGCAGCACCGACCATGCCGGGTCGTGGCGGACGGCGGCCGCGGCCGGGCCGAAGCGCAACTGCCCGGCGGCGTCGGCGGCGATCAGCGATGGCCACGCATCTTCGCCCTCGAAAGAGACGACGGGATAGTTACCACGATCGACGGCCGCGACGACGGTGTGGGTGGTGCCGAAGTCGATGCCGACTCTCATCGCGCAAGTTTAGGACCGCGACGCGGGCTTGGGCACAACCTTTTTGCCCGGCGTGCCGTCCGCGTTGGAGTCAGTCCTCGAAATGGCGCTGGTAGTCGTTGCGCTCGAGCCACCACTGCAGGTTGTAGGTCCCCATCGCCAGCAGCACCATCAACGCGGCGCAGACGACGCTGATGGTTACGTTCACAGCCGGTCCATCGCGCGTGCCATGCGGGCGTCCTCGATGTAGCCGTAGTACCTCGGAGGGTGGGGATGGCGCGGCGTGTTCGCGTTGGCGGCCATCCGCCGCAGCGCGGCGCCGATGCGGCTGGCGAGGGGGGCACGACGCGCCCCCTGGACAACGGCGGCGCCGAAGAGCACCTGCTGGGTGGTGATCAGCACCTCGGCGGGGGCAGCCCCGACGGAGGGCGCCGCCGAGGACGGTGGCGCGGTGGGCTCGTTGGCGGTACGGGGTGAGGTCCGGAATCCCGTTAGCGTGACCAGCATTTCGTTCACCTTCTTCGCGCTGCGGCCGCATTGACCAGGTAGTTCGGCCGCTGATGCGGTTAACGTACGGTCGGTGCCCACCAGTACGCACGCGTAGTCGACTACCTGTCTGTGCGCGCCTCGCTCCCGCGCTTCGGCAGCTCGTCCCATTGCCGCTGTAATTCGCGCTCGGCGGCGGTGGGGATCAGACCCGAGGGGGCGAAGAACTTCGAAGGCACCGGGTCGTCCTCGGTCAGCGGCCGGCCGGGCCCGCGGATCGCCCCGAGAGCGACCACGGCCCCGGCGATCACGACGATGACGACGGCCACCGCGAACAGGATGGACAGCGTGCCCTGAATGAAGGTGTTGCGGATGACGTCGTCGAGCTGGTGCGCGTTCTTGGCCGAACCGAACACCGTCTTGCCCGCCTGCCTGGCCGCCAGGTACTTCGAGTGCTGCGTCCAGTAGCCGACGGCCGGGTCGGGAGAGAAGATCTTCTGCCACGACGCCGTCAGCGTGACCGCGAGATCCCATAGCAACGGGATACCGGGGATCCACACCCACTTGCGCAGGCCCTTCTTGATGACGATGACGGTGATGACGGTCAGCGCGATCGCGGCGAGCAACTGGTTGGCGATGCCGAACAGCGGAAACAGCGTGTTGATGCCGCCCAGCGGATCGGTCACCCCCATCAGCAGGATGCTGCCCCAGGCCGCGGCCACCGCCAGGCTGCACAGCCACACGCCCGGGCGCCAGCTCGGGTTGCGCAGCTTGGTCAGGGGTCCGCCGAGGTTTCCGAGGGTGTCGGAGAGCATGAAGCGGGCGACGCGGGTGCCGGCGTCGACGGCGGTGAGGATGAACAGCGCCTCGAACATGATCGCGAAGTGGTACCAGAACGCCTTGAGGCCGGCACCGCCGAACACCCGGTAGAGCACCTCGGACATGCCGACCGCCAGCGTCGGCGCCCCGCCGGTGCGTGACACGATCGACTTCTCGCCCACTCCGGCGGCGGCCGCGGTGAGCTGGTCCGCGGTCGTCGGGGCGCCGCGCAACCCGAGGCCGTTGACGTAGTGCGCGGCGGTGGCCGCGGTGCCGCCGGTCTGCGCGGCCGGTGCGTTGAGCGCGAAGTACACGTGCTGGTCCAGGACCGCCGCGCTGATCAGCGCCATGACCGCGACGAAAGATTCGGTCAGCATGCCGCCGTAGCCGATCAGCCGCATTTGGCTTTCCTTCTCCAGCAGCTTGGGCGTGGTCCCCGACGAGATCAGCGCGTGGAATCCGGACAGCGCCCCGCAGGCGATGGTGATGAACAGGAACGGGAACAGCGCGCCGGGGAACACCGGTCCGTCCCCGCGGGACGCGAACTGCGACACCGCGGGCGCCTGCATGACCGGCCGTGCGATGCAGATGCCGACCGCGAGCAGCGCGATGGCGCCGACCTTCATGAACGTCGACAGGTAGTCGCGCGGGGCCAGCAGCAACCACACCGGCAGCACCGACGCGACAAACCCGTAACCGATGATCAGCCAGGACACCGTGACCGCCGACAGGTTCAACCACGATGCGCCCCAAGGGGTTTCGGCGATCCAGGCGCCGGCGGCCACGGCCAGCAGCAGCAGCGCCACACCGATGAGGGAAACCTCGGCGACCCGGCCGGGGCGCAGGAACCGCAGGTAGCAGCCCATGAGCACGGCGATGGGAATGGTCATGGCGATGGAGAACACGCCCCAGGGGCTGCGGGCCAGCCCCCGCACCACCACCAGCGCGAGCACCGCGATGATGATCACCATGATGACGAACGCGCCGAGCAGCGCGGCCACCCCGCCGGTGGCGCCGAGTTCGTCGCGGGCCATCTGTCCCAGCGAGCGCCCGCGCCGCCGGGTGGAGATCCACAACACCAGGTAGTCCTGCACCGCGCCGGCGAACACCGCGCCCATCACGATCCAGATGCTGCACGGCAGGTAGCCCATCTGGGTGGCCAGCACCGGGCCGACGAGCGGTCCGGCCCCCGCGATGGCCGCGAAGTGGTGCCCGAACAGCACCCGGCGATCGGTCGGCACGTAATCGGTGCCGTCGTCGAGAACCTCGGCCGGCGTGGCGTGGTCGTCGCGCGGGCGGACGATCTTCATCTCGATCAGGCGGGCGTAGAACCGGAACCCGATGAGGTAGGTGCAGATCGCCGCGACGACGAACCACACCGCGTTGACCGTCTCGCCTCGCGTGAAGGCGATGATCGCCCAGGCGACGGCGCCGAGCACCGCGATGACCGCGAACACGATCTTGTGCCGCGCGGTGATCGGGGAGCGGTCGACGATCGCGACTGGTGGCAGGTCTGCGCCGGTGTGGATGTAGCGGACGTCGTTGTCGTGCCCTGTGATCGCCACGGACGCAGACCCTACGCGCGCAAAACGACCTGCGCCTGTCGGAAAGCGGCTCGTTCAGTACAGCGCGCGCACGGCGTCGATGGTGTCGGCCTCGGCGGGGCTTTTGTCGTCGCGATAGCGCACCACCCGGGCGAACCGCAGCGCCAGGCCGCCGGGGTAGCGCGACGACTTCTGCACGCCGTCCAGGGCGATCTCGACGACCTGCTCGGGCCGGACCTCGACGACGTAGCCGTCCGTGCCGTCGATGGCCAGTTCGCTGAACCGGGCGGTCTGCCACTCCAGCATGGCGTCGGTCATGCCCTTGAAAGTCTTTCCCACCATGATGAATTCACCGCTGCCCGGATCGCGGGCGCCCAAGTGGATGTTGGAGAGCTTGCCGCGGCGGCGCCCCGAGCCCCACTCCACCGCGAGCACCACCAGATCCAGCGTGTGCACCGGCTTGATCTTCAGCCAGCCGGCGCCGCGGCGCCCCGCCTGATACGGCGCGTCGGGCGCCTTGGCCATCACGCCCTCGTGCCCGGCGGCCAGCGTCGCGTCCAGGAAGGCGCCCGCCGCCGCGGGGTCGGCGGTGAGCAGCCGATCGACCCGCTGCGCCGGTGGCACCAACGCGTCCAGGGCGGCCAGCCGGTCGGCAGTCGGGGCGTCGAGCAGGTCGACGCCGTCGCGATGCAGGACGTCGAAGAAGAACACCGAAAGCCGTTGTGCGGCAAGGGCTGTGGCGATGTCGACGGAGCGGCCGAAGCGTGAGGCGGTGACCTGGAAGCGCTGCGGGGAGTTGTCGGGTCGCAGCGCGATCGCCTCAGCGTCGGCGATCAGGCGATCGACCGGCAGTGCCAGCGTGGCCTCCACCACCTCGGGCAGCCGGGCGGTGACGTCGTCCAGGCTCCTGGTGTAGACGGTGACCTCGTCACCGGCGCGGTGGATCTGTACCCGCGCCCCGTCCAGCTTGGCTTCGAAAATGGTTGGGCCGCCATGGCGTTCGATCGCGTCGGTTACGCTCGTCGCGGTCTGCGCCAGCATCGGACCGACCGGCCGGCCGACCCGCAGGGTGAACATGTCCAGCGCCGAGGGCGCACCGGACAAGGCGGCGGCGGCCACCGCCGGCAGGTCGCCGCCCAGCATCGCGGCGCGCTGCACCGCGGCGGCGGGCATCCCCGCGGCCCTGGCGACGGCGTCGGCCATGATCCCGGCCAGCGCGCCCTGGCGCAGTTCGCCGCCGAGCAGCCGCAGCAGGAAGGCCTGTTCGGTGTCGGTGGCGGCGGCGAACAACGCGTTCAGCAGGGCGGCGCGGCGCGCCTGCGCGCCCTTGCCCGACACGGCGCCGATGTCGGAGAAGGTGGCGTCGACCCCGCCGACGGTCAGCGAGGCGTGCGGGGCAGCGGGCGGCCGCGAGCGCAGCGCCGCCCAGCCCACGCCGATCTGACGCTGCCGCAACTCACCGGACAGCCACGACACGATGACGGTGACCAGCACGGCGTCCGGTGCGGCGCGGCGCAGCAGGTCGGCGATGTGGGCGACTTTGGTCAGCCGCGACGACGTGCTCGAGACGTCGGATGACGTCGTGGCCACGTCGAGAAGGAGCACGGTTGCCAGCTTGGCATGGCTCGGTGACAGGCCGGGAGTGCGGACACGCTAGCGTGCCTACGTAACGTTACAGATTGCACAGGATCTGACAACCCAAGAAGGAGACGTCCGGATGGAGATCAACGGGAAGAAGGTCGTCGTCATCGGCGGCGCATCGGGAATGGGACGTGCCAGCGCCGAGCTGCTGCATGAACGCGGCGCGGAAGTCGCCATCCTCGATCGCGAGGGCTCCGACGGGAAGACGGTCGCCGAGGGCGTCGGCGGTACCTTTTATCCCGTTGACGTCACCGACTTCACCGGCACCGAGGAGACGCTGCAGGCCGCGGTCGACAAGCTCGGCGGATTGCACGTCGTGATCACCACCGCGGGCGGCGGCATCGCCAAGCGGACGCTGACCAAGTCCGGTCCGCACGACCTCGAATCCTTCCAGTCCGTGATCGACCTCAACCTCGTCGCCACGTTCAACATCAGCCGGCTCGCCGCCGCGCACATGGCCAAGAACGAGCCCGAAGACCCGGACACCGGTGAGCGCGGCGTCATCATCAACACCGCTTCGATCGCGGCCTACGAGGGCCAGATCGGCCAGGTCGCCTACACCGCCGCCAAGGCGGGGATCGCCGGGATGTGCCTGACCATGGCACGCGACCTGGGCTCGGTGGGCATCCGGGTGCTGGCCATCGCCCCGAGCCTGTTCGCGACCGGTCTGACGCAGGGCATTCCGGACGAGTTCGCCACGCAGCTGACCAAGGACGCGGCCTTCCCCAAGCGCCTCGGCCGTCCCGAGGAGTACGCGAAGCTGGCCGCGGCCATCGTGGACAACCCGATGCTCAACGGACAGTGCCTGCGGCTGGACGCCGGGCAGCGGTTTGCACCCAAGTAACCCCCCGCAGGGACCCTCCCCGCATTAAGTACACTCTTTAGGCAGCCGCCCCGCTTCCCCTCGAAGCGGGGCAGGCCACCCAGCTTCTGGGGCGATCACACCCGGCTGGCATGCGGCGCGAGGAGGGCCCTCATGGGTATCGCAATAACCGACGACCATCGCGAACTGGCCGAGGTGGCCCGCGGGTTCTTGACCTCGCAGAAGGCGCGGTGGGCGGCCCGCTCGCTGCTCGACGCCTCGGACGAGCCGCGCCCCGGGTTCTGGCAGAACCTGGTCGAGCTGGGGTGGCTCGGCCTGCACGTCGAGGAGGAGTACGGCGGCTCCGGCTACGGGCTGCCCGAACTCGTCGTGGTGATCGAAGAGCTCGGCCGCGCGGTGGCACCGGGGCCGTTCGTACCCACCGTGATCGCGTCCGCGGTGATCGCCAAAGACGGTACCGCCGAACAGAAGTCGCGGCTGCTGTCCGGCCTGATCGACGGGACGGTCACCGCGGGCATCGGGCTGGACAGCCAGGTGCGGATCAACGACGGCTCGAACGGTCGGACAGCCGACGGTGAGGCCGGAATCGTGTTGGGCGCCGGGCTGGCCGAGCTGTTGCTGATCGCCGCGGGCGACGACGTGCTGGTGCTCGAGCGCGGCCGCGACGGTATCTCGGTCGAGGTGCCGGAGAACTTCGATCCGACGCGGCGATCCGGACGCGTCCGCCTGCGCGACGTGCGCGTCGGCGACGACGACATCCTAACGGGGGCAAGGCAATCGGCGCTGGCCCGGGCCCGCACCCTGCTGGCCGCCGAGGCCGTGGGTGGGGCATCGGACTGCGTCGACGCCGCCGTCGACTACGCCAAGGTGCGCCAGCAATTCGGCCGCACCATCGCCACCTTCCAAGCGGTCAAGCATCACTGCGCCAACATGCTGGTCGGTGCGGAGTCCGGGATCGCCGCCGTCTGGGACGCCGCCCGGGCGGCGTCCGAGGACTTATCGGAAAACGAAGCGCAATTCCGGTTGATCGCCGCGGTGGCCGCGGCGCTGGCCTTCCCGGCCTACGTCCGCAACGCCGAACTGAACATCCAGGTGCACGGCGGCATCGGCTTCACCTGGGAGCACGCCGCGCACCTGCACCTGCGCCGGGCGGTGGTGAGCGTGGCGCTGTTCGGCGGTGACGCGCCGGCCGCCGACGTCTTCGAGCGCACCGCCGCCGGTGCGGTTCGGGAGAACAGCCTCGACCTGCCGCCCGAAGCCGAGGAATTGCGCGCCGGCATCCGCGCCGACGCCGCCGAGATCGCCGGGCTGAGCAAGGAGGCCCAGCGCGACAAGCTGATCGAGACCGGCTACGTGATGCCGCACTGGCCCAAGCCGTGGGGACGTGCGGCCGACGCGGTGGCGCAGCTGGTGATCGAGGAGGAGTTCCGCACGGCCGGCATCAAGCGACCCGACTACGGGATCACCGGTTGGGTGATCCTGACCCTGATCCAGCACGGAACGCCTTGGCAGATCGAAAGGTTCGTGGAGAAGGCGCTGCGCAAGGACGAGATCTGGTGCCAGCTGTTCTCCGAGCCCGACGCCGGCTCGGACGCCGCGTCGATCAAGACGCGCGCCACCCGGGTGGACGGCGGCTGGAAGATCAACGGCCAGAAGGTGTGGACCAGCGGGGCGCACTACTGTGCGCGCGGCCTGGCCACGGTGCGCACCGACCCCGACGCCCCGAAGCACGCCGGCATCACCACGGTGATCGTGGACATGAAGGCGCCCGAGGTCGAGGTGCGGCCGCTGCGCCAGATCACTGGCGGTTCGGACTTCAACGAGGTCTTCTTCAACGACCTGTTCGTCCCCGACGAAGATGTCGTCGGGACGCCCAACTCCGGATGGACCGTCGCGCGGGCGACGCTGGGCAACGAGCGAGTCAGCATCGGCGGCAGCGGATCGTTCTACGAGGGGCTGGCCGACCAACTGGTGCAGCTGACCGAGCAGCGCCAGGATCGCTTGGCGGGCGGGCGGATTCGGGTTGGGTCGTACCTCGCCGAGGAAACCGCGCTGCGGCTGCTGAACCTGCGGCGCGCCGCGCGCAGCGTCGAAGGCGCGGGCCCCGGACCGGAAGGCAACGTCACCAAGCTGAAGCTGGCCGAGCATATGGTCGAAGGCGCCGCGATCATGGCGGCGCTGCTGGGTCCCGAGGTCGCACTGACCGACGGTCCCGGCGCCCTGGCCGGCCGGCTGATGATGGGAGCCCGCGGCATGGCGATCGCGGGCGGCACGTCGGAGGTGACGCGCAATCAGATCGCCGAGCGGATCCTCGGCATGCCGCGCGACCCGCTGATCAACTAGCGGCGATCGCGAGGGCGGCGTAGCCGGGTGAAGCGGGTCGCCGCCATCAGGACTATAGGGATCAAGCCGGCGCGAACTGCGCCGCGCCACCGCTGCCACGCTTTGGCCGCAGGTCGACGGGCATGCCGCAGGTCACCGAATCCGGTTCGCAGCCAACGATATTGGCGGCGACCCGCAGACCGCTCTGTTCGGCGAGCTCGACGATGGCGATGACGTAGGGGGTGGGGATCTCCGGGTTGTAGGGGTGATGGTTGACCGTGTAGGTGAACACGGTGCCCCGCCCGGAAACCGGCCGCGCCTGCAGCGAGCCCCCGCACTCGCGGCACACGCCGCTGGCCGGATGCACCCAGCGCGCACAGTCGTCGCAGTACTCGATGAGCAGCGGCCCGTCTGACACGACGAATACAGTACACTCTATTGATTCGTATGGTCTGACGGGCGGTGTGCATGACGCATTTCGAGAAAGACGCGATCCTGTCCGGCATCGGGATCTCCCGGATCGGCCGCCGCACCGGTATCCCCGGCCTGGACTTGACCATGGAGGCGGTGCGCGCCGCCATCGAGGACGCCGGACTGGCAGCGACCGACATCGACGGCATCGCGACCCTGGGCGACACGCCCGCCGCGGACGTCAACGCCGGGCTGCACATCGACGCCGCGGACTGCGGGGCGGGCTTCGGCACCGGCGGGCTGCTGTCGCCGGTGATGTCGGCCTGCCGCGCGGTCGCCGAGCGCCGGGCCCGCCACGTCGTCGTGTACCGGACGATACAAATGCTCGGCGGCACGGTGCCGGTCAAGCAGGAGGAGAACGCCGCGGCCCCGCCGCTGGCGCGGATGTTCGAAACCCCCGAGGGCGAGCCGAAGCCGGCCGTCGGTGCGATGGACGACGTCAACGATCTGGTTGCCGCGCATGCCTATTCGGCCGCCAACTGGTTGGCGCTCAACTGCCGCCGTCACATGGAGCTGTACGGGACCACCAAAGAACAGCTGGGCTGGATCGCCCTCAACGGCAGGCGTAACGCTGCGTTGAATTCCCTTGCGGTGTACCGGGATCCGATGACGATGGCCGACTACTTGGGCGCGCGATTGGTGTCCACCCCACTCGGGCTGCTGGACTGTGACGTCCCGGTCGACGGGTCGATCGCGGTAGTGGTGTCGCACGCACAGTACGCCGCCGACTGTCCGCACCGCGCGGTGAAGGTGGAGGCGATCGGCGGGTCCGACGGCGCCGGCGGCTGGTTTCACCGCGCCGACTACCCGAAGATGGCGATGTCGGATGCCGCGGCGCAGATGTGGTCGCGAACCGCGCTGAAGCCCGCCGACCTCCAAGTCGCCCAGCTCTACGACGGATTCACCTACCTCACCCTGGGCTGGCTGGAGGCGCTCGGCATCTGCGATGACGGCGAGGGTGGCCCGTTCGTCGAGGGCGGGGAGCGGATCGCCCGGGACGGGCAGCTGCCGCTGAACACCTACGGCGGCCAACTTTCAGCCGGCCGCATGCATGGCTACTGGGCGCTGCACGAAGGGTGTCTGCAGTTGCGCGGTGACGCGGGGGAGCGGCAGGTATCGCGACGCCCCGAGGTGGGCGTGGTCTCCGTCGGTGGTGGGCCCGTCGCCGGGTGCATGCTGCTGACCTGTTGAGCGCGAGCGTGATCGAGCCCGGATGAATGAGGAGCCCGCGACCGGCCAGGCGAACAAACTCGCTTCGCTGGTGGCCCGCGACATCGAGGCCGATATCGTCCGCCGCGGCTGGGCGGTCGGCGAGTCGCTGGGATCCGAACACGCCCTGCAGCAGCGCTTCGGGGTGAGCCGGTCGGTGTTGCGCGAGGCCGTGCGGCTGGTCGAACATCATCAGGTCGCGCGGATGCGCCGCGGACCCAATGGCGGCCTGTACATCTGCGAGCCGGACGCGGGACCCGCCGCCCGCGCGGTCGTCATCTATCTCGAATACCTCGGCACGACGCTGGGTGACTTGCTCAATGCGCGTCTGGTGCTCGAGCCGTTGGCGGCCTCGCTCGCCGCCGAGCGCATCGACGAGGCCGGGATCGCGCGGCTGCGTGCGGTGCTGCACGCCCAGCAGCAGTGGCGGCCCGGCTTACCGGCGCCGCGCGACGAGTTCCACATCGCGCTGGCCGAGCAATCCAAAAACCCGGTGCTGCAACTGTTTATCGACGTCCTGATGCGGCTCACCACCCGCTATGCCCTGGCGTCGCGAACGGATTCGGCAACCGAGGCCAGCGAAGCGGTCGACCATCTGCACGCCCACCACTCCGCGATCGTCGCCGCCGTCACGGCAGGCGATTCGGCGCGCGCCAAGACGCTGTCGGAGCGACACGTCGAGGCGGTGACCGGCTGGCTGCAGCGGCACCACGCCGGCGACGGAGGCCCGGGGCGTGCGACGCGCCGGCGGCTCGATTCCGACGTGCCCCGGGGCAAACTGGCCGAGCTGCTCGCGGCCACCATCGGTGACGACATCGCCGCCAGCGGCTGGCAGGTGGGTTCCGTGTTCGGCACCGAGACGGCCCTGCTGGAGCGCTATCGGGTGAGCCGCGCGGTGCTGCGCGAAGCGGTACGGCTGCTCGAATACCACTCGATAGCCCACATGCGCCGCGGCCCCGGCGGCGGGCTCGTCGTCGCCGAACCCGCGGCACAGGCCAGCATCGACACGATCGCGCTGTATTTGCAATACCGCGACCCGAGCCGCGAAGACCTGCGCTGCGTCCGCGACGCCATCGAGATCGACAACGTCACCAAGGTCGTCAAGCGGCTCGGCGAATCCGACGTCGCGGCGTTTCTGGCCACCCACCGGCACGGGTTGCCGGAAAACTCCCGACAGACGGCCGACGACGTGCGCCGGGCGATCGCGGAGGAGTTCGACTTCCACGTCGGCCTCGCACAACTCGCCGGCAACGCAATGCTGGATCTGTTCCTGCGGATCATCGTCGAGTTGTTCCGGCGGCACTGGTCGAGCACCGGACAGGCGCTGCCGACCTGGTCCGACGTGCTCGCCGTGCACCACGCCCACCTGCGGATCGTCGAGGCGGTCGAGGCCGCCGACGACAGCGTCGCCTGCTATCGCCTCCGCCGTCATCTCGACGCCGCCGCCTCCTGGTGGCTGTAGCCGCCGCGGCGGCGGCCGTCGAAACGGCCCCGCCAAATGAGGTGAACCTAAATGTGATTGGTTGCGCGGTATAGCGAAGGCCCGACTTGGGTACTGACACGAAGGAAAGGCGTCAGCCGATCCAGCAGGGGGTTGGCGTAAGTGATTGAAAGCGAGAGCGCTGAAGTGACGGCGGGTAACGAAACCAGACAATACGGTTTCGTCCACACCGCAGGGATTTACCACTCTCAGCAGGAGTTTGTGGACTTGGTGGGCCGCTTCGTCGGCGACGGCTTGGCGTTGGACGAGGCGGTGTTGCTTGCCGTGCCCCTCGAGACGCTCGAGGCGCTGCGCGACGCATTGTACGGCGGCGACCAGCTGCCCGCCGATGTGCGCATGGTCGACATCACTGAGGTGGCACGCAATCCGAGCCGGTTCATGGCGATGGAGGGCGCGTTCATCGACGAGCACCCGGAGCAGCGCGTGCGGATCGTCAGCCAGCTCGCGTGGCCCGGCCGCAGCGACGAGGAGTTCATCGCCTGCATCGAGCACGAGGCTCTGGTCAACGAGGCCATGGACGGCTACCCGGCGACCAGCCTGTGCCTGTACGACGCCACCCAGCTCGACGATGAGGTGCTGGCGGACGCGCGCGCGACCCATCCGCTGCTGTGGGAATCCGGTGCGCTGCAGCACAGCCCGGCGTATGCCCCCCGCGACGTCCTGGAACGCTGCAACCGGCCGCTGGCCGCCGGTGCCGGGGCCGTTACCTACATGGTCCGCAAATCGGCGGACCTTCGGCCCGCCCGGTCCTTTGCCGTCGACTACGCGGGCTGGATGGGGCTGTCCCAGGAAAGCATCGAAGATCTGCAACTGGTCGCCACCGAGTTGGCCACCAACAGCCTGATGTACACCGGGGGCGCCTGTCGGTTGGCGTTCTGGAAAGACGACGGCCATCTGGTCTGCGAGGCGCGCGACTCCGGACGACTCGACGACCCGCTGGTGGGCCGCCTGGACCCCGGCCCCTGCGGTCCCGCGAGTCGCGGTCTGTACCTCGTCAACGCCATCTCGGATCTGGTGCGCACCCACACCACCCGGACCGGCACGACGATCCAGGCGTATCTGCGGTTCGAGCCCGCCGCAGGGCCGGCCGGCTAGCCGTAGCGGCCCAGGAAATAAGCGACCCGCCGAGACGTCAGTCCCAGCGGGTCGCTCGTCTTTTGGGTCAGAGGCCGCCGAGCGCACCGGTGATACCGCCCACCACGCCGCCGATGGTGCCGCCGAGCGTGCCGCCGACCGTCCCGCCGGTGGTGCCGCCCAGCGTGCCGCCCGTGGTGGCATCGGTGGTCCCCGTCACCAAACATCCGGTCGGTGCGAACAACACCACGACAAATCCCGCGGCGGCCGCGGCAACTTTGAGGGCCTTCTTTGTCCCCGTTGAATTCATCATCACATCCTTTCGTCTGGAGGGCATAGCCCCGCAGGTGAACCGCCCAACTGATCGGATGTTATAACGGCTATTCAACACGCGTAAAGAGGCAATTAACGGTTAATTTGTTATGTGGGGCGCACGCCGGCGCACGGCAAATACCCACTGCAGCAACAAGATTAGCGGGACGTCCGGCGCGCGCGAAAGGGCGCGGTGACGTCGCGACGCCCGATGAATTACCGGCCTAATTGCAGCATCGATAAAGCATTCATCAATGCGCGGAATGGCGATAACCAGCCCGGTCGGGCGTGGCTCAGTATGGAAATAGCGTCCCGCCGAGAAGGGCGGTCCCCGGCGGGACGCTAGCCCAATCGGATTAAAGGCCGATACTGCCGAGAATGCCACCGAGACCGCCGACACCGGCGCCGCCGGCGCCGCCGATGAGGCCCGAGCCCCCAGCGCCGCCGGTGACCGTTGTCGCGCACCCCGGTACTGCTAACACCATGGCCACCCCGAGGGCCGCGACGGCAGCTTTGAGGGTTTTCTCGGTGCTCTTCGCCTTCATGATCGTGCCTTCCATGTGAGGGGTAGTTGAACAGCCGTCTAATTGACTGTCGATCGCCGTCATACCCCCTGTTAAACGCGGGTAAACCAAACTTTTAGGATTAGTTTCTATATTTTTTTGTACGGTGCGTTTGTGGTGGGGCGGGAGTTGCAGCTGCGGCGCTCGGAGGTCTAATGTCAACGCTCGTGCGTCTTTTCGAGCGTTTGGTAGTAGCTAGCACCCGCAGCGGGGTCTGATCCTGACCGACCCCCCGCTGTGGGTCGGAAGCTACTGCCGTCGGTCGCTCCAGCAGACCAGAAAAGACCGGCACGATGACTTTTCCCGAGCGCAATCACCTCCCCTCTTTCCACCCCGCCAGCGCGTGGTTCGGCGAACGCTTCGGCGTCGCGTTGCCCCGCGGCCTGCGCGAACAGGCCGACACCATGTCCTGGGAGGGCTTCGTCGCGACCTACGGACCCAACACCGGCCCACTGCGGCTCGGCCACTGGGAATGCGCCGACGCAGATCGCGTCGCGACCCGGCTGGGCCCGCAGGCCCGTGACTTCCGGGCGGTGATCGCCGTGGGCGATCGCATCAGCACCCTCACCGCCGCCGCCGCTGGGCCGATCGCGGCGCTGACCGCGATGCTGCATGGGTGCGGGATGACGGTCGAGATCGTCCGATTCCATCAGATGCGGTCGGCGACCGGCATCGCCACGTTCATCCGTGGCGGCGACGGGGCGCGCACCGAGTGGGCGATGGGCTGGTCGGACGATGCGACGCAGTCCGCGCTGCGCGCGGTGATCGCTTGCGCCAACCGGCTTTTCGCTCTCGCGTGAGGCGACCGCTCTCGGCGATCGCTCCGTCCCTACCCGACGGCGGCGACCGCCGGGACGCTCTACAGCGGGCGCAGCACAATCGGCATGCCGTCCATCGGAATCGGCATGCCGCCGTAATCCCAGTGCGGCTGGTAGCCGGGCCGGGTCAGCTCCATGCGGTAGCGGCGCAGCAGCCGGTGCACGACGGTCTTGACTTCCAGCTGACCGAACACCATGCCGATGCACTTGTGCGCGCCACCGCCGAACGGCGCGAACGCATACCGGTGCTTCTTGTGCTCCGAGCGTGGTTCGGCGAACCTCTCCGGGGCGAATTTATCTGGCTCCGTCCACAATTCGGACAGCCGGTGGTTCATGCCGGGCCAGATGGTGATGTTGGTTCCGGCAGGGATGTAGTGGCCCAGCAACTCGGTGTCGCGCACCGCCATCCGCATGTTGAACGGCAGCGGCGTCACCATGCGCAGCGACTCGTTCATGATGAGTTCGAGCGTTTCCAGCTTCTCCAGCGACTCGATGTCCAGCGGGCCGTCGCCGAGGCGGGCCGACTCCTCGCGCGCCCGCTCCTGCCACTCCGGATTGGCGGCCATGTTGTAGACCATCGTGGTGGTCGTCGAGGTGGACGTGTCGTGGGCGGCCATCATCAAGAAGATCATGTGGTTGACGATGTCGGAGTCGGTGAAGCTGTTGCCGTCGTCATCCTCGGTGTGGCACAGCACCGTGAGCATGTCGTTGCCGGTGGCGTTGCGGCGATCTCGCACCCGCTCGACGAAGTAGTCCTCCAGCAACTTGCGGGCCTTCAGACCCCGCCACCATTTGAAGGGCGGGATCGGCCGGCGGATGATGGCGCCGCCGGCGCGCGTCGTCGTGGTGAACGCCTGATTGACCTTGGTGACCAGGTCGTGGTCGGACCCCGGCTCGTGACCCATGAACACCAGCGACGCGATGTCGAGGGTGAGCTCCTTCATCGCCGGGTGGAACAGGAACCGCGCGTCATTGGTCGGCCAGTTGGCGACGATGTCGGTCGCCACCCGATCGATGTGCTCGACATATCCGGTCAGCCGGCTGCGGGTGAAGGCCTCCTGCATGATCCGGCGGTGGTACATGTGCTCGTCGAAGTCGAGCATCATCAGGCCGCGGTTGAAGAACGGCCCGATTACCGGGTGCCAGCCCTTCTGCGAGAAGTCCTTGTTCCTGTTGGAGAAGACGGCCTGGGTGGCGTCGGGTCCCAGCGCGGTGACCGCCGGCATGATCGGCGAGTCCAGATAGATCAGCGGGCCGTGGTTTCGATAGAGGTGCAACGCATAGTCCGGGCCGCCGCGGAACAGCTCGATGATGTGGCCGAGAATCGGCAGCCCGGCGTCGCCCAGCACGGGTTTGAGGTCGCTGCCCGCCGGCGGTTCGGCCAGGATCTTGGTCTGCCACTCGTGGGCCAGCAGACGCTTCTCGATCGCCCCCATCCCCGGGATGGTCTGCAGGGTCGGGGTGAACCGGCGCCGCGCCTGATCCAACAGGTACTGCGGGGTGCTGATGGTGGCGGTCATAAACGCTCCTTTGCGTGCCCTCCCGTGACGGCCGTCACTGATTCATAACCTTCTCTGAAAAACTTGACGGCTGTCAAGTTTGCTTTTCGAGCGGCGTGGTGCAAGGTCAGGGAGTGACCAGCGAACCCGCCACTCCCGAGCCGGGCGCCCGACGGCGTGGCGACAAGCAACGCCAGGCGATCGTGGCTGCGGTGCGCGAATTGCTGCAGGAAAAGCCTTTTGCGGAGTTGTCGGTCAGCACCATCAGCCTGCGGGCCGGGGTGGCCCGGTCCGGCTTCTACTTCTATTTCGACTCCAAATACGCGGTGCTGGCGCAGCTGATGGCCGAAGCCACCGAAGAACTCGAAGAGCTCACGCAGTACTTCGCGCCGCGCCAGCCGGGGGAGTCGCCCGAGGAGTTCGCCAAGCGGATGGTCGGCAGCGCGGCCGCGGTGTACGCGCACAACGACCCGCTGATGACCGCCTGCAACGAGGCCCGCCACACCGACGTCGAGATCCGCGACCTGCTGGACCAGCAGTTCGAGGTGGTGTTGGGCCAGATCGTCGCGATTGTGGAGGCCGAGATGCAGGCCGGAACCGCCAATCCGATCAGCGACGACCTGCCGACCCTGATCCGCACCCTGGCCGGCACCACCGCGCTGATGTTGACCGGCGACCCGGTGCTAGCCGGCGCCGACAGCGATCGGGACCGGCGGGTGCGCGTGCTCGAGCGGCTGTGGTTGCACGCGCTGTGGGCGGGCCGTCCTTAGCGCGGTGGTACCGCCGGTATCGTCACGGCCATGGCGCAGAGGGGATCCGGGCGGTCTTTCGCGGGGAAGCGGTGCCTGGTCACCGGTGCGGCCAGCGGCATCGGGCGTGCCACGGCGTTACGGCTGGCCGCGCAGGGCGCCGAACTCTATCTGACCGACCGGGACCGCGACGGCCTGGAGCAGACGGTCGCCGACGCGCGCGCCCTGGGCGGTCAGGTCCCCGAGCATCGGGCCCTGGACATCGCCGACTACGAGCAGGTGGCGGCGTTCGCCGCCGACATCCACGCCGCACATCCCAGCATGGACGTCGTGCTGAACATCGCCGGCGTCTCGGCGTGGGGCACGGTCGACCGGCTCACCCACGAGCAGTGGAGCAAGATGATCGCCATCAACCTGATGGGCCCGATCCACGTCATCGAGACGTTCGTCCCGCCGATGGTGGCGGCCAAGCGCGGCGGCCATCTGGTCAACGTGTCCTCGGCGGCCGGGCTGGTGGCCCTGCCCTGGCA
Source organism: Mycobacterium colombiense (assembly GCF_003284975.1). Classification (GTDB taxonomy): domain Bacteria; phylum Actinomycetota; class Actinomycetes; order Mycobacteriales; family Mycobacteriaceae; genus Mycobacterium; species Mycobacterium europaeum_A. The sequence continues at coordinate 94,650 of NZ_QMEU01000004.1, forward strand.
TGCCGCCTACAGCGCCAGCAAGTACGGGCTGCGCGGCCTGTCGGAGGTGCTGCGCTTCGACCTGGCCCGGCACCGGATAGGCGTGTCGGTGGTGGTGCCGGGCGCGGTGAACACCCCGCTGGTGAACACCGTGGAGATCGCGGGCGTGGACCGCGAAGACCCCAACGTCGCGCGGTGGGTGCGCCGGTTCGCCGGCCATGCCGTATCGCCGGAGAAGGCCGCCGACAAGATCCTGGCCGGGGTGGCCAAGAACCGATACCTGATCTACACCTCGGCCGACATCCGCGCGTTCTACGCGTTCAAAAGGCTTGCGTGGTGGCCCTATAGCGTGGCGATGCGCCAGGTGAACGTGATCTTCACCAAGGCGCTGCGGCCCGGCCCGCCGCTAGTCCGGCATGACCAGCTCGAGGCGCACCCCCAGCAGGCGGACCGGCCGGTCGAGCTCGAATAGGTCGAGCACCCGCAGGGCCGCGGCGATGATCACGTCGCGGTCGATGCTGGGCGCGTCGAGCTTGCGAATCTTGGTGCGCGTGTAGAAGGTCGCGGTCCGTACGGTGACCGCCACCCGGGTCACGACCCGGCCCGCCGCCAGCACGTCCGTCAGCGCTTGTTCGGCCAAATCGGCTACGGCCGTGTCCATTTCGGGGCGATCGGTGAGGTCGCGCGGGAAGGTGACGACGTGGCTGCGCGAGCGCGGCACCCACGGTTCGGCGCTGACGTGGCTGTCGCCACCGCCCTTGGCCAACAGCAGCAGCCACAGCCCGGTGCGCGGGCCGAACGCCGCCGTCAGCAGCTCGGCTTCGCAGTGGGCCAGCTGCCAGACCGTCGTAATGTCAAGTTCGGCAAGCTTTTTCGCCGTCTTGGGGCCCACGCCCCATAACGCGTCGACGGGGTTCTCGGCCATCACCGGCATCCAGTTCGCATCGGTCAGCGCAAAGATGCCGCCCGGTTTCGCGAACCCGGTGGCGACCTTGGCGCGCTGCTTGTTGTCGCTGATGCCGACCGAGCAGGACAGCCCGGTTTCCGAGGAGATGACGCTGCGGATCTGCTCGGCGGCCTCGACGGGGTCCTGTGCCGTCACCGCGACATAGGCCTCGTCCCAGCCCCACACTTCGACCGGATGGCCCAGATCGCGGAGTACCCCCATCACCTGACCGGACGCCGCGTCGTAGGCGGCCGGATCCGACGGCAGGAAGGTGGCCTCGGGGCAGCGGCGGGCGGCCGCGCGCAGCGGCATGCCCGCCCGCACCCCGAACTCCCGGGCCTCGTACGAGGCGCAGGTGACGACCTTGCGCGGTTCGTTCGGGTCGCCGCTGCCGCCGACGATGACTGGCAGCCCGGCCAATTCGGGGTGGCGGCGCAACTCGACCGCGGCCAGGAACTGATCGAGGTCGACGTGCAGGACCCAACCCGGGGCGTTCACCGCCCACACAGCTTGCGCGCCAAGCTCTCCCACGCGTCGCCCAACGTCGCCAGCGTGTGACCGCCCTCCGCCAGTTGATGTTCGACGTAATCGACGTCCAGCAGCGCGAGCAGTGCGTCGGTCTGGGCATCGAGGTCGCCGGCGGAATCGGCCGCCTTGAGCAGCATCCGCACGTGCGTGCGCGACACCATGGCCGGCGCACTGTGCCGGTTCTGCGGGTCGCGATTGGCCGCGGACAGCAGTTCGCAGTGGTCGTGAGCGAAACGGATCCGCTCGCGGCCGAACGCGACCAGCCGGTCCGTCGGGGGCGCGCCGGGGCCCAGGGGCGGCGGACCGAACAGGAACGCCTGCTGAAGGGCCTGTTCGTCCTCGTCGAGCAGCACCATCATCAGGCCGGCCCGGCTGCCGAAGCGGCGGAAAAGCGTGCCCTTGCCGACCCCGGCGGCAGCGGCGATGTCGTCGGTGGTGACGGCGTCGGCGCCGCGCTCGGCGACCAGGTTTCGGGCAGCCTCAAGGAGCAGGGCGCGGTTGCGTGCCGCGTCACCCCGTTCCTGGTGCACCACCTGGGGCGCGAACACGTGCAACTCACCGGACCGCTCGCTCACCCCTGCACTTTAACGCCGCCGGAATAAAACGGACTATAGTCCGGTTGGGCCGTGCGAGGATGTACGCAACGATCGAAGGGAACCTGGAAACAGTGGCAATCAAAATCTTGGCGTTAGTGGGAAGTCTGCGTGCCGCGTCGATCAACCGCCAGATCGCCGAACTGGCGCGGGAGGTCGCCGCCGACGACGTGACCGTCACGATCTTCGAAGGCCTCGCGGAATTGCCCTTCTATAACGAAGAGATCGACGACGCGATGAACACCGACGCGCCGCCGCTGGCCCCGGTGGCCGCGCTGCGCGCCGCGGCCGCCGATGCCGACGCCGCCCTGGTGGTGACTCCCGAGTACAACGGCAGCTACCCGGCCGTCGTCAAGAACGCGATCGACTGGCTGTCGCGCCCGTTCGGTGACGGCGCGCTGAAAGGCAAGCCCCTGGCGGTCATCGGGGGATCCTTCGGCCAGTACGGCGGGGTGTGGGCGCACGACGACACCCGCAAGTCCTTCGGCATCGCCGGCGCGCGGGTGGTCGAAGCGATCAAACTGTCGGTGCCGTTCAAGACCTTGGCGGGTAAGGCGCCCGGCGAGCACCCCGAGCTGTCGGCGAACGTGCGCGACGTGGTCGGCAAGCTGGCCGCCGAAGTCGACTGATTGGCAGAAGTCAACAAGCCGCTCGCCGGGCGACCAGCGCGGTTGCCCTAACCGAATAGCAGAAGCCGCCAGGTCCGCCTGGCGGCTTTGCTGGCTGCGGATGGGTTCGTCGCCGCCAGCGGTGTTGTCGGTGGCCGCTGCTATACCAATCCTTATCGGAACCCCCGCCCCGGCGTGTGATCTGCGACACGCCGAGCGGGTGTCCAAATTTTCCGCGACAGGGCTCACGACCAGGGAATTTCAAAATTGTTATTCAGAACATCTTGTATCTCGACAACTTGTCACCCACTAGGTGTAGTGTTTCGAGCACCGGCAGATCCCCGGGCCGCCAAGCCAGCCAGGCTCGGCGAACCCCCCGAAATCGGCACCCACAGGTCGTTCGACCTCGACCGCCGTGCGACGGGAATCAGGGGGCCTGGCGGATCGCTGAACCTAGCAAAGACGCAGTCCAAAAGTAGTTGCCAGTCCATTGGGTCCCCCTCTTCCGCAAAGGAGCGGCATTCTATGAGCATCACCGTGTACACCAAGCCGGCATGCGTGCAGTGCAGCGCCACCTATAAGGCGCTGGACAAGCAGGGCATCGCGTACGAGAAGGTCGACATCTCGCTGGACGCCGAGGCGCGTGATTACGTGATGGCCCTGGGATACCTGCAGGCTCCCGTCGTGGTGGCCGGCAACGAGCACTGGTCGGGTTTCCGGCCGGACCGCATCAAGGCGCTATCGGCGGCGGAACTGAGCGCGTAGGCAAGACGTCAAGTAAGGAGGTTGCGGTGCCATGGACGTCAGGGGGCGCAACCTGGTCTATTTCTCCTCCGTGTCGGAGAACACCCACCGCTTCGTGGAGAAGCTGGGGATCCCCGCCACGCGGATTCCCCTGCATGGCCGCATCGAGGTAGACCAGCCCTACGTCCTCGTCCTGCCCACCTACGGCGGCGGCCGGGCCACCCCCGACCTCAACGCCGGCGGTTACGTCCCCAAGCAGGTCATCGCCTTTTTGAACAACGAGCACAACCGGTCGTTGATCCGCGGCGTCATCGCCGCGGGCAACAACAACTTCGGCGCCGAATTCGCCTATGCGGGCAACGTGATCTCGCGCAAGTGCGGCGTTCCGTACCTCTACCGCTTCGAACTTATGGGAACCCAGGACGACGTGGATGCCGTCCGCGCGGGCTTAGCCAATTTTTGGAAGGAACAGACGTGTCACCAACCGTCGCTGCAGAGCCTGTAACCACCGGAGCCCACGCCCACTATCCTGGGGGGCCGGGGGAGACGGATTACCACGCGCTCAACGCGATGCTGAATCTGTACGACGCGGACGGCAAGATTCAGTTCGACAAGGACCGCGAGGCCGCACATCAATATTTCCTGCAGCACGTCAACCAGAACACGGTGTTCTTCCACAATCAGGACGAGAAGCTCGACTACCTGATCAAGGAGAACTATTACGAGCGCGAGGTTCTCGACCAGTACAGCCGCAATTTCGTCAAGACGCTGCTGGATCGGGCCTATGCCAAGAAGTTCCGGTTCCCGACGTTTCTGGGCGCATTCAAGTACTACACCTCCTACACGCTGAAGACGTTCGACGGGAAGCGCTACCTGGAGCGCTTCGAGGACCGCGTGGTCATGGTGGCGCTGACGCTGGCCGCCGGCGACACCGTGCTGGCCGAAAAGTTGGTCGACGAGATCATCGACGGGCGATTCCAGCCGGCCACCCCGACGTTTTTGAACTCGGGCAAAAAGCAGCGCGGCGAGCCGGTGAGCTGCTTTCTGCTGCGCATCGAAGACAACATGGAGTCGATCGGGCGATCGATCAACTCCGCGCTGCAGCTGTCCAAGCGTGGCGGGGGAGTTGCCTTGCTGCTGAGCAACATTCGCGAGCACGGCGCGCCGATCAAGAACATCGAGAACCAGTCCTCGGGCGTCATCCCGATCATGAAGCTGCTCGAGGACTCCTTCTCCTACGCCAACCAGCTCGGCGCGCGGCAGGGTGCCGGCGCGGTGTACCTGCATGCGCACCACCCGGACATCTACCGGTTCCTGGACACCAAGCGCGAGAACGCCGACGAGAAGATCCGCATCAAGACGCTGAGCCTGGGCGTGGTGATTCCCGACATCACCTTCGAGCTGGCCAAGAAGAACGAGGACATGTACCTGTTCTCGCCGTACGACGTCGAGCGGGTCTACGGGTTGCCGTTCGCCGACATCTCGGTCACCGAGAAGTACTACGAGATGGTCGACGACGCCCGCATCCGCAAGACCAAGATCAAGGCGCGGGAGTTCTTCCAGACGCTGGCCGAGCTGCAGTTCGAATCCGGCTACCCCTACATCATGTTCGAGGACACGGTGAACCGGGCGAACCCTATCGACGGCAAGATCACCCACTCGAACCTGTGCTCGGAGATCCTGCAGGTCTCCACGCCGTCGGTGTTCAACGATGACTTGTCGTATGCCAAAGTGGGCAAGGACATCTCGTGCAACCTGGGGTCGCTGAACATCGCCAAGACGATGGACTCGCCCGACTTCGCGCAGACCATCGAGGTCGCGATCCGGGCGCTGACGGCGGTGAGCGATCAGACCCACATCACCTCGGTGCCCTCAATCGAGCAGGGCAACAACGAGTCCCACGCGATCGGCCTCGGCCAGATGAACCTGCACGGCTACCTGGCCCGCGAGCGCATCCACTATGGCTCCGAAGAAGGCATCGACTTCACCAACATCTACTTCTACACGGTGCTCTACCACGCGCTGCGCGCGTCGAACCGCATCGCGATCGAGCGGGGCAGCAGGTTCGGCGGCTTCGAGAAGTCGAAGTACGCCTCGGGTGAGTTCTTCGACAAGTACACCGAGCGGGTGTGGGAGCCGGCCACTCCGCGGGTGCGCGAGATCTTCGCCGAGGCGCGCATTCGCATTCCCACCCAAGAGGATTGGCAGCGGCTCAAGGAGTCGGTGCAGGCGCACGGCATTTACAACCAGAACCTGCAGGCCGTCCCGCCGACGGGATCGATCAGCTACATCAACCACTCGACCAGCTCGATCCACCCGGTGGCCAGCAAGATCGAGATCCGCAAGGAAGGCAAGATCGGCCGCGTCTACTACCCGGCGCCGTACCTGACCAACGACAACCTGGAGTACTACCAGGACGCCTACGAGATCGGTTACGAGAAGATCATCGACACCTATGCCGCGGCCACCCAGCACGTGGACCAGGGCCTGTCGCTCACGCTGTTCTTCAAGGACACCGCCACCACCCGCGACGTGAACAAGGCGCAGATCTATGCCTGGCGCAAGGGAATCAAGACGCTGTACTACATCCGCCTGCGCCAGATGGCTTTGGAGGGAACAGAGGTCGAGGGCTGCGTGTCCTGCATGCTCTAGGACTTCGATCGATCACAGGTTCTCGGCGCCCCAGTCGGCCAGCCGGCGCTCGCGTTCGGTTGAGTCGATGTCTTCGACCCGCGTCATGATCGACCACCGCTGCCCGAACGGGTCTGTGATGGACCCGAACCGGTCGCCGGTGACGAAGGTCTGGGCCGCCTCGCGCAGTGTCGCCCCCGCGTTCTGGGCCCGCGCCAGCACGGCGTCGACATCCGCGCAGTAGAGCGCGATCGAGTGGGTGACCGCCTCAGTACGGCTCGGGGCTTCAAGCTGATAGCTGGGGTTGGGGTCGGACAGCTGCAACCTGCCGCGCCCGAAGTCCAACTCCGCGTGCGCGACCGTGCCATCGGGCCCGGGCATCTTCTCGACGAGCGCCGCGCCGAAGACGTCGGTGTAGAACTCGATGGCGGCTGCGGCTCCGTCGACAACGAGAAAAGGGGTCAAACTCGTGTAGCCCTCGGGGATCGGTTCGGGATTCATGTCGTTCAGCTTGGCTAGATTCGTCGCGTGGAAGCTTGTAAAAACGCGCCAGCGGCGGGAGCGCCAGAGCCCGGTGTGGTCGGGCGGGCTGCTACCGGTTCGATATTCGAGCTCGATCGCGCGGTGCCCTCGGCGGCGGCTGCCGAATTCGTCGAGCATTTCTGGTCGGTGCGCTGGGACCTGACCGGGCGGACCCCGCAGGAAAGCTTGGTCATCGCTTTCCCATCGATCAATCTCACCCATGAGTGGGGCACCGACTCACCCCGCCATGGGTTCAACCTGCCGGCCACCTTGCTGCACGGCGTGGTTCAGCGGATCTTCGCCATCGAGCTGTCGGGACGCGGCGCGGTGGTCGGCGCGCGCTTCCGGCCAGGCGGATTCACCGCCCGATTCCGACGCGATGCAAGCGTGCTGACCGGCCGGGTTGTGTGCGTCGATGACGACTTATTCGACAGCCCAGCGCTTTTCGACGATGATATCGATGGCGCGACCGCGCAACTGGACGCCATGATCGGGGCACGTACCGACCCCGACCCGACCTATAGGTCACTCACCGCGCTGCTAGCCCGGATCCGTGACGACGACGCCATCCAGCGAGTACAGCACGTGATGGCGTGCTCGCCGTGGAGCGCGCGAACCACCCAGCGGGTCTTCCGGCACTACGTCGGGGTTCCGGTCAAATGGGTCCTGTGCCGTTACCGCCTGCAGCAGGCGGCGTTGGCAATCGAGACCGATCGATCCGTCGATCTGGCCGATCTGGCGGTTCGATTCGGCTGGTATGACCAAGCCCACTTCACCAACGACTTCCGGTCGATGCTCGGCTGCAGTCCCGGTGAGTACGCCCAGCGATACGCCTGAACGGGCACGCCCCGCCGTTCGAACGCAGTCTGCCCAGGTCAGCGCCTGTCGCGCGGTACAGTGCTTGATGTGGTGAGAATTCCTCGGCCCCCTCGGCCCCACCCGGCTGTCAAGCCTGGGGCCAAGGTCGACGCGCGCAGCGAGCGCTGGCGCGAGCACCGCAAGAAAGTGCGCAGCGAGATCGTCGACGCGGCCTTCCGCGCCATCGACCGGCTCGGCCCCGAACTGTCCGTGCGGGAAATCGCCGAGGAGGCCGGCACCGCCAAGCCGAAGATTTACCGGCACTTCCACGACAAGTCCGACCTGTTCCAGGCGATCGGGGAGCGGCTGCGCGACATGCTGTGGGCGGCGATCTTCGCGTCCATCGACCTGAAGACCGACTCGGCCCGTGAGGTGATCCGGCGCAGCGTCGAGGAGTACGTGATCCTGGTCGACAAGCACCCCAACGTGCTGCGCGTCTTCATCCAGGGCCGCTCGGCGGCCAGCCCCCAGATCCTCGACGAGGGACGCGGCATCACCCTGGCCGTGGCCGACATGTTCGACAACGAGCTGCGCGAGATGGAACTCGACCACGCGGCGGTCGAACTGGCCGGCAACGCGGCGTTCGGCTGCGCCGCGTCGGCCACGGAGTGGTGGCTGGGCCCCGAGCCGGACAGCCCCCGGCTGATGTCGCGCGAGCAGTTCGTCGCGCACCTGACCACCATCATGATGGGGGTCATCGTCGGTACCGCTGAGGCGCTGGGCATCACGATGGATCCTGACCTGCCGATTCACGACATGGTGACCGTCAAGCCGGCCGTGGGCTGAGCGCGGTTCCGCGTTGACAACCGCCTCGGCCATCGATAACACTCGTCCCAAGCCGATACCCTGGGTACTGGGTATCGGCGTCGGCGGGGGCCGCAGCCGAGAACGCCGACTGGCGCCGACCCGCGACACGCCTGGATAGAAGGACCGATCGACCGTGACCGACGTCGTGACACAAACCGAGACAACCCCCGCGGCCACCGCCACGAAGCCGGTGCACACGCGTGCCGTCATTATCGGGACCGGGTTCTCCGGTCTGGGGATGGCGATCGCGCTGCAAAAGCAGGGCGTCGGCTTCGTGATCCTGGAAAAGGCCGGCGACATCGGCGGCACCTGGCGGGACAACAGCTATCCCGGGTGCGCCTGCGACATCCCGTCGCACCTGTATTCGTTCTCGTTCGAGCCCAAGCCCGACTGGAAGAACCCGTTCTCCTTCCAGCCCGAGATCTGGGATTACCTCAAGGGCGTCACCGAGAAGTACGGCCTGCGCCGCTACATCGAGTTCGACTCGCTGGTCGATCGGGCCCACTGGGACGATGACGAGAACCGCTGGCACGTGTTCACCGCCGACGGGCGCGAATACGTCGCCCAGTTCCTGATCTCGGGTGCGGGCGCGCTGCACATCCCGTCCATGCCCGACATCGAAGGCCGCGATGAGTTTGCGGGCGCCGCTTTCCATTCCGCCGAGTGGGACCACAGCGTCGACCTGACCGGCAAGCGGGTGGCCGTCATCGGGACCGGCGCCAGTGCGATCCAGATCGTGCCGGAGATCGTGGGGAAGGTCGCCGAACTTCAGCTCTACCAACGCACTCCGCCGTGGGTGGTGCCGCGCTCGAACCCCGAGATTCCGCCGGCGGTGCGCCGGGCCATGGAGAACGTGCCCGGGCTGCGCGCGCTGGTGCGACTCGCGATCTACTGGGGGCAGGAAGCGCTGGCCTTCGGCATGACCAAACGGCCGAACCTGCTCAAGTTCATCGAATCCTACTGCAAATACAACATTCGCCGGGCGGTCAAGGATAAGGAGTTGCGGCGCAAGCTGATCCCGAATTACCGCATCGGGTGCAAGCGAATCCTGAACTCCTCCACCTACTACGGCGCGGTCGCGGACCCGAAGACCGAACTGGTCACCGACCACATCGCGCGAATCACCGCCGACGGCATCGACACCGTCGACGGCACCCATCGCCAGGCCGACGTGATCGTGTACGCCACCGGTTTCCACGTCACCGACTCCTACACCTACGTCCAGATCAAGGGGCTGCACGGCGAGGACCTGGTGGACCGCTGGAACCGCGAGGGCATCGGCGCGCATCGCGGCATCACCGTCGCCGACGTGCCCAACCTGTTCTTCCTGCTGGGACCCAACACCGGCCTGGGACACAACTCGGTGGTGTTCATGATCGAATCCCAAATCCGTTACGTCGCAGACGCGATCGCGACCTGCGACAAGCTGGGCGCCCAGGCGCTGGCCCCCACCCGCGCCGCCCAGGACAAGTTCAACGACGAGCTGCAGCGCAGGCTGGGCCCCTCGGTGTGGAACAGCGGTGGCTGCAGCAGCTGGTATCTGGATGAGCACGGCAAGAACACCGTGCTCTGGGGTGGCTACACCTGGGAGTATTGGCGGGCGACCCGTTCGGTCAAGCCGGACGAATACCAGTTCTACGGCGTGAACACGGGCGCGCAGGCGGCGGTCTAAGAGCCGACCAAAGATGTTGCGGCGCTGCGCGGTTCGCGGGCCTGCGACTTCTTGGCGAACGAGCGCAGGTTCTGGCGCATGATGCGGTCCAGCACCCGGTCGGACACCACGCGGTTGACCCACAACAGGATCGCCGCGTCGCGCCCGATGCTATAGCGCGTGCGCGGGCGTGATGCGGTCGCGGCCTTGGCAACCACCTTCGCGGCGTGTTCGGCCGAAACGCCGTCCTCGCCGAACGACCGGGCTTGCGCCGTGACGGCCGCGATCAGATCGGCGTAGCGGGCGAGTTGGGCATCGGTCAGGTCGGCCATCAGTGCCTCGGCGGTGTTGATACCCCGCTCGGCCATCTCGGTTTTGACTGCGCCCGGCTCGACGACTACCACCTTGATGCCGAGTTCGGCGACCTCACGCCGCAACGCGTCACTGGCGGCTTCCAGGGCGAACTTCGAACCGGCATATGCGCCATACGTCGGCAACACCACCTTGCCGCCGACGGAGCTGATGTTGACGACGGTGCCTCCGCTGAGGAGCAGGGCCGGCAGCAGCGCCTGGGTCATCGCGATGTGGCCGAACAGATTTACCTCGAATTGCCGGCGCCACTGGTCGATTGGCAGCGTTTCGACCGGAGAGTTGACCGCGATCCCGGCGTTGTTGACCAGCGCGCGCAGGGGACGGCGCAGCGGATCGCGCGCGATGCGGTCGGCGATGGCGGCCACGTCGGTGCCCATCGTGATGTCCAGGATTTGCGGCTCGATGTTCTCCGCGCGCAGCGCGTCGGCGTCGGCCTCGCGGCGCACACCGGCCAGGACGTGAAAACCCTTGTGGGCCAGTTCTCGAGCGCTGGCCGCGCCGATGCCCGTCGAGGCACCGGTGACGACGATCAGCTCATTACGGGCGGCGCGACTCGACGACATCATGGGGTTCTCCAATCGAGGGGAGCTAGTTTGAGTTGACGCTGTCATCTCAAACTAGCAGTTGAGTTGACATTGTCAACCCAAGGCCGGCTTATGCTCTGCGGGTGACGACAAGAGCCGAGAGCGCGGCGGCCACCCGCCGTTCATTGGTCGAGGCGGCGGGGGCGTTGCTCGACCTCGGCGGCGTCGACGCGGTGACGCTGCGCGAGGTCGGCGCCCGCAGCGGGGTATCGCGCTCGGCCGCTTATCGCCACTTTGCCGATAAGGAGTCGTTGCTCGCCGAGCTCGCCACCAACGCGTTGCGCGAATTGGGTGACGCGCTCGAAGCGTTGGCGGGAAGCGAAGGTTCGCCGGAGGAATGTCTGCGATCGGCCCTACTGTCGCTGATCGCCATCGGCCGCACCCGCCCGCATCTGTACCGCCTGATGTTCACCCCGCCGGCGGGCGACCCGACCGCGGCGATGCGGGCGGCCCAACGTACGCAGGGACTGTTTTTGGAGATGGTGGGTCGTATCACCGGTCCGCAGCAGGCCCCACGCTATGGAGCGCTCATTTTGACGAGCGCACACGGCATCACGGGCTTGGACTTGAGTGGCCACATGGATCTGGACAAGTGGCACACCAGCGCCGAGGAACTCGTCGACACGCTCATCTCGGTGTTGCCAAAAGCCGGATGAAAGCCTGCGCCGCCGCGTCCACGCCGGCGTCGTCGTCGGTCGCGACGAGATCGAGCAGCAGGCCGCGCGCGACGGCCAACCCGAGCCGGGCCAAGGCGGGGTCGACCGGAGCCTCGGCGACCGCGTCGACCTCGGCCAGCCAGTCCGTGACGGCCCCGGGAAGCATTCGGGCATAAGGCTTTTCGCCCTGGGCGGCGCGGGCGTAGCACTCGAAGAACAAGCGCTCGGCTTGGCGCAGTCCGGGGCGACGCAGGTCGGCCCACATCGCCGCGAAGCCCTCGGCCGGGTCGGTCGGCAGTTCGGACAGCACGCCCATCTGCCGGCGCTCGACCGCCTCGACGATCGCCAGGAGCAGGTCTTCGCGAGAGCCGAAGTAGTGCAACAGCATTCGGTGGCTGGTGCCCACCGCGGCGGCCACCTCGCGCAGGGACCGGTCGCCGATGCCGCCGGTGGCGAACTCGGCGACGAGTGCATCGAGGAGCTGTTGGCGCCGCCCGGTGTCAGGGGTGCGCGCCATCGGCGCGGCTGAGCTGCTCGGCGCGGGCCTTGAGGCCTTGGGCTTCCTGGTCGAGGAAGCGCTTGGTCTTCCTGGCCATCAACCACCCGACCGGGGCACCGAGCACGCCGTTCTGGTCGAGTCGCTGTCGCACCAGGGTGCGCCCGCCGGGCTGGGCGATGACGTCGTGCCGGGCGGTCACCCGCACGCCGGGGGAGCGCTGCACCCAGGTCCAGGACCTGCCGGGCTCGAGCTCGGTGACCCGCCACACCAGCTTCGACATGCCGGGCTGCTTGATGGCGAAGCGCCTGCCGACGGCGAGGGCCGCGCCGTCCAGCCCGGTCAGGGAGGTGACCGAGGCGGTCCAGTCCGGCCAGTGCTCGACATCGGTGAAGACGTCCCAGACGAGTTGGGGCGGTGCGTCGATCGCGACGCTGTCGTCGGTAATCATGTACCAAATGGTACATCCCCGGCGCGCGATACTGGAGAACGGAATGGAACCGATGGTGCGCCTGGGCGCGCTTGCGACACGCAAACACAAGTTGTTGTGTTGCCGTCGCTTGTCGCACCCCAGGGGTAGTGTCTGGAGCCTGAGATTCATCCGGCAAAACGGCGTGTGAAGTGGGGTTCTGGTGTCCGAAAACATGAAGCTGATCGACCGCGTTTCGGCGATCAACTGGAACCGGCTGCAAGACGAAAAGGACGCCGAGGTCTGGGACCGGCTGACCGGTAACTTCTGGCTGCCGGAGAAGGTGCCGGTGTCGAACGACCTGCCGTCGTGGGGCACCCTGACGGCCCACGAGAAGCAGATGACCATGCGGGTGTTCACCGGCCTGACCCTGTTGGACACCATCCAGGGCACGGTCGGGGCGGTCAGCCTCATCCCCGACGCGCTGACCCCGCACGAGGAAGCGGTGTACACCAACATCGCGTTCATGGAGTCGGTGCACGCCCGCAGCTACAGCAACATCTTCTCCACGCTGTGCTCGACCGCAGAGATCGACGACGCCTTCCGCTGGTCGGAGGAGAACCCCAACCTGCAGCGCAAGGCCGAGATCGTCATGCAGTACTACAAGGGCGACGAGCCGCTCAAGCGCAAGGTCGCCTCCACGCTGCTGGAGAGCTTCCTGTTCTACTCCGGCTTCTACCTGCCGATGTACTGGTCGAGCCGGGCCAAGCTGACCAACACCGCCGACATGATCCGGCTGATCATCCGCGACGAGGCTGTGCACGGCTACTACATCGGCTACAAGTTCCAGCGCGGCCTGGCCCTGGTGGACGACGCGCGCAAGCAGGAGCTCAAGGACTACACCTACGAGCTGCTCTTCGAGCTCTACGACAACGAGGTGGAGTACACCCAGGACCTCTACGACGAGGTCGGGCTGACCGAGGACGTCAAGAAGTTCCTGCGCTACAACGCCAACAAGGCGCTGATGAACCTCGGCTACGAGGCGCTGTTCCCGCGCGACGAGACCGACGTCAACCCGGCGATCCTGTCGGCGCTGTCGCCCAACGCCGACGAGAACCACGACTTCTTCTCCGGCTCGGGCTCCTCGTACGTGATCGGCAAGGCCGTGGTCACCGAGGACGAGGACTGGGACTTCTAGCGACGCTGGCATAGCTAGTCGTCCTGCACGTCGGCCGGCCGGAGCCGTTTGGTTCGCTCGGCTGCTCCATACGCGGCGCCGGAGTTTTTACAAACCCAGTTGTGATTAGACGCGGGAGCGATTACGCTGCCATCGACGAATCGGGACACGTCGCCAAACATCGGGGTCGCCTACAAGGGGGAAGTTTGGGAAGTATGTTGTTCCGCGTAGCCCGCGTCACCGCAAACATCGTCACTGCCGCCTTATGACCGTCGCATTGCTGACCCAGCATCTCTACGAGTTTGCCGTCGAATTGCGCCGATTGGCTTACACCATGCCCGGTGGATACGAAGACCCGCTGATCCAGCTGAGCGAGCGGATGGTCCACTGCGCCACCGAGCAGAGCTCGGAAGGTGTCGGCTAGCTTCAGCCGATCACTGTCGCCTCTTTGGAACTTCTACGAGCGACTGCAAATGCGCATTGGGTTTCCCGCGATCTGCTTTCTCACGATTGCGGATGCCATCCAATTATTGACTCGACCGCTAATAAGCCCGAAGCGGAAAATACCCGTTCACCCGATTTACCGTGGCCTCCGATGTCGCTTTGTAGCCAGCACTGCTTGCCTTGCCGCGCGATTGCTCGCATTTGCCGCCAGCGGCACGTCGGCTAGATCCGCCGTGGCGTTCTCATGCACGTTCCTCGACGCCAGGACCAGGACCGGGACTGCTGAGCGCTTCGGCCGCAGCGCTCCGTTTCCCGCATGGCCGGCCCGGGTATCTGGCACGCGAAATCATTTCTGGACGGGAGAGCCACGTGACCACCGCCGAACAGCCGCCGCCAGAGGGCGACGAACAACCGCCCCAAGCCACCGACGACGAAGAGGGCTCCGACGTGGAGTCCACGGAGCCCTCTCGATCCGCGGGAAGTGAAGCTCCAACCGCGGACGAATGAGGCGCCGCCAGCCGATATGAGCGCGCGGCCCGACGGCTATGCCTCTGCCGGTGCTGCTGGCGGGTCTGGTTAACGAGATTGATGCCAACAGCGGCGCCGCCCAATATTGCTGCGGGAAGGGCGATTTCGAGTTGTCCTGTGGATCGTCCGATTGCTCGTACAAATCCCCGCATACCCAATCGTCGCGTCGCTCCGAAGGCCATCGCATGAACCGGATCCGCTTGATTCGGTGGGCTGGGCTCCGGCCGCCGCCGGCGTGACCTGCGCCGATCGTCGAGCACCCCGGCGGCTCGAAGCCGGGATCGGCTGCCGCCGGCCACGCCCTGCGGGCGGCACAGCTTCGCATATTGGCCTTTGCAGGAACGCCATGGTTCGTGTCGTGACTGTCGCTGTGGATCCGTCCGCCGCGCGCTTTTTGGTGGCGGACATGTTCGAGTAATGAACGGCGTGTGAATTGTGCGCGCGCCGCTTTTCACCCGCTGGCGCGGGTGACACGACAGCCCTGACACTGGTGGGGTGACGAATACCGCCGCCTCTGCCACCGCCAACTTCTGCCGTTCGGTACTTCGCTGGCTGCGCGCCGGCTACCCCGAGGGCGTCCCCGGGCCCGACCGGGTGCCGTTGCTGGCGCTGCTGCGCAGCACCCCGTTGACCGAGGAGCAGATCGCCGAGGTGGTGCGCAACATCACCGCGGACGGATCCCCGGCGATCGCCGACGGCGTGATCGAGCGCGACGAGATCGCCCATTTCATCTCCGACATGACGCACTACGACGCCGGGCCGGAAAACATCATCCGGGTGGCGACCACGCTGGCGGCCGTCGGGTGGCCGCTGGCCGGCATCGACGTCAGCGAGGTCATCCCCGGCGACGAATGGGGAGAGGCCGCCGAAATCGCCGCGCGCAGTGCGGCTTCCGAGAACGCGCCGGGCTTTTCCCGCTAGGCGCTTTAGCGCCCGCGCCCTACAGCTTCGAGATGTCGATGACGAAGCGGTAGCGCACGTCGCTGGCCAAGACGCGCTCGTAGGCCTCGTTGATGTAGTCGGGCTCGATCAGCTCGATTTCCGGCGTCACGTTGTGCGCGGCGCAGAAGTCCAGCATCTCCTGGGTTTCGGCGATGCCGCCGATGTTCGACCCGGACAGGCTGCGGCGCGCCAGCGCCAGCGAGAACGCGCCCACCTCCATGGGGTGCTCGGGAATGCCCAACTCGACGAGCGTGCCGTCGACGTCGAGCAGGCTCAAATAGTCGTTGAGGTTCAGGTTCGCCGAGACGGTGTTCAGGATCAGGTCGAAGCTGTTGCGCAGCTCCTTGAAGGTCTCCCGCTCGGCGGTGGCGTAGTAGTGCTTGGCACCGAGTCGCAGACCGTCTTCCATCTTCTTCAGCGACTGCGACAGCACCGTCACCTCGGCGCCCATCGCCGCGCCGAGCTTGACGCCCATGTGGCCCAGCCCGCCCAGGCCGATGATCGCCAGGCGGGTGTCCGGGCCGACCTTCCAGTGCCGCAGCGGCGAGAACAGCGTGATGCCCGCGCACAGCAGCGGCGCCGCCTTGTCCAGCGGCAATGAGTCGGGGATGTGCAGGACGAAGTTCTCGTCGACGACGATCGCCTGGCTGTAACCGCCCTGGGTGATCGTGCCGTCCTTGTCGGTGGCGTTGTAGGTGAAGGTCGTGCCCCGGCTGCAGTACTGCTCCAGGCCGGCCTGACAACTGCGGCACTGACCGCAGGAGTTCACCATGCAGCCCACCCCGACGTGGTCGCCCACCTTGTGCTTGGTGACCGCGGAGCCCACCGCGGTGACTACGCCGGCGATCTCGTGGCCGACGACCAGCGGGTAACTTGGTGTGCCCCATTCGCCTTTGGCCGTGTGGATGTCGGAGTGGCAGATTCCGGCGAACTTGATGTCGATCGCCACGTCGTGCGGACCCGGCTCACGCCGCTCGATTGTTGTCTTGGTCAGCGGTGCGGTCGGCGAGGTGGCCGCGTACGCCGAAACTGTGCTCATGAAAGTCCCTCTTCGATTCGATACGTCATCAAGAAGTTTAGCTAGGGTAATAGTTCTTCCGCCATCCGAGGCGGCGAACATCACCTTATGGCGAGGAGTGCGTACCGCCGGTCGCCGTCAGTTGATCGGGGCGTTCACCAGGCGCAGGTCATCGACGATACCGCGGGCCGCGATCAGGCCCTCACCGGTTTGCCAGATCTCGTCGTTGACGACGTAGACCCGGTTGTCGTGGTTGGCCGACAGCTTGCGCCACGGGTTGCTGTCCAGGATCGTCGCGGCCCGGTCGGCGGCGGCCGGGGTGGCGCAGGACACGTACACCACGTCGGCGTCGGCGACCGAAAGGTCCGGATTCTTCGCCAGGTCCGCGTCGGAGGAGCCGATCTCGATGTAGGGCTGGTCGGTGAACCGCTGCGAGGCGGGCCGGTCGACGCCGACCGCGCCGAGCACGCTGGCCGGGAAGTTGTTGGCGCCGTAGACCCGGATGGTGCCGGCCGTCAGCTGCACGATCGACGCCTGATAGTGGGAGGCGTCGTGGCGCGCGCCGACCTCGGTCGTCCGCTGCGAGAACCCGGTGATCAGCCCGTCCGCCGCGCCGCCGCGGCCGGTGGCGGCTCCGACGGCGCGCAGGTTGTCCCGCCAGGCCGCGCCCGGTGCGGCGGTGAACACCGTCGGGGCGATCGGGGCCAGCTGCGGATACAGCGTCGGGGTCAACGCCTGCGAGCCCAGGATCAGATCGGGGTGGGCGGCCGTGATCGCCTGCACGTCCGGGTGGGAGCGGGTGCCGACACCGGGCACGCCGTGCACCGCGGCGCCCAGATAGGCGGGCTGGCTCGAGGAACCGTCCGGCAGCGCGGCGCCGACCACCCGCGCTTGCAGGCCCAGCGCGCACAGCGTGTCGAGCTGGTCGCCGGAGAGCACCACGATGCGCTGGGGATCGGCGGGCACCTGCACGATGTCCGGGGCGACGCCCGCCGCGTTGCGCGCCTGGCGCTTGGCCGGGCCCGGGTCGGCCTCGGCGGCGTCCCGCGCGCACGACTCGTCGGGCCGGCGGTCGTTTCCGAGCACGCCGGCGCCGGCGATCTGGGTGGTGGGCGTGACGAGCGAACGGGTCGTCTGCCCGGCGGGCGTGTCGGATCCGCAGCCGCCGCAGGCCAGGATGACCGCCGCCGTCGCCGCGGTCAGCTGGACGGGTCTGATCACGCCGAACAACACCCGTCAGACGCTAACATCCGGCCAGCGTGGCGATCGCGAGCGCGGCGGAGCCGGGCGAAGCGGGTCGCCACGATTCGGCCAGGTGGCGATCGCGAGCGCGGCGGAGCCGGGCGAAGCGGGTCGCCACGATCAGCCCCGCGCACAGCCGCGCCGACGGGCGGGCCGCGCCGGTGCGCCGTTTACGACAGTTTGTAGGACCAGCCCTGACGTCGTCATGATCGACGGCTAAGATTCGTCTCAATACCGATTTTTGGGCCAGTGTCCGATCTGGATGTTTGGAGAAGCTGTTGACAGCCGAAGCGCCCCCCTTGGGACAACTCGAGGCCGTTCGTCCGTATCCGGACCGGATGGGCCCCAAAGGGAACCTCGTCTACAAACTGATCACGACGACCGATCACAAGCTGATCGGCATCATGTACACGGTCACCTGCTTCGCCTTCTTCTTCATGGGCGGGCTGATGGCGTTGCTGATGCGCACCGAGCTGGCCGCTCCCGGGCTGCAGTTCCTGTCGAACGAGCAGTTCAACCAGTTGTTCACCATGCACGGCACGATCATGCTGCTGCTCTATGCCACCCCGGTGGTGTTCGGTTTCGCCAACCTGGTGCTGCCGTTGCAGATCGGTGCGCCCGACGTGGCCTTCCCGCGGCTGAACGCCTTCTCGTACTGGCTGTTCCTGTTCGGCGGGCTGATCGCGGCCTCCGGCTTCATCGTCCCGGGTGGGGCCGCCGACTTCGGCTGGACCGCCTACACGCCGCTGTCCGACGCCGTGCACTCGCCCGGCGCCGGGGGAGACCTGTGGATCACCGGCCTGATCGTCGCCGGTCTGGGCACCATCCTGGGCGCGGTCAACATGATCACCACCGTGGTGTGCATGCGCGCGCCCGGCATGACGATGTTCCGGATGCCGATCTTCACCTGGAACATCCTGGTGACCTCGATCCTGATCCTGATCGCCTTCCCGATCCTGACCGCGGCGCTGTTCGGGCTGGCCGCCGACCGACATCTGGGCGCCCATGTCTATGACGCCGCCAACGGCGGAGTCTTGTTGTGGCAACACTTGTTCTGGTTCTTCGGGCACCCCGAGGTGTACATCATCGCGTTGCCGTTCTTCGGCATCGTCACCGAGATCATCCCGGTGTTCTCGCGCAAGCCGGTGTTCGGTTACACCACGCTGGTGTACGCGACCCTGTCGATCGCCGCCCTGTCGGTCGCGGTGTGGGCGCACCACATGTTCGCCACCGGAGCCGTTCTGCTGCCGTTCTTCTCGTTCATGACGTATCTGATCGCGGTGCCGACGGGGATCAAGTTCTTCAACTGGATCGGCACGATGTGGAAGGGGCAGATCACCTTCGAGACGCCGATGCTGTTCTCGGTCGGCTTCCTGATCACCTTCCTGCTGGGTGGTCTGACCGGCGTGATGCTGGCCAGCCCGCCGCTGGACTTCCACGTCACCGACAGCTATTTCGTGGTCGCGCACTTCCACTACGTGTTGTTCGGCACCATCGTGTTCGCCACCTACGCCGGCATCTACTTCTGGTTCCCGAAGATGACCGGCCGGCTGCTCGACGAGCGGCTGGGCAAGCTGCACTTCTGGCTGACGTTCATCGGGTTCCACACCACGTTCCTGGTGCAGCACTGGCTGGGTGACCTGGGCATGCCGCGCCGCTACGCGGACTACCTGCCCAGCGACGGCTTCCAGCCCTACAACGTCGCCTCGACGGTCGGCGCCTTCATCCTGGGCGCGTCGATGTTCCCGTTCGTCTGGAACGTCTTCAAGAGCTGGCGTTACGGCGAGGTCGTCACGGTCGACGACCCGTGGGGGTATGGCAACTCCCTGGAATGGGCGACCAGCTGCCCGCCGCCGCGGCACAACTTCACCGAGCTGCCCCGAATCCGTTCGGAGCGCCCCGCATTCGAGTTGCACTACCCCCACATGGTGGAGCGGCTGCGCGCCGAGGCCCATGTGGGCCGCCATGCCACGGCTCTCGAATCACCGAAGGGCTTCGGCCCACGAACCGAACCCGATCGCTCAACTCCTGCGCAGTAGCGGCGGCTGTCCGCAGTGAACGCACCACCCAACAAGGTGTCGGTGCTGATCACCGTCACCGGCGTGGACCAACCGGGCGTGACGGCGACCCTGTTCGAGGCGCTGTCGCGGCATGGGGTCGAGTTGCTCAACGTCGAACAGGTGGTGATCCGGCACCGCCTGACGCTGGGCGTGCTGGTGTGCTGCCCGGCCGAGGTCGCCGACGGCACGCGCCTTCGCGAGGACGTCGAAACGGCCATCCGCAGCGTGGGGCTCGATGTGACCATCGAGCGCAGCGACGACGTGCCGATCATGCGGGAGCCCTCCAGCCACACCATCTTCGTGCTCGGTCGGCCCATCACCGCCAGTGCGTTCGGCGCGGTGGCTCGCGAGGTGGCCGCCCTCGGCGTCAACATCGACCTGATCCGCGGTGTCTCCGACTATCCGGTGATCGGCCTGGAATTGCGGGTCTCGGTGCCGCCGGGCGCGGACGCCGCGCTGCGGACCGCCCTGAATCGGGTGTCCAGCGAGGAACAGGTCGATGTGGCCGTCGAGGACTACAGCCTGGAACGACGGGCCAAGCGGCTCATCGTGTTCGACGTCGACTCGACGCTGGTGCAGGGCGAGGTGATCGAGATGCTGGCGGCCCGGGCGGGCGCCGAGGGCAAGGTCGCCGCGATCACCGACGCCGCGATGCGCGGCGAGCTGGACTTCGCGCAGTCGCTCGAGCAGCGGGTGGCGACCTTGGCGGGCCTGCCCGCCAGCGTGATCGACGAGGTCGCCGACCAGCTGGAACTGATGCCCGGCGCCCGGACCACGCTGCGCACGTTGCGCCGGCTGGGCTATCACTGCGGCGTGGTCTCCGGGGGATTCCGGCGCATCATCGAGCCGCTGGCACACGAGCTGATGTTGGACTATGTCGCGGCCAACGAGCTCGAAATCGTCGATGGCAAACTCACCGGCCGGGTGGTCGGCCCCATCGTCGACCGGGCCGGGAAGGCCACGGCCCTCAGGGATTTCGCGCAGCAGGCCGGGGTGCCGATGGCGCAGACCGTCGCCGTGGGTGACGGCGCCAACGACATCGACATGCTGGCCGCCGCCGGCATGGGCATCGCGTTCAACGCCAAGCCCGCCCTGCGTGAGGTCGCCGATGCGTCGCTGAGTCACCCCTACCTGGACACCGTGCTGTTCCTATTGGGCGTGACCCGCGGCGAAATCGAGGCCGCCGACGCGATCGACGGCGAGGTCCGCCGGGTGGAAATACCGCCCGGCCCGTAGCGACCCGGCAGGTGTTCGGGCGCCGCAGTACGGCACGATGGTCGGGTGCCCGAAGACGGAAGCCGGAGGTGAATCCCGAGGAGTCGAGAGACTCCGCGGGTCGAGCCGACCAGACGGTGGAGGAAGCCGACCCCGATCTGCTGCTCGATTTCAGGCAGGTATCGCTGAAGCGGGGCGGCAACGTGTTGGTCGGGCCGCTGGACTGGGCGGTCGAACTCGACGAACGCTGGGTGATCGTCGGGCCCAACGGGGCGGGCAAGACCTCGCTGCTGCGGATCGCCGCAGCGGCCGAACATCCCTCGTCCGGCGTCGCTTTCGTGCTCGGTGAGCGGCTGGGCCGGGTCGACGTTACCGAGCTGCGCTCCCGGATCGGGCTGAGCTCCTCGGCCCTGGCGCAGCGGATCCCCACCGACGAGGTGGTGCGCGATCTCGTCGTCTCGGCCGGTTACGCGGTGCTGGGCAGGTGGCGGGAGCGCTACGAGGACGTCGACTACCAACGCGCGATCGACATGCTGGAGAGCCTGGGCGCCGAGCACCTGGCGGCCCGCACCTACGGGACGTTGTCGGAGGGCGAGCGCAAGCGGGTGCTGATCGCGCGCGCGCTGATGACCGACCCCGAGCTGCTGCTGCTCGACGAGCCCGCCGCCGGCCTGGACCTGGGCGGGCGCGAGGAGCTGGTCGCCCGGCTGGCCGACCTGGCCGCCGACCCGGACGCGCCCGCGCTGGTGCTGGTCACCCACCATGTGGAGGAGATACCGCCGGGGTTCAGCCACTGCATGCTGCTCTCGGAGGCTGAGGTTGTCGCCGCGGGCCTGCTGACCGACGTGCTGACCGCCGAGAATCTGTCCACCGCGTTCGGCCAGGCGATCGCCCTCGACGTCGTCGACGGGCGCTATTTCGCCCGGCGGGTCCGGACCCGAGCAGCCCACCGGAGGCCGTTATGACGTCACCCGACGAAGCCCCGCTGATCGCACGGCCGGCCGCCACCGTGATGCTGGTCCGCGACGATCCGGCCGGCTCACAAACCGGGCTAGCGGTTTTCTTGATGCGCAGGCACGCGAAAATGGAATTCGCCGCGGGGACGATGGTGTTCCCCGGCGGCGGTGTGGACGAACGCGACCGAAACGCCGATATCGCGTGGGCCGGCCCGCCGCCGCAATGGTGGGCGCAGCGCTTCGGCATCGAACCCGACCTGGCCGAGGCACTGGTCTGCGCCGCGGCACGCGAGACGTTCGAGGAGTCGGGGGTGCTGTTCGCCGGGCCGGCGGGTCAGGCCGTTTCGGCGCCGAACAGCATCGTCGACGACGCCTCGGTCTACGGCAAGGCCCGCCGCGCGCTGGCCGACGGCACGTTGTCCTTCGCGGACTTCCTGCGCCGGGAGAACCTGGAGCTGCGCTCGGATCTGTTGCGGCCGTGGGCCAACTGGGTCACGCCGGAGGCCGAGCGCACCCGGCGCTACGACACCTACTTCTTCGTGGGCGCCCTGCCGCGGGGGCAGCGTGCCGACGGCGACAACACCGAATCCGACCGGGCGGGCTGGACGACACCGGAGGCCGCGATCGACGACTTCACGGCCGGCCGCAGTTTCTTGCTGCCCCCGACCTGGACGCAGCTGGACTCGCTGGCGGGCCGGACGGTCGCCGAGGTGCTGGCCGTCGAACGCCAGATCGTGCCCGTGCAGCCGCACCTGGAGATCCAGGGCGACAACTGGGTGTTCGAGTTCTTCGACTCCGACCGCTACCACCGGGCGCGGGAAGCGGGTGGCCTGGGGTGGCGGCATTGAGCGAGTTCGTCAGCGTGGTGGTCAGCGACGGCTCCCAAGACGCCGGGCTGGCCATGTTGCTGCTGTCGCGGCCCCCGACGAATGCGATGACCCGCCAGGTGTATCGGGAGGTCGTCGCGGCGGCCGAGGAGCTGGGGCGGCGTGACGACGTCGCCGTGGTGATCCTGTTCGGCGGCCACGAGATCTTCTCCGCCGGCGACGACATGCCCGAGCTGCGGACGCTGCGGGGCGCCGAGGCCGACAGCGTGGCCCGGGTGCGCCAAGAAGCCGTCGACGCCGTCGCGGCGATCCCCAAGCCGACGGTGGCCGCGATCACCGGATACGCGCTGGGCGCCGGTCTCACGCTGGCCCTGGCCGCCGACTGGCGGATCAGCGGGGACAACGTGAAGTTCGGCGCGACCGAAATCCTGGCCGGCCTGGTGCCCGGCGGCGATGCAATGACCCGCCTGACCCGGGCGGCCGGCGCGAGCAAGGCCAAGGAGCTGGTGTTCAGCGGCCGGTTTTTCGACGCCGAAGAGGCGCTGGCGCTGGGCCTCATCGACGAAATGGTGGCGCCCGACGATGTCTATGACGCCGCCGCGCGGTGGGCGCGCCGTTTTCTCGACGGACCGCGGCACGCGCTGGCCGCCGCCAAGGCCGGGATCAACGACGTCTTCGACCTGGGACTGCCCGAGCGGCTCGCCGCCGAACGCCGCCGCTACGTCGAGGTGTTCTCCGCTGGTCAGGGCGGTGGCGATCGGACGGATCCCGGCGGCCGTTAGGCTGCCCTGCATGACCAGTTCGACCGACGCCGTTCCGACGCCCCACGCCACCGCCGAGCAGGTGGAAGCCGCCCGGCACGACAGCAAGCTGGCCCAGGTGCTCTACCACGACTGGGAAGCCGAGACCTACGACGACAAGTGGTCGATCTCCTATGACCAGCGCTGCATCGACTACGCGCGGGGCCGCTTCGACGCCATCGTGCCGGACGAGGTGCTGCGCGAGCTGCCCTACGACCGGGCCCTCGAATTGGGCTGCGGCACCGGGTTTTTCCTGCTCAACCTGATCCAATCCGGGGTGGCCCGGCGCGGATCGGTGACCGACCTGTCGCCGGGCATGGTCAAGGTCGCCACCCGCAACGGGCAGTCCCTGGGCCTCGACATCGACGGCCGGGTCGCCGACGCCGAGGGCATCCCGTACGAGGACAACACCTTCGACCTTGTCGTCGGCCACGCCGTGCTGCACCACATCCCCGACGTGGAGCTGTCGCTGCGCGAGGTGATCCGGGTGCTGCGCCCGGGCGGCCGGTTCGTCTTCGCCGGCGAGCCGACCAGCGCCGGCGACGTCTACGCCCGCGAGCTGTCCACCCTGACCTGGCGCATCGCCACCAACGTCACCAAGCTGCCCGGCCTGGGCAGCTGGCGGCGCCCGCAGGCCGAGCTCGACGAATCCTCCCGCGCCGCGGCCCTGGAGGCCATCGTCGACCTGCACACCTTCACCCCGGGCGACCTGGAGCGGATGGCCGCCAACGCCGGGGCCGCCCAGGTGCGGACCGTCAGCGAGGAGTTCACCGCCGCGATGTTCGGCTGGCCGGTGCGCACCTTCGAGGCGTCGGTGCCGCCCGGGCGGCTGGGCTGGGGCTGGGCGAAGTTCGCCTTCAACGGCTGGAAGACGCTGAGCTGGGTGGACGCCAACGTGTGGCGCCGCGTGGTGCCGAAGGGCTGGTTCTACAACGTGATGGTGACCGGGGTCAAACCCTCCTGAGTGGTGGGCTGCGGTTCAGCGCGGAAGACGTCGGCTACCTGCGGTCGGCCGCGGGTGCCGCGGCGCTGGCGGAGGTCGCCCGACTCGAGCTGACCGACGCCACCCGGGTCGCCGACGTCGACGCCGCCCGCGCCCGATTCGGCGACCGCGCCGCGATCCTGGTGGAGACGGTCCTATTGCGCCGCCGTGCGGGGGACAAGCTCGGCGGCCTGGCGGGGCCGGCGTGGCTGTTCACCGACGAGGCGCTGCAGCAGGCCACCGCGGCACCGGTGGCCTTGCACCGGGCCCAGCGACTGGCCGGCGCCGCCCCCGACCTCGTCGTGCACGACGTGACCTGTTCGATCGGCACCGAGCTCGCCGCTCTGCGGTCCTGCCGGGTCACCGCGGTGGGCAGCGATATCGACCCGGTGCGGCTGGCCATGGCCCGCCACAACGTGGGGGAGGCGGCCCTGATCTGCCGCGCCGACGCCCTGCGCCCGATCACCCGCGACGCCGTGCTCGTCGCCGACCCGGCCCGGCGCGTCGCGGGCCGGCGCCGGTTGCGCATCGACGACTACCGGCCCGACCTGGGCTCGCTGCTCGACACCTGCCGCGACCGGCACTTCGTCGTAAAGTGCGCTCCCGGAATCGATTTCGATGAGGTGCGGCGCCTTGGCTTCGGCGGCGAGATCGAGGTGACGTCGTATCGGGGTTCGGTCCGGGAAGCCTGCCTGTGGTCGGCCGGGCTCGCGCGGCCCGGCGTGGGCCGGCGGGCCAACATGCTGGACCGCGGCGAGCAGCTCACCGACACCGATCCCGACGACTGCGGTGTGCGGCCGGCCGGTCGCTGGATCGTCGACCCGGACGGCGCCGTGGTGCGGGCCGGGCTGGTGCGCCACTACGGCGCACGGCACGGACTGTGGCAGCTCGACCCCGACATCGCCTACCTCTCCGGTGACCGGCTACCGGCCGCCGACCGCGGGTTCGAGGTGCTCGAACAGCTGGTCTTCGACGAGCGCCGCCTGCGCCAGGCGCTGTCGGCGCGCGACTGCGGCTCGCTCGAGGTGCTGGTGCGCGGGATGCGCGTCGACCCGGACGCGCTGCGCAAACGGATGCGGCTGCGCGGGAGCCGCGCGCTGTCGGTGGTCATCGCCCGCATCGGCGCCCGGACCGCCAGCCGGGCGATGGCATTCGTTTGCCGGCCCTCCCGATAGCTCCGGGTACGCTGGCGGCGTCACTGCTCCGGATCACCGGCCCTGGCCACTCTGCGAGGACGATTCCACGATGCGTTATCCGATAGCCGCTGCGCTGCTGGCGGCGGCGGTCCTGTCGGGCTGCCCGGCCGCGGCCGAGCCGCCGTCGTGTGCCGGTTTGGGCGGCAGCGTCGGGGCCGGCCAACTGTGCCATCTGCACGCGACCGGCCCCAACTACACGCTCAACATGACCTTCCCCGCCGACTACCCGGACGAGCAGGCGCTGACCGACTACATCACCCAGAACCGGGACGGCTTCGTCGCCGTCGCGCAGAGTTCCGGTGGCCGCGACCAGCCCTACCAGCTGGAGGCCACCACCGAACAGCACAGCGCCGGGCAGCCGCCGCACAACACCCGCAGCGTGGTGCTCAAGTTCTTCCAGGACGTCGGGGGATCGCACTCGTCGATCTGGTACAAGGCCTTCAACTTCAACCTGGGCACCAAGCAGCCGCTGACCTTCGACAACCTGTTCCCACCGAATACCACGCCGCTGGACGCCATCTTCCCGATCGTGCAGCGCGACCTGGAACGCCAAACCCCGTTGGGCGCCGCCATTTTGCCGTCGACCGGGCATGACCCGACGCACTACCAGAACTTCGCCATCACCGACGATCAGCTGATCTTCTACTTCGCCCCCGGCGAGATGCTGCCGGCGTTCGGCGGGCCGCTGCAGGCCCAGGTGCCGCGCAACGCCATCGGGCCGCTGGCGATCTAGACCGGGCCGGCCTGCAACTCCATCGCGACGGCGCCGACCGCCAGCGCCACCTGCGCGAGGCACCCGACGATCGGGACGAAAAACGCCCGCTGCCGGCGCACCAGCAGGTACACCGCGACCACGATGTCGATGAGCAACAGGGCCGCGCCGCCCCAGGTGGCCAGGTTCATGGCACGGTCGATCCAGGCGGAATCGCCGCACTGCCGGGAGCCGCACGCATCGGTGGTCATCACCAGCAGGCCCAGCAGCGCGAAGGTCGCGCCGTAGAGGCCGGCGTGGATGACCAGCAAGATGACCGTCGCCACGATGTCGGCGGTGTTGCTGCGGCCGCTTCCTGCGGTACTTGTGGTGGCGGCGCCGTGCGCCGCGGGCTCGTCGATCGGCACTACAGCAGTATGTCCCGGTCAGGCCGGCGCAAAACCGTAAACCTGGCCGTCGCTGGTGGCGGTCACCACCCGGCGATCGGTGCCGACCGAGACCCCGACGGGATACCCGGTCGCCGCGGGCAGCGCAGAGCTGTTCAGCGTGCGCCCGCTGCCCGGATCGAATACCAGCAGCGACATGCCGGGGGCGCCGTTCGCCGGTGGGCCGCTGACCACCGCGTAGCCGACGCCGCCGGCCAGGCTCGACGTCGACAGGGGGAACACGTCGTCGCGGCGCCACGCCTGGTCGGCGTGATCACCGGCGTCCCTGAACGCCGCCAGCCGGGTGTCGGGCCCGCCGCCCGCCACGATCAGCCCCTGCGGGGTGACCGCGGGCGGCGTCTGCGCCAGGAAGCCCAGCGGCGCCGACCATTTCACCTTCGCGTCGGCGGTGCGCAGCGCCCACAGCCGTTGGTCGCGGCCGTTGACGTAGACGGTCGATCCGTCGGCCGACAGCACCGGGCTGGCGATGACGCCGGCGCCGACGGCGTCGCTGGTCCACTCGCGGGTCAGGAGCGGCGTCTGCCCGGGGTGGTACTTCAGCCCCACCAGACCCGCGGCCGGGGCGCCGGGCTGCCACACCCCGAGCACCACCATCCCGTTGGCCGGCGAGAAGGCGGGCGCGGCCGCGACGGGACAGCCCTGGCGGGCCGGGACGCAGTCGGCAAGCCCGCGCGCGGCGTCGGTGGGGTCGACGCCGTCGACGAGATCGAGCGGGCTCCCGGTCACCTGGCCGCGATGGGAGTCGAAGACCAGCACCTGCCCCAGGTGGGTCGTGACGAGCAGCTCGCCCTGCCCGAGGAACCGCGGCGTGGTGGGCATGCCGATCACCGGCTGGCGCCACCGCGTCCACTGGGTGACCGGAAAGGACAGCATGGCCCCGGGCTGGCCGACATAGGCGTTGTCGAAACCGTCGAGCAGCGGGCCGCCGAAACCCCCACCCTGGGCGAGCCGCACACACCAGCGCTGCCGCCCGTTGTCGTTGTTCTCCCACTCCATCAGCGAACATCCCGCCGAGGTCTGGGCGTTGAGGACCAGATAGCCGCGCGCGCTGAGCGCCGGTCCGGCGGCCAGGCTTCCCTTCACC
Source organism: Mycobacterium colombiense (assembly GCF_003284975.1). Lineage (GTDB taxonomy): Bacteria > Actinomycetota > Actinomycetes > Mycobacteriales > Mycobacteriaceae > Mycobacterium > Mycobacterium europaeum_A. Next base: position 122,663 of record NZ_QMEU01000004.1, read on the forward strand.
GACCGCGTCCATTGCAGCGACAGCTTGGTGGCCCCGCCGACGGTGGTGTAGCTGCTGTTGGCGGCGTCGGCGTACTGGGCCGGCCAACCTTGCGCGGCCGCCGCGTCCACCCACGAGTCGGTGTTGCCGCAGGCGCCGAGCGGCACCGCGAGCACGGCCGCCAGCGCCACGGATGAACAACGTCGGAGCCCACTGACGAGTCGTCGGGCAAGCACGTCGGTTTCCAAGTCCTTCCGCAGGGGCGTTCGGCGGGTGCGGCGATCGAGTACACGTGAGGGTAGCGCTTGGCCTCTCGACTAGGCTTTCCGGCCATGACATCCATGTGGGGTGCCCCGGTCCATCGTCGCTGGCGTGGATCAAATCTGCGCGACCCGCGCCAGGCCAAGTTCCTCACGTTGGCCTCGCTGAAATGGGTGCTGCGCAACCGCGCATACACCCCGTGGTACCTGGTGCGCTACTGGCGGCTGCTGAAGTTCAAGCTGGCCAACCCGCACATCATCACCCGCGGCATGGTGTTTCTGGGCAAGGGCGTCGAGATCCACGCCACGCCCGAGCTCGCGCAGCTCGAGATCGGCCGCTGGGTGCACATCGGCGACAAGAACACCATCCGCGCGCACGAGGGCTCGCTGCGGTTCGGTGACAAGGTGGTGCTGGGTCGCGACAACGTGATCAACGCCTACCTCGACATCGAGCTCGGCGACTCGGTGTTGATGGCCGACTGGTGCTACGTCTGCGATTTCGACCACCGCATGGACAACATCGACCTGCCGATCAAGGACCAGGGCATCGTCAAGTCCCCGGTCCGGATCGGTCCGGACACCTGGGTGGGCGTCAAGGTATCGGTGCTGCGCGGCACGTCCGTCGGGCGTGGTTGCGTGCTCGGGTCTCACGCGGTGGTCCGCGGGGTGATCCCGGACTACTCGATCGCGGTCGGCGCGCCGGCCAAGGTGGTGAAGAACCGCCAGCTCGCCTGGGAGAGCTCGGCCGCCCAGCGCGCCGAACTGGCGGCCGCGCTGGCCGACATCGAGCGCAAGAAGGCGTCCCGCTAGCCGGCGGCCTGCGGCTGCTCGTCGACCTTGAAGTGGAAGTTGACGTCGCCGGCGTCGACATCGGTCACGGTCACCAGCACGCCGTATCTGTCGGCGCCGTCGGTGAGCTGACACCGTAACGTCGCGCCCGCAACGCCTTTGAGGTTGTCGGGGCAGGTCACCGCGTCCGGTTTGCGGCCGACCTGCTGGCCCACCTGGGTGCTGATCGCGCCGGCGACCTGGTTCTTGTCGACGGTCTCGACCATGTCGAACTTGACGTCGCTGCCGTTGACGCTGGTCACCGTGACGTTGACGTTGAACGGTCGCTCCTTGACCTTCATGTCGCAGTTGATCTGCGCGCCGACCTTCGCGGGCAGATCGCTGGGGCAGTTCACCGACTCCGGTTTGTTGCCCGCGGCATCGGTCATTTTGGCGGTGATCTGGCCGGCGACATCGCTCTTGCTCACCGAGTGCGAGGTGCCGATGGAACACGAACAGGCGCCGACGCCCGCGGCCAGTCCGGCCGCCGCGCCCGAGATCAGCAGTGCCCGGATGATGAAGCTGGTCATTGTCGCCTCCCGAATGGCTTGCCCACGCTGAATTGGCTGATCGTGGCACGCTCAGCGGTTTCGGGCGGACGATTCAGCAAACGGGTGTCGGCGGGCTCGGCCGTTGCTGCGCCGGTGACCCACCAAAGGCCACTCGTGTCACAGCGGTAACGTCTGCGCACCATAATCCGCTTTTCGATTCCGCCGGCGCGGGTGCTAGCACATGGCGGAAGGTGCGCATCAGTTCGCGGAGCCGGCGGGAGCGCCTCGGCGGCGAATCGCGCTCAGATGTTCTGGTAGCGCCGCAGCGCCTCGGCGCGCTCCGCGGCGTGGTCGACTATCGGCTCGGGATAGCCGTCGGGACGCTGACCCTTGCGCAGGTGCACGTCGTCGGCCGAACGCAGCTCCGGGACCCAGCGCCGGATGTAGTCGCCCGACGGGTCGAACTTCTCACCCTGGGTGATCGGGTTGAACACCCGGAAGTAGGGCGCGGCGTCGGTGCCGCAGCCCGCACACCACTGCCAGCCGTGCTGGTTGTTCGCCATGTCACCGTCGACCAGCTGGTCCAGGAACCATTCGGCCCCCCATTGCCACGGCAGGTGCAGGTCCTTGACCAGAAACGAGGCCACGGCCATGCGCACCCGGTTGTGCATGAATCCGGTGTCGCGCAGCTGGCGCATGCCGGCATCCACGAACGGAAAGCCCGTCTCGCCGGCTTTCCATGCCTCGAAGCGGCGGGTCGCCTGCGCGCCGGTGTCGGTCTGGATGCCGTCGAAATCGCTGTTCCAGTTCCGCCAGGCGCTGGCCGGCCAGTGGTGCAGCACATCGGCATAGAAGTCGCGAAAAGCCAACTCCCGCAAGAAGGCCTGCGCCCCGCCGCTTCGCGCGTCCAGGTCGGCGACCAGGGTGCGCGGATGAATGGCGCCGAATTTCAGGTGCGCCGACATGCGGCTGGTCCCGGTCAGGTCGGGCCTGTTGCGGTCCTCGGCGTAGCTCTGTAAGCCGTTGTCGACGAACGACTTCCACTGTTTGCGTGCCGCCGCCTCGCCGGCGGCCACTTCGAGGGCGGGACCGGGATCGGGGAGGTCGCACTGCTTGATGGGCAGTTTCGCCGGATCCAGCCAGCGCGCGGACGTCGCGTTCGACTTCGCCGGTTCCCGCCAGCCGGTCTTGCGCCACTGGCGCAGAAACGGGGTGAACACTTTGTAGGGCGAGCCATCGGGTTTGGTGACGCGGCCGGGTGAGACGAGATACGGCGACCCCGTCGCCACCAGCGGCACCGGACCCAGCGCCGCGCGCACCCGCTCGTCGCGGCGCGTGCCGAACGGCGCGAAGTCTTCGGAGACGTGCACCGACGACGCCCCGATTTCCTCGACGATGTGGGGAATCTGCGTGTGGGGCTGCCCGCGGGTGACCAGCAGCCGGCCGTCGAGATCGTCGCGCAGCCGGCGCAGCGAGTCACCGAGGTACTGCAGTCGGCGTTGCCCCGAGGACTGTTCCAGGCGCGGGTCCAGCACGAAGCAGGCGAGCACCTCGTCGTTCTCCGCCGCGGCGAGCAGCGCCGGATGATCGTGTAACCGCAGATCGCGGCGAAACCACAGCAGTGCCGGCATGATCTACCCGTTGAGTCGCCAGATGTGGGTGGACAAAACGGTCGCGAAGCCGCACCACAAGGGGTAGGGCAGCAACGCCAGCGCGCCGCGCGGCGTGGCTTGTGCCGTGCGCCTGACCAGATCGGCGCTACTGGCCGTCAGCGCCACCGCCCCGATCGCGGCGGCCCCGAGTTTGTGGTACCGGAAGAACAGCCAGCTCCATCCGGCGTTCAGGACCAGGTTCACCGTGAGCGCCGCCGCGTAGGCGCGGGCCTTGTCGTGCTGCCCGGTTGCCTTCAGACGGTCGAGGGTCGCCGCCGACGTGACCGCGATGTCCCCGTAGAGCGTGGTCCACGCCGCGGGGAAGGCGGCACGGGGCGGCTGGTAGGCGGGCTTGCGAAGCCGCGAGTACCACCGGGACATGGCGTCGCGGCTGGCGACGCTGCCGGTTGCAGCGGTTGCGGCCACGGCCAGGCTGGTCGCGGCCAGTATCGACCTGTTCACGGCGTGCTCCGTTCTTGTTGTTTCCGGTCCGCTTGTTGCTCAACGGGTTTGGCGTGTACTGGATGGTTCGGCCACCAGATCCGGTCGCCGATGAGGGCGAACAACGCTGGAATGACCAGCGTGCGCACCACGAAGGTGTCGAGCAGGATGCCCAGGCCGACGATGATGCCCAGCTGGGTCAATACGATCAGCGGCAACACCCCGAGCACGCAGAACACGGCGGCCAAAACGATTCCGGCGCTGGTGATCACGCCACCGGTAGCCGATACCGCGCGCACCATCGGAGCGTGGGCGCCGGGCCGGGCGGCTTCCTCGCGGGCCCGGGTGACCAGGAAGATCGTGTAGTCAACCCCGAGGGCGGCCAAGAACAAGAAGGCGAACAGCGGGGTGGTGTTGTCCAGCGCCGGGAACCCGAAGACGTGCAGGCTCGCCCACCCGCCCATGCCCAGCGCGGCCAGCGCGCCCAGTATCGTCGCGGCCAGCAGTGTCGGTGGCGCGAGGGCCGAGCGCAGCACCACGTACAGCACGACCAGGATGACGGCCAGGATCGCCGGGATCAGCAGCCGCCGGTCATGCGTGGCCGCATCACGCACGTCGAGGGCCTGCGCGTCGGGCCCACCCACCAACGCTGCGGGGTCCACCGCCCGCGCTGAATTCCGCAGTGCCGCAACGTCATTGAAGGCTTGATTCGACGAAGGCGGCACGTCGATCACCACCGACCACTTCGTCAGCCCGGACTCCGATCGGCCGGACTCGGTGACCGAGACGACGCCGGGGGTGGAGGTGATTGCCCGCCGCAGCCCGGAGGCGTGATCCGTGCGTCCGATGACCAGCGTCGGGTTAGTCAGGCCAGCCGGAAAGTGTTGGGCCACAACCTGGTACCCGACCACGGAGTCGGCGCGCACGCGGAACTGTTCGGTCTGCGTCAGGCCGATCCGGGTTCCCAGCAGGCCGGTGCCCAGGACCGCCAGCGCCGCGACCGCGACCGCCGCCACCAGTGCGGGGCGCCGGTTTACCCATTCCGCGACGCGAAGCCACGCGCCGGAGCCGAGGGTGTCGCCGTCGTCCGCGCGCGGAATGAATGGCCAGAACAATCGTCGCCCGCAGACGGCCAGCAGCGGGGGGAGGATCACCAGCACCGAAATCGCCGCGACGACAAGGCCGCACGCCGCGAGCGCGCCGAGGCTGCGGGTGCTCGGGGTGGACGCGAACAGCAGGGTGAGCAACGCCAATACCACGGTGGCGTTGCTGGCGACGATGGCCGGCCCCGCCCTGCGCACGGCCTCGCGCAGGGCCGCGCGGTGCGCGGAATGGCGGTGCAGCTCTTGTCGATACCGGGAGATCAGCAGCAGCGCGTAATTGGTGCCGGCGCCGAAAACCAGCACGCTGGTGATCCCGGAAGTGGCGCCGTCGAAACTCAATCCCGTCAGCGATGCGACCGCCGTGCCGAGCGCCGCGGCCACCCGATCGGCGAATCCGACGACGAGCAGCGGGACCAGCCACAGCACCGGGGAGCGGTAGGTGGCGATCAGCAGCAGCGCCACCACCGATGTAGTCACCGCGAGCAGGGTGATGTTGGCGCCCGTGAACGCGCCGGCGATGTCCGCCCCGAAGGCGGGGCCGCCGGTCACATGCACCTGCAGCTGTGCGGGCAGGCCGGTGGCCGCGGCCGTTCGCAGGGTGGTGACGGCGTGAGCGAGGACGAGACCGGACACCTCGGCGTCGATCGGAACCACCGCGAGGGCAGCCCTGCCGTCGCTCGACGGCAGCAGCGGGGTCGCCGCCGCATTCGCGCCGGGCCGCGCGGCCGCCGGCGGCTGCGCGAGCGC
>NZ_QMEU01000050.1 GCF_003284975.1 Mycobacterium colombiense
GGGGCTGCGGGGTTACGCCGAAGTGGGGACGCCGGAGATCGCGACCGCGGGTAAAGGCGCGGCGGCCGGCGGGCTCAGCGGCTTGGGGGCGGCCACCGGGGCGGGCAGGCTGATCTTCGACAGCGGTTCGGACGCCTGCACCGGCGCCGGGGCCGGCGCCGGCTCGGGGACGATGAGGTGCTGCCCCGGGGTGGGCTGCAGGGCCACGGTTCCCGTGTTGCGGATACCGATCGCCAACGCGATCTCGAGCGCCAGCACCGCACTGATGCCGACCACCGCCAGCCCGCTGCCGACCAGCAGGACCGGCCGCCGCTTCGGCTGACTCTCCTCGGGAAGGAAGAGCTTCTCGATGACGACGGTGGGCGAGTCGGCGTCCTCGTCCCCCACCGCGCTGTACGCGAGCTCGTCGTCACCGGGCTCCGCGCCGATCGGGACGTAGAGGTACTCGGGAAGCGAGTACTGGTCCACCGAGCCGGTGCCGGGATCCTGCGCATAGGCCAGGGCGGCGGTCGACGAGGCAAACAGCGGCGCGTTCGCCGACGCCAGCGCGGCCCCGCGGGCCAGCGCGGTCTCCGGTTCCTCGGCCACACTCACGTCGAGGAAGGTCGTCGACTGCAACACCGGCTTCAGCGGCGCGACGTCGATACCCGAGCCGACCAGCAACAGGCCGCCGGGCAGCAGTTCCAGCTTCTCCATCCCGGCGACCATCGCGCTGAGTTGCTCGGCGGCATCGCCGTAGGACTGGGCGTGAATCTGTTGCTTGTAGACGTCGGGGATAGAGCCGTCGGAGGTCTCGACGACCGCCAGCGTCGCGGTGTCGGGCTCCACCAGCAGCACGGCGGTGCGCTCGTAACCCATTGCCCCGCCGACGTTTTGCGCCAGCGCCGCCGCGGCCAAAAACGCCGACACCAGCATGACGTTGTCGATCCGGTGGGCGGTCAGCGCGTCGCGCAGCGCCGCGGCTTCGAGTTGATCCGTCCACGTCACGCCGATCGACGACAGCTCCATGCCGGCATCGACGGCGCCCTCACGGGTGCCCAAAATGGCCGAGATCACTTGGTCGGGCCCGGTCGCGGTGGCCGCGTCGTCAACGTCGGCGACGTCGAACACGTCCTCTTCCACAGTTGCGCCGTCGGCGTATTCGCCTTCCAGGACGACCATCTGGATCGATGAGGGTGCCATCGACACCCCGAGCACGATATCCAATACAAACCCCTCCAAAGGTATTGCACGATGAGCCACGGCCAGGCGGAGGAAAAAACCACGGCTAACTAAGTATCGCGCAGCAGGGGTGCGAAAGCGCCCCTGCGAACCTATGTAGTCCGTATGAAGTTCTGATAGGAGCGCGACGGGGTGGGTCCCCGCTGGCCCTGGTACTTCGAACCAACTTGCGTACTGCCGTAAGGATGTTCGGCCGGGCTGGTCAACCGCAGAATGCACAGCTGACCGATCTTCATGCCCGGCCACAGCGTGATCGGCAGGTTGGCCACGTTGGACAACTCCAGCGTGATGTGACCGCTGAAGCCGGGGTCGATGAACCCGGCCGTCGAGTGCGTCAGCAGGCCGAGGCGGCCCAGCGACGACTTGCCCTCCAGGCGCCCGGCGAGGTCGTCGGGCAGGGTGATGAGTTCCAGCGTCGAGCCCAGCACGAACTCCCCGGGATGCAGGACGAACGGCTCTCCGTCGACGGGTTCGACCAGGGTGGTCAGCTCGTCCTGTTGCTTGGCCGGGTCGATATGGGTGTAGCGGGTGTTGTTGAACACCCGGAACATGCAGTCAAGCCGCACATCGATGCTCGACGGCTGCACCAGGGCGTCGTCCAACGGGTCGATGCCCAACCGCCCGGCGCTGATTTCGGCCCTGAGGTCGCGATCGGAGAGCAGCACGCGACGAGCCTAGCTTCTGCCGGGCGCGTTCAGCGGAGATAGACCTCGCTGCCGTCGGGATATCCGCCCCCGGTGGTCGTGACGTGCACGTGGTCGTAGTGGCCGAGCCGGCTCGGCTGCGCTCCGCCAGGCGTGTAGTAGACGCCGCGCCAGATGGCGTCCTGGATGCCGAAGCGGGTGGCGTTCTGCAGCACGTAGGCGACGACCGCGTTGCCCAGCGCGATGCCCTCCGCCGATTCCGGGTTGGGAATCATGACGTCGAGCGCCAGCCCCAGCGGGTGCCACGGCAACGGATCCGGGCGCACTCCCCCCATCTCGTGGATCTGGGGAAAGTCGGCGGTGATGCTGCGGGCGACCAGGATCGTCCGGACCTGCAGGCCACGTTCCGGGGCGACGTCGGCGGTCAGCAGAGGCGCCCGCGTGTGATAGCGCGAGGCCGCGGCGGGCTCGGCATCACCTACTCCAGTGAGGTGGCGATTGGACGCCACGGTGACGATTTGCGCGCAGCACGGGGCGGGTTCGCTGATAACGGGCTTGGCCTCGACATGCGGCGCAATTGGGGTGACGTCGCCGGACACCGCGAAGAACACAGCCGCGGGGGCGAGCACCGCAGCCAGGGCCACCGACGGTTTACGTCGCTTCCTGGCTAACCTGTGCCGACCCACCCCGAGCACATTACGGCGCAATAACGGATTAATAAACATGCGAATGTGCATTTGTGAAAGGAATAACTCGGGTTCGGCGCGACGGCCGCGGCCCCGGAGTCGATGAGCCGTCCTGACCTCTACGGCTGCCGTCGGGTGCTAGCCTTCCTTGGCGAGAAGTGCCGATGTAGTTCAATGGCAGAACATCAGCTTCCCAAGCTGAATACGCGGGTTCGATTCCCGTCATCGGCTCCACTGTTTTCGCAGGTAATTGTTGCTTTCTATGTTCCGCCGTACGGTGCCAGGGCTGCCTGCTCCCGGTCTGCTCCCGTGTTTTGCGGGGAAGCTACCGCTTGCATGGCCCGAGGTTGTTTGCCGTCCCGTTCGCGCATGCATCATGCTGGGAACATGGGTGAGGAGCAGATAACTTCGGGCGACCCTGAGGACTTCGGCGACGGTCCATACGCGGATCACCCGATGCTGTCTGCTCTTCCGCGCGGGGTACGCCAGCGGATCGCCGACCAGATCAGGCGCGACAGGAGGATCGGAGCGATAAAGACTCTGCGCGACGCCGTAGGTCCCCATCTGGGCCTCAAGGAGGCGAAAGACATCATCGACGGACTAGATGTAGCAGACGGCACGCGGCAGCCAGGAAAACAGGCGATGCCAATGCAGCTGGCGAGCGGAAAGATCGACAAGGGGGGGACAACGCTAACGCTTTACCGCGATGGCACGTTCACCACGACAGGGCTGATTTTTACCAGTGACCCAGACCGCCTCATCGGTTTCTCTTCCGAGATTGATTCGATGCGTCGCAAGTCGATGACGGGGCGCGGTGCCGCTGCGATCGTCACCACGGGACTCACCGGAGCCCCGCTGTCAATGTTCGCCAGTAACAATCGCGGAGTGATCTACGTGACGATCACAGGGGAGTGGTCAGGTTCCAAGACGTACACGACCAAGAACCCCGGAAACAATCTCCTCTCGTCGATCAGGTCGTTACAGGCGGCAGCAGATCACTTGTTATCGTCGGCGTCCGCTCCCGCCACGACGTCGGAAGAGGGCAGCGCTACGGCAACACAGCAAAATAGCGATATCGCAACACAGTTGAAGATGATTGCGGAGTTGCACGCTAGTGGCGCGCTTTCGGATGAGGAGTTCGCAGCCGCGAAGACTCGGCTTCTGTCCTGAGTTTGGTGGTGGTTGCGCCGCATCAACGACGCAGCCTCACAACGTTAGTCGCACCGAGATGTGGCCTGGCCAGCCCTCCCAGGGCCGCCATCTCGTCGGCGTAGTCGTCGGCGAACAGGTGCATGTAAATCGTCTCGGTCGTGCTCGGCTTCGAGTGCCCCATGAACCTGCTCACCTTGTGTGTCGGAATGCCCGCCGCGACGCACAGGCTCGCGTACGAATGCCGCAGGGCGTGGAAGGTCAGCGCGGGCGGGATGACGGCACGTCCGGCGTGCCGATTGGCCCGCAGAACCGCAGGGCGGTACACGGCCTTATAGAACGCGCCGTGCAGCAGCGGCGTTGACCAATCGAGCACCAGCCGCGCTTGCGCTTCAGTAACCGTCAACCGCGCCAGGGCGTGCGCTTGGCGTTCTGCCGCTGTCCGCTCATCCTTGGGCGCTTTGACGCCGGACGGGCGCGGCATGGTCAACGTCATGCTTGGGAACAACGGAGCGCTTGGATCGGCGGCGTTCGGATGCTCGGCCAGGTAGTCACGCAGCAGCGCGGTCGTCTCAGCGGTCAGCGGTACCCGTCTGCGGCTACCCTTCGTCTTCGGCGGCAGTGTCGCCAGCTTCCCGCTGATGACGCGCACGGTGCGTTCAACTCTCAGCGCTCCCAGTGCCGGTGCGTCCGGCATGTCGACGTCACCAATCTGTAGGCCGCATAGCTCTGCTGCCCGCAGACCTGACCACGCCGCCGTATGCATGTAGACGTTGTACGGCCACGGCGTTGCCGCCACGAGCGCGGCCACCTGTGCCGCCGAGAGGAACAGGTTGGGATCATCGACAATGCCGGGGTTGCCGTCCTCTGTCGGCAGCTTGACGTGATCGGCAGGGTTGCCGGGCACCCGGTTGTCGATGACGGCTTGCTCCAAAACCATTCGAACGATCCAATATGCGTGCCGAACGGTGCTCGCTTTCTTGCCCGCGTCGATCATCCTGTTGACCCACTGCTGTACGTCGTCCCGCTTGATTGCATTCAGCGGGTAGCCACCAAACACGGCGTCGATCCCCAACTGCCGCATGTCGCCTCGGCGTTCGGCTTTCGGTGCCAGGGCGTAGCGGTAGCCGTCGAGCGTGCTGGCCTTCAGATCGCTGCGGGTGGCTAGCCAGTCCTTCGCGGCCTCCCGGAAGGTGATCGCACCAGCCTTCGGATCGAACTCGATGCCGCGCTGTATCCGCTCTTCGACTTTCGTCGCGTATGCCTTCGCGGCCTTGCGGGTGGTGAAGCTCTTGCCCGCCTCCGTGCGGTCCGGCAGTTCCCACCGCACGCGATACGTGACCTTGCCGCTGTCCCACACCCGCTTCTGCACCGATGCCATCAGCTTGCCTGCCTTTCATCCTTGTACCGCTTGAGGATTCGCGCGACCGCACCATGCGACCACGCGCCGCCGCGCCGTGTCGGGTAACCCTCGAGGGTCAGCACGTCGGCAATTGCACGGGTGGACTCACCCTGAGCAGCGAGCGCTTTCATCCGCGCCAGGGCGCCTTGCTCAGCCGGGTCAGGCACCAGCCTGCCTGCCGGGTTCGTCTCGCTGCGCTTCTCGGCTCGCCACCCGTACGGGGTAGGCCCTTCGGCATGTCCACCAGCCGCGCGCTTGGCTCGTCTGCCCTCGCGGAGACGCTTCGCGATGAGCATGCGGTCCAGTTCGTGGAACAGGCCGCTCATCTTGCGCATCATCGTGCGCATCGGGTCGTCGGGGTCGTCGCGTGGAACCTCTTGCGCGGGAAGCGACACATACACGCCCGCAGCATCATTCATCCACACCCGCCCGATGATCGCCTCTTGCACAGTGACCTCACGCGCGAGCCGGTCGAGGTCACGCACAATGATTCCGTCCGCAACACCGTTGTCCACCAGTGCAAGCGCCGCGGCTAGTCCCGGTCGCTCAGCGATACTCAGCGCTCCACTCTTGCCTTCATCTGCGCACGTCGCGACGATCCGCGCATCAAGCACTTTCGCTGCCTCCTTGATCGCGGCTCGCTGCACGTCAAGGCCGAAACCGCTCGTGCTCTGCTCGATAGTCGAGCAGCGCAGATAGGCGACGAGCCGTCGCCTGCCCTGTGTCATCTTGCCTCCGAAAACGCTCTGACCTGTGCTGCCGCGTGTCCTGTAGGACGCGCGACACCTTCAGCATACCGCCTCTGAGCTGGGCAAACGTGCCTGCAGCACATGAATGGCGTTGTGCTGCACCAGATCCCAACTCCGGCATGGGCTATCGGTGCGGTAGTAGTTCGTCGCACCAGTACTCACAGGTCGTGCCGTCATCGAAGTCGACCCGCGCCATCTGTCGCCTGCGTCGAGCAATGTGCGCCTGACAATGCCGACGTGTCCGGTGTGCGGGTCGTGCCCGTTCTGCACCTTCACTTGCTGCCCTCGACACAGCAGCGCCGATGACGGGTCAGCTGGGGCGGGTGCGGGTAGCTCTCCGACCCGTCGTTCGGGTGCCTGCTCACAGCCGCCTACTCCGCACTCGCCGGGGCGGGCGGGGCTGCATGCGGGTGGCTCTCGCCTGACCAGCCACGGCCTGCTCCCAGCCGACCAGTTCAGCGCTGGGCCGGCGGGGCGTGTGATGTTCGCCCTGCCACGGCGGAGGGCGGTTGTGGGCATCCGGGGTGGACGGCTCAGAACTGGGTGTAGATGAGTGCTCAGGCTCGGCGTCGACTACCTCAGCGTCAATCGGCGCTGTGTCGGCGGCTAGCAAGGCGGTCGGGGCGCGGGCTTCGCTCTCGGCGCGGCTGATTTTCGCGATGCCGAGCAATTGTGCCCACGGCGCATCGGCGTCCGGCCCGACGGCGACCTTGCTTGTCACGCTGAAGCCCGCCCGGTCGAGTGCCGCGATGATCGCACGCAGGGCGACGGCGTCGTCTGTGTCGCCGTCGAGGGCGAACCGCAATAGCTGCTGCATCAACGCATCTGCGGCTTGCTCAAGGCGACGTTTTGCTGCGGCCTTTACTTGCGGAGCGCTGCCGCCGTGGACCGGGCACACGACTGCACCCCTTGCGGCGGGTCGTCGGCACGGTTGGCCGTCGCTGTGGCGTCGCGCGGTGCATTTCCCATCGAAGGCGGTTTGGCCGCGCATGATCCGTTCTCTGTCGGCGCGTTCAGCAGTAGGCATGTCGTAATCCTGCTTTCGTGTGTTCTGTTGGTGGAAAAACTTTTTCGCGTGTCATTCCCTGTCACCCCTGCCGTCACCCCCGATCATCGCCCCTCTACCTGCGGCTTTCGGGTTCTGTCACCCCCGTCAGCCCCTCAGCCCTCTTTGCGCTCTGCACTTCTCCGTTTCTTCGCCTACTACAACAAAAGTCTCTATCTAGAGGTGACAGGGGTGACACCGCAGCTCAGGCAGTGTTTTTCGAGGGTGACGCAGGGGGTGACACAAGGGTGACACGGGGGTGACGCACTCGAATTCCCTCGTACACATAGGGCCGTTTGTCGTCTATGCGCCGTTGCGTACGACCAAAAACACCAATACCTTTCGACTGCACGACCATCTTGAGCGCGTTGAAGATTGCGTTTTCGTTCCGAAAGTCGGGGTGGTTCTCGTGTCCGTGCTCCCGCGCCCACTGTCGAACCGATGCGAGCACGTCACTCACCTTTGTGAACACGTCGCGGCTGTTGACGCACTCGCACTCATCGTTGACGTACTGGCGCATTGGACTTGCGGTGTCGAGGAATTCCCGTTCGCCCGCCGTGGATTCGAGTATGACGAACTTGTCGTCAGCGGTGAGGCTATCCAGTCCGTCAAGTGCCCAATTCAACATGCCCGGTAGTTCGTCGAGCATCTTGCTTCTGAGGTTGTTATCGGGGTTGTCCTTGATGCTCGCGTCCGGGAGATCGAGGAACATCATGCGGCGCATCACCGCGCCTGCCGGATCATCGAGTAGCAGCATGTCGTTACCGGCGTAGGTGATCCGCGCGGGCACCGGACCGTCCCATTGGCCCTTGTGCTTGCGATTGATCGGTACATCGTCCTCTCCGATCACCTGAAGGATCAGCTCCAGAAGCAATCCGCGGTGTCGTGGAGTCATCTCGCGTACGTCAGAAAATGTTGCGAGTGAGGCGTATTGCAGTCCGTCAAGTCCAAAGTCATAGTCGAGGTCTTTCGGCTTGATCACCTTGACGTTCTGACCAACAAGCTGTTTCAGCAACCACAACAACGTGCCCTTACCGCTGCCCGATGGGCCCTTGATGTTCAGTGCTTTCTGCCTGTTCGTTCTCCCCGACATCAGATACCCCGCCCACTGACTCGCGAGCAACTGCCGGTCATCGCCGGGAAGACTGCTATTGAGATACGCGCGGAAGTTTGGTGTTGGCGCGGCGGGGTCATAGTCGAACGGGAGCGGGTTGATGGAGAACAGGTCAGAGTCCGGCTTGATGAGCTTGCGGTCCCGCACTCGCACGACGCCGTTGCGCACAGCGATCTTCAGTTCGCCGTCGTATTCGCCGTTGATGATGAACGGCGGTATCCGATGCGCGGGCAGTTTGACGATTCCGCGCACGGCGTCGGCTGTTTCACGCAGCTTGTTTAGCGTCGGTTTCCAGTTGAGTGCTTGCGGGTCCTTGCCACTACCAACATATTTCGCGTGCTCTGTTGCCGCCCTAATCGCGTCGCGGATGTCGCGGTCATCTCGACGTTCATAGCCGGACCCGGTGAACTGATACCACTCGTCAGCCCAATTTCTGACCGAGGTATCTCGCTTGGTCATCTCGTTCACGAACCGCAGCGCTGATGCGGGGTAGTTGTCGGGCGGAGGCCAGAACGGGTCCCCAGGGTCGCTGTAGTTGTGCCGAGGGTCACTGCCGCGAAGCCTTAGCACCACAACTTCATTCATTCGTCGCTCGCCATCCACCCCACGCCGTCACGTCGGCTGCCGTCAAGTCGAGCGCCTGCGTGATCGCATGCTCAGCCGCTCGTGCGAACTCGAACGAGTCAAGGTAGTCGCCACGTTCGGCGTAGGCCGCGAGGGCAGCCGCTTCGATGGCATCGCGCGCGGTGCGCCACGGGTAGCACCCCGCCCTGGCCTTGCGCGCCGCGATATACAGCGCGCGTTGGTATGCCGGGTAAGTCGTCCCTGGTGCCGTTGCTAGTCGCACGCGAAGCACGGTCTTGGTCAGATGGCTGGGGTGCTCGTTGTAGGTGTACTCGTCCGCGAACGCGCAAACCTCAGCACTCGTCGCGAGTGCGCCTTGGTGTCGTGGCTTCCGGTAAAGGCCGAATAGCCACGCGTCCGGCAGGGCCGGTAAGTCATCGCGCGGCGGCAGCACACCGGGGGTGATTTCGTCACCGTGCGGGCCATACAGCCGGTAATGCGTGCCGGTGGGGTGCAGACTGCCGGGACCGCCGAGGTAGCGCAGGTGCGGCAAGATCAGGTCAACGTGCCCTTCGCCGCCGTCCGGTGTGCCGAGCTTCCCCGGTCCTGACCAGTCTGTCGGTGTCCGATAGAGCCGGATACCGCCGCCGGTCGCAGGGTCGCGAGCGGTGACGAGGTACGTCTGTGGGAGCGGCCCGAGGCGGTTCTCGTGCTCGGCGAGAGTTCGTACGCCACGCTTGCCGCCGTGAGCATCGACATCGAGGCCAACCACGCCCCGAGGTGTTCGTAGGCCGTAGCCGAGTAGGCCGCGCTCGCGACCTGACGCGAGCCGTTGTGCGATGCCGTGAATCAGCCGCAGCAATTCCGCCCGATCGGCTGTTCGCGCGCCGTACCCGTGATACCCGCCGTACCAAGCTGTCTTGTGCGGCGGCAGGTTAGGTCGGTGCGGGTCAAGACGACCTATGAGCACCGGTGCCCAGCCATTGCCGAGATTCGGCATTGCCCGCGACAGAAGTAGTTCCGTCTCCATACCGTCGAAACACACGTATTCGTTGCCGTCTTCGTCCGTTTCGATGTAGGCCGAATAGGGGCGAGGCGCCTCGTCGGTGTCAGGTTGCGGCAGTAGAATCGCCATCGGTACTCGTCTTTCCAGTCGTTGCCATAATCGCGGGGCGTTTCCCTTTCCTGAGCGCCCCGCGTTCATTTTTCAGACCGCCTGCGGAGTTGCGACCTTCGGTTGGAAGATGCAGGACTCCACAAATTCGATCAAGTCATCACGGCTTGTGTACTTTGTGCGTCCAATTCGTATATGGCCGATTCGACCGTCGCGCATGGCGTCACGAATGGCACGTGCTGCCACATGACCCTCGATTAGACCACCAGAAATTTCTGCCGCGATGACATCTGACTTGTAGGGAATGTCATAAACCTTCATCCGATCGCTCTTTCCTCGACTCAATCCGGTCAGTATTGACGAAACTAACGCTACGACCGAGATGGGCAACACGGCAAGGCATTTCAGGTAGCCCCTTCAGGGCTAAAAAGAGCAGTTTTGACTACTTTTTTCTGTCATTTTTGTACGCGCTTTCCGACGCTAGAGGTGCCGATTGACATCGGTTGAGCGCGCCGGCGTGAGTGACTCCTCAGACGGATGCGCAAGGGTAAGCGCTAGGACGACGTGGGTGCGGAGAGGCCCATGAATCCATTCGGCCCGCCGATAAGTCCCGCGGACCGGAACATACTCGTGTCGGGAAGATGGACCCGCGCCCAGCGCGCCTGGCGCAAACGATCCGCTTGAGCTGCCTTCGCCTACCGATAACGCAACGACCTCGCACCGATGAGTCGTCGACGCCGCGAGTATTTCTGCGGACGGTAACCCTACTCAGGGTCGCTGGCGGTGACGATATGGCACCGTCAGACTATGGAGACCACAGCCTCGCGGACTGAGGCCTCCCGCGCGGCGACGACCTACGTCTTGCATCTCCATCGAACAACCTGTGGGGGTCTGACCTGGAGTTTTCGCCCTTTGTTGTAGACGCCTCGCGAGTAGGAATGGCTGACCCAACGCAGCGCGACTTACACCCCGGTAGTTGTTTGCTGCAATCCAGCGTTCTGCCAATGGGTTTTGAGTAACCTGGGTGCTTAGAGCAGCTGATCTGTGAAGCCAAGCCGCGAAAGGGTCGAATCGGGCCGAGACCGCGAGCTCGCAGACCAAATCGCTGCTGACGCGTTAGCTGGCTGGAGCGTCTTCAGGAGATCGATCGCCCGGGTTACAACTCGACGAAGACGCTCACACCGTTGGATGCATTAGCGCCCGAACGAGCGGAGGTGTTGTGGGTGGGGGGTCCAGGAGGGCCAAGGACTAGCGCTGAAGAACTGGCCTCAGACCTCGCCACGATGTTCTTTGATCAGACTCAAGCGGCGACTGAATCACAGCTGTACGCGGTTAGGCGCTGGCAGGGCCGCGACCGGTTCTACGAGCAAGTGCAATCCGTCATTGCTGGTGGCGCGTTCGACACCGAGGTTGGGACAATCGCCGATGACCTGGCCGCTCTGGCGCGGCCAGTCACGATAGATATTGAAGTTTGGCGAGGTGATAGAAACGTGAAGAAATGGCTGAGTGCTGATTTCCCCGACGTGACTGGGCAGAATTACCGGTCACGCCGCTTCATCTCCACCACCACAAGTATCGAGGTGGTTCGGTCTGAGTTCATCAACGGTTCAATTCCGGCGATATGGCAGATGTCTGTTCGGGCCGGTGTCGACGCAATCTGGATACCTCCTTTAGGCACACCGGAAGACGCTTTGCAGCATGAATTGCTGCTGGCACCCGGTGTGAACATCCGTATCGTCGACGTCGATGCAACGGGTGCCACTGCACGCATCAACGCGGAGGTCAGCAGGTGAGCAGATTCAACGACGAGCTTGATTTGGTGAAAGCCACCGATTACACACCTACGACCGTTCGAGGTCTCCTTAACTTACTTGACCTTGTGGGCGCGTCGCGCGAAGAGCAAGCCAACGGGATACGTAAATGGCTTGCTGACCACGAGATGAACTCCATGCTGGAGTTCAGCCTGCGCCGCCACGGATTCGATCCAGACGAAACTCAGGCCGCAACCGGGAGTATTAAACAGATGCCCGACCTCAATACGCTTGCCGCAGAAGATCCGATTATCCGTAACCTTGCCCGAATTATGCGAGACTCACGTCCGGCCACTCTTGAGCAAGCGGTCGACGAATCGGTGGAGATGGGTATCGACCGGAACCGCGTCGAGATTGCTGCCGGAAAGATTCGAGAACTTGTAAGACAGATTGCCGCCGCACAGACACCGATCAACGTCGTCGCTGGGAACATCGAGTCCTGGTACGCAGGGCCGCGAGCAGAGGACGCTAATTGGGCTGCCTTGGTGGAGAGCCTGCAGGCGGACGGCTGGGACGACAATATGATCCGCGTCCTTGACGAGTCATCGACGAAGGTTGTCGCCAACCTGCCGAACCCAGCTGGCGAAGGAGGTTATCAGTGCCGCGGCTTGGTCCTCGGCTATGTGCAGAGCGGCAAGACAACCAACTTCACCGCTGTTATCGCCAAAGCGGCAGATGCCGGGTACCGCTTCTTCATCGTGCTGTCAGGCGTCCATGATGCGCTTCGACTTCAAACGCAGGAACGCTTGAACGATCAGTTGTGGGAGCCGCACAGCTCAAAGTGGCACCGCCTCACCAACGAACACGATTTCCGTCCCACCGACAACGTCGATGCGCTGCTGACAGCCCAGAACCAACGGGTGCTCACTGTGGTCAAGAAGAATGCTGCGCGTTTGCGCGCGCTGAGGAACTGGTTGTTCGAGGCGCGTCCTGAATTGTTGGCTGACTGCCCGATGCTGGTGATCGACGACGAAGCCGACCAGGCGACGGTAAATACCGCTAAACCGGATCGTCAACCGTCCCGGATCAATTCGCTTATTCGCGACATCGTCAACAAGGTTCCCAAGTCGGCGTACGTGGGGTATACCGCCACTCCCTTCGCCAACGTCCTCATCGACCCTAAAGATTACGAAGACCTCTACCCGCGTGACTTCATTGTCGATCTCCCCCGCCCCGACATCTACGTCGGTCCCGAAGCCATCTTCGGTCGTGAGGAACTCGACTTCGACGACCTTGGCGTCGGCGACGACGGCCACGACTTCGTGAGAAGCGTGCCAGAGAACGAGCTGGATGATCTACGGCCCAAAGGCGCCGCCAAGCGGCACCTCTTTGAGCCTAGGATCACTGACAGCCTCGATTCGGCGCTCCGCTATTTCCTGATGAGCACGGCGGCCCGACGGGTGAGGGGCAGAGGAAACCGTCACGCGACAGCCTTAGTGCACACCTCCCAGCACATCGATGTTCATGAAAGGACTGCCGAGGCGATCCGAGACCACCTGAAAGCACTCAATATTCGGATATCTGAGGGGGACCCACTACTCTTCGCCTCGCTGCAACAACAGTGGCTCGACGAATGTGATCTTGTGCCAGCGGCTGATTTTGAGCTAAATGCAATCTCATGGGAGGAGGTTGCGGCCGAACTTCCAATAGTCGCGAAGGCGGCCGAGGTGATTACGGACAACTCCCGCAGTACAGAACGCTTGAGTTTCGACGACCAGAACCCGCGCGTCATTGTGGCCGTCGGCGGAAACACCTTGTCACGAGGCCTCACCCTCGAGGGTCTGGCCGTGTCCTTCTTCGTACGTACAGCCTCCGCATACGACACGCTTCTGCAGATGGGACGATGGTTTGGCTATCGCAACGGATACGCAGATTTGACGCGCATCTGGATGACAGATGAGATGCGCGCGTGGTTCCACCACCTCGCGACCGTCGAGGAGGAAATCCGCTACGACATCCAACGCTACGAAAACGAGCACGCGACGCCCGAGCAATTCGCTGTACGGATTAGAACCCATCCCAAACTAGCGATCACGGCAGCCGCCAAGATGCAGAATTCCCGCCGCGCAGAAGCCTCCTACTCTGGCCGCCGTTTGCAGACCATTCTCTTCAATCACCGCGACAAGGACTGGCTGACGGAGAACATCGAGGCCGGCCGGTCCCTGATTTCCGCGATGACCGACGCGAACCGCCGCACAAAGGGCGGGATCACGATCCTGAAAGGCATCGATAGCCAGCTGATCATCAAATTCCTTGCCGCATATAGATTCCATGAAAATAGCCGAGATCTTGACGGCGACCTTCTTACTCGATACATCCTGGGCAGACGCGACGAAGGTGAGCTCCACCGGTTCAACGTTGCAGTCATGGGCCGTACATCGAGCTCCGATTATCTGGGTCAGGTTGATCTCGGTCTTGGTTATGAAATCGGCTGCATCAATCGCGCGCGGCTCAAGTCCGTGGGCGGGGCTACATATGCCGACATCAAGACGCTCATGAGTCGCAATGACAGGGTGATTGACCTCAATCTGCCATCCGAGGAGATAGGACCCGACGTCACTGCCGGCCGACTCGCGCAGCTAAGAAATCCTCCAGAACAAGGTGGCCTAGGCGACGGGTCAGGCTTACTCCTCCTCTACCCGGTGTCACGCGATAGCCGACCCATTCGCGGATCGCTCAAGACCCGCGTGCCATTGCAGGCAGACGAGCACGTGCTTGGCGTCGGACTGGTCTTTCCTGAAACCCGTTCAAAATCGGCTCAAGTCGAGTACGTCACGGCTGATATCGCGGCGATGCCGGGCGTCGAAGTGGACTCGCCGGACGACGCGGATGAGCCGGAGGACCAAGACGGCCAGGACGTGGAGGCGGTGTGATCGATGAGGTCAGGATCGCCTACACAGCCCTGCGATCCCAACCACCACCGCCGCAAGGAGAGCTCGCCATCATCCCGCTCAAGTCCGGGGATGGTGCCTTTGTAGCGATCGACGACTCTGACCGGCCACATCTCGTACTGATGGCCAGCACCGAGTCGGTCCCCGCATCGGAGACGGTGGCTCTTGAGATCGCCGCACGAGCACTGGTGATCAACGGTCTAGAGCAGAGGTTCATCGACGTTCAGTGTGTCATCGAAACATTCGATGAGGTTTTCGAGTATTTCGTTGTCGCGGTTTTGGATCGCTTAGCCAATACCGGTGATTCAACGGTGGAAGCTGTCATAGCGGTCCTCGACAAGTGGCGTGACTTTTTGGCCGCCGCTCCCGCTCCGCCCGGTCGCGACCAGCTGGCTGCCGTCTTCGGTGAGTTGCTAGTCGTCTTAGATGTCGTCCGAGCAAGTCGCGATCCGAGCGTCGAGTTCTGGGTGGGTCCATTCGGCAGTCGTCACGACCTCCGTAACGGCCCAGTGGCACTGGAAGTTAAGACCACTCGCGCGCACACGGGTCGGCTAGTGACCGTCCACGGAGAAGACCAACTAGTGCCGCCAGATTCCGGTTACCTCTTTCTCCATCTTGTGCGGCTTGAACAAGTCCCCGGCGGCGGCCGCTCGGTTTCGTCACTTGTCGACGAGTTGCTCACGGCAGGTGTCGCCGCCGAAACCTTATTTGAGGCGGTCGCAGGCGCCGGCGTCCCAGTTAACGCGTTGGCCGCCTCGGCCGAAGTCACCTTCGACGTGAGGGAGCGGTTCACCGTCCCCGTCGATGACCGCACGCCCAAAATTGTGCCCTCCTCGTTCGTCGATGGTCACCGCCCCACCGGCGTGGTCGACCTTCGCTACACAATCGACTTGGACCATTGCTTGAACTCTGCGCTAAACACGGCGGATTACGAGGATGTCATCAAATCGCTAGCAGTACAGGGGGAATGATGACTTTAGAGCGGTTCTCAGAGCCCTACAACGCAACAGGCAGTCTGGCGGCGGTCGGTGTACTCAATCAGCTGGGTCGCCCTGACGTCGAACCTCTCGAGGTGCTCGTTCGTGAAGCGATCCAAAATTGTTGGGACGCAAAGCGCAAAGATGTAGGCGGCATTCAAGTCGAGATCGGTCGGACTGTTGTCGACGCCGGGACAGTCGACTTCATCCGCAGCACGATTCTCGTCGACCCACCGCCCGGGTTAGGCCTCGACGAGGCGCTTGTCGAGGGAATGCAGACATTGTATTTCGCGGATTTCGGCACCCACGGTCTCGGCGGTCCAACGCGCGCTGACCAGGCCGGCGACCCACGAGACTTCGTTGACTTTGTACGCAACATAGGTCAGCCACCTGATAAGGACTTCGGTGGTGGTTCGTTCGGATACGGGAAGGCCGCCTTCTACATTGCGAGCCGCGCGCACACAATCATCCTCGACACGTTGTGTGAGTCGTCGGATGGACGTCTGGAACGACGTCTGATCGGTTGTGCCTTGGGCGACAGCTTTGAAGTCGCCGGTCGGCCCTACACCGGCCGTCACTGGTGGGGCCAGACCGTCGACGGCACACCAGAGCCGGTGACCGGTGAACGCGCGGCTGAGGTTGCCCATGCACTGGGGTTGCCCGATCGGGAGGGGCCCGAGGGGATGGGAACGACAGTTATGGTGGTTGCTTCCGGTTTGAGTGTCGAAGCGAGCGGCGGCACGGATGAAACAATGCAGTTCATAGCAGAGGCGCTGCCGTGGAACTTCTGGCCGAGAATGATCGATTCGCCCAGCGCGGTCAAACGAACCATCCGTTTTCGTGTGCTGGACAACGGCAGTGAGGTACGGATACCTAATCCGCGCACCCATCCTAGGCTGAGGGGTTTCGTCGAAGCGATGGACCGGCATCGGCTGGCGCCCGATGGAGACGATGAGTTGGTCTTGGACCGCGAGATAAAAAGCCTCCGTCCCTTACGAACTCTCGGACGGCTTACAATCCAGAAAGGGCCTGTCGCACCGCCGGAATCCGAAGACCGAGTGATGCCCCAAGGTGCTCGGGCGACAGCGGCCAGCGTCCATCACGTCGCCTTAATGAGAGCGCCAGAGATTGTCGTCAAGTACCTACCGGGGATGGCCGCCGTCAATGGGAAGCTCGGCTATTCCGGAGTTTTCAAGTGCTCGCTCGATATTGACGATGCCTTCAAGGCAGCGGAACCGCCCACGCACGATGACTGGGTGTACCGATTCATACATGACCGTCAACAGCGATCCTTCGTCAAAATTGCGCTCGATCGGGTGCTAACAGTATGCCGGGAAGCCGCTGGCTACGGCTCGTCAATCCGGGGTGTCGACGATGCTGAGGGGATCCCCCTCGGCGAATTCGCGGACTCACTGGCTGCGTTGATGCCGGGCAGCGAGGGGCCAGGCGCGAGGAGGCGAGCCAGCAGCCGAACCGACGCAAAATCACGGCAGCGGCGTCGGAGGCCGGGACACAGCATCGTCGACGAGGCACGGGATGACGTGTGGGTCGACGGTAACGAAACTGGATCCGGAGCACTCGCGGGAATATCGACTGGCGGTGCGCCGGAGCACAAGGGTTCGGATTTCGCCGGCAACTCAGCGCAGGACGCGCGAACCAGGCGCCGACCACCGCAGCTACGACGCGGCGACGACCCCTGCCCCGTCATCCGACCCAACGGCGCGCCAGCGGTCCGTTACCCGTTCGAACTAAGAGCCAACGGAAACCCGGTGCGACTACTTGCTGCAGTCGAAGTTATGACGAACGACGGTGCTCAGGTCGAGTCTGAGGCACCGCTCGGCTATGTGCCGCCCCAAGTGCTCGCCTGGACGGACCCTTCCGGCCGGGAGTACGCCTCTCAGGTTGTGACGGTCGCGCCCGATGTAGCGGACGGGCTCTGGAACGTCGATGTCGAATTTCGAGACGACACAATGGTCCGCTTAGACATCACTACGGAGGTCGCGTGAAGACCCCACCGTCGGCACCGTATCTGCTTCCGCCAGACGACGCGGTGGTGTGCCAAGGGTGGACGACTCACGAGGGCGATCCGCTCGGCGAACGTGTGGAGCACTGGGATCCTTTCACCCAACTTGACCTTTTTCGGGTTATCGAAATCGATATTGACAAGGTCCGTGCCGCGTGCCGGCTACCGACAGATTCCGCGCTCGCGCTCACCTCCACGTGGGTCTCGAATAAGACGCGGCTGGGTGATCACGGGCCTGCCGTCGAGCTGGGGGTGAACGTGGGACTTGTGCGCGCAGTTGTGTCGCTAAGTATTGCCGGATCAGCCTCGGGGGGCCGCGTGGACCTTCGCACGCGCCTGATCTTGCGACACCCCGGTCAACAACCGTTCCCGATCGCGCCGCGGCGGGTCGGCGCGGTGCTGTGGAGCGATGAGTCGCGGGTTGCGTTGGAGGGTGGAGCGGCACGCTTTCCGATCACCGCGGCAGATTTCGGTCAGATCCCTGGCTACCCGGACGGTGCGGCATGGATGTTGGAGTGGGACACCGAGGATCTCGAGACACCAGTGCTAGGCGGGATGCGACTGCTGATCAATACCGCCAACTCGACTATGTTGGAGACTCTCCGCTCCGGCAGCTCGGATCCCCGAACTGGGGTTGTCCGCTCGTTCGTCATCTTCGACGTCAGTAGATCGTTGGTTCGGGGAGCACTCAATAACGAATCTTTCGTCGAGGCTCCCGAGTCCTTCAGTGATGGGTCGATGGGCCGGATGCTTTCGGACCTGCTGACCACATGTTGGCCTGGCGTCCCGGTCCACACATTGCGGACGCGCCTGATCGAAGATCCGTCCCGGCTCGACGCGGAATTGCAGGCCCACTTCGGGGTGTTCAACGAATGATCGTCTTACCGCGACTTGCGCGTGAGCAGGCACTGCAACTGCTGGACGAAATGTTGAGCGCTGACCTGGAGAAGATCTCCGCCGCAATGCCCGATAGCTCATCAAGACTCACCTACACACCGGTCGGCGGGAGAAGGGTTACCGAGGAGGAGCTCCGAGAGGTCCGCGCGGCGGTCGTCGATCTTGCACAACGCCATGGGATGCCCAATGCGCTGAAGGATTCGGCGGTGTTCGAGGGACGCGCCGCACGACTGCTGCACCGAATGCTTCCGATGACTCCGAATGAGGCTGCGCACGAAGAGGTCTGGAGTTTCCTGACATGCTGCTGGCTTCTGGATGTTGCTTTGTGGAGGTTCGGCCGAGAAGCTGACAGACGGCGCTTCATCGGCGATGTCAACCGAAATGCCTTTCGACGGCTTTGGTGGCGCTCAGAAGTGCTTGGTGAAGATGTCGCCTTAGAGCAGCTGGGTGAAGACGAACTCGTTAACATCTTGGAACGCCCGACGATTGCCGCCGATCGACGGTTGGCCCGAGCGATCGCCCGTGAATTCCTTTTTAGGGTTGAACGCGGCGCTGCCGACTCGCGGATGAAGCTGATGCGCGAGGCTATGAAGCGGTTCGTCCGTATGACGCCCTTCACCAGCTTCGCCGCGATGGACGACAAGCAATTGCAATTCATCGTTGAAGACACGTTCGACGCGGCCGCCGCGGCCATCGCGGGGCAGGAAGCAACCACCGCCCGCCACCGCTCATCGGATGCGCATCGCGCGCTGCCTCCTCCGCCTCCGGCGAGTCACGGAGTAGT
Organism: Mycobacterium colombiense; assembly: GCF_003284975.1. GTDB lineage: Bacteria > Actinomycetota > Actinomycetes > Mycobacteriales > Mycobacteriaceae > Mycobacterium > Mycobacterium europaeum_A. Next base: position 19,072 of record NZ_QMEU01000050.1, read on the forward strand.
AGCGATTCAGCGGTTCTCGATCGTGGAGGCACAGCACTCGGATCCCTCAGCGGAAAGCCCTGTCCAAGGCTTTGAAGCCGTGGCTCGCGTGGCCATCGACATCGCTCGACGCACGGGTCAGGTCACCAACGTCGGCCTTCGACAGGTTGTACCTATAACCGGGGAAGAGGCACGAGAAGTCTTGCGGACGTTGGTGGATCGCGGGCATCTCGCCCGTCGAGGCGTCAAACGTGGAACGCATTATGTGATTCCGGAGGACTCACGAGTAGATGACTCGCCGGGACCAACCGTATATCCGCAAGATCTTAGTGGCGAGCACACGAAAAATTCTCAGCCAAACGTCACCCCTGAGGCTTCGTCTGACAGAAACCAGACGGTGCTCCGCCGGCTTCTGAAGCGACAGTCTTGACATGCCCACCAGCGGTCCTTTGCATCCTCTACGAGAGGGCGGTTCGGAGCTCGACGCGACCTTCGAGATCAGCTCGTTGCCAGTTTTCGAAATCGTGTATCACCACAAGGCGGGTGGTCGTGGGAGCCCTCGCTCAGTGAATGCCGACTACCACGAAGGACTCGAGCTACTTCTTTCGAGACTGGCAAAGAAAAAAGCGACGATACTCGGGATCGCCGTTGACTCGAGCGTCGCTCGGGAGCTAGACCCGGAGGATCGAGAGCTACAGCTTGATTTTCCCATCCAACTAGGACCATCACTCGATGTTCATGAACTGCGGCTGATCATTACGCGCGCGCAGAAGCGCATTGCCCGCCGTCCGGATGCCAAGTTGGGCGGCGGCAACGACCAGAAGCGAATCAAGATCACCGTTACGTTTGAGAGTCACAATGTGGACTACAACGCGCTCGTGAACCTCCTTGTGGCTGGGCAGAGCAGGTGACAGGCGGAGAGTGCTGGTGCTGGCGCCGACCTCGATACATCTGCTCAGGTTGTTCCGCTCGGCATGCGGCAAGGTCACTCCTACGGCAGTGCGCGACGCCGAAGGAACGTCATCGAGGCGAAGTGACGGGTGGCGGTAATGCCGTCCCTTGACAGACATGTTCAAAGTCGAAGACCCGCTCCGTTGAACGAGCACGTACGTCGCCAGATGCAGACGATGCCCAGAAAAGACACGGGCGCAGAGTTAGAGCTGAGGCGACAACTCCATCGACTAGGGCTTCGCTTCCAAGTAAACGTGCGCTCCCTGCCGGGCTGTCCAGACATTGTCTTCACTCGTGCAAAGTTGGCAATCTTTGTTGACGGTTGCTTCTGGCACCGATGCCCGGATCATGGCACGTCACCGAAAAACAATCGGGCATGGTGGGCCGCAAAGCTAGACGAGAACGTAGCGAGGGACCGCAGGAAGGATGACCAGTTGCGCGAAATGGGCTGGGCGGCAGTTCACATCTGGGAACACGAAGATGCGGTCACAGCCGCGGCTACGATTCGAACTCTTTGGCAATACAGCACAGGAAGATCGGCGAGTTCCTCACCTTTCGCCGAACCGATCTGAGATCCTGGTGCTGGAGAAGGGAGGTTCAAGTGGCTAGGGGCATGTCTTGCGTGACGCCGTCAGCCGCCCGATTGACGGATTCGCTTCGTGACATCGGCTACGACTTCAGCTCTGCGGTCGCGGATCTAGTTGATAACAGCATCACGGCGGGTGCCACGCAGGTCGACATTGTGGTCGAATTTGATGGTGAGTCATCGCGGGTGTTTATCGCCGATAACGGCTACGGCATGACCGCGAATGGCTTGACTGAGGCCATGCGATTCGGATCTCGGCGCAGCTACGGCTCTGGCGATCTGGGACGCTACGGGCTGGGCCTGAAGACAGCGTCATTGTCGCAGGGCCGGTCCTTCACCGTTGTCACTCGCACTTCGAACTCCAAAAGGCCTATCGTCGCAAGGCAATTAGACCTCGACCTCATCATGGAGTTCGACGAATGGTTGATCATCGATCCTAGCCGTTCCGAGCACATCACGAGGGCACGGCGTCTTCTCGAGGACGGTACTGGGACGGTAGTCATATGGGAGAAGCTAGATCGTGTCGTACCGACCAAAAATTCTTCGGGCGGATGGGCTCGTCGTCGATTCGAGGTCCTTACAACTAGAGTTGCAGAGCATCTGGCGATGGTGTTTCACAAGTACCTTGCTGGTGAGATTGGCTCGGAGGCGGTCAAGATCACGGTGAATGGAGCGAAACTTTCGCCGTGGGATCCGTTCGCTCGTTCAGAGAAATCCACGCGTGAGCTCAGTGAGCAGGTTTTCGAGGTTGAACACGGTGACGCGGTTGGCTGCGTCAAGTTGCGCCGATTCGTTCTGCCGGGTCGTGACCAGTTCAGCACGTTGAGCGAGTTCGACCGGCTGTCCGGCCCTCTCAAGTGGAATCGGCAGCAGGGAATCTATACCTACCGAGCCGGCCGACTCGTGCAGTGGGGCGGGTGGGCAGGGATTCGGGCAATTGACGAGCACACAAAGCTCGCGCGTGCGAGCCTCGAATTCGATACTGACCTTGACGCGGCCTTCAACATCAACGTGGCCAAGATGCGGGTGACTGTCCCTGCGCAGCTGCGCCAGATGATTGAACGGCCAATCAATGAAATGTGCGGGCTTGCAGATGAGGTGTATCGAAAATCCTCGAACGGACGGTCAAAAGGTAAGGGAAGTAAGGACAGCGGGGAATCAGCCGCGCCAAGTGCCGAAGTAGGCTTGGCTTTGAAGGCGGCTGCAGCACAGGTCGGCGAGTACAAAGCATTCAAGCGGATCGCCTCCGCCCTCCGAGAGAACTCGCCAGAGGTCGCCAAGAGTCTCGGTCTTTAACACTCCATTCCCGCTGGGATGCTCAGAGCAGCGCGTCCTCTCGGGCTGTGAAGCCGTCTTTCGCGCAGTGCAACGTCAGTGGGCATTCGGAGCAGAGCGGGAATTCAGGTCGGCATAAATCACTCGCTAACTCAATGAGTGCGCAGTGAGCCTCGCGCGACGACGCACCCATGCCGATCATCCTGGCGACGGCTAGTCGACCGTCCGTCATCTTGTTCCGCCGGTCAGCCGTATTGGCCTGGAAACGTCGGGCTACCCGCAACACCCCCTTGGTGATAAGCACAGGTTCTTCGAGGTCTGAATCGGCGCTGGCGTCGCCGGGAGCCGGAACCGCGAGGATACTCAGGTCAGCGATCGAATCCGCTAGACCCAAAGTTTTTCTCATCCTTTCCGCTGATCCGTTTAGAGCATCAGGATCCGAGACGAGATGGTCAGCGACCGCCAACACTTTTTCGGCGCGATTGATCCTCCCAATCCCAGTTGACATATCGCGCAGCAACTCAGCAAACTCCGAACGTTCGTGCTTCGTCATCGCAGAAGGCTCCTTGAGGTCCCGAAGAACCGGCCATATCGACCGGATAATGCTTGGGGATGCCCGATCGAGCAGAAGTTCCGCTGCCACGAAAGTCCATCGCGAAGCTGCTCTAAGCCATGGAACGGCAAGGTTTCGCTTTCGCTTCCGCATCCAATCCGCTAAGAGACCAGCCGTCTGTTTCGTGGAAATGCCGGCGTCGACATCTTCCTCTAAAGAGTGGAGCACCGCCTTTCCTACAACGTAGCCCAGCCTCGGCGGAACTGCATTACCGATCTGCCGGAAGGCCGCGGAGGGGGGCCCATCAAACCGGAAATCGTCGGGAAACGTTTGAAGGCGCGCAGCCTCCCGAACAGTCAGAGTCCGACTCTGCCGCGGATGGATATACCAGTAGCCATCTTTTGCGATGTGCGCGGTGATGGTTCGAGACAAATCATTCTCGTTGAGCCGATTGTATTTGTCGTCGAAGATGTCACCACGATACCGCTGGTGCTCCTTATCGAGATCTGTGTACTTTGTCGCGTGAGTCATTCTCTCGAACGCCGCGCGATCGTCCTCGCGGACTGGGCGGGTGATGTGGTCGAAGACTTTGCACGCATCCTCGCTCGGGACACCGCTCCGCATCTCGCGCTGGAACTTTGTCACCGGACCGCCATAGTCAGACCAGCCATCCTCCCCGCCGTCAGGGCGCCAACCCCCCTCAACCTCTGGCAGGTCACCGATCGCATTCCATACGGTGACTTTTTCCAACGATTCCTCGGGCCAGGTGAATTTCCGGTTGTTCTGCAATGCAACGAGAATAAGCCGCTGTCGAAATTGCGGGACGCCGTATCTCCACGCGTCCACTACGCGCTCCTCGACGCTGTAGCCGAGCTGCTCTAATTCTTCGACGACGCTTCGGAGGATGAACATTTCGCGGTCAAGTGCCATATCAGGAACGTTCTCCATAATCACGGCCTTTGGCTGCACCAGTTGCACGATCTCGAGAAATGAGCGCCACAGATCACGCCGCTCGTCGTGTGGATCGCGGAGCCCGGATTCGACCCTGTAACGGAGCATCGAGCGACCGGCCCTCGAGAAAGGCTGGCACGGCGGCCCGCCGGCAATCAGCTCTACCCCGGCGCGCTGACACAATTCGGCAACCCGCGAGACCGTCGACGGATCGGACAAGTCCCAATTCGCGGACATGCCTGCGAAGTGATGGGCGTGTGTTCGACTGGCCCAGGGATCGTTGTCGGTACCTAAGACTACGCTGAACCCGGCTTTCTCTAGGCCGAGGCTGAGGCCGCCTGCTCCACTAAAGAAGTCAGCCGCCAGCCGCGAGCCGCGCCGCTTGAGTGCGGCCGCGTACGCCAGGAATGACTCCTCGTCCTCTGTGTGGTTCGCATGAGGCTTCAGCTTCACGAACGGTCCGCGAACCAATCGCACGCCGTAGGTGTGGGACTTACGGACCTGCGGCGATGTCGACACAGGATCACGATAGCGGGCACACCCGACAGAAGCGGCGATCACCAACTGGCACCGGCGGCGTGTGTTGGCCGGCGCATTTGGTCGCCGTATTACGGTCCGGCACCCATGTGCGTGATTCCGTGGCGCATCGCCGACGATCCGTCCGAGCTCGGGCTACCGCGCAGCCGCGATGCACAGTCAACGCAGGTCGTGGCAGCCACACCTAGGCCGGTCACCTGACCGGGGCGGGTACGGGAATCGGCCCCTGTGCTCGCCCCGGTCAACCGATAGACGGCCACCGTGGCGGGTGTGAGGCGCAAACTCCCCGCCACGGTGCGCTCAACGCACAGGCGCAGTTGGGGTTTGGGCCGGCTGGTCGAGCAGTGAGGTCAGCCCGCAACCGACGCTGATCGCCTGCTGCGCCTTCTCGATCAGCTCATCTCCACAGTCCCATTCGTCACCGCCGAGCGCGATCAGTTCGTCGGCCTGACTTTGCAACTCGTCAATCGTCCTCACGATCTTGGCGGCAAGCCGTGCACGCTGTGTTGTCAAGGTGAACGCACGACCGCGCTTGCTCGTTTGGTGTTGCCGCCGTTGGCGCTTGCCGTCGAGTCCGATCACTCGCGCTCCGTCAGGTGTCCGGTTTTCGGACACCCGCAGATCGTCAGCCACCGTGCTCTTCGCGGTGCCGGTGGCGGCTGCGATGGCCCGCACCGACATGCCGTGCTCCGCAAGGTAGGCGACGATCTCGCGCCGCGCCTGACGGCCCTTGGCGCTACACAGCGGTGCGAGCGCATATGCGAGATACGCGGGCCAGCTCGCGTATCCGAGCGCTTCGTGTATCCGTCCCGCTTTCGCCTGTGTGACAAGCGCTGCAAGCTCGTCTAGGTGGCGTCCGGTGCTTTCCGCCATGCGTCGGATTCGCCCATCGAGCGTGACGGCGGATGCGTGTTCCAGGGCGGGTGTCTGTTCGGCGACTGCGGTGGTCATTGTGCCGCGCTCTCTTCAGACAAGGCGACCGGCAGATGCGTCGCGATGTTCTCAACAGTCTTGGAGATACTGTCGGCGCAAACAACTTTCGCCACACACGCTGCGTTCATCAACGTATGACTGAGGTCCGGCTCCGAGGCGTGTACCTCGCGGCTCAAAGTCAGAAGCTCGTAGTGCACGCAGCTTAGTTCCGTTGCGAGGCGGTCGAGTCGAGCGAGTCTCGCTTTTGCCTTCGCGATGTGCAGTGCGGACGGGTAGACGTTGGTGGTCATCTATGTGTTCTCCTATCGGCTTATGTGCTGCCGGGAGAAACAGAAAATGCCCTCGCGGCAAGCAGTGATTGCTCTATGCGAAGGCATCGTGCCGAGTGGTTACGGGCGTGCGTCTCCGAGTCAGGTACCGCGCCGATTTGCGCGCGGCCATCGTCTGACTTTGTAACAGACCTTGGTGTCGATATTGGTGCGTTACGTGCGTCTGTGGCTCTACCTCAAGTCTACCCAAGCGGCGGGGGTCCGGCATACCCGTGTCAGCTAATCTCCGAGCCACTCATGCTCAATACGTTCGATCTCTTTGCCGAGCGCATAGGCCGTTTCTTTATCGCAGTGAACTTCGACCTCATCCTGATACTCCGCCGGAAGATGTTTGCGCAGAGAGAGAAACCACGGAGTGCCGACTATGTTTGGTCTCTCTTCTCTCGTCAGAAACGTATTTTGCATCAGCGGATCGTTCTGCGCGGATTCCCAACCTTGGTCAGCGATGCGAGCAGAGTTCAGACCGTCACGCCAGTCCTTGATCTGCGCTCGGTGGACCTCGCGCTCGCGGTGCTCCCGGTCAGCCTTAGCGGTGCGCCAGTCGAGCACCGCCTTGATGCTGGTGGGCGCGACACCGAGGGCGGCACCAATACCAGTGCCGATTACACCGATCCACGCCTGATCCACGAGAGAGTCCACCTTCTGCGTTGGGCGTCTTAGCTAGCCCCACATCGTGACGCCAAGAGTCCAGCCGACAACCTGACACAACTGCACGCTCACGTAATCCCGCTTGATCGACTGCGACCCCGGCACCGTGTAATACGCGTCCTTCAAGTGAATGTGCCGCGTCAGAACCCAACGAGAATTCTTGGTGCCGTGCTCTTCAAAGGCTTTATCGTCATCCGCAATCATCTTGTCGATGTCGTCCGCCGCACCTTCGAACGTCCGACGGGCGTAGTCGTCGGCGTACTCGGGTAGCTCGCCGTCGTCGGTCACACTGCTGACGCCCTCGCGGAACAGATCAGCCATGTTGCGGTAGAAATCTTGGCCGCTCGTGATGTGGCCCGCGATCATGCCGCCCTGAAGAAACAGAGTGATCGGAATGCCCTTGCCTGCCCCGCCGAAATCGGCGCTGTCGGCAAGGCTCTGCAATACGCGGTGCGGCGCGGCGTAGTAGTCCGTCGTCTGCGTCAGGCTCTCGTAGAACTCTGTGCTCGCGGCCTTCGGTTCGCTGCCGGTGGTGTCGCCGTCGCTGGCGTCTGAGGTGTTTTCGCTCATGCACAGTATTCTCCCAGCGCGCACCGACAATTCTCGGTATGTCGCGGCGTACTTCGGGTGTGCTCTGTCTGCTCTATCGTTCAACTGGGCGCGTGTGGGCGCTCAGGCCGTGCGCGGTGCCTCAGGCGTCGGCTAGCTCCGCGATCCCGGCTGCGATGCCGACGAGTGCTGCGCGGCGGATCGCCTGAGGGTCGTCTAACGCTTCGGGGTGCTGGATCAGCCACCCGACCATGAGGTCGTCGTAGGCGCGTTCGAACTCATCCGCGTAGACGAGCGCCCCGCCGCACTCCGTCATCCTGTCCACTTCATCCCCTCCGCACCAATTATCGCACATTCGCCCATACGTTCGACTTTGCTGCTCGCGGTGCTGCTGCTCCCGCACTGCTCCCGCATCCTCGCGCATTGCTGGGCGCGGCGAAGAGTGCAGGTCGCAGGATTGGTGCCTGTGTCGACTGACCCTCATAGGGTCACTGACCTGCACTGACCCTGAAAAGCCCGGTGCCCTCAACCTGCGGCGACGTTTTGCTGAGCAGCGCCGGAAACAGCTTCCCAAGCTGAATACGCGGGTTCGATTCCCGTCATCGGCTCCACGATTACCAGCGGTAGCGCTGCTCGAAACTTTCGAACATGCAGTCGCACGACGTGTTCGAACGCGTCGGCGGCGAACATAACGCGGTCCGCCGACGATTCGGGATCGTGCCCGCCAATCGAGTTCGGTTGTCATGTCCGCGCCGGATCGCCCAACTGTCTTCTCCAAGCTCGAGTTGTCGCCAGTCGAGCCGATGATGTGTGCCACTTTCCCGGGCCGGGGTCGCCCAAGGACTACGGACTTTCCGTGGTCCTTAGCGGCCCCGTTGCGTGACAACGTCGTCGTGTATCCGATACGGAAGGAAGCACGCATGAACGACATGACCGCCGCCGCCACCCGCGTCGTCGTCATCGGCGGCGGATACGCCGGAGTATTGGCCGCCAACCGGCTCACTCAGCGCGACGACGTCGTGATAACGCTGGTCAATCCACGCTCGGAATTCGTCGAGCGCATCCGACTGCACCAACTGGTCGCGGGCAACGACGACGCCGTCGCCGACTACGGCGCGCTCCTTTCCGAGCGGGTGCGCCTGGTCGTCGCTCTCGCCGAACGCATCGACTCCGCCGCCCACCAGGTCCGGTTGAGTTCGGGCACCACGCTGGACTACGACTATCTCGTCTACGCCGTCGGCAGCACCGCGGCCGTACCGTCGTCGGTGCCGGGTGCGTCCGAATTCGCTTATCCTCTCGGCGAATTGGAGGCCGCTCGGCGCCTCGCCAAGCGGCTCGCCGACGTCTCGTTATCCGCACCGATCGTGATCGCGGGCGGTGGCTTGACCGGGATCGAGGCGGCCTCCGAATTCGCCGAGGCGGGCCGAAAGGTCATCCTGGTCACCGGCGCACTCGGACCGTCGCTGGCGTCCGGGGGCCGCCGTTCGGTGGCCAAGCGCTTGCGCAAGCTGGGTGTGGAGGTCATCGAAAACGCGACGGTCGCCGCCGTCAGCGCCGACCGCGTCACCCTGCGCGACGGCCGCGTCCTTCCCAGTGCCGCCACGGTCTGGACGGCGGGCTTCGGCGTACCGAGCCTGGCCGCCGACAGCGGGTTGCGCACCGACCGGCTCGGCCGGCTGCTGACCGACGAAACCCTGACCTATCTCGACGATCCATCGATCATCGCCGCAGGTGATGCAGCCTCGCCCTCGGGCGTGCCGCTGCGCATGAGTTGCCAGTTGGCCATGCCGTTGGCGTCGCACGCGGCCGACACCCTGCTGGCCCGCGTCGAGGGCAGGGAGCCCGCCGACATCAACCCGGCGTCCGTCGGGCAGTGCATCAGCCTGGGTCGCCATGCCGGGACCATCCAGATGTCGCACTTCAACGACCAGGCGTTGCCGATGCACATCGGTGGGCGCCTCGCCGCGACCATCAAGGAATCCGTGTGCAAGGGCACCCTGTCGTTCCTGATCAAGGAGGCCCGCAAGCCCGGCAGTTACTTCTGGCCGAGAGCCGGCAAACGACAGGCGCACGTCGAGCAACTGGCGACGAAGGCATAGCGAACCACACCAACCAGAGGAGATCCGATGTCCGACGTCATGGAAATGCTCGCCACGGCGATGACCGTCATCCAGTCCGTCAAGCCGCCGCACATCCCCGAGGGAGCCGACGCGATGACCGCGATCATCGAGTGGGGTCCCGGTGACACGGGCGCCCCGCCGCACCGCCACCCTGGCGGGCCGTGCTTCGGCTACGTCCTCGAGGGCGAGATGCTCTTCGAGCTAGAGGGCGAAGCCCCCCGCGTCATCAAGGCCGGCGAGGCGTTCTGGGAGCCCGGTGGCGACGTCATCCACTACTCCGACGGAAACAACCGCGACGATGTTCCCCTGCGGTTCCTGGTCACCATGCTCTGTCGCCCCGGCACCGAGATGTTCGTTCTGGTCGACGCCGACGAGCTCGAAGCCCGCAAGGACCGTCGCGTCCCGCGTTCCGAATAGTCCACCCCCAACCCTCGTCAGAAAAGGCACTCCTCATGAGCACTTCGAAGAACATCACGGTCGTCGGCGCCACGGGCATGATCGGCGCTCAGGTCGTCGACCTGCTCACCGCCGCCGGGCATCGGGTGACCGCCGCGTCGCGCTCGTCAGGTGTCGACGCGATCACCGGCGACGGCGTCGACGCCGCATTCGCGCATGCCGACGTCGTCGTCGATGTCCTCAACTCACCCAGCCTGGAAGACGGCCCGTCGCGGGACTTCTTCACGAAATCGGCGACCACTTTGCTCGCGGCCGCCCAACGGGCCGACGTCGGGCACTACGTGCTGCTGTCCATCGTCGGTGTCGACAAGCTGAGGGGTCGCGGTTACCTGGAGGGCAAGCACAGCCAAGAGGAGCTGGTCGCGTCGTCCAATCTGCCGTACACCATCGTCCGGGCCACCCAGTTCCACGAGTTCACCGACGGCATCGCCGCCTCGCTGATCGTCGACGGGCAGGTCCAGGCTCCGGACGCGTTGATTCAGCCGGTCGCCTCGGCCGAGGTCGCCGCCCTCGTGGCCCGGGTCGCCGACGACGCGCCGCGTCAGGGCGTCCTCGACCTCGGCGGCCCGGAGAAGATGACGTTCGCCGAGATGGCTCGCGCCGTTCTGGCCAAGCAGGGCAAGGACTTGCCGATCAACGTCGACCCAGAGGCCACCTATTTCGGCACGCCCGTCGAGCAGAACAGCCTGGTCACCGGCGAGGGCGCCGAGATCGCGCCGACACATCTCGCCGATTGGCTGGATCAGCGATGACCGCCCAACTGAACGACGCCGGCCCCTCGTCACCGGGTCACCGTTTCGACGACGTCGTGCTGCGGCGGCATTCCACGCGAATGTTTCTGCCCGACAAGCAAGTTCCACACGAACTGTTGCAAGAGGCCCTGACTCTGGCGATGCGGGCACCATCAAACTCCAACGTGCAGCCGTGGCACGTGTTCCTGACCACCGGCACCCGGCGGAGACGCCTCGGGGCCGCACTCGCCGCGGCCGTACGCGCCGCTCCGCCGCCCTCGCTAGGTCTGCCGGAATCGCACAACCAGCTGCGTCGGCAACTCGGCGCACTCCTCTACGGCGCGATGGGTGTTGCCCGCGACGACGCCGCTGGCCGCTGGACCGCGCAGCTACGCAACTGGGACTTCTTCAACGCCCCGGTCGCCGGAATCGTCTGCATGCACCGCGATCTCGGCCTTCCCGATGCGATCGGCGTGGGCATGTTCCTGCAGACGCTGCTGCTCGCGCTCACCGATCGCGGCATCGACAGCTGCGTCCAGGTGTCCACGGCGCTCTATCCCGACGTCGCGCGCGACCAACTCGGCATCCCCGACGAGTTGGTTGTCCTGTGCGGGTTGTGCATCGGCTACGAAGACCCCGTGTTCGTGGCCAACCACCTCGACATCCCTCGCAACCCCGTCACCGACAATGTCGCATTCCTCCAGGACTGACCCACACCGAAACCGCGGACAGCATCTCGAAAAGGGCCCACGGTGACCGGGGATCACGTGGGTTGAATTCGCGTCCTCGCCACCGCACGGTGGGCGGCCTCGGCAGCTGCCCGTAGCCGTGCGTCGAACCGTATTCAAAGTTGCCGCGCATCAGCGGATTTCGCGGCTGGTAGCTTTACCGCCATGGGTGCTTTGGACGGACGCGTGGCTTTCATCACCGGCGGGGCTCGCGGGCAGGGCCGCTCACATGCGCTGGCCCTGGCCGCCGAAGGAGCCGACATCGTCGTCGCCGATGCCCCGGCCGCGATGACGGACCTGACTTACCCCCTGGGTACCGAGGACGACCTACGGGAAACGACCAAGCTCGTCGAGGAACTGGGCCGGCGCTGCGTGCCGATCACCCTGGACGTGCGCGACGCGGCCGCGGTCAACACCGCGATCACCCAGACCGTCGCCGACCTCGGCAGCCTCGACATCGTGGTGGCCAACGCCGGAATCGTCAGCACCGGGGTGCTGGAAGACGTCAGCGACGTGGTCTGGCAACAGCTGATCGACACCAACCTGACCGGCGCCTTTCACACCCTGCGCGCCGCGATACCGGCGATGCGCCAGCAGCGGTTCGGCAGGATCGTCGTCACCTCCTCGATGGGCGGCCGCATGGGCATCCCCGAGCTGGCCGCCTACAACGCCACCAAGTGGGGCGTTATCGGCCTGGCGAAGTCCGCCGCCCTCGAGGTCGCCAAGGAGGGCATCACGATCAACGTCGTCTGCCCGACCACCACCCAGACGCCGATGGTGCAACCCACCGGAAGCGACGACGTCCCCGACGACCTCGTGCGCCGGATGACCAAAGCCAACCCGATACCGCAACCCTGGCTGCAGCCCGAGGATGTCAGCCGCGGCGTGGTGTACCTGGTCACCGACCCCGGGGTGATCACCGGAAGCGTGCTCGAGATCGGCCTCGGCGGCAGCGCACGCATCCACTGACGAACCCCAACGAACCGCACTGACGGCGAACCGATGTTCGCTACGCTTGACCCCGATTGATCAATCGCCTGGGAAGCTGGGGCCAGGTAATGGCTGAAAAACCCAAGGCTCGCGCCCGCGCGTCGGGAGCGAGCGAGGTCGTGGCGGAGTTAGCCGCTGCCGGGTTCGACAACGCCCGCCAGATCGCTCGGGGCGCCGCCGGGGTGGTCTACTGCTGTCGCGAGACAGCGCTCGGGCGCAATGTGGCGATCAAGGTGCTACCGACCTTCAGCGACGACGCCGGCCGCGAACGATTTCTGCGCGAGGGCTACGCCATGGGCGGGCTCTCGGGGCACCCGAACATCGTCAACATTTTGCGGGTCGGCCTGACCGCGAGCGGCCGTCCGTACATCGTCATGTCGTACTGCCCCGCGGGCTCGCTGGGCCTGCGGGTGCAGCGCGAGGGCCCCATCGCCTGGCCGGAAGCCGTGCGGATCGGCGTAAAGCTCTGCGGCGCACTGGAAACCGCACACCTGAGCGGCACGCTGCATCGCGACATCAAGCCCGCGAACGTGCTCGTCAACGACTACGGCGAACCGCAACTGACCGACTTCGGGACCGCCCACATCGCCGGCGGATACGAAACGGCGGCCGGATTGTTCTCCGGCACAATCGATTACCTCGCGCCCGAGGTGATGGCGGGCGATCCCGCGACCGTCGGCAGCGACGTCTATTCGCTTGGCGCCACCCTGTATTCGCTCATCGCCGGCAGCCCCGCCTACGAGCGCCGCGGCAGCGAAGACCTGCTCGCGCACTACACACGGATCAACAACACGCGGGTGCCGGACCTGCGCCCCGGCGGGATCCCCGACGCGGTGTGTTCGGCGATCGAGACGGCGATGGCGGTCGACGCGGCCGAGCGGCCGGCTTCGGCGGCGGAGTTCGGTCGCGGACTGCAGGAGAGCCTGCGCCGCAACGGCCTGAAGCCCGACGCGATGGCCATC
>NZ_QMEU01000051.1 GCF_003284975.1 Mycobacterium colombiense
CCGGTCGGCCACCGGGCGGTTGCCCGCGTTCGTGGCAGTCGTGTCGGAGTCGTCCCGCAGCTGAGCGACCAGCGCCGCGATCAGCGCCACCACCACCGCCAGGATCGCGATGTGCCAGCGGGCCCTGCGGGTCAGCGTCGGCCTCCAGGTAGGCATTGCGTCCCTGCGCGTCGGTCGCGGACCGGCTTTACAGCCCGGCCAGCGCGAGCAGGTGCTCGGTTTCCGGACCCTTCACCAGGGGCGCGGCCAGCGCCGCTTCGGTGGGCCCCAGTCCGAAGGACGGGCAGTCTTTGGCGATCAGGCAGACGCCACACGCCGGTTTGCGCGCGTGACACACCCGGCGGCCGTGGAAGATCACCCGGTGGCTCAGCATGGTCCACTCACCGCGCTCGATGAGCTCGCCCACGGCGTGCTCGATTTTGACCGGGTCCTTGTCGGCGGTCCATCGCCACCTGTGCACCAGCCGCGCGAAATGGGTGTCGACGGTGATGCCGGGGATCCCGAAGGCGTTGCCCAGGATGACGTTGGCGGTCTTGCGTCCCACCCCCGGCAGCGTGACCAGTTCGGCCATCGTCGACGGCACCTCGCCGTCGAAGCGTTCGACCAGGGCCTGCCCCAAACCGATCAACGAGGAGGCCTTGTTGCGAAAGAAACCGGTCGGGCGAATCAGGTTTTCCAGTTCGGCACGGTCGGCTTGCGCGTAGTCCAGCGCCGAGCTGTACCGCTTGAACAGCGCCGGGGTGGTCAGGTTGACGCGCTTGTCCGTGCTCTGCGCCGACAGGATGGTGGCGACGGTCAGCTCCAGCGGCGTCGTGAAATCCAGCTCGCAGTGCGCATCCGGAAACGCTTGCGCCAGAGCACGATTCATCCGCCGCGCCCTTCGCACCAGGCCCACCCGGGTTTCCTGCGACCACCGTCCGGCATCGGCGCCGCCGGACGGGGCCGGAGCCGATTTCGAACGCCCGGACGACTTCGCCGCTGTCACCTACGACAGAGTACTGATTTCGTGATCTGGCCGAGACCCCGTGTTGATTCAAGGCCATGTTTACTCTTCGTGTGTCGTGGTTGCTGGTGGCCGGCGTTCCGGTGCTGCTGATGCTGGCGGCGCTGGGTCTTGGGCGGCTCGAATCGGAGCTCGCCCCCCACGCCACGGCGGTGGCCGACGTCGACGAATTCCTGGAGCTTGCCGGCGGAGTGGACATGCACACGCTGGCGTCCGAAGGCATGCCGGAGGCGTTGGAATACCTGCATCGGCGCGAGCTCGCGCAGCTGCCCACGGCCCCGACGAGCGGGCGCACCGGCGGCCCGCGTCACGCCGCGCCGTCCTTTGCCGTCGGCTTCGTCGACCGCGACGAGATGACATTACCGACGCGGATACACGGCCATTCGCACGTCAATCCGCAGTTTAGGGCACCTCGACACGCCAATCGTGTGTAGCGTTGGCACGTTGGACACAACGGCGTACCTCTAGACTCGTCACGCGAGCAAGGGGTTAGCCTGCCCGTATCACATTAATTTTCTGGGAAAGTTGAAGAGGCAACGTGGACGAGATCCTGGCAAGGGCAGGAATCTTCCAAGGGGTTGAACCCGGCGCAGTCACGGCACTGACCAAGCAGCTGCAACCCGTCGACTTCCCCCGCGGACACACGGTCTTCGCCGAGGGGGAACCAGGCGATCGGCTGTACATCATCGTCTCGGGGAAGGTGAAGATCGGTCGCCGTTCCCCCGATGGACGCGAGAACCTGCTGACGATCATGGGCCCGTCGGACATGTTCGGCGAATTGTCGATCTTCGACCCGGGGCCTCGAACGTCCAGCGCCACCACCATCACCGAGGTGCGGGCGGTGTCGATGGACCGCGACGCGCTGCGGGCCTGGATCGCCGACCGCCCCGAGATCGCCGAGCAGCTGCTGCGGGTGTTGGCCCGACGCCTGCGCCGCACCAACAACAACCTGGCCGACCTCATCTTCACCGACGTGCCCGGCCGGGTGGCCAAGCAGCTGCTGCAGCTCGCCCAGCGGTTCGGCACCCAGGAGGGTGGCGCGATGCGGGTCACCCACGACCTGACGCAGGAAGAGATCGCGCAGCTGGTGGGGGCCTCCCGCGAGACGGTGAACAAGGCGCTGGCCGACTTCGCCCATCGCGGCTGGATCCGCCTGGAAGGCAAGAGCGTGCTGATCTCGGACTCCGAACGGCTCGCGCGCCGAGCCCGCTAATCCCCGCGGCGTTTCACCGTTCCGCGCCGCACGAGCCCCAACTGGCACCGTCTCGGCACCATGCGGCTACTTCACAACGTGCTAGCCCCGGCGCTATCGCCATCCAGAAAAACTGTGCGCTCCCAGAGCCGGAACCGATGGGCGGTAGTCACTGGCGGGGTCGCCCTACGCCGGCGACTCCGCGCGCAGGAAATTGAGCTGCACCTGCACCGACCATTCCGCGGCATCCCAGAGCTTCTCGTCGACATCGACATAGACGTGTTCGACGATCCGGCGGGCGCCGGCGTCCTCCCCCAGCTCCCGCACCGCCGCACGCACCTGATCGAGGCGCTCCCGCCGGTGCGCGAGATAGCCCTCGGCGACGGTCTGCAGGTCGGTCAGCTCGGGGCCGTGTCCGGGCAGCACTTGCCGTCGGCCCAGGCCGCGCAGGCGCCGCAGGGATTCCAGGTAGTCAGTGAGGCTGCCGTCCTCCTTGTCGAGGACGGCGGTCCCACGGCCCAGCACGGTATCGGCGGTCAGCACGGCATCGTCGAGCAGGAACGACAGCGAATCGGCGGTGTGCCCGGGCGTCGCCATGACCTTGATCTTGAGGCCGGCGGCGTCGATCACCTCACCGTCGGTCAGCTCGCCGCCCAGGCCACGCAGAAAACCGCTCCCCGCCGAGCGCACGGTCGCCCCGGTCAACTCGACCAGCTTGTCGATGCCGTCGGTGTGATCGCTGTGCCGGTGGCTGATCAGGACTAAGGCAATACGGCCCAGCGCGGCGACCCGCGCGATGTGCTCGTCGTCGTCGGGTCCGGGATCCACGATGACCAGTTCGTCGCTGCGCGGGCCGCGCAACACCCAGGTGTTGGTGCCTTCGAGCGTCAGCAGACCGGGGTTGTCGGCCAACAGCACCGACGCGGTGTCGGTGACCGTCCGCAGCTTGGCGTACGCAGGGTGGGTCAGCGACTCGGCGGCCTCGGTCACGGCGTCAACCGACCTCGACGATCAGCTCCACTTCCACCGGCGCATCCAGTGGCAGCTCGGAGACGCCGACCGCCGAACGCGCGTGCGCGCCCTGCTCGCCGAACAACTCGCCGAGCAGTTCGGAGGCCCCGTTGATGACGCTGGGCTGGCCGTTGAACCCCGGGGCCGACGCCACGAACCCGACGACCTTGACCACCCGGGTCACCGCGTCGATGCCCACCAGCGAGTCGACGGCCGCCAGCGCATTGAGCGCGCAGATCCGCGCCAGCGCCTTGCCCTCGTCGGGGCTGACGCCGGCGCCGACCTTGCCGGTGCCCAACAGCTTTCCGGCCTGCATCGGCAACTGGCCCGCGGTGTAGATCAGGTTGCCGGTGCGCACCGCCGGGACGTAGGCGGCCAGCGGCGCGACCACCTCCGGAAGCTCGAGGCCGAGCTCCCCGAGCCGGGCCTTCCAAGAAGGCTGAGCACTCATCGAGAAAGGCCTTTTACTTGGGGCGCTTCAGGTACGCGACGTGCTGCTCGCCGGTCGGCCCCTGCAGCACGGACACCAACTCCCAGCCGTCGGCACCCCACTGGTCGAGGATCTGTTTGGTGGCATGCGTCAGCAGCGGGACCGTGACGTACTCCCATGCGGTCGGTTGGCTCATGCCGCGAGCTTATCGGGTCGGGCTAGCATGCGAAGGTGGCAACCACATCGAGCGGCGGAGCTGCCGTCGGCTGGCCTGCGCGCTTGACGAAGGCCCGTTTACATTTCGTGACCGGCAAAGGCGGTACGGGCAAGTCGACCATCGCGGCGGCGCTGGCACTGACGCTGGCCGCCGGGGGCCGCAAGGTCTTGCTCGTGGAAGTCGAGGGCCGCCAAGGGATTGCGCAACTCTTCGACGTCCCGCCGCTGCCATATCAAGAGGTGAAGATCGCGACCGCCGAACGCGGCGGTCAGGTCAACGCCCTGGCGATCGACATCGAGGCCGCCTTCCTGGAATACCTCGAGATGTTCTACAACCTGGGCATTGCGGGTCGCGCGATGCGCCGCATCGGCGCGGTCGAGTTCGCGACCACGATCGCGCCCGGCCTGCGTGACGTGCTGCTGACCGGCAAGATCAAGGAGACGGTGATCCGCGTCGACAAGAATCGGCTGCCGGTTTATGACGCGATCGTCGTCGACGCCCCGCCGACCGGACGGATCGCGCGCTTCCTCGACGTCACCAAAGCCGTGTCCGATCTGGCCAAGGGCGGCCCGGTGCATTCGCAAGCCGACGGCGTGGTGAAGTTACTGCACTCCGAGCAGACGGCCATTCACTTAGTCACCCTGCTGGAGGCGTTGCCGATCCAGGAAACGCTGGAAGCCATCGAGGAGCTCGCCGAGATGCAGCTGCCGATCGGCAGCGTGATTGTGAACCGCAACATTCCGTCTTATTTGCAGCCGGCCGACCTGGCGAAGGCCGCCGAGGGCGACGTCGATGCGGACTCGGTGCGGGCCGGATTGGAAAAGTCCGGGATCACTTTGAACGACAAGGACTTCGCCGGACTGCTGACCGAGACCATCGAGCACGCGACGGTCGTCGCGACCCGCGCCGAGATCGCACAACAGCTCGACGCGCTGAAGGTGGCGCGACTGGAACTACCGGCCATCTCCGACGGGGTCGACCTCGGTAGCCTCTACGAGCTGTCGGAATCACTTGCGCAGCAGGGGGTTCGATGAGCACCACGCCCAAACAGCTTGACATGGCCGCCATCCTGGCCGACACCACCAACCGTGTGGTGGTGTGCTGCGGTGCCGGCGGGGTGGGCAAGACCACCACCGCGGCCGCGATCGCGCTGCGCGCCGCCGAATACGGGCGCAACGTCTGCGTTTTGACGATCGATCCGGCCAGGCGGCTGGCCCAGGCGCTGGGGGTCAGCGACCTCGGCAACACGCCGCAACGCGTCCCGCTGGCGGCGGAGGTTCCCGGCGAGCTCCACGCGATGATGCTCGACATGCGCCGCACCTTCGACGAGATGGTGGTCCAGTACTCGGGACCCGGTCGCGCGCAGGCGATTCTGGACAACCAGTTCTATCAGACCGTAGCCAGTTCGCTTGCCGGCACGCAGGAGTACATGGCGATGGAGAAGCTCGGTCAGCTGCTGGCCGAGGATCGCTGGGATTTGGTGGTCGTCGATACGCCGCCGTCGCGCAACGCCCTGGACTTCCTGGACGCGCCGAAGCGACTGGGCAGCTTCATGGACAGCCGGCTGTGGCGGCTGCTGCTGGCGCCGGGCCGCGGCATCGGGCGGTTAGTCACCGGCGCAATGGGTTTGGCGATGAAGGCAATGTCGACGATCCTGGGTTCACAGATGCTCGGCGACGCCGCGGCGTTCGTGCAGTCGCTGGACGCCACCTTCGGCGGCTTCCGCGAGAAGGCCGATCGCACCTACGCGTTGTTGAAGCGGCGCGGGACGCAGTTCGTCGTGGTGTCGGCGGCCGAGCCCGACGCGCTGCGCGAGGCGGCGTTCTTCGTCGACCGCTTGTCGCAGGAAGGGATGCCGCTCGCCGGGCTGGTGTTGAACCGCACCCATCCGCCGTTGTGCTCGCTGCCGGCCGAGCGGGCGATCGACGGCAGCGAAATGCTGGACCAGGACGGCGATTCCGAGTCCGCGTCGCTGGCCTCGGCGGTCTTGAAGATTCATGCCGACCGTGCGCAGACCGCCAAGCGGGAGGTCAGGCTGCTGTCCCGGTTCACCGGGGCCAACCCGCACGTGCCGGTGGTCGGGGTTCCGTCGCTGCCGTTCGATGTTTCGGACTTGGAGGCGCTGCGGGCGCTCGCCGATCAGATCACTTCGGTCGGTGACGATGCGGGCCGGGCAACGGCCCGCTGAGGAACCGACCAATCCGAATACGGCGGTGACGATGCGGGCCGGGCAACGGCCCGCTGAGGAACCGACCGGCTAAAGATCTGGCCGGCAGCCGTCGTAACAGAAACGTAATGACGAACGGCGGGACGTCCGCACCTGCTTGCGGAGCTCAACCGGCGGCCCGTCGCGCCGGGAACGGTCAGCCGACGCTGCGGGTCCGCCTCTTGTCGAAGAAGTCCGCCCAGGAAACCACCTCGGGGTGCTGCTTGAGCAGGGCGCGGCGCTGCCGCTCGGTCATGCCGCCCCAGACCCCGAACTCGACCTTGTTGTCCAGCGCGTCTGCCCCGCATTCCTGCATCACCGGGCAATGACGGCAGATCACGGCCGCTTTACGCTGGGCCGCTCCGCGGACAAACAGTTCGTCGGGATCGGTGGTCCGGCATAGCGCCTTCGAGACCCAAGCGATCCGTTCTTCGGCATCGACACTGCGGAGTACCCCTTGTGCGGCTGCAATGTTTGTCCTACGCGCCGCCGGCCGTATTGGTGACACGAACTGTTCCCTTTCCCTACCGGCCGCCCGTCACGGCCGCCCTCCTCGGGTGCAGATCCTGACCTAGCGATCTACGCCACACCATGTACTTCGGTGTTACCTGAATCTCACCGTGTGTCTAAGTTAGGTGGTCAGGTGCCAATTGCGCAACAGTCCGATAACGCTTTTTTTGGGACGGGCGTGCCGTCTCGTATCAAACGATAGGCGAAGAAGTGATCTTGCACACTCTGTGGCACGTCTGACCTGTAACGCAACTGCAAATTCGCGCCGCCGCCGCCGGCCCTGAGATGACGCAAATTTTGGAAGAACGTGCAGCGTGGCGGCGTGACTGGGGGCCGCTACTGTAGTAGCCATGTCAGACCGCCCCCCGGCCGCGCTCACGATCCTCAAGCTTGCGGGGCTTTGTCTGTTGGCCAGCGTCGTCGCCACGGCTCTGCTGTTTCCGTTCGCCGGCGGAATAGGACTGGTGTCCAATCGGGCCTCGGAAGTGGTGGCCAACGGCTCGGCCCAGCTGCTCGAGGGCGAGGTGCCCGCCGTGTCGACGATGGTCGACGCCAAGGGCAACACCATCGCCTGGCTGTATTCGCAGCGCCGGTTCGAGGTACCCAGCGACAAGATCGCCAACACGATGAAGCTGGCGATCGTCTCCATCGAGGACAAGCGGTTCGCCGAGCACAACGGCGTGGACTGGAAAGGCACCCTGACCGGGCTGGCCGGCTACGCCCGCGGCGACGTGGACACCCGGGGTGGCTCGACCATCGAGCAGCAGTACATCAAGAACTACCAACTGCTCGTCACCGCGAAAACCGACGCGGAGAAGCGCGCGGCGGTGGAGACCACCCCGGCCCGCAAGCTGCGCGAGATCCGCATGGCGTTGACGCTGGACAAAACCTTCACCAAGCCCGAGATCCTGACCCGCTATCTGAACCTGGTGTCGTTCGGCAACGGCTCGTTCGGCGTGCAGGACGCCGCCCAGACCTACTTCGGCATCAACGCGTCCGACCTGAACTGGCAGCAGGCGGCGCTGCTGGCGGGCATGGTGCAGTCGACCAGCGCGCTCAACCCGTACATCAACCCCGAAGGCGCGCTGGCACGGCGAAACCTGGTGCTGGACACCATGATTCAGAACATCCCGCAGGAGGAGGAAGCGCTGCGCGCCGCCAAGGCCGCGCCGTTGGGCATTCTGCCGCAGCCCAACGAGCTGCCCCGCGGCTGCATCGCGGCCGGCGACCGCGCCTTCTTCTGCGACTACGTCCAGGAGTACCTGTCGCGGGCCGGGATCAGTAAGGAGCAGGTGGCCCGGGGCGGCTACCTGATCAAGACCACGCTGGACCCGGACGTGCAGATCCCGGTCAAGGCGGCCATCGACAAATTCGCCAGCCCGACCCTGCCGGGGATCTCGAGCGTGATGAGCGTGATCCAGCCCGGCAAGACGTCGCACAAGGTGATGGCCATGGCCAGCAACCGCACCTACGGCCTCGACGTCGACGCCGGTCAGACCATGCGCCCGCAGCCGTTCTCGCTGGTCGGTGACGGCGCGGGATCCGTCTTCAAGATCTTCACCACGGCCGCGGCCCTGGACATGGGCATGGGCACCAACGCCACCCTGGAGGTGCCGGGCCGGTTCCAGGCGAAGGGCATGGGTAGCGGCGGGGCCAAGGGCTGCCCCAAGGACAACTGGTGCGTGGTCAACGCCGGCAACTATCGCGGGTCGATGAACGTCACCGACGCGTTGGCCACCTCGCCCAACACCGCGTTCGCCAAGCTGATCCAGCAGGTCGGTGTGACGCGCACGGTGGACATGGCGATCAAGCTCGGGCTGCGGTCCTACGCCGACCCGGGCACGGCCCGCGACTACAACCCCGATAGCAACGAGAGCCTGGCCGACTTCGTCAAGCGGCAGAACATCGGCTCGTTCACGCTGGGCCCCATCGAGGTGAACGCGCTGGAGCTGTCCAACGTCGCGGCCACCCTGGCCTCGGGCGGCACCTGGTGCCCGCCCAATCCGATTGACAAGCTGGTCGACCGCAAGGGCAACGAGGTCGCCGTCACCACCGAGACCTGCGACCAGGTGGTGCCCGACGGTCTGGCGAACACGCTGGCCAACGCGATGAGCAAGGACGCCCTGGGCGGCGGCACGGCGGCCGGTTCGGCCAGCGCGGCGGGCTGGGACCTGCCGGTGTCCGGTAAGACAGGCACCACCGAGGCGCACCGCTCGTCGGGCTTCGTGGGCTTCACCAACCACTACGCGGCGGCGAACTACATCTACGACGACTCGACGAACCCCACCGATCTGTGCTCCGCCCCGCTGCGCCACTGCGCCGAGGGCGACCTGTACGGCGGTAACGAGCCGGCCCGCACCTGGTTCACCGCGATGAAGCCGATCGCCACAAATTTCGGGCCCGTGCAGTTGCCGCCCACCGATCCCCGCTACGTCGACGGGGCGCCCGGGTCACGGGTGCCCAGCGTCGCCGGCCTGGATATCGACGCGGCACGCCAGCGCATCAAGGAGGCCGGCTTCCAGGTCTCCGACCAGAACAACTTCGTCAACAGCAGCGCGAAGCAGGGCGAAGTGGTCGGCACGACGCCGAGCGGCGCGACGATCCCGGGCTCGATCATCACCATTCAGGTCAGCAACGGCATCCCGCCGGCCCCGCCGCCGCCACCGGAAGGTGCACCACCGCCGGTCGGTTCGCAGGTCGTCGAGATCCCAGGCCTGCCCCCGATCACCATTCCGCTCCTGGCGCCGCCGCCACCAGCGCCCGGCCAGCCGCCGCCATAAGCGTCGTGGCGTCAAGAGATTACGCTGCCAGTCCCCGACCGGAAGTAAGCTGCCAGCATGGCTGCTGCTCAAGTCCCGATTGCCCGGCTCCTCCCCGGGCCGCCTCGCGGCCCGCATCGTCGCCGAGCCGTGCCCGTCCTGATACGTGCCGGCGCCGCCACCCTTGCTTCGAGCGTCGCCGGCCTCGGCTATGCCGCGGTCATCGAGCGCAACGCGTTCGTCCTACGCGAGATCACCATGCCCGTGCTGTCCCCGGGCTCGACTCCGCTGCGGGTGCTGCATATCAGCGACCTCCACATGACGCCCGGGCAGCGCCGCAAACAGGCGTGGCTGCGCGAACTGGCCGGCTGGGAACCGGACCTGGTGGTCAACACCGGCGACAACCTAGCCCACCCCAAGGCGGTGCCGTCGGTCATCCAGGCCCTGGGTGACCTGCTCTCGCGGCCGGGTGTCTTCGTGTTCGGCAGCAACGACTACTTCGCGCCGAAGCTGAAGAATCCGCTGAACTACGTGACCAACCCGTCGCACCGGGTCCGCGGTGAACCGCTGCCCTGGCAGGACCTGCGGGCGGCGTTCACCGAGCGCGGCTGGCTCGACCTCACCCACACCCGCCGCGAGTTCGAAGTGGCCGGCCTGAACGTCGCGGCCGCGGGCGTGGACGACCCGCACCTCGACCGGGACCGCTACGAAACCATCGCCGGGCCGGCCAGTCCGGCGGCGAATCTGCGGCTGGGACTGACCCATTCGCCCGAGCCCAGGGTGCTGGACCGGTTCGCCGCCGACGGCTATCAACTGGTGATGGCCGGGCACACGCACGGCGGTCAGGTGTGCCTGCCGTTCTACGGCGCGCTGGTGACCAACTGCGGCCTGGACCGCTCGCGCGCCAAGGGACCGTCGCGCTGGGGCGCGAACATGCAGTTGCATGTGTCCGCCGGCATGGGGACCTCGCCGTTCGCGCCGGTGCGATTCTGCTGCCGCCCGGAGGCGACCCTGCTGACGTTGATCGCCACCCCGATGGGCGACCGCGACGCGGCCAGCGACCTGAGCCGTTCGCAGCCAACAGCATCGGTGCGTTGACCGGCCAGACCCGGATCGCGGTCCGCAGCCGCTCGCGTTGCTGGACCGACAATGCGATCCGGCTGATCCAGGCCGACGCCCGGCGCAGCGCCGACACCCATCTGCTTCGCTATCCGCTGCCGTCGGCGTGGAGCACCGGCGGTCCCGGCGCCCAGGTCGCGCTGTACCTCAAAGACGAGACCACGCACATCACCGGTAGCCTCAAGCACCGGCTCGCCCGCTCGCTGTTCCTCTACGCGCTGTGCAACGGCTGGATCGACGAGGACACCACCGTGGTCGAGGCGTCGTCGGGTTCGACGGCGGTGTCCGAGGCCTATTTCGCCGCCCTGCTGGGGCTGCCGTTCGTCGCCGTGATGCCGGCGGCGACGAGCGCGTCGAAGGTGGCGCTGATCGAAGCCCACGGCGGCCGTTGCCATTTCGTGCAGAGCTCCAGCGAGGTCTACGCCGAGGCCCAGCGGATCGCCCACGAGACGGGTGGACACTACCTGGACCAGTTCACCAACGCCGAACGCGCCACCGACTGGCGGGGCAACAACAACATCGCCGAGTCGATCTTCGAGCAGATGCGCGAGGAGGAGCACCCCGTCCCGGAGTGGATCGTGGTCGGGGCGGGCACCGGCGGAACCAGCGCCACGATCGGGCGCTACATCCGGTACCGGCGCCACGCCACCCGGTTGTGCGTCGTCGACCCGGAGAATTCCGCGTTCTTCCCCGCCTACGCCCAAGGTCGGAACGACCTGGTGCTGCCCGGCTCGTCGCGCATCGAGGGCATCGGCCGGCCGCGAGTGGAGCCGTCGTTTCTGCCCGGCGTGGTCGACCGGATGGTGGCCGTCCCGGACGCGGCGTCGATCGCGGCCGCGCGGCACGTCAGCGCCGTGTTGGGGCGCCGGGTGGGGCCGTCGACGGGCACCAACCTGTGGGGTGCGTTCGGCCTGCTCGCCGAGATGGTCGCCGAGGGCCGCAGCGGTTCGGTCGTCACGCTGCTCGCCGACAGCGGCGACCGCTACCGCGACACCTATTTCAGCGACGAGTGGGTGCGGGCGCAGGGATTGGATCCGACCGGCCCGGCCGAGGCGCTGGTCGAGTTCGAGCGATCCTGCGCCTGGACGTGACCTCGCGCACCGCGGTTTGGCCAGCCGACGGCCCGGTGCGATAGGCTGTCGGAGCTTCAAGCGGGGTGTGGCGCAGCTTGGTAGCGCGCTTCGTTCGGGACGAAGAGGCCGTGGGTTCAAATCCCGCCACCCCGACCAGTTGGACATCGATCGCTCGTCAGCCGCGGCGGCCGGTCGCGGCTGGCGTCTGGCCCCCGTCAACGGGTGTCTCGCCCGGGGTCGGCCTCGTGCGTAATCGCTCAAAAGCGGGCCGATATACTGCATCTCACGAAATGCTAAGCAGACAGCATTGACGTTCGTCGCCGTCATAACCCATCAGTGATCGCCTCGCGAGACCGCAGGCTGCAGAAACGGCGCGGAATTGCCTGTAACCGGTCTCGAAGCTTGAGGGCGACATTCAGTGACCAATTTTGACGATCTGACCCTGCTCACCGACGTTCTGCGCGCCATCTATTCGGCGGACGCGTCGGACTTCCCCCAGGTGCTCGACGATCTGACCAGCGCGGCCGCGCGCTGGGTGCCGGGGGCTCAGGAAGCGGGGATCACCGTCACCAGCCGGCAGAACGAGATCAGCACCCCGTCGGTCACCCACGACAGCGCCCGCCTGCTGGACGAGTTCCAGCGGCGCCACCTGGAGGGGCCGTGCGTGCACGCCGCGTGGACCCGCAAGGTCGTGGTCATCGACGACCTCGAGACGGACGAACGTTGGCCGAAGTATCAGGCCGACGCGCTCGCCCACACGCCGATCCGCAGCGTTCTGTCGCTGCCCATGTTCGCCGACGAGCTGAGCATGGGCGCCCTGAACTTCTATGCCGATCGCCCGCAGGCCTTCGCCGAGGACTCCCGCCGGATCGCCGCCATCTTCGCGGCACTGGGCGCCCTGGCGTGGAGCAACGTGGTGCGCACCCAACAGTTCAAGGAAGCCCTGAGCACCCGCGACATGATTGGTCAGGCCAAAGGCATCCTCATCGAGCGCTACGACCTCGACGATCAGACCGCCTTCAACACGCTGATCAAACTCTCGCAGAGCATGAACACCCCGCTGCGGGACATCGCGCGCCGGGTGATCGAGGACGCGACCCGGCGCTGACGCCACCGTGACGGCCCGAACAAGCTGTGGCGCAGAGGGTTTCGCTAGGCTTCCCACTCCGGTTCCAGCCGCTGCGGCCGGGCGTGGGGAGCGACCCCGGGTGTGCGCCGCGGGCCCCGCCCGGGAACGGTGGCGATTCGCGTCCAGCTCTGCAATTGGGTGCGCCCGACCAGACGGCAGTGATGGGTGCTGGCGAGCCGGCGAGCCGCCTTGGTGAAGGTCTGGTTGGTCACCACGACCGTCCGGTTGCAGCCATGGTGCAGCGCCCCGGCCACGACCTGCTGGACCGCGGCCACGCCGACAGCCTTCGCCAGCCTTTTGCATTGAACGGCCATGCGGGCGCCGTCCTTCTTGGCGATCAGGTCCACGCCGTAGTCGCCGGTGCTCGCCGTGGGGGTGACGCTGTAGCCCGCGATGCGAAGCTGTGCCGCAACGAATCCCTCGAACTCGGTGCCCGACATCCGATCGATGGTCCGCAGCCCGGCTTTCGCGCATTTCAAATCACGGCGTCGCTGTGCGTCGGCCTGGTGGCGATCCCGTTGCAGCGAAAGCCACCACAGGACGGCCACCGCGGCGGCCAGGCCAACCAGGCCGGCGGCGCATCCCGCCGGCAGGCTACCGGTGGCCCGCTGCGTGAAATACCAAGGGAGCGCTAACCCCAGCGGCAGGAGCGACCCGAGCACCTTCTCCATCGTCCGCTGAACCTAGTGGATACCACCGACAATTCAGCGCAGGTCGGCGGTCGAACCGCGGCGCGGGGCTCATCCGGGCCGGGGAGTCTTCTCCGCAGAGCCGATATCAGGCGCAGTCGGCGCACACCGGAAGGCCGGAGCTCGATGTGCGCATCCGGCTACGGTGCTGGACCAAAAAGCAGCTGGAGCAGGTGAACTCGTCGGCCCGCTGCGGAATCACGGTCACCGACAGCTCCTCCCCGGACAGGTCGGCACCCGGCAACTCGAAGAAGTGCACATCGTTGGGGTCCTCGTCCACCACGGTGGTGGCGGGTCCCTGCAGGGTCGGGGCCAGTTCGCGTAGCGAGGACTTGTCGGGGGTGTCCGCGTCGGATATACGGCGTGCGTCGTAGTCAGTGGTGGTCGCCATCGGTGTTCCTTCCCGCTCCGGAACGGGTTGACGCACTTTCCTGTACTCACCCGTGGCGCAGGCAGTACCCCGTTCGGGGGTGTGCTACACCGATGCGACCGAAAAAAGTGCCGGATTCTCTCGCTCGCCGCGAGCGATCGGGCGTTTACCGATGGCGCGGGCTACCTGCCCGCCACGTGATGGGCAAACCGCCACCGCTCAGCTGCTGGGCGGTGGCGCCGGCTGGTCGGAATGCGTGGCATGCCAGCGCAGTTCGGCATCGCGGACCTTGCGGTGGGTGCGCAGCAGCCAAGTTGCGCTCAGCGCGCCCAGTATGACGGCGACGATCAGGGCAACGGCGCCGGCCACCAGATGGCCGGCGGCCACGGCGAACAGGCCGACGGTGAGGGCGATCACCGCGAGGGCCGACCCGGCAAGCCCGGGTGCGTTGGCGCCGTTCTTGAGCGATTCGCCGGCGTGCGCACGGGTGGTACGGGCATGGTCGACTGGGGCGTTCTTGCGGTAATCCAACGTCATTCCTCGTCGAAAACTATTGTGTGCCAGCGTTATTCACAATACGGCCTAGGTCGGTTCCGCTGGTAAGAGCGGCACGGCCGTTCCGGCGCAGCGGATCATCACCCCGGGATACCCGTCGGCCCAGGGACCAAACGAAGGTGGACCGTGTCAGTCACGCCCTGCCTGGGTATGCCACGCACATGACTTCACGATCGCACGCGGGCGGGTGCCCGGGCACCGGCGCCGGGAGCCTGCCCTGACGGCGCGCGGCGGCCGCCCCGCCGTCCTGTTCGACGTCGACGGCACCCTGGTGGATTCCAACTACCTGCACGTGCACGCCTGGCAGCGCGCGTTCGACGCCGAGGGCCTGGTGGTGGCGTCCTGGCAAATCCATCGCTGCATCGGTATGGACGGATCCAGGCTGGTGCGCAAGCTCTCCGACGACGCGCCGGCCGACGTGCAGGAGCGCCTCAGCGACAAACACAGCGAGTACTACCGGGAGATCACGCCGCTGCTGCAACCGCTGCCCGGCGCCCGCGACCTGCTGCGCCGCGTCGCCGAGCTGGGCCTGCAGGTGGTGCTGGCCAGCTCGGCGCCCGAAGACGAACTGGAGATCCTGCGCAAGGTGCTCGATTGCGACGACGTCATCTCCGAGACCACGTCATCACGCGACGTCGACACCGCCAAGCCCGAACCCGGCATCGTGAAGGTGGCCCTGGACCGGGCCGGCGTGGACGCCGAACACGCCGTGTTCGTCGGGGACGCCGTATGGGACGCACACGCCGCTACCGGCGCGGGACTGCCGTGCATCGGGCTGTGCAGCGGCGGCATCGCCCGCGCGGAACTGCAGGAGGCGGGGGCCGACCCCGTCTTCGCCGATCCGCGTGACCTGCTCGAACACCTGGCATCCACCCGGATCCCGGTGCTCGCGCCCCGCCGCTGACCGGCGGGGTCGCATCACTCGCCGTGCGTCCGCAACATCAGTGGCAGCACCCACCAGAAGAAGGTGAACAGCGGCAGCGCACAAGCTCCGGCTATCAGGCCCACGGTCCGCCCGGCCACCGCGGCGAAGATGATCGTGGTGAGGCCGACGACCGCCAGACCGAGCAGGGCCAGCCCGGCATAGGCACACCGGTGTGCGGCCGAGACCAGGACTTGTAGCCGATGACGCCGGAAGAGCATCCGGTGCATGGCCACCGGCGCGATCAGCAAGACGGTCGCGCACACCGCGCACACCACGGTGGCCAGATAGACCACGCGCATCGGCGGCCCCAGCTGGTCGAAGCGCTGCTGGAACGGCAGCGTCAGCAGGAAACCGGTCAGCAGCTGCACCCCGGTCTGGACCACCCGCAGCTCCTGCAGCAAGCTGTTCCAATTGCGGTCCAGGCGTTGAACTTCGGTCTCGCCGCGCGCACGGCGATCCCACCGCTGGTCCGATTGCGGATGGTCGACGTCCATAGCCCGATCATCGCACCTGGGCCGGGCGCGCAGACCGCTTCGGGTCCGCGGTGCGCTCGGGAAAAGCGCTGGAATATGTCCCGAAATCGATGAGATGCGAAACCAAATTTGGCGCATTTGCGCCAAAGACGTTGTCAGGCAAGCGATGCGTACAGCGGGGCGCTAGCTGTTGAGTGTGCCGTCCCGCACGCCGGTCAGTGCGTCGTCGAGCGTCGGATACAGCGGGAAGGTCTTGTCCAGCCCGGTCAGGTGGATCGGCCTGCGGGTGGCCGGACCGCGTGCGACCACGCCGAACCCGGTCTGCTTGCCCAGCTTCTCATACGTCGCGGCCAGGATCTTCAGGCCGACCGAGCCGAGAAACTCCACCGCCGAGAGATCGATGACCAGCGCCGTCGGGCTATCGGCGACGACAGCGCTAATGGCTTGTTCCAGGGCGGGCGCCGTGACCAAATCGATTTCGCCGCTGACACTGACCACGGACACCCCGTCGTGGTCCTCAACCAACGTGGTAATCGAATCAGGAGCTGACAATGGCAATCCTTTGTCCTAGGCCGTGGCGTGGTTCAACCCTAGCCTGCCGTTACGAACTGCGAGAAGAATATGCCCTCTACACGTGCCCCGCGACAACCCAGGCTAGTCTCGCAAAAGGAACTGCAGACCGCAGGGCGCGACGTGGCACTCGGGAGGCCAGATGTCAGATTCGCCGTCGGACTTCAACAGTACCGGCGCCGCCGCGCAGACCGTGGGTATTTCCAGCGAGGGCCTGCTGCCGCAGCTAGTTCAGCATCTGCGGCAGAATCGGACGATTCTGCGCGAGGAATGGGCCCGCCGCATCACCGAGGCGCAGTTACTCACCGCGATGACCCCGGAGGAGATTTTCTCCGAGGCGACGACGGTGTACGACAGCTACGTCGAGGTGCTCGAGACCGGTAGCGTCGAGGCACTGCAGGACTACGCGCGCGACCTGTCCGAACGCATCATCCCGCGCGGTGTGGAGACCGACGAGGTACTCGGCATCGTCCTGCTGCTGCGCGACGTGCTGGCTCGCTCCCTGTTCGAGAAGTATCAGACCGACTTCGACATGCTCAATCGAGTGTTGGACGCCTACGAGCCGGCGGCCAACCGCATCGCCAACACGGTGGGCGTGTCGTTCGTGCAGGAACGCGAGCGCATCATCCGCCAGCAGCAGGAGGCGATCCGCGAGCTGTCGACGCCGGTGCTGCAGGTGCGTGAGCAGCTGCTGATCCTGCCGATCATCGGTGTGCTGGATTCCCAGCGCGCCCGCCAGGTCACCGAACAGCTGCTGCGGGCCATCCGCGCGAACCGGGCCAAGGTGGTGGTCATCGACATCACCGGTGTGCCCACCATCGACTCGACGGTGGCCAACCACCTGGTGCAGACCGTCGACGCGTCGGGTTTGATGGGCGCCAGCGTGATCATCACCGGCCTGTCCTCCGAGATCGCGCTGACGCTGGTGACCATCGGGCTGGACCTGTCGAAGATGAACGCGGTCGGCGACCTGCAGGGCGGCATCGAGGAGGCCGAACGCCTGCTGGGCTACGAGGTCACCCGCACCGGCGAATAGACCGGCTAACCACCATCGACACGAGCACCCTATGCCAGTACCGATCCTGAAGCAGGGCTCGATTCTCATTGCGTCGGTACAGGCCGCCCTCACCGACTCCGACGCCGAACGCCTTCGTTACGACCTCATGGAACGGGTCAGCCAGTTCCGCGCCCAGGGCATCATCGTCGACGTCACCGCCATCGATGTGATGGATTCCTTTGCCGCGCGGTCGCTGCGGACCATCGCGCACATGACCCGGCTGCGCGGCGCGGACACCGTGATCGTGGGGCTGCAGCCGGAGGTGGCCTTCGCGATGGTGCAGCTGGGTCTTGAGTTCGACGACATGAACACCGCGCTGGATCTTGAAGAAGGCCTCGCCCTGCTGAATCGCCAAGGCGGCGTGGGGAAGTCAACGATCGGGCTCGACGGTGGCGGCTGATATCGTCGTCGCCATCGACCACCCCGACGACATCGTCGAAGCCCGCAAGGCCGGACACCAACTCGCCCTCGATCTGGGATTCTCCCTTACCGACGTCACGATGATCGCCACGGCGATCTCGGAGATCGCGCGGAACATCACCAGCTACGCGGGCCGCGGTGCCGTCCGGGTGGCCGTCGCCGATCGGGAGGGACGCGAGGCCCTGGTGGTGCGCGCCGAAGATCAGGGCCCCGGCATCGCCGACATCGAGCGGGCGATGGAGGACGGCTACACGACCGGACGGGGCCTGGGCATGGGCCTGCCGGGTGCCCGCCGCCTGATGGACCGGTTGGTAGTCGAGTCGACACTGGGCCAGGGGACCGTCATCGAAATGTGGAAATGGGTTCCCCCTCGTGCATAAGAACGGACGCTTCGGACCCATCGAATGGGCAAGGGCGGGTAGGCCTTTGCCCAGCGAGGAAACCTCCGGTGACCGGGGCATTGCCGTCGACATCGACGGTGCGGCCGCATTGTTCGGACTGGTGGACGGGCTCGGCCACGGGCCTGCCGCCGCCGAAGCCGCGCTGCGGGCCGTCGACACGGTTACGCGGGCCGCATCGGAGCCGATTGAAGTGTTGATCCAACTCTGTCACCGGGTGCTGGCCGGCACCAGAGGAGTCGCAATGACGTTGGCGCGGGTCGACTTTGCCGACAACACGGTGACGTGGACCGGCGTGGGAAATGTCACCGCCCATCTGGTGGCCAAGGCACCAACCGGTATCCACATCCAGTCCACGGCACGTCTCATCGGGGGCATCGTCGGTTATCGCATACCGGAAATAAGGCCGGCGCAAGCCGTTTCGATTCGTCCCGGTGATCTGCTGCTGATGCGGACCGACGGAATCATCGAAGACTATTTGGACCACATCGACTTTTCGGCCCCGGCGGTCGCCATCGCCGAAGGACTCCTCGGCAAGGACGCGAAGGAGACCGACGATGCGATGGTCCTGGCCGCGCGGCACCGGGGAGTGACGATTTGAACACCCACAATGACTTTTACGACCAGTACGAGGCCGCGTTGCGCGCCTACGTCGAATCGCGTGACGAGGCGACCTTGTCGGTCGGCAACGAGCTCGGGCGCAGGGCCCTACAGGAGCAGGTCAGCCTGCTCGACATCGTCGAGCATCACGTGCGGCTGGTCTTCGAAATTTCGACGGACGTGCGCGTGGATGCGCCGATCGCGCTGGAGTTCCTGCTGCAGCTGCTGGTTCCGCTGGACGTCGCGACGCGCGGCTTCATCGACGGCAACAGACGCTACGCCGAACAGCGAGCCCGCGCCGAGGGGCTGGCCGATCGCGATAAATTCCGTACAGCACTGGTGAATTCGCTACAGGAAGGCTTCTTCGTCGCCGATCACGAGGGCTCGGTGGTCGAGATGAACAGTGCCTTCATCGAGATTCTCGGGTATCCCGGCGAGGGCCTGCCGTACCGATGGCCGCATCCCTGGCTGGTCGACACCAAGACGGCGGCCGAACAGATAACCCGGGTGCTAAGCCACGGCCGGGCCGACTACGAAACACCGATTCGCCACGCCGACGGGCATCTGGCGTGGGTGAAGGTGAGCATCAACGCGGTCAAGGAAACCGGCAGCGATCGAGACGCCTACGTGGGGACGATTCGTGACATCACCGCCGAGCGCGCCTTCGCGGCCCGCGAGAGCGCGGTGCTGCGGCTGGCCACCGCCGTGGCGGTGGCCAAGAGCGTGGACGAGCTGCTGTCGATCACCCTCGACGAGTGCAGCGCGGCGATCGACGTGCAGCGGGTGATCGCGGTCTCGTGGCCCAACGGTGAAGGCGACCCGACCGTCCAGGTGGCGGGCGAGCCGTCTGCCTCGTCATGGCGCGCGTTGGAGCCGTGGTTGCGCAACACCTTTCAGGACGCGCGTCACCAGCTGCCGCTGACTGCGAAAACGATTGACGCGCCTGACAATCCGGGCAAGGCGCAGGGACTGGTCGCGGTGCTCTCCGGCACCGGGGACCTGGCGCTGTGGCTGGAGCTGCGCACACCGCGGTGGGTCAGCGGGGAGGATCGGCTGCTGGTCACCGTGCTGATCAGCCACCTGAGCCTGGCCATGCAGCACGTGCGCCAGTTCGAGAGCGCGCGCGAGACATCACTGACCTTGCAGCGCGCCATGCTGCCGCCGGTTCAGCCGCCGCCGGGCTTCGCCGTTCGCTACGAACCCGCGGTGCCGCCCTTGGAGATCGGCGGCGACTGGTACGACGTGCTCCCGATCGGCGAGCACCATATCGGCATCGTCGTCGGCGACTGCGTGGGCCGCGGCCTGCCGGCCGCCGCGATCATGGGGCAGCTGCGCAGCTCCGCGCGGGCGTTGCTGATCAACGGCGCCGAACCAGCGGTGCTGCTCGATCAGCTCGACTCGGCGGCATCGCTCATCCCGAATGCGTACTGCACCACGGTGTTCCTGGCGATTCTGGACACCGAGACCGGGGTGCTGCAGTACAGCAACGCCGGACACATGCCGGCCGTGCTGGCCGGGCCGGACCCGGGCACGACCACGCTGTTGACCGATGCCGCGTCGGTGCCGCTCGCGGTGCGCCGGACCGAGCCGCGCCCGCAGACCACCCAGGTGCTGCCTCCCGGCTCGACGCTGATGCTGTTCACCGACGGCCTCGTGGAACGCAAACATGAATCGATCGACGACGGAATCGCCCGCGCCGCAGACGTTCTGGTGCAGACCATGACGTCGCCCCTGGACACGGTCGCCGATGAGGTGCTTCGTAAGCTGGCTCCGGCGGCGGGATACGACGACGACGTCGCGATGGTGATCTACCGTCACCAGCACAGCCCGCTGCGGATCGAAACCGTCGCCACCGCAGACCAACTGGTGAGCATCCGGCATCGGCTGGCGGACTGGCTGCGCGCCGGGGGCATCGGCGAAGACCTGACCGCCGACATCGTGCTGGTGGTCAACGAGGCGTGCACCAACTGCGTCGAACACGCTTACCGTGGTTTCGCCGCCGGAACCATGCTGCTCGAAGTCAGCCTCACCGACGACGAAGTGCGCACCCAAATCACCGATTACGGATCGTGGAAGACGCCGGCCGCCAACCCGGGCAACGGTGGCCGCGGGTTACCGCTGATGCGGATGCTCAGCAATTCCATGGACCTGGACACCACCGCGGCCGGCACCACCGCCGACATCACCTTCCGGCCGCCGTCAGCGGCCGTCTGACGCGGGCGGGGGACGTATGCGACCACTGGCGCGGCGTTTGCTTGCCCCCGGTAGCGGGTAGACATCGGCGTGACCCACGCATCGACCATGACCGAACCCGTCCTGCCTGCAGCGCACGGGCCGCTGTCAACCGCCGTGCGTTGCGCGCTGTCCGGCCCGCCCTGCGGCGATCACCTGGCCCGTATCGGCGCGTCTGTGCGCGATTCCGATCCTTATGGCCTGGATCTGCAGCTGGCGCTGTCGATGTGCTACGAGCTGCACTATCGTGGTCTCGCCGGCGTCGACCCCGCCTGGGAGTGGAACCCCGTGCTGCTGGGGCTGCGCGCCGAGCTGGAACGCGTTTTTCTTTCCGGTGTGCGCCGCGATGTCGGACACATCGACCCCGATCAGACCGCGGCGGCCGAGATGGAAGCGCTGACGGTCGAACCCGTCGACGGCACCGGCCCGTCGTACTACCTGCGCGACACCGGATCCTGGCAGCAGATGTGTGAATACTTCGTGCACCGCTCGCTGTATCACCTCAAGGAGGGCGATCCGCACGCCTTTGCCATCCCACGGCTGCGCGGAGTGGCCAAAGCGGCATTCGTGGCAATCGAATTCGATGAGTACGGCGCCGGACAGGGCGCGCGGCTACACCAGCAGCTGTTCGCCGATCTGCTGTCGGCGGCCGGACTGGACGCGACGTATTGGGGCTACATCGACGCGGTGCCCGCCGAATCGCTGGCGGTGGTCAACCTCATGTCGCTGTTCGGGCTGCACCGCTCGTTGCGGGGCGCTGCCATCGGGCACTTCGCCTCGACGGAGATCACCTCACCGCCGGGATCACAGCGCATGGTGAAGGCCTTGCGCCGCCTGCAGGCGCCGGCGGCCTGCGTCGAGTTCTACAGCGAGCATGTCGAGGCCGACGCGGTGCACGAGCACGTCGTGCGCATCGATGTGGTCGGCGAACTCGTCGCCCAGGAGCCGCAACTCGAGCACGACGTCATCTTCGGTATCCGAGCGCACGCCGCGGTGGAAGACCGCCTGGCGGAAAGGATTATGACGTCGTGGCGCCAGAATCAGACGTCGCTGCGGAGGCCGCTGGAGCAGCCGACGCTTTGAGACGCCGACACCTGCGATGGCTGGTGTCGCACAACGGATAACGGTCGCTGCGGCGGCAGGTACAGATCGCCACCATGAACCGGTCGGACTCCACGACCTCGCCATTGGGCATCTCGATGCGCACCGGGCCCGAGACCAGCACGGGCCCGTTGGGCACCACCTGTACCCGGGTAGTGGTCATCGCTTCTCCGCGCGGATCACGATCAGTTCTTCTTCGCGCCGGCCGCGCGGGATCAGGCCCACGTTCTCCAACCATTGCGCCCGCGCCGACAGCACCGGACCGAACGGTATCCATTTGGAGGCAATCACTTTCGCGTCCATGCCGGCCCACTTCAGGGCGTCCAGCGACTGCTGCACACCGGACAGCGCCGAATGCACCAGCAGCAGGGATCCACCGTCGCGCAACAGCTTTGGCGCGGTCTCGCAGAGCGGATCGAGGATCGTGCGGCCATCCACGCCGGCATTCCAGGCCCAGGACGGGCCGGCGGCAGGGCAGATCTCTTCGGTCTCGGCGCCGGGCGGGGTGGGCACATAGGGCGGGTTGGACACGACGACGTCGAACGGCGCGTCATCCACCGCGGCGTTCCAGGAGCCCTCGCGGACGTCGACCTGCACGCCGGCCACCGCGGCGTTCTCCCGGGCACAACGCACCGCCTGCGGGCAGATGTCGAAGGCGGTGGCACTCGCGCATCCCATCGAGGCGGCCGCGATCGCGACGAACCCGCTGCCCGTGCAGAGATCGAGCACACGACGCCCCGGGATCAGGCCGGAATCGTGCATCACATCCACCAGCAAACGGGAGTCCTCCTGCGGCTGATACACGTTTGGCACCGGTGAAACAACGGGCTCGGGATACGTGGTTGTCACTGTTGGCCTTTCGAGAACCCTACAAGGATTGCCGCTGATCACGGCTTGGCGGGATAATGCCCGCAAACCGGCGCATTCAAACGGGACGGCCGAAAAGTCGCGATCAACCGGTGGCCGCCTGCGCGAATTGCTTGAGGATGGTCGCGCAAAACGCCGGAAGATCCGATGGGGAACGGCTGGTGATCAGGTTGCCGTCGACGACGACCTCCTCGTCGACGACGTGGGCACCCGCGTTGCGCAGATCGGTGCGGATACTGGCGTACGAGGTCAGCGTGCGGCCCACTGCCACACCGGCTTCCACCAGCGTCCAGGGGCCATGGCAGATGGCCGCCACCGGCTTGCCCGATCCGACGAAATCGCGAACGAAGGACACCGCGGAATTGTCCATCCGCAGCTTGTCCGGGTTCACCGTGCCGCCCGGCAGCACCAGGCCGTCGAAGTCGTCCACGGAGGCGTCGGATACCTTGCGGTCGACGGCAAACGTTCCCGCCGGTTCCAGATCGTGATTACGCGCCTGGATTTCGCCGTCCTTCAGGGACAGCAACTGGACTTTCGCGCCGGCCTCCTGCAGCGCCGCACGCGGCTGTTCGAGCTCGACCTTTTCCACACCGTCGGCCGCCAAAATCGCAATTTTCTTGCCTTGCAACTCGTTTGACATCGTCGGTCCCCTTCCTGCGAATCACCGATTACTTTCGCCTCAAAGAGCTCGTAGCGCTGGAGCGCCTGATGCGGCCCCGCTGCCGGTGGTGCGTAGCGCCGTGTACAGGTCCAGTCCGGCAATGCCGGACAGCAGCGCCGCCGAGATGGCGCCCTGGCGGCGTCGCCCCGGGCCGCGGGCGACCACGCCCGCGATCAACAGGGCCATGTCCAGGACATCCCCGGCCACCCGGGTCCACACCAGCTTGGCGGGACCGCCGAGCAGCGCGGCGCCATGGCCGCATTCGCGTACCCCGAGCGCGCGAATCACCCGTCGGGACCGGCTGGTGTCATCCACGCCCGCGATTGCGGCCACTTTGCCCGGGGCGACCAATTCGCTGACGCCGAGTCCGATACTGGCGCCGCTGAGGACCTTGACGAGTGTGTTCGTGGTGCCGTCGGTCTGGTCGCTCAACTTTCACTCCCCCTTGCTGTGCCGCAGGACCTGCTTCCGGGCCACCGGCGGGGCGGCAGCGATTTGCGGGGCCAACGCCGCCGGAACGCCCGTCACGTCCCAGCTCTGCCGACGTCCCGACGCGCGTTGGCCGGCTGCCGCACGACTGCGACGCGGATACCCGGGAGGGAAGCGGTCAAACCTGCGATCAGTTTGCTGCGTCGCGCAACGCCGCGAGCAAAGGCTCCGCGGCCTCGGCGAGGAACCGCTCCTGGGCTTCCCCGCCGATTTGCACCAGCGCGATGTCGGTGAACCCGGCCTCCCAGTAGGGCCGGACGCCCTCGACGATGGCATCGAGGTCAGGACCGCAGGGAATGGTCTCGGCGACGTCTTCGGGCCGCACGTACTGGGTCGCCCCGGCGAAGCCGGCCGGCGTCGGCAGATCGGCGTTGACCTTCCAGCCGCCGGCAAACCAGCGGAACTGGTCGTGCGCACGCTTCACCGCGGTGTCGCGGTCGGGATCCCAGGACACCGGTATCTGGCCGACCACGCGTCCCCCGCCCGCGAGGTTGGCGGCTTGGCGGGCGGAATGCCATTCCCTGACCAGTTCGGCGTCCGGCTCCACCGCAATGAGGTGGTCGGCCAGTTTGGCGAACTTGTCGACGCCCCGCGCACCCGCCATGGCCACCCCGATGCCGACCGGGACGTCGGGCACGTCCCACAGCCGGGCCGAGTCGACCCGGAAATAGTCACCGGTGAAGTCCACCAGTTGCCCGCCGAACAGCTCCCGGATGATCTTGATCGCCTCGCGCAGCATGTCCTGCCGGCGCGTGACGGTCGGCCAGCCCTTGCCGACGACGTGCTCGTTGAGGTTTTCACCGCTGCCCAGGCCCAGGGTGAACCGGCCGTCGGACAGGATCTGCACCGTGGCCGCCTGCTGGGCGACCACGGCAGGGTGATAGCGCATCGTCGGGCACGTCACATAGGTGTAGAGGTCGACCCGCTCGGTGGCCTGTGCCACCGCACCCAGCACCGCCCAGGCGTTCGGCGCGTGTCCCTGCGTGGTGAGCCACGGCGAGAAGTGATCACTGCACACATGGAAGTCGAAGCCGCGCTCTTCGGCCGAAACCGCATATCGGACAAGGTCTTTGGGTCCACTCTGCTCGGTCATCAAAGTGTAGCCAAAATTCGTCATGCGTGACGGAGTACCCGACTACACAAAGCGCAAACGACGCCCTCGGTTACGCCCCGCTGTGCGTCCGCGCCCTCAGCCCGCGGTGGTGATCGAGTCCCCGGTCACGCCGGCGGCCCGGCGCGCGGCGAGGCGGCGCTTCTGCGGCTCGATCGTGTAGCGGGGGTCACCGGCCGATTCCTTGCCAGCCTCGAAGAAACCGAACCTCAGCGAAGCTGATGCCGCCAGCAACGCAAGGCCGGACAGTGCCGCGACGCCGCGTCGCCGCCCACCCAGCAGCGCGCCCAAACCGCCTGCGGCGGCGAGCCATTCGCTGGCCGTCAAGAGCCGGCCGGGCGTGCCGTGATGCAGCGGTTCCCTGGTCACCGGGTCCATCCGGCGCTCCATCACCCGAGTGCAGATCAGGTCGCCGACCGCGCCGATGACGGCGAGCTTGCGGGCCGGCCCGGCCTCGGCGACCCCGGTGGTGATCATCGCCAATCCCGAGGCGGCCAGGCTCGCCGAACTGACGAACACGAACGGCAGGTCCCGATACGCGGCGTTCCACGTCGGGGTCGCGGTGTCGGTGAGCAGCACCGCGGTGTAGACGGCGAGCGGCGCCGCGAACACCGCGGCTTCCAGTCCGGCCGGCCCCTCCACGGCGCGCAGCACGGGCCGCAACGGGCCCAACGGGATTCGCTCATCGGTCATCCGGTCGACCTCGGCGGCCGACGCAACGCCGATGCCGGCCGAGAACAGGCTGAGAATCCAGGAGCCGATGCTCATCGGCGAGGTCAACTTGACCGTCCGCAGCATGTTGACGAAGCGCTCGGGCCGGCCCAGATCCTTGACCAGGGCGACCGCACCCAGGGCCACCGCGATCAGCGCGGAGAGCCTGGTGTTGCGGCGCAATGTGTTTCGCCCGGTGAGCTGGGCGCCGGCCGCCAGCAGTCCGGACCCACCGGCGACGCCGCCCAGGAACAGGTAGGCCGCGACTTCGTGTCCCCACGGTGCTGGCTTGACCACGGGCCGCCCGTAATACGAGGTGAACTCGGCGTCGGGGACCATCGGCATCTCGCGGGAGCCGTCCGCACCGCCGCGCCGGCCCGCGCGCCTGCCCTTGCGCCGCTTGCCGCCCGTGGGCTCCGGCGGCCGGAAGCTGTCGAATTCCGACGTGCTCATCGGCTCCTCCAAAATGCCAGCGCGGCCGCGCCGACCATGCCGGCCGCGGCCAGGCCGGCGCGCTTGAACATGGCCGGCAGGTCGGCCGTGCACACCCGCGGGTCGGGCGGCAGCCCGTACACCTCCGGCTCGTCGAGCAGCAGGAACACCGACCCGGTGCCGCCGACGCCGTCGTTCTCGTTGGCGCCGTAAAGCCTTGCCTCCGTGCGCCCCTCGGCGTGCAGCTGGACGACGCGCTCGCGCGCCTGGACCACCAGCTCGTCGTGATCGCCGAACTTGATCGACGTCGTCGGGCAGGTCTGGGCACACGCCGGGATCTGGTCCTCGACCAGGCGGTCGTAGCAGAGGGTGCACTTCTGGGCGACCCCGGTGACAAACTCCTCCTTCGGCCGGCCGGGGCGTTCCACCGGCGTCGCGTAGGTGCCGTCGCTGCGCCGTTCGACCACGCCGAACGGGCAGCCCGCCACGCACGTGCCGCAGCCGTTGCAGACGTCGTGCTGCACAACCACCGTGCCGAACTCGGTGCGGAACAGCGCGCCCGTCGGGCAGACGTCCAGGCAGCCGGCGTGCGTGCAATGCTTGCACACGTCCGACGACATCAACCAGCGAAACTCCGGGGTGTACAGCGGCTGCGAAACCGGTTCGGCAGCAGCGGTTTCCGCGGCGCCGGGCAAGGCGGGCATGCCGAGATCGATCAGGGCGCGGCCGGATTCGCGGGCCTGTTCGATGCGCTCCCGGCCCTGCTCGATGAAGGCCACGTGCCGCCAGGTGCTGGCGCCCAGCGCGCCGGTGTTGTCGTACGAGGACCCCAGCAGCTCGAGGTCACCGTCGCGTGGATTGCGGTTCCACTCCTTGCAGGCGACCTCGCAGGCCTTGCAGCCGATGCAGATCGAGGTGTCGGTGAAAAAACCCTTGCGCGGCTTGGCATCCGGCCATCCGGCCGCCGCGGCCGGGTCAGTCGGCCCGGTCAGCTGACCCATCGCCCCTCCTCGTGTCCTGCTGTCCAACGATGTCCCACACCGCATTGTCGACCCGGACGTTGCCGGTCTCCGTGGTGACGCCCGAGCGTGACTGGTAGTCGGCGATCAGCCGCAACAGGTCCTCGCCCTGCGGGCGGCGACCCGGACGGATGTCACACGACCCGGCCTTGGACTCCTGGATCTGCACGTTGGGATCGAGCGTCACACCGAGCAGGTCGTTGGCCGCGTCCCCGCTGACCACCGCGTCGCTGCCGACGCCCCAGTGGTAGGGCAAGCCGATCTGGTGCACGGTGTGGCCGTTGATGAGCAGCGGGCTCACCCGTTGAGTGACCAGCACCCGGGCTTCGATCGCGGCGCGGGGCGAGACGATGGTGGCCCACCCGTAGGGCTCGAGGCCGCGCTCGGCGGCCAGTTCCGGGGACACCTCGCAGAACATCTCCGGTTGCAGCTCGGAGAGGTAGGGCAGCCACCGGCTCATGCCACCCGCGGTGTGGTGCTCGGTGAGCCGGTAGGTGGTGAACACGTACGGGTAGACGTCGGCGCCCGGGTCACCGGCGCTGGGTGCGCTCAGATTGTCCTTGCGCGGGAACGTGATTCGCGCCGGATTGCGCTGCTGCGGATACAGCGCGTTGGTCACCGGCGACTCCTGCGGCTCGTAGTGCGTGGGCAACGGCCCGTCGACCACACCCTTCGGCGCGAACAGCCAGCCCTTGCCGTCGGCCTGCATGATGAACGGGTCATCCCCGGCCAGCGCGTCGGGTCCGCCGAGGTCGGGGTCGGGCCGGGCGCCGGGAGCACGGTCGGCCACGAAATCCGGGACGTCGTGGCCGACCCACCGGCCCTGCTCCTCGTCCCACCAGACGTAGCGCTTGCGCTCGCTCCACGGCTTGCCTTCCGGGTCGGCCGACGCGCGGTTGTAGAGCACCCGCCGGTCGGCCGGCCACGCCCAGCCCCACTCCGATTGGCTCGGCGACTCACCGCCGTGCGGCACTCGGCGCGCGGCCTGATTGGTGGCGTTCGCGTAGACCCCGGTGTAGATCCAGCAGCCGGCGGCGGTCGACCCATCGGCGCGCAGCTCGGTATAGGACGTCAAGGGTTTCGGCGGCGCGCCACCGTCGGCGGCGCGGTAGCCGTTGACCTCGGCCAGCACCGCTTCCCCGTCGGGCTCGCCGTGCTCGTCGGCCGGGTAGTCCCAGGTCAGGTCCAGCAGCGGCCGGTCGCGCTCGTCGGTCGACCCGGCCAGCCGTTGCCGGATCCGTTTGCCGAGCTCGTAGAAGAACTGCAGTTCGCTCTGGCACTGGCCCGGCGGCTCGACGGCCTTGTGCCGCCACTGCACCAGCCGCTGCGTCTGGGTGAACGATCCCGCCTTCTCCACATGCGTCGCGGCGGGCAGGAAGAACACCTCGGTGTCGATCTCGGAGGTCTTGAGTTCGCCCGACGCGATCTCGGGTCCGTCCTTCCACCAGGTGGCCGATTCGATGAGGTTGAGATCGCGGACCACCAGCCACTTGAGGTGTGACATGCCCATGCGCTGCATGCGGCCGTGGGCCGAACCGACCGCGGGGTTCTGCCCGAGCAGGAAGTAGCCTTCGACCTCGTCGTCGAGCATCCCCATCACGGTCTGATAGGTGCCGTGCGGGCCGGACAACCGCGGCAGATAGTCATAGGCCCAGTCGTTGTCGACGGTCGCCGCGTCCCCCCACCACGCCTTGAGCAGGCTGACGGTGTAGGCATCGGCGTTGGCCCAGAAGCCTTTCTGCTTCTTGGATCCGACCGCGTCGAGGTAGTCGGCCAGGGTGTCGTGCATGCCCGCCTTGGGCATCGGCAGGTACCCGGGCAGCAAGTTGAACAGCGTCGGGATGTCGGTGGAGCCCTGGATGGTGGCGTGACCGCGCAGCGCCATGATGCCGCTGCCCGGACGGCCGACGTTGCCCATGAGCAGCTGCAAAATCGTTGCGGTGCGGATGAATTGGGCACCGAGCGTGTGCTGGGTCCAGCCGACGGCGTAGGCGAAGCAGGTGGTGCGCTCGCGCCCGGAGTTCTCCTCGATGGATTGGGCCAGGTAGTCGAAATCCTCGCGGCTGATACCGCAGACGTCGGTGACCATTTCCGGGGTGTAGCGGGCGTAGTGCCGCTTGAGGATCTGGAAGACCGTCCGCGGGTGCTGCAGGGTTTCGTCGCGCCGCACCCGGGCGTTCGCCAGTGGCGGACCGCCGCTGCCGTGCTCGTGACCGGCGCCGCTCTCCGCGGCGGTGGCGCCGTCGGTGTGGCTCCCACCGGGGGACTCGATCTGGCCGTCATCCCGCTCTTCGTAGGCCCAGCTGGAGGTGTCGTACTGGCCGGTCTCGGGATCGAAGCCGGAGAACAGGCCGCCGAGATCCTCGGTGTCCCTGAAATTTTCGTTGATGAGGGTGGCGGCGTTGGTGTAGGCGACGACGTACTCGGAGAACCACAGGTCATTGGACAGGATGTGGTTGATCAACGCGCCGAGCAGCACCACGTCCGAACCGGCGCGGATCGGGATGTGCCGGTCGGAGACCGCCGAGGTCCGGGTGAAGCGCGGGTCGACGTGGATCACCCGCGCACCGCGCGCCTTGGCCTCTTCCACCCACTGGAACCCGACCGGGTGGCACTCGGCCATGTTGGAGCCCTGGATGACAATGCAGTCGGCATTGGCCATGTCTTGCAGTGATTGGGTGGCGCCGCCGCGCCCGAAGGAGGCTCCCAGACCGGGAACCGTGGCGCTGTGTCAAATACGAGCTTGGTTCTCGATCTGAATGGCGCCCGCGGCGGTGAAGAGCTTCTTGATGAGGTAGTTCTCTTCGTTGTCCAGGGTGGCACCGCCGAGCGCGGCGATGCCCATGGTGCGGCGCAGCAGGTTGCCCTTCTTGTCGATGTCCTGCCAACTGTTGCGCCGCGATTCCACGAAGCGGTCGGCGATCATGTCGATCGCGGTGTCCAGCTCCAGCGGTTGCCACTCGGTGGCCCGCGGCGGGCGGTAGAGCACCTGCAGCTGCCGGCCGGGCGAATTCACCAGCTGCTCGCTAGCAGAACCCTTGGGGCACAAGCGTCCCCGCGAGATCGGCGAGTCGGGATCGCCCTCGATCTGGACCACCCGCTCGTCCTTGACGTACACCCGCTGCCCGCAGCCCACGGCGCAGTACGGGCAGATGCTCTGCACGACGCGGTCGGCCGTGGTGGTGCGCGG
The DNA here is from genome assembly GCF_003284975.1 of Mycobacterium colombiense. Taxonomy (GTDB): domain Bacteria; phylum Actinomycetota; class Actinomycetes; order Mycobacteriales; family Mycobacteriaceae; genus Mycobacterium; species Mycobacterium europaeum_A. The sequence continues at coordinate 30,520 of NZ_QMEU01000051.1, forward strand.
CGCCAGCGCGCGGGTCTGTTTGGAGGTCACCGCCGAACCGCGGCCAAGCTTGTCCGTCGACCGCAACTGGCGCAGGACGGGCCATTCCAGAAACACTTCGCGCAGGGCCATGTCCTAACCCTAGTGGCGATCGCAAGCGCGGCGAAGCCGGGCGCCGGGGGTCGCCACGTTTTCACCTAGCGCGGTGGGGCCGATCAGCGCACCACGATGGTGTGTTCGCCGCGCGGTATCAGCTCGCCGATGACCGGCGCCCCGGGAATCTCCCCGGCGATCAGCAGCCCACCGGAGGTCTGCGCGTCGGCGAGCAGCAGGGCATCGTCCTCCCCTACGGCGGACAGGTCGACGTGCGGCGCCACCCAGTCGAGGTTTCGCCGGGTGCCGCCGGAGAGGTAGCCGGCCGCCAGCGCCGCCCGCGCGCCGTCCAGGTAGGGCACCGCCGCCGAATCGATCACCGCCGTCACGCCGCTGGCCCGCGCCAGCTTGTGCAGATGCCCGAGCAACCCGAAACCGGTGACGTCGGTGGCACATTCGACCCCGGCCGCCAGCGCCGCCGCGGCCGCGTCGGCGTTGAGCGTGGTCATCACGGCGACCGCCTCCTCGAAGCGCTCCCCGGTGGCCTTGTGCCGGTTGTTCAGCACGCCGACACCCAGCGGCTTGGTCAGCGACAGCGGAATCCCAGGTTTGCCGGAGTCGTTGCGCAGCAATCGGTTTGGGTCGGCGATCCCGGTGACCGCCAGCCCGTACTTGGGTTCGGGGTCATCGACGCTGTGGCCGCCGGCCAGGTGGCAGCCGGCCAGTGCGCACACATCCAGCCCGCCGCGCAGCGTCTCGGCGGCCAGCTCGAACGGCAGCACGTCGCGCGGCCAGCCCAGCAGATTCACCGCGACCACCGGGCGCCCGCCCATCGCGTAGACGTCGGACAGCGCGTTGGTGGCCGCGATACGGCCCCAGTCGTAGGCGTCGTCGACCACCGGGGTGAAGAAGTCCGTGGTCGCGATCAACGCCGTGCCCTCTTGGATGCGCACCACCGCCGCGTCGTCGCCGTTGTCCAGGCCCACCAGCAGCTCCCCGAACGGGTCGCGCGGCGGGTTGGAACCCAACCCGCGGACCACGTCCTCGAGCTCACCGGGCGGGATCTTGCAGGCGCAGCCGCCGCCGTGGGCGTATTGAGTCAATCGGTACGTCACGGCGTCCATGGTGCCCGCGCGCCGAAGGCTGCGACAATTGGCGCCATGGCTCAAGGAGGCGTGTCCGGTCTGGTGACCGGCGCGGTCTTCAAAACCGTCGAACGGCAGTCGCTGTCGTTGGCGGGTTCAATTCCCGTCCGCCTCCGCCATGTTCTTCCGGGTCCGCGATGACCGATCCGCGCCGACGGGTGCCCGGCACCGACACGCTGCTCGCCGATCCGCGGCTGGCCGCGGCGCAACGGGTGCTGGGCCGCACGCTGGTGAAGTC
>NZ_QMEU01000052.1 GCF_003284975.1 Mycobacterium colombiense
CGGCGGCGGCGGTTGCGTCGGCAACATCTGCGGCGGCTACTGATCACCCGCTGAGCCAACGCTAAATCGCAAATACCAAGACTTGCTCCCTAGCCGGTGGGGCCGGGATCACCTGGCCCCATCGGCTGAACCCTTGTCTGGGCCTAGGGCCCACGCCGCATTCCGAGTTATGGTTCTGGCCAACTCGGATGCAAGGGGACTTCAATGTCGAAGCTGCGATTCGGATACTTCATCGCCCCGTTCCACCGCGCGGGCACCAACCCGACGCTGGCCCTGCAACGTGATCTCGCATTCGTCGAGCATCTCGACGCGCTGGGCTTCGACGAAGTCTGGTTGGGCGAACACCACTCGGCGGGTAGCGAAATCATCAGCTCCCCAGAGATTTTCATCGCCGCCGCCGCTGAACGCGCTAAGCGAATCCGGTTCGGCACGGGCGTCATCTCGCTGTCGTATCACAATCCGCTGTGGGTCGCCGACCGGTTGATGCTGCTGGATCACCTCACGCACGGCCGCATCATCGGCGGCGTCGGGCCGGGCTCACTGCCCAGCGACTCGTCCATGATTGGGCTCACCCCGACCGACACGCGCGAGCTGCTGGAAACCAATCTCGACATCGTCGTGCGGCTGCTGGCGGGCGAGACGGTCAGCGCCAAGACCGCCACCCATCAGCTCTTCGAAGCCAAGCTGCAGCTCGCCCCCTACTCCGATGGCGGGATACCGCTGTCGGTCGCCGCGGTCGCCTCACCGACGGGCGCGCGGTTGGCGGGCAAGCACGGGATCGGCCTGCTGTCCATCGGGGCGACGTTGACCGTCGAGGGTTTCAACGCGTTGTCCTACCACTGGGGCATCGTCGAGGAGCGCGCCGCGGCGTTCGGCACACAGGTCGACCGCAAGAACTGGAGCCTGGTCGGCCTGTTCCATCTCGCCGAAACGGAGAAGCAGGCGCGCGAAGAGGTCAAGTTCGGCATCGAACCGTGGTTCCGGTACTTCCAGAAGGTGGCCGCGTTCCCGCAGATGACGATGCCGGGAGAACAGCTCGACGAAATGATCGACGTCATCAACGAGAACGGCGCGGGCGTGATCGGCACGCCCGAACGGGCGCGCGAACAGGTGCAGCGGCTCTGGGACCAGTCCGGCGGATTCGGCTGCATGCTGCAGATGGGTCACGAGTGGGCCAACCCGGCCGCCACCCGACGGTCCGCCGAGTTGTTCGCCGCCGAGGTGATGCCGCACTTCCAGGGCCAGGCGCAGCCGACGCTGGACGCCGCCGCGCGCGCCGGCCAGGCCCGGGAGAACCTGGCGCAGTCGCAGCTGGACGCCGTCGCGCACATGACCAAGAAGTATCAGGACGAGGTCGAGGCGAAATAGCGCTTCGTGGCCCGGCCTCATATCGAGACGACAGCCGAGCCCCAGGGTGGGGCTAGGGACGCAGCGCATAACTGGAGGATGACGACCGACACCCCTGGCCCCGCGATCACCGACGGACGCCGCCGATTGCCACCTCTCGTCTTCGGAATCGCCGCCACCCTGGCCGTACTCGCGCTGTACGACGCGGCGCAACCCGCCAGAACCGGAATCACCGACGCGGCCGTTGCTCCCCAAGCGCCGCCCGGTGTCACCGGCGGCGGCTTCGCGGCCGATGACGGCGACGATCAAGCCCAACTGCAGCAGCAACTGCAGCAGTCCATGCAACAGGCCGAGCAGCAAAACGAGCAGGCCCAGCAGCAGTTCAATCAGGACATGCAGCAGCAACAAACGTACGAAAACCAGTTCAACAACCCGTAATTCGTGAATCGAAGCGTGGCGGCCGCTTTGTGCGGCCGTCATGCGCGTGCGGGACGGTCAGCGCCCGGCGCGGGCTTCCCGATCGGCCGCCTTCACCAGCCGGCCCGCGAAGAACCGGACCGCCCCACCCATGGCGGCCCGCATCAGCGGACCCGTCCCGCGCACGCCTTCGGTGAACGAACCGGTCCAGCGGATGTCGGTCCCGCCCGCCGCATTCGGCGTCAGGACCACCTCGCCGCCGTAATCCTGGGCCGGGGTGCGCGGGCCCACCAGCTTGTAGGCGTGGCGTCGATCCGGCTCGTACGCGACGGTTTCCTCCTGCACGTAGACGGGCCACATCCCCACCCTGCGGACGGCCCCGATGCCACCGGGCGCCGGGTCGCCCTGGCGCGCCCAGCTCGAGTGCACGACGATCGGCTTGGCCCACTGCGACCAGTTGGCGCCGTCGGCCACCAGCCGGAACACCGTCGCCGGGGGTGCACTGGTGGTGCGGGTGACTTCGAAGGAATAGTTGCGGCCCGGCATGACGACTCCTGGTGGTAGCAAACGGACGGCCCTGCACGCCGCCCGCCGGTAGGCTACCGCCCGCCCCGGCCCGTGGCCGGATCGGGTTGACCGTCGCAGCGGGCCCGGTGATCGAGCGCCCGCCCGCGGCGGCGAATGCCCGGGCCGCTCTTGCTGTTTGCCGATTCGCCGGCGAAGACCGCCGCCTCGGCTTGCCTAGACTGCAGTCATGAATGGCGGCTCCCGGCAGGACGGCCCGGCTGCCGGTGGCCTCCTTCGCATCGAGGACTGCCTGGACGCCGCGGGCCGGGTGGTGCTGCCGCCCGGGGTCAACCTGATCTCGCTCATCGACCGCAACATCGCGAACGTCGGTGACACCGTCGCGTACCGCTACCTCGATTTCAGCCGGTCGGCGGATGGGGAAGCCGACGAGGTGACGTGGACCCAGTTCGGTATCCGCCTGGAGGCCATCGGCGCCCGCATCCAACAGGCCGCGGGCCGCGGTGAGCGCGTTGCCGTCCTTGCGCCGCAGGGCATCGACTACGTCGCCGGGTTCTACGCGGCGGTCAAGGCCGGAACCATCGCGGTGCCGTTGTTCGCCCCGGAGCTGCCCGGGCACGCCGAACGCCTCGATACGGCGCTGCGGGATTCGGAACCCACCGTCGTCCTCACGACGACCCACGCCCAAGGGGCGGTGGAGGCGTTTCTGGCCGGCCACCCGCAGCTGCGCCGGCCGCAGGTGATCGCCATCGACCAGATACCCGACGCGGCGGGTGAGTCGTTCGCGCCGACCGAGCTCGGCATGGATGACGTCTCGCACCTGCAGTACACGTCGGGCTCCACCCGCCCGCCGGTCGGTGTCGAAATCACCCACCGCGCGGTGGGCACCAACCTGGTGCAGATGATCCTGTCGATCGACCTGCTGGACCGAAACACCCACGGCGTCAGCTGGTTACCCCTCTACCACGACATGGGTTTGTCGATGATCGGCTTCCCGGCCGTCTACGGCGGCCACTCCACGCTGATGTCTCCCGCCGCCTTCGTCCGCCGCCCGCAGCGATGGATTCAGGCGCTGTCCGACGGGTCCCGACAGGGCAACGTCGTCACCGCCGCACCGAACTTCGCGTACGAGTGGGCCGCGCAGCGCGGATTGCCCGGCCTCGAGGCAGACATCGATCTGCGCAACGTGGTAATGATCATCGGTTCCGAACCGGTCAGCATCGACTCCATCAAGACCTTCACCAAGGCGTTCGCGCCCTACGGGTTGCCGCCCACCGCGTTCAACCCCCCTACGGCATCGCCGAGGGAACCTTGTTCGTCGCGACCATCGCCCCGGCTGCCGAGGCGACGGCGGTGTACTTCGACTCAGAACGGCTGGGCGACGGATTCGCGGTGCGCGTTGACGCCGACGATCCCAACGCCGTCGCGCACGTGTCGTGCGGTCAGGTCGCACGCAGCGAATGGGCCGTCATCGTCGATCCCGCCAGGCGATCGGAGTTGCCAGACGGCCAGGTGGGCGAAATCTGGTTGCAGGGCAACAACGTCGGTCGGGGCTACTGGGGACGGCCCGACGAGACGCGGCGGGCCTTCGGCGCCAAGCTGCAGTCCTGGCTCGCCGACGGCAGCCACGGCGACGGCGCCGATCTGGACGGCTCCTGGCTGCGCACTGGGGACCTGGGCGTGTATCTCGACGGAGAGCTGTACGTGACCGGCCGGATGGCGGACCTGGTGACGATCGACGGCCGCAACCACTACCCGCAGGACATCGAGGCCACCGTCGCCGAAGCCTCCGAGATCGTCCGGCGCGGATATGTGACGGCGTTCTCCGTGCCGCCCGACGATCACCCGGATACCGCCCGGCTGGTGGTGGTCGCCGAACGCGCGGCGGGCACCAGCCGTCAGGATCCGCAACCGGCGATCGAGGGCATCCGGACGGCGGTCGCGCAGCGACACGGCCTGAGCGTGTCGGACGTCCGTCTGCTGCCCGCCGGCGCCATCCCGCGGACCACCAGCGGCAAGCTGGCCCGCCGTGCCTGTCGCACGGAATACCTCGCCGGCACCCTGGGCGTCCGCTGACCTGGAGTCAACCCGGGGGAGTTGCTGGCATCCTGGCGATGTGGGTCTGATATTCCGGTTGGCGGAGCTGCTGATCGTCATCCTGCCGCTGACGGGCGCGATCGTCGCAGCCGTGCGCGCGTTCGGCAGCTACCAACGGCGCGCCGACGAGCGGTCGCGGGAGTCCGACCGGGAACCGTTGCCCAGCGCGTCCGCCGCCGACGGCGCGGGCGGAAATCAAGCGGCACAGTGGCGCGCGATCCGGCGCGTCCTCGATGAGCATGGCCGCACGGATGCCCGCTGGCTCGAATACGAACTCGATGTCGCCAAATTGCTGGACTTTCCGCTGATGACCGACATGCGCGAGGCCAACACGATCTCGTTCCACAAGGCCAAGCTGCGGGCCGACTTTCTGCGCCCGGCGCAGGCCGAGGACCTGCTCGGCGACCGCGACGGCGCCGCGCGGTACATGGCCGCGGTCGAGGACTACGTCACGGCGTTCAACGCCGCCGAGGCCGAGGCGATTCGCCGCCGCCGCAGCGATTTCTCCAGCGCGGACCAGCAGCGAATTGCACGGGCGCAGAGCCTGTTACGGGTGGCGGCGGACCCCGCCGCGGCCGCCCAGGAACGTCAACGCGCCTACGATGTGGCCCGCAACGAACTCGAGGGCCTGCTGGTGTTGCCGTCGGCCACGCAGGCCAACCTCGAACGCGGGATCTCCGGTGAGCTCGAGCGATAGGGCCGGCGACGGGATGACCGCGACACCCGGGCCGCCGGACGCCGAACCGAACGAGCCACCCGGCCTCGAGGGTTTCCCGCTTACCCCGCCAGCGCTTGCCGGCCCGGTGACGTTCGACCAGCACTGGCACGATTTGACCTTCATCCATTGGCCGGTGCGTCCCGAAAACGTCGAGCCGATGTATCCGCCCGGCACCCGTCCCGACGTCTTCGCCGACGGCATGACCTACGTCGGGCTGATCCCGTTCGCCATGAGGAGCACCAAAGCGGTTGGCGCACTTCCGGTTCCGTATTTTGGGAGTTTTCTCGAGACCAACGTCCGGCTTTATTCGATCGACCGCGCCGGCCACCGCGGCGTGCTGTTCATGTCGCTGGAAACGGCGCGACTGGCCGTCGTACCCGTCACCCGGATCGGCCTGGGCGTCCCCTACACCTGGGCCAGGATGCGGCTGCGGCGCCAAGGCGAGCGCATCACGTACGACAGTGTGCGCCGATGGCCGCGGCGGGGCTTGCGCAGTCACGTCGAGATCGCCGTCGGCGACGCGGTCGAACCGACGCCGCTGGAAACGTGGCTCACCGCCCGATGGGGCGCACACACGCGCACGGCCGGCCGGACGTGGTGGGTGCCGAACGAGCACGGCCCCTGGGTGTTTCGAGCGGCCGACGTCATCGGGCTGGACACCGAGCTGGTGGAGGCCAGCGGGGCGCGGCCGGCCGGCGATCGGCTGCGCGCGCTGTATTCCTGTGCTGTGCGAACGCGTTTCGGGCGTCCGCAGCTACTCCGGTGAACTAAGGGCAGGTATAGCCGCCGTCGATCACGACGTCCGACCCCGTCATATAGCTGGACGCCTCGCTGGCCAGATAGACGTACAGGCCGACGAGTTCCTCGGGGCGACCGATGCGGCCGAGCGGAATCTTCGGCTCCCACTCGCGGTGATACTCGGTTAACGGCTCGACGAGCTCGGTGAGGATATAGCCGGGGCTAACGCTGTTCACCCGAATGTTGTGCGGCGCAAATTCGACCGCCATGGCCTTGGTCAACTGGATGACGGCCGCCTTAGCGGCGCAGTAGTGACCGACCTGCTGCGGAACATTGATGATGCTGCCCGACATCGACGCGGTGTTGATGATGACGCCGCCGCGCCCTTGGGCGACCATCGCCCGGGCCGCCGCCTGCGCGGTCAGGAAGACTCCCGTCACGTTGGTGTCCTGGATCCGCTGGAATTCCTCCGGCGACATCTCCAACATCGGGACGACCGCGATGATACCGGCATTGCAGACCGCGACGTCGATCCCGCCCAGCTCCGCGGTCACCCGGTCGGCCATGCTGTTCACCTGGTCGGGTTGGGTCACGTCACATCGAATCGGCACCACCTTGCCGGCGCCCTCCGCCGCCAACTCATGGGCGACGCGTTCCAGCGCCTCGACGTTCCGCGCGGCGATGGCGACGTGGGCGCCGGCTTGCACGTAGGCCTGCGCGACTTTCCTGCCGATGCCGCTGGACGCCCCGGTCACCAAGGCCCGCTTGCCGCGCAGGCTGAACGACTCCAACACGTTCATTCGATCTCCCCATTCATACGAGCGACCCAAAATCGAAACACGTTCTAGTGTGTCCGCTATGGGCAAATTCACCAGGGCAGAAATCGACGAAGCCGTCGAGAACTACACGAAGGTCGTCGAAGGGTGCAGCGCTTCGGGCGACTGGCGGCCGTTCGCGGACCTCTTCACCGAAGACGTCGTCTACACCGAGCATCACTACGGCGTCTTCCACGGACGCGAGGCGGTTCGCGACTGGATCGTCGCGGTGATGGCGCCGTTCCCGCACATGCGGTTTCCCAGTGACTGGATCGCCCACGACGAGGACAACGATGCCGTCGTCGTCATGATCAAGAACCTGCTCGACCACCCGACCGACCCGAACGGCGAGCCGTTCTGGTTCCCCAACTGGACCCGCCTGGTCTATGCCGGCGACGGGCTGTTCTCCAGCGAGGAAGACATCTACAACCCCGACCGTGACGCTCCCGGCGTCGTCGCGGCATGGCTGCAGGCCGGCGGGCAGCTGGCCACCACCGAGATCCTGCAGCCCGGCGCCTAGCGCCTGGGCTCTGGCGCGAGAGTGCTTGTGCGCGAACCGCTCTCATCGGCGCTAGCGCATTCGGCGATGGAAGTCATGCTTTCCCGCGGCCGCCTGCGCCGCCGCGACCGGACCTTGTCCAGCGCCTGCTCCCAGGCGAGCAGGGTCGTGGCCTTCACGTTGGCGGGCTTCATGCTGTCGCGGGACAGCAGCGCCGTCGCTGCGGCCTTCGTGGTCGCCGATGCCTTCGACATGTGGCCCGAATCGAACGGGGGCTGCGGGTCGTATTCGATCGCGAGCTGGATTGCCTTCGCTCGGGATTCGCCGGCGATCTGTGCGGCCAGCCACAATGCGAGGTCGAGCCCGGCGGACACCCCCGCACTGGTGACGATGTCATCGGAATGCACGATCCGTTCGTCGGCCACCGGAACCGCACCGAATGCCTTGAGCGCAGGGATCGTCAGCCAGTGCGACGTCGCCCGCCGGCCGTCGAGCAGCCCCGCGGCCGCCAAGATCACCGACCCGGAGCACACCGACGTCGTCCAGCTCGCGCTGCCGTGAGCCCGGCGCAGCCAGTCGAGCAACGCGTCGTCGCGTGCGTGCACCGGGGTCGACGGACCGCCGGGCACGAGAATGACGTCGGGGGAGGGTGTTTCGGCCAACGAGTGGGTGGCGCCGATGACCAGCACCCCGGAGTCGGCGGTGATCGGTCCGGCCTCGTGCCACACGAAGCGCACCTCGGCGCCGGGCAGGTTGCGCAGCACCTCGTACGGCCCGATCATGTCGAGCGCGGTGAATCCGGGGTAGGCCACGATGGCGATTTGGGTCATCGGTGTCGTCCTTTCGGTGTCAGGCGAAAGCCTTGCGGTATTGATCGGGCGAAATACCCACGCGGCGAAGGAAATTGCGCCGCATGGTTTCCGCGGTGCCGAAGCCGCACCGGGCGGCGATGGCGACGACGGTGTCGTCGGTCTCCTCCAACTGCCGGCGCGCGGCTTCGGTGCGGATCCGTTCGACGTATTGGCCGGGCGCCTCGCCGATTTCCGCGGTGAACACGCGGGTGAAGTGGCGCGGGCTCATCGCGGCCCGGCGGGCCAGGTCACCGATGCTGTGCGGGCGGCCCGGTTCGGCCTCGATCGCCTCCTGCACCTCGCGGATCGAATCCCGTCTGGCCCTCGGCATCCACACCGGCGCCGCGAACTGCGTCTGGCCGCCCGGGCGGCGCAGATACAGCACCAGCCAGCGGGCAACCGTCTGCGCGATCTCGGTGCCGTGGTCGTCCTCGATCAGGGCCAGCGCCAGGTCGATGCCCGCGGTGACGCCCGCGGCGGTCCACACGGTCTGCGAGCTCCGCACGAAGATCGGGTCGGCGTTGACCTCGATCGCGGGGAATTGGGCCGCCAACCGTTCGGCGAAGGCCCAGTGCGTGGTCACCCGCTGCCCGTCCAGCAACCCCGCCTCGGCCGCGAGAAACGCACCGGTGCACACCGTCACCATGCGGCGGGCCTGGCCGGCGACGGCCTTGATCCAGGCGACGAGCTCGGCATCGGCGCGTGCCTCGTCCACGCCGGCGCCGCCGGGCAGCACCACCGTGTCGATCGGGTCGGCCGGGTCCGGCAGCGGCGTCGTCACGAAGGCCAGCCCCGTCGCCGTCGCTACCGGTTGGCCGCCGACCGAGGCAAAAGCGACGTCGTACCCGCCGCCGGTCAACATCGATGCGCCGGTGAACACGTCGTACGGGCCGACCACATCGAGCGCCTGCACACCGGGGAAGCCGGCGATCACCACCTTGCGAGGCATGGATTCAGTGTTGGACACGCGGAGGTACGTCGTCTACGCCATGCACCCCACCAATTAGGACATGGGACCTGCACGCACCCTGCCCAGTGGCGGCCGCGACGGCCTTGGCAGACTGTTGCCCATGGCACAGATAACGTTGCGTGGAAACCCGATCAACACTGTCGGCGAGCTACCTGCCGTCGGATCCAAAGCCCCGGCCTTCAGTCTGGTCGGCGGCGATCTGGCCGCGATCAGCAGCGGGCAATTCGGCGGTAAGCCCTTGGTGCTCAACATCTTTCCGTCCATCGACACGCCGGTGTGCGCGACCAGCGTGCGGACCTTCAACGAGCGCGCCGCCGGCGGCGGGGCGACCGTGGTGAACGTCTCGAAGGATCTGCCGTTCGCGCAGGCGCGGTTCTGTGGCGCCGAGGGCATCGAGAACGTCAAGACCGCGTCGGCGTTCCGGGACAGCTTCGGTGAGGACTACGGCGTCACGATCACCGATGGCCCGATGGCCGGACTGCTCGCGCGCGCCATCGTGGTGGTCGGGGCCGACGGCAACGTCGCCTACACCGAGTTGGTGCCCGAGATCGCGCAGGAGCCCAACTACGACGCGGCTCTGGCGGCCGCGGGCTGATCCGCGCCCGCTGCCAGTCAGGCGTGTTCGGGTTCGGCCCGGCCCACTCGCTGCGACGTGGCCGCCAGCACCTCGCGGCAGCCTCGCCACATCCGCTCGATGATGTCGGCCGCCGGGGGCAGATCCTCGATGCGCCCGGCCACCTGGCCGGTGTTGGCGACGCTGGCGTCCAGGTCGCCGTCGAAGTAGAGCCGCCGCACGCGTTGTAGGGCCGCGGCGCCCGCTTCGGCGGACGTCGCGGCGTCGAGCCGCTCGGCGGCGGGCGTGCGGATGACGCGCATCATCCGGTTGCCGTCGAGGGGGAGCAGCACCGTGCCGGTCTCGTCGGCGTCGACGACCGCTCGCTTGAGGTTGCCGTGTACCGGCGAATCCGCGGACGCGAGCAGCCGGGTGCCCATCTGCACCGCGTCGGCGCCGAGGACGAAGGCGGCCGCCATGGACCGCGCGTCACAGATCCCGCCCGCGGCCACTATCGGGACGTCGACGTGGGCGGCCACCAACGGCAGCAGCACCATGGTCGAGGCGCCGAACCGGTTTTTGAACCCGCCCCCTTCGACGCCTTCGACCACCAGCCCGTCCACGCCGGCATCGACGGCCTTCTTGGCCGCGGCCAGGGTGCCCACCACGTGGAACACCGTGATGCCCGCATCGTGCAGACGTTCGGTGAAAATCGACGGGCTGCCGGCGGAGGTGGTCACGAAGCGAATGTCGTTGGCGACAAGCAAGTCCAGCATCGCCGGATCACGGTTGAACAGCAGCGCGATGTTCGCGCCGACGGCGCCGGCGGTCAGTTCGCGCACCCGCCGCAGGTCGGCTCGTCCCTGATCGGAGGTGGTCTCGATGATTCCCAGCGCACCGGCGTTCGACACCGCCGCGGCCAGTTGGGCGCCGGCGATATAGGTCATCGGCGCCTGGATGATCGGGATGTCGATGTGCGCAAGGGCGCAGACCCGGTTGCCCGGTGGACCGGAGTCGCCGGTGGTCATCGGCCCCGCGGATCGATCAGGTCGCGGAAGCCTTCCGACCGCTGGACGGATGCGCCCAGGCTTCGCACCCGGTCGGTCAGCGCGCGGTCGGATGTCACCACGCGAATGTCGTGCGGCGCGGCGTCGGCTGCGACCAGCCGGACGATCTCGTCGTCGGCCGAATTCGCGGCCGCCCTGGGTGCGTGCGCTATCTCGATCACCGATGACGTGATGGCGCTCGACGGCGGTCGCTCAAAAACCACCGTCACCGTTTCTCCTTGCCGCGACGCCCATCGATTCAGCCTTTCCACCAAGGTGACCATCGCACCGTTGCGGTCCTTCCACCAGCCATCGGGACGGCTTCCGATCACATTCATGCCGTCGACAATCCAGCGCACCACCCACACGGTAAACGACCTGTCACGACGGGTGATTTTCGTTCGCAAAGCTGGGAGTGGTTGATACGGTCACCCCCATGACCTCGATCGCCGACACAGCAGACCGGGTGGTGGCGCTGGCCCGCGGTATGCGGGACCTGGTGCAGTCCGAAGCCGCCGAATCGGAGCGGCTGCGCACGCTGACCCCGGCGATCGTCGATGCGATGTGGGCCAGCGGGCTGATGTCGGCGTTCAACCCGGTGGCGGCCGGTGGCGTCGAGCCGTCGTTCACCGAGATGATCGAGACCTGGATCGAAATGGCTTGGCAGGATGGGTCATTCGGTTGGGTGGGGATCGCCAACCTGCCGTCGTCGTTCGCTGCGGCGGCATACCTGCCCGACGACGGCTTCGCCGAGGTGTTCACCGCGCACGACAACCGGGTCACCCTGGGCGGCCAGTTCTTTCCCAACGGACAGGGCGCCGCCGGCGACGGCGGCTACCGGGTGAGCGGCGCGTGGAACTTCGGCTCGGGCATCGGGCACGCGGAATATGTTGCCGCCGGGTTCCTGCCGATGGACAACGGCGAGATGCGCTGGATCAGTGAGGGTTTCCCCGAGATGCGGGTCGCCGTCATTCCGCGCGACGAGATCAGCTTCAACGACGGCTGGTTCGTGCAGGGACTGAAGGGAACCGGTTCCTACGACTACAGCGCTGCAGAGGTGTTCGTGCCCGAGAGCCGCACGTTTGAACTGTTCGTGCGGCAGCCCCACCGCGGGACGTCGCCGGCCACCCGGATGGGACTGATGCCGGTGACCGCGGCCGGGCACGCGTCGTGGGCGCTGGGTGTGGCCAAGAGCATGCTCGACGACGTCCAAGAGCTGGCCGCGACGAAATTTCGGATGAGTGACATGGCGTCGCTGGCCAGCCGCCCCACGTTCCAGAAGGGCCTGGCGCATCACCGCGCGGCCTGGCGCGCGGCCCGGCTATTGGTGCTTGACGCGTTCACCACCGCCGAGGCGGCGGTGGCATCGGGACAAGACCTCACCCCCGCGCTTCGCGCCGACATGCGGGTGGCCGCCGTCTACGCCACCGACACCGCCCGCGGCTGCGCCGAATGGGCGCATCTGGTCGCCGGGACCAGCTCGATCCGCGAGGGCAGCCGGTTGGAGCGCGCCTTCCGCGACATCTACACCGGAACGCAGCACGCCTTCATCAGCGAGAAGGTCGCCATCGACGCCGCCCAGATCTGGCTGGGCATCATCGACGACCAGCCCGGGCTGTAACCCGCCCGGCCCCGGGCGAGCACAACGCGCCGGGCAGTTTGCGGCGGTGGCAATGGCTGGCCCCTGAACCGGTCCTCGAGATCAACCCCACCGCGTTCCTCGAGGCGGCTGACGGCAGGCGTCAGCCGGTGCGCATCGATCGCGGCCCATCGCGACGGATGAGCACAATGCGCAAAACCAGGAAATCGTCGCTTTTGGCGACTATTGACTACAACAGCGACACAGCTCTAAGCGGCGTCGTACGTTCGGTTTGCACAACATATCCGAGTACGGCACACGATTACGGCCAAGGGAAATGCACGCGGGCGCTAAATTCATTCGCAAACGGCCGGTTCCGCCATTCACGTGCGGCGTAGCAAATTTCGACATCAAAGACAAGGAGCGAGGAAATGGTCGCACTGGGCAGCATTAACGGATGGCAACCGGGCCATGGTCCGGTGGTTACATGGACCGCCTCAGCAGCAGCCCGTGAGGCGGCTCGAACGGCGCCGCAATCGGACCTGCCTGCCACGTACCAGCAGTTCCAACACGTGCGAATCGCTCATTACGCGAAGGCGATGGGCAGGCAACTGCCCCGTTTGATGGTCGTGGCGTGGGACATCCCCGGTGTGTGTGACGTCCCGGCGATGACGGCCGCAATCAACGCGCATGTTCGTCGTCACGACACTTACCACAACTGGTTCGAATTCGATAATGACAATGTTGTCCGGCACGCCATCGACGACGTTGAAGCCATCGAATTCGTCCCTGCGGAGTTCGGGAATATGGATGCGGCGCAGATCCGGACGCATGCGATGACGACAACGCCGGAAACACTCGAATGGGATTGCTTCACCTTCGGCGCCATTCAGCACAGTGAATACTTCACGTTCTACGCCAGCGTCGACCATCTCCACATCGACGGCATCTCCGGCAGCTTGATATTCCTCGACCTTCACCTCACCTACCAGGGGTCGCGGCTTGCCGCTCCGCTCACGCTTCCCCCAGCTGGGAGCTACAGCGACCACGCCGTGCGCCAACGCGAGCAGCTGGCCGGCCTGACCTCGTCGTCCCCGCAGGTCAAGGATTGGCTCAAATTCGCGCACGACACCGAGGGTGACTGGCCGAGCTTCCCGTTGCCGCTCGGCGACACGTGGGCCAGCAATCGGGGCGACTTTCTGACCGTCGACTTGCTGGACGCGGCCCAGACTGAGTCCTTCGACACCGTCTGCCGCGCGGCCGGCGCCCGATTCAGCGGTGGAATTCTGGCCTGCGCGGCTCTGGCCGAACGCGAATTCACCGGCGCCGACACGTATTACGGATTCACGCCGTACGACACGCGGACACCCGGGGTAGACACGATGAGCGTCGGGTGGTTCGCCAGTCTCATTCCCGTGACCGTGCCGACGGGTGCCGGCTGTTTCTTCGAGTCGGCACCGGCAGCTCAGAAGTCGTTTGATTCCGCGAAACACCTTGCCGGCGTGCCGTTGGAACGCGCCTTGGAGTTGATGACCCCAGATCAGCCGGCCATCAAGCTGCCCACCCGCCCCGCCATGATGGTGTCGTTTCTTGATTTCCGAAAGATACCGATCGCCGCATTGTGGGAAGAAACGAACTTCGGCGCCTACGGCGACAACTTGTCGCACGGCGGGATCAACATCTGGATCAACCGGCACGCGGCAAAAACCACCGTGACCATCTCCTTTCCGGATAACCCGACCGCGCGCGATTCGGTACATCGTTACATCTCGGCATTGACGCAAGCATTCACCGCCGTCGCCGAGACCACTTCGCGGTGGGCGGATGTGGTTGCAGACCACGCCAACTCGAGCCACGCCGTACCCGCAATCATCCTCTAACCCGAAGGGATCAGCGCAATGAACGACACAATGAGCAATGTCATCGACCTGGTGGACCAGATCCACTTCCTCGGCGAGCAAGCCACCGGAACCAGCAACGTGCTTCAATGCGTCTGGGTCTACGACCGGACCATCGACGTCGATGGTGTGCTGCGGTTTCACCACCATCTTGAGCGAGGACGGTTAGCCCGTCGCATCGAACGGTCACCGGTGCCCTGCGGCCGGCACCGCTGGGTAACGCCCGGCCGCTCATCCGGCCTCGAGGTCGGCCGTGCCCGCTCCCGTGCCGAGTTCGACGCCTGGTTGGACGAGCAGGCCAGCACCCCGCTGGATTGCGAGCACGGACCCGAATGGCACCTCGCCGTTTTGCCGTTCGCTGAGGGTGGCGCGGGAGTCAGCCTGGTCATCTCACATTGCCTCACCGACGGTGTCGGGCTTTGCGAGGCATTGGCGGATGCGGCCGACGGTCTGGACGACGTGATTACATGGCCCGCCGCGCAATCGCGCTCCCGGTGGCGCGCGCTTCGCGAGGACAGCCGCCAGACGATGCGCGACATCCCCGCGATCAGTCGCGCCATCACCGCAGGCGCACGGACGCTACTGCGCAGCCAGAGTCATGACGGGTCTGGCACCCCCGCACCGGATGAGACACCGCCGCCGTTCGTCGGGACTGACGAACTCGTCACTCTCCCGACGGCAACGGTATTCGTCGACGCGCAAGATTGGTACGGACGCGCACAGACGCTCAGGGGAACTGGCAACGCATTGCTTGTGGGACTGGCGGCACGCCTGGCCCACCGAATGGGGCGGGTCGCAGCCGACGGCTCGGCGGTCGTGGCAATACCCGTCAACGACCGCGTGCCCGGTGATACCCGCGCCAACGCGATCACCGGTATCGACATCACTGTCGACCCGCTATCAGCGGCGACGGACCTTCAGGAGATCCGCGCCGCAACCAAGCACGCGCTGATCCACCGCCAGGAGGTGCCCGACGAACGGTTCGCGCTGCTGCCCATCGTCCCCCTGCTACCGAAGTGGTTGGCAAAGCGAATGATCGGCCTGGCCGTTGGCAATACGACCACCGCGTCGTCCAACCTCGGAGTCGTCAACCCGGCTACCAACCGGCCAGACGGCACCGACGCCGACTACTTCGCCATGAAGATGCGTTACCCCAGCATGACCAAGGCGACGATGCACCATACCGGCGGGCTGCTCAGCTTGCTCTCCGGCATAACACACGGACGGGTCTTCGTCTCCGTCGTTGCATACCAACCTGGAAACATGACAGACGAACTGCAGCAGATGATTTCGGACACGCTGAGCGACTTCTCGCTCACCTGCACCACGAACTGGCGAAGCCCCGAATTCGTGGCCGCCGGATAGACGCCGGTAAAAGGCCACCCACGAAAGCGGCTCAGAAGCCGCCCCCTCGACCGCACCCACACGAATGAAGGTTGGCCATGGCCACGCAATCGATCACCCCCAAGGTCTCGACAGGCAACGACGCGTTTGCTGTGCTGGGCCGCCTCATCAGCCGTGCACCTTGGCTCGTGATCGTCGTCTGGCTTGCGGCAGTCGGCGTTCTGGCGGTGGCCTTCCCCTCCCTGACAAACGTGGTGGAAAATCAAACAGTTCAGGCACTTCCGGCCAAAGACCTGGCGGCGGCCGACCAAATGGCCAAGGATTTCGGTGAATCCGCGCAGAACATCCTGATCGTCGTGCTCACCGATGGCAACGGGCTGACACCCGCCGACTCGGGCGTCTATGGCAGGCTGGCCGCCAGGTTGCGCGCCGATACCCGCGATGTGGCCGGCGTGCACGACCTCGTCACCATGCCCGCTCTGCGCCCTTCGATGGTCAGTGCCGACAACAAGGCGTTCTACCTTGCGGTGGACCTCAAAGCGCCCGCGGGCTCCCCGGAGTCCTCTCAGGCGTATCAGCGGATCGCGGCAGTCACCGAACGCTCCGCCGCGGGCTCCGCGCTGACCGCCCAGGTGACCGGACAAGCCGCCGTCGTCGGCGACATGTCAATCGTGACGGCCCACGACATGCACTTGATTGAAATCGCCACCGCCGCGCTGGTGCTCACCATCCTGTCGGTGATCTATCGGCGGCCGGTCACCGTGTTGGTGCCCTTGCTCACCATCGGATTTTCGGTGGCCTCGGCCCAGGGCATAGTGTCCGCGCTGAATCAGCTGGGGTTAGGTGTATCCGCACCGACGATCGCATTGATGACCGCGATGATCGTCGGCGCCGGCACCGATTACGCCGTTTTCTTGATCAGCCGTTACCACGAGTACCTGCGGTCGGGTGCCGACTCCGACCTCGCAGTACAGAAAGCATTGACCTCCATTGGCAAGGTCATTGCGGGTTCGGCGGCCACGGTCGCCCTCACTTTCTTGGGCATGATCTTTACCCGCCTACCCGCGTTCACAACTGTTGGCCCGGCACTTGCGATCTCGATCCTGATCGCCTTTCTCGCCGCGATCACGTTGTTGCCCGCCACGCTCGTCCTTGCAGGCCGGCGCGGTTGGGTGGCGCCGCGAAAAGCGCTGACTGGCCGGCTGTGGCAGAGGTCAGGCGTGCTGATCGTTCGCCGGCCCAAGATGCATCTCCTGATCAGTCTGGCACTGCTGGTCGCGCTGGCCTCCTGCGCCGCCTTCCTATCTCCCACCTTCAACGACCGTATGCAGCTGCCGCAGTCGGCACCGAGCAATGTCGGCTTCACGGCGATGGAACGGCATTTCGCGACCAGTGCACTGCTGCCGCAGTACATCTACGTGCGCTCGCCACGTGACCTCCGTACCCCACAAGCCCTGGCCGACCTGGAGCAGATGGCCCAACGCGTTTCGCAGCTGCCCAATATCGCCGCGGTGCGCGGTGTCACGCGGCCCAACGGCCAACCGCTCGATCAGACCAAACTGAGTTTTCAAGCCGGACAGGTCGGCACCAACCTCGAGAATGCCTCAACCCAAGTCTCCGGCAGAAGCAACGACCTCGACGCATTGACCGCTGGCGCGGACAAACTGGCGGCAAGTCTCGGCCAGGTTCGCGACCAAACCCATAATGCCTCCGGGCCGGCAATGGAACTCGGCACGACTTTGAACCAGGTGCGACAGCAACTGGCCGCCGCGTCGCAGCTCTTGGACACCCTGCGTGGGCTGGCGAACACCGGGTCCGCCGCGGCGCTGGTCGACGGTGCCGTTGACGCGGTCGGCCCCATGATCGACGCGTTGAACGCGAGTCCGCAATGCAACGCAGACCCTGCGTGCACTGCTGGCCGAGCGCATCTGCAACAACTAGCCCCGGCGCGAAACGGCGGTGCGTTGATTGCGCAGATAGCCCCTGTGGTGCAACGGCTTGCGACGATGATGCGGCGGCTGAGCGCACTGTTGGCGGCGGCAGGCAATACCGATGTGCCCCAACGGTTGGGTCGGCTGCAACAAGGTGCCGACGCGCTCGCCGACGGGAGTCAGCGGCTGGACCAGGGAGTGCGCACACTCGTCGAACAGACGAGGAAGATGGGCGTCGGAATGAACCAGGCGGCCGACCTGCTGCTCTCAATGAACCGTGACGCGTCGCAAACCGCCATGGCGGGCATGTACATCCCGCCCAAGGTGATCACGTCGGACGACTTCAAGAACGCCGCGAAGATGCTCATCTCGGCCGACGGGCGTTCGGTGCGCTTCATCGTCGAGACGAAATTCGATCCGTTCAGCACAACCGCAATGGATCAGGTGGCGTCGATCCTCAGTACTGCTCGCGGGGCCCAGCCCAATACCTCACTCTCGGATGCATCGATATCGGTCGTCGGCACCACCGCGATGTACAGCGCGATGCGGAGCTACTTCAACGACGACGTTCGTCTGATCGTCATCGTGACGCTCGCGGTTGTCTTCCTTATCCTCGTCGCACTGCTGCGCTCCATCGTGGCTCCGCTGTATCTTATTGCCTCCGTGGTGATCTCGTTTCTATCGGCGTTGGGCGTGGGAGTCGTCGTCTTCCAGTTCGTGCTCCATCAGGCCATCTATTGGAACGTGCCGGCCATGGCGTTCATCGTGCTGGTCGCCGTCGGAGCGGACTACAACTTGCTATTGATCACACGAATTCGCGAAGAGTCAGCCTCGGGCGTCCAAAGCGGAGTCATCCGTGCCGTTCGTTCGACCGGTGGTGTCATCACCTCGGCCGGCATCATTTTCGCGGCCTCGATGTTCGGGCTCCTATTCGGCAGCCTGTCTTCCATGGTGCAAACCGGGATGATCATCGGTGTAGGGCTGTTGGTCGACACCTTTGTGGTGCGTACCATTACGGTGCCGGCTCTGGCGGCAATGCTCGGCCGGGCGAACTGGTGGCCCGGCAAGGCGATCACTCAGCGCGGTAGACGCCTTCGTCGCTTGTCGATCGCTACGAATTCCTGCTCGGGTCGTCCCGTGGCTCCATAACGCAGGCCCACGGTGAGGTCACCGGTGCTGGCCAGCGCCGCCAGATACCGTTGGGCGGTTGCCCTCGATATCCCGATCGCAGCAGAAACTTCGGCCGCCGACATCGGCTTGTTCGATGTTCCTAAGGCTTGCAGCACAAGCTGTTTGGTGGAGGAAGCCGCTAGGGTGGCCGGCTGGGAAGGAGCAATCCTAGGGCGCAGCGCGTCAAGTGCCGCGTCCACGTCGCTGGAGCTCAGATTGGGGCTGGAAAGGATTTTGCGGTATCGCGCATAGCCGGCCAGCCGCGCGGCCAGGTCTGTGGTCGCGAACGGCTTGACGAGATAGCTCAGCGCCCCGGCCGACATTGCTGCTCGGATCGTGGTGGCCTCGGTTGCCGCCGTCAATACCATGCTGTCGCCGCGTAATTCACGGACAAGGTCAATTCCGGACCCGTCGGGTAGGTAGACGTCCACCAACGCAAGATCGACGGCGTCGGCCGTGCGCGCGGCCTCGAGCGTGTTGACGGTGGCGACCACCGTGAAGCCGCCAAGCGTATTGACGACCTCCGCGTGCATATTGGCGACGCGGAAGTCGTCATCGACGACCAGCACCGTCAGCTCTGCGTCGCCCATTGCGCCTCCTCTACCATCACGCCTGGCAGTCGGGCGATGAACTCCGCGCCCTGCAGCTGCATCTCGGTGTTCCCGGGACTGGCCAGCCATAGATCGCCACCCAGCGAGCGGCTGATCTGACGCGACAGCGCGAGCCCGATACCCCGGCCGCCCGGGATGCCGGAGTCCGGCTTGGTCGTCCTGCCCTCGGTGAACAGATCGTCAACAAACTCGGGCGCGACGCCGTTGCCGCTGTCGGCCACCGTGACATGCAGCGTCGAACCGTCCTGCAATAGCTCGACTTCCACTTCTCGGGGCTCGGTATCGCTCATCCGAGCGGCATCGATGGCGTTGTCCAGCAGGTTGCCCACCACGGTGGTGACGTCGACTGGCAGCACGAGCCGGCCTGACACCCAGGTGTTCTCACCGATCTTCAGCGTCACGCCGGCTTCGCGCGCGGCCGCAGCCTTGGCCGCCAAAAAGGCCTGCAGGTACGCGTCGCGGATCGAGTCGATGCCCGGTAGCGCGGAGCCCAACGGGCCGGAGCCGAGAAGCTCTTCCAGATATTGCAACCCCTCGTCGACATGGCCGCCATGCAACAGCCCGTTCAGCAGGTGCAGACGGTTGGCGAACTCATGGCGCTGTGCGCGCAGCACGGTGCTCATCACCTGCACCGCGTCGAGTTGCCGGGTCAGTGATTCGACATCGGTTCTGTCCCGCACCACCAGCACGGTTCCCAGCTCGCGTCCTTCTCGCAATACCGGCCGCGCGGAGACCACTACGATGCGACCACCGACATTGGCCAGCGTTGGCGCCGAATCGGCCGCTTTGAACACGTCGCAGACCCGTGGGGTCAACCCGAGATCATCGACGGAGCCGCCTGTTTCGCTACCAATCTCGAGAAGCCGGCACGCCTCATCGTTGACGAAGGTGATGTTCCAGGAGGTGTCGGCTGCCAGCACGCCCTCGCCGATGCCTTGCAGCACCGCCGCCTGGCTGCGCACCAGCTCGACGATCTCGGCCGGCCGCAAACCCAGTGTCAGCCCTCGCCAACGCCTGGCCAGCAACACGGAGCCGACCACACCGACAGCCAGGAGAACTCCTGCCATCGCGGCCAGCACGCGCAGATTGCCCGAAAACTGTTCATCGAACGCCCTCGTGGAGATGCCAACGCCGACGAAACCCAGCACACGATCAGAACCCGGGTCCAGCACCGGAACTCTGGCAACTATCGACCGGCCGTAGACGGTGATTTCGTGGAATGTCTCCTCGCGTCCGGCAAGGGCCTGCGCGATATCGCTACCGACCATCCGGGCCAAGTTGTGCCGATCGGGAGACGCGAGCCTGATGCCACGCATGTTGGCGATCACCACAAACGACACATGCGTGCGCTGTTCGACGCGTGACGCAACGCTTTGAATTGGACCGACCGCAAGTTCGTCGACCAGTGCGGGGCTTGCGGTCAACGGGGCGTCGTTGTAGCGGGAGATGTTGTTGATGACCGTCGGGGAAGAGGCCACTACCCGAGCTATATCCAAGGCGTGAACGCCGTACTCGACGTCGAGACGGTGACGGTTGAATGCGGCGAACAACCCAAACGCGACGATCAACGTCAACGTCACCACAACGAGCTGCACCAGCAGTACCTGGGTGCCGAGTCGCAGGTCGATGCGGCCTGTGGCGGCCATGCAAAGACCCTATCGCTCTCGTGAGCACAATGCGCGAAAGTTCTCGATCGTCGAGCCACAACCGCCCCAACAAGGGTGGACGGTTATGCAACATCCAGTTTCGTCAGCGCATACCATTGCGCGCATGCGCGGCGCAAAAATCCTGATCACCGGCCCGACCGGTCAAATCGCCACCCCCATCGCCCGGGCGCTTGCCGCCGACAACGAGGTCTGGGGGATCGCCCGTTTCACCGACACCGCCGCGCGCGAAGGCCTTGAGAAGGCCGGAATCCGTTGCGAGAAGGTGAATCTCGCGGGTGGCGACTTCACCGGTCTGCCAACCGATTTCGACTATGTCCTCAACCTGGCGGTGGCCAAGAGCGGAAGCTGGGACAAAGACCTTGCGGCCAACGCCGAGTCGGTCGGCCTGCTGATGGCCCACTGTCGCACCGCGAAGGCCTTCCTGCACTGCTCGTCGGCGGCCGTGTACGACCCGCCGGACGACGAGCCGCGCAGCGAGCGGTCCGCCCTGGGCGACAACCACAAGCCGATTTTTCCCACCTATTCCATTTCCAAGATCGCCGGGGAAGTGGTGGCTCGGTCGGCGGCTCGCATTCTCGGCCTGCCCACCACGATCGCCCGGCTCAACGTTCCCTACGGCGACAACGGCGGTTGGCCGTTCTATCACATGGAGATGATGCTGGGCGGCATCCCCATTCCCGTCCCGCCCGGTGAACCCGCGCGCTACAACCCGATTCACGAGGACGACATCATCGCCACCATCCCCAAGCTGCTCGAGGCCGCCTCGGTCCCGGCGACCACGGTCAACTGGTGCGGAGACCAGACCGTCAGCTTGCAGGAGTGGTGCGACTACCTCGGGTCGCTCGTCGGCGCCGAGCCGGTCTTCGAGCCGAGCGAGCAAGCGCTACGCGGCAACCCCACCACCGTCGACCGGATGCACGAGCTCATCGGCGGCACCTCGGTCGACTGGCGCGACGGAATCCGTCGCATGGCGGCCAAGTACCACCCGGAGCTCGTTGGCGTCTAACCGGTTGCGGCACAACGTTATCGGTGAACCCGTCAGCCTCGGCCCCGGATAAGGCGGGCCGCGGCCTCCACCGCGGCGGCGCGGCGGCGTGCGATGACGTCCGCGTCCGTGGTCGCCGCGTCGGGGTCGGGCCAGTGGGCCCATGCCAGCCCGATGCCGAATAGCAGGACCAGCAGCTGCCTCGGGTCCCACGACGGATCGACGTGACCGTCTAGGCGGGCGCGTTCCAGTGCCGCGATGGCCGTGTCGGGCGGGGACTCGCCGTCGAACTCGGGCTTGTCGAGCGGAAAGCCCTCCAGCCGCGCCCAGGTGATCATCCGCAGGTGTTCGGGCCGGTTCTGGGCGAGATCGAAGATGTCACCGACGAACTCGGGGACTGCGTCGGGGCGCACCTGAACGGCGCGGAAGAACTCCGCGCCGTCCGCGGCGACCACATCGCGAAACAGGGTCTCCTTGTCGCCGAAATGCGCGTACAAACGTTCCTTGCTCGCACTGGCGGCCCGCGCGATGCGATCGATCCGGGCGCCCGCCAATCCGTATTGCGCGAATTCCGCGCGAGCGGCGGCGAGAATTTCGCCGCGCAACTCAGTGGTGGTCCTCACAGACTCATCATAGGCGGACGAACTGGTTCGTTTGTTACGGTGGGTGGAGCACACCGGAAAGCGCAAAGGAGACGGGGCGATGGGAACGGCCAGAACACTCGATCAAGCTGCGATCGCGACGATGCCGCGGGGCGGACCCGATGCGTCGTGGCTGGATCGCCGGTTCGAGACCGATACGCCGGAGTACCTCGATCGCGAGGACGTCGCCGACGAGGTCAAGCAGAAGGTCATCGGAATGCTGGATCGCATCGGCACGCTGACCAACCAGCACGAGACATTCGCGCGGATGGCCCTGGATGTCGTGGCCGACATCCCCAACCCCCGCGTCCTGGAACTGGGCGCGGGTCACGGCAAACTGTCCGCCAAAATTCTGGAACTGCATCCCACGGCGACGGTCACCGTATCGGATGTGGACGCGACCTCGGTGGCCAACATCGGCGCCCGTGCGCTCGGCGCTCATCCGCGGGCGCAGGCAAAACTGATCGACGCAACGGCGATCGACGCCGCGGACGACAGCTATGACCTGGTGGTGTTCGCGATGGCGTTTCACCACTTGCCGCCGGCAGTGGCTTGTCGCGCCATCGCCGAGGCCACCCGGGTAGGCAAGCGGTTCTTGGTCATCGACCTCAAGAGGCGAACGCCGTTGGCCACTTTGCTGTTTCCGGTGGTGACACTGCCGGTGAACCTGGTGCTGTTGCCGTGGTCCTGGATATACCCGTGCCTGCACGACGGGTTCATCAGCGCGTTGCGGGCCTACAGCACGTCGGCGCTCGAGGCCCTCGGCCACAGCGCCGGCCCCGACATGCGGATGCAGGTGTTGGCTTCGCCGCGGCGACGCGGGATGCCGTCGACCGCCGTCGTGTTCTCGCGTCCGGACGGACCCGCCGACCATGAGTGACAAACCCGATCTCGTCGCCATCACCGAACCCGGCGAGCGTGTCCGAGCGCTGCGCCGGGTCCTCGATGCGGTGACCGATGGGCTGCACCCCGTGGTGAACCTGTCCCGTCCGTACGTCGACGGCCTGGAGAATCTGCCGCCCGACGGCAGATTCCTGTTGGTGGGCAACCACACTCAGCTCGGCTCCGAGGTCTTTCTGATTGCGGATGCGGTGCGGCGCAGCATCGGAACGCGGGTACGGCCACTGGCCGACCGGAATTTCGGGCGGCTGCGTGGATTGCCCGCCGATCTGATGGCGGCGTTCGGCGGCGTGATCGGCGCACCCGAGAACGCGCGTGAACTGATGCGCCACGACGAAACCATCCTGGTGTTCCCCGGCGGCGGAGGCGAGATCGCGAAATTCAAAGGCGAGGAGTACACGCTGCGCTGGAAAGGGCGCTCGGGCTTCGCCCGCCTTTCGGTCGAAAATGGCTACCCGATCGTGCCGGTCGGCCTGGTCGGGGGCGACGACGTGTATCGCAGTGTCACCACCCGCGACAGCGCATACGCGAAAGTCAGTGCGGCCCTGAGCCGGCGACTGAATGGCCGACCGGACATGGCGATGCCATTGCTGCGGGGGATCGGGCCGACGCTCATCCCGCGCCCACAGCGGATGTATCTGCGGTTCGGCCCTGCGATCGACACAACGACGCCGCTCGGCGTCGGAAACGAACAGTGGGTGGACATCGTGAGGAAGCGGGCTCGGCTGCAGTTGGAAGACATCCTGGCCGACCTGCTCCGGCTGCGCGGGCAGGACCCCTACCGCGGGCTGAACCCGCTGGCCTGGCGCGGCGCCACGCGGGCCTGAGGACGAAACACCCCGAGAGAGGTGCACCCTCAACCGGTCGGCTGGTAGACGTGGCAGCATCACACGGGTGACCAGCACACCGGACGCCGCGGGGCAGCGCCTGCGCACCCTGGTCCTGTTGCGCCGCGTTCGGGACCGCATCGACCGGGACTACCGCCAGCCGTTGGACGTTGAAGCGCTCGCGCGCGGGGTACACATGTCAGCCGGCCACCTCAGCCGCGAATTCCGGCGCGCCTACGGCGAATCGCCGTATTCCTATCTGATGACACGACGCATCGAGCGGGCGATGGCCCTGCTGCGCCGGGGCGACCTGAGCGTCACCGAGGTCTGCTTCGCCGTCGGTTGCTCCTCGCTGGGCACCTTCAGCACCCGGTTCACCGAATTGGTCGGTGTGCCGCCCAGCACCTACCGCCGCCGATCGGCTGACGCGCTGGCGGGCATGCCGCCATGCGTGGTCAAACAGGTGACGAGACCGATCAGGAATCGAGAAGCAGCTGCCATCGGACCGCACCTAACCTGACCGCATGGACATCACCATTCACTCGAGTTTCCTTCCCCACACGGACCCGGAATCATCGCTCGCCTTCTATCGCGACGTCCTCGGCTTCGAAGTTCGCCTGGATGTCGGGAAGGGCGCGATGCGATGGATCACGGTCGGTCCGCCGAACCAGCCGGACACGTCCATCGTCTTGAACCCGCCGGCCGCCAACCCGGGCCTCACCGACGAGGAGCGCCGCACCATCGAGGAGATGATGGCCAAGGGCAGCTACGCCACACTGCTGCTTGCCGCCGAGGACCTCGACGGCACCTTCGAACGGCTGCAGGCCAGCGACGTGGACATCGTCCAAGAGCCCACCGACCAGCCGTACGGGCTTCGCGACTGCGCCGTGCGCGATCCCGCGGGAAACCTCATCCGCATCCAACAATCGCGCTGAGGCCATCCGCGTGCGGATGCTTGACCAGCCGTGTGCACAATGCTAAGCAAGTGCTCAGCACTGAGCGCATGGGGCGCCGGGGCGCCACGACTGGCATGGTGAAAGGGATCAGATGACGGTGCAGGCGGTATTGGACGACATTCGCAAGCGCCCCGGAACGGGTGACGTCATCGCGGTCATCGATCCCGCGACCGAGGAGACGATCACCGAGTTCACCGACTGCGGGCAGGAAGCGGTTAATGACGCAGCGGCCAAAGCAAAGGCGACCTTCGAGTCCGGCGTCTGGGCGGAGCTGCCGGGCCGCGAGCGGGCCAAGATCTTGTGGCGGATCGGCGAACTGATCGACGAGCACGCCGAGGAGTTCGCCCAACTGGACTCGCTGAACACCGGCATGCCGTTGCTGCAGGCCCAATTGCAGATGTCGACCTGCTCGGAGTTCTTCCGCTACTACGCCGGTTGGTGTTCGAAGATCAACGGCGTCGCCTACGACGTGAAGACCGACGGGATCGCCACCGACAACTACGTCAACATGCACGCCTACACTCTGAAGGAGCCGTACAGCGTTGTGGGGCTGATCTTCCCGTGGAACGGCCCCATCTTCAACGCCAGCGCGAAGCTGGCACCGGCCCTGGCCGCGGGCGGCAGCCTGCTCGTCAAGCCGGCCGAGGAGACCCCGCTGTCGGCGCTGCTGCTGGACCGGCTCATCCACGAGGCCGGGGTGCCCGAGGGTGTGGTCAACTTGCTGACCGGATACGGCCACACCGCCGGCGCCGCGATCACCGCGCACCCCGACGTCGAGAAAGTTGCCTTCACCGGCTCGACCGAAGTAGGCAAGGAGATCGTGCGGGCCTCCGCCGACAACCTGAAGAAGGTCACCCTCGAACTCGGCGGGAAGTCGCCGGTGCTGATCTTCGACGACGCGAACCTGGACAACGCCATCATGATGGCGTCGCTGGGCATCTTCGTGCACTCCGGACAGGGCTGCGTATGCGGGTCGCGCATCTTCGCCCAGCGCGGCGTCTACGACCGGGTCGTGGAAGGCATTGCGATGATGGCGAATTCGTTCAAGTTGGGCGCCCCCAGCGAGGAGGGCTGTGTCAGCGGGCCGTTGATCAGCCAGAAGCAGCTGAACCGGGTCATGGGCTTCATCGACGAAGGCAAGCGGGACGGCGTCGAGGTGGTCACCGGCGGCCACCGGCTCGACCGCAAGGGCTACTTCGTTCACCCGACGGTGCTCACCAACGTCGACACCAGCATGCGGCTCTACCAGCAGGAGATCTTCGGTCCGGTGGTCACCATCCTGCCGTTCGACGACGAAGACGAGGCCGTGGCGCTGGCCAACGACACCACCTACGGCTTGGCGGCCACCGCCTGGACGGAGAACCTCGGTCGGGCCCACCGGATCATGCGCCGACTGCAGGCCGGCAGCGTGCAGGTCAACTGCCAGCTGGTGTTCGACCACGATGTCCCGTTCGGCGGGTACAAGCAGTCCGGCTGGGGTCACGAGTTCGGCAAAGAGGGCCTTGAGATCTACCTGCGGACGAAGTCCGTCTGGGCTCAGCTCTAAAGCTGTTGCGCCACAACGGAAAGTCCCGGACCTGTATCAGGTCCGGGACTTCTCCGACGGCCGTCGGACGAGTCAAGATCCCTTGTTGTAGCGGGTGAGGAATCCGACGGAGGCCACCGCGGCGGCCGTGCCGATCACACCCCACAACACCACCTGGAAGGCCATCGCGCCGAAGAACCAGCCGAAAGTCATTCCGAGGTAGAGCATCCAGATCAGTCGGTAGACGCTCCAGAGCGCAAGCAGCCCGGTGCTGATCCCGATGTACAGGCTGCGCTGCCGATCGACGCGGTTGATCTGCTCTTGGATGCTGGTCGGCACGATGTTCATTTGCTGTCTTCCTTTCCTGGGTCGCCACCTCCTTGGCGGCGTCGTGGCAGCAAGTACAGCCCCGGCCCGCGGCTACCGATCCCAATCACGCGTCACCGCCCAAACAGGCCCGCCGAATCCAAGGCGCGCCTACCCTGCAGAAGGGGGCCCGACGAAGGGTTGGCTCGATGAACGTGACGCGCTGCGTGGCCCGGATCTTCACCGCTGCCGCGCTCGCCCTGCCGATGCTGTCGGCGGCGCCGGCCGGGCCCGCGACGGCGGATCCGCCGCCCACCCAGTCGATCACGGTGATGGCCGTCGGGCCCAGCGGTGAAGCGATCAACGGCTACCACGTGGCCGCCGGGCCGGGCAACGTCGGGCAGGCGAGCGACTGCTCGGAACCGTCGCCGTCAGCGGTGGCCGACAACGTCTACTACTGTTCGCCGAGCGCGGCCGGAGCCGGCACATGCTGGCCGTCCACGCCGGGATCGCTTCTGTGCGTGGACAATCCGTGGGACATGCAACTGCACCGGGTGACCTTCGACGGTCACCTTCCGCCCGTGCACCCGACCGCCGACCCGGACCCGTTCGCGCTCATCCTCGACGACGGCACCCGCTGCCTGCTGCGCAACGGTGGCGCGTGGGGCGGGCGCGCCGACGGGTACGTCGGCGTCTACGGATGCGGCGGCGCCGGTAGTGACCTGGCCGTGCTGTGGCTGCCCAGCCAGGGCGCCGGATCCTGCATCGATCGCTCGTCGTCGGCGTGGACCGTCAAAGTCGGTCGCCTCGGCGCGCCGGACGCCGTTCTTCCACCCCCCGCCACCCGTGGGGTGACCGCCGCGTGGTTCGCGGGAGGCAGGGCCGGCCAATAGGGCGGCGCCGGTACTGCTATAACGCAACGTATGTCTGGTCCAGGGCACACGATCACCCATGTCTCCGATACCGCCCGGTGGACGGCGTTGCACCGGGCAACCGAAACGCTGCGCCCCGACGCGCTGTTCAGCGACCCGCTCGCCGAGCGTCTCGCGGGAGAGCACGGCCGCGCGATCGTCGCGGGAGTTCCCTGGACGGACCGCAGTGGCTGGTGGCTGGTCGCACGGACCAAGCTCATCGACGACGCCATCGCAGCCGCACTCGCCCAGGGCTGTGACCGCGTCCTGAACCTGGCCGCCGGCCTGGACACGCGGCCGTATCGCTTGGAGCTCCCACCCGATCTGACCTGGATCGAGGCCGACCTACCCAAGCTGCTCGCCGAAAAGACCAAGATCCTTCACGATCAAACACCGCGCTGCCGGCTGAACCGCGTCGCGGTCGACCTCGCCGACCCGCACGCCCGAGACGCCTTCCTCGACGAGGCGCTGGCCGGCACGACGAAGGCCTTCGTGCTGACCGAGGGGCTGTCGATGTACCTGGAGGCCTCCGACGTCGCGGCCCTGTCGGGTGCGATCAAGCGACCGGAGGTCACCTGGTGGATGATCGATTTCGCCTTTCCCGGCCTCAAGGAGCGGATCAACAAGAACGTCGCCGGGATTTCGGAAAACGCACCCTTTAAGTTCGCGCCCGAAAACGGGTTGGCCTTCTTCGAAGACCTCGGCTGGCGAGCCGTCGAAGCGGAATCGCTGCTGGTGGCCGCCAAACGGTTCGGCCGACTACCGATCTTCATGCGCCCGTTCGCCTGGCTGCGATCGGATTTGCGCCGTCCGGGTGGCAGGCCGACGACGGCCGTCGCGCTGCTGACGCACTGAGGGCGCGCCGCCCTACCAGACGCGAATCCAGTCGACGAGCATGTCGGCGGGGTAGGTGCCCGGGCCCGGGTCTTCCCCGCCCGATCCGGCCACCGCCAGGTTGAAGACCGGATAGACCGTGTAGCCGGCGCCGTTGAACGGCCAGTCCGGCAGCGAACTCGCCGGCACGTCGAAGTAGGGCGCGGCGCCGTCGGTGTAGTCCTTCCAGAACCGGATGCCCGCCTCGTCCCACTGCGTGCGCCAGGTATGCCAGGCGCCGTCCACCGCGATGTTGTGCGTCTTCCATTCGCCGCCGTTGGCCTTGGCGTGCACGGTGGTGGCGGACGGCCACTTGCCGTTGCCGTACCACTCCATGACGTCGATCTCGCCCTGATCGTCATTGCCGAGCCAGTACGCGGGCCAGGCGCCCGCGGTCAGGCAGTTCAGCTTGATCCGGGCCTCCCAGGTGTGGCCGACGCCGCCGCGCCACAGGCTCTGCACCTTGCCGCTGTAGTAGGTGGGGCCGTCCTTGGCGGCGCGCAGCACCAGGTTGGAATTCCCGTCCACGAACACGTTGCGGCGATCGTCGCGGTACTGCCCGATGTGCTCGGGCAGCTCCCAATAGGTCGGGTCCTTGATCGTCTCGCGGGCTTTGGCCACCGCCCACTTCGACGCGTCGGGGGCCGACCCCGCCGGACCATCGAATTCGTCCGAGAAGATGTAGGTCCCGGATTGGCCGCTGGGCGCGGCGGGCGGCGGTATCCGGCCGGCAGGCTGGTCCTGTCCGGCAGGGGAGGCCCAGGCGTTCGAGGCGGGCAGCGTTGCTGCCAGCACCCCGATCCCGGTCGTCAAGATCATGCGGCGGCGATCAATCTCCGGCATAAGCAAGGGACCCTAGCAGCCACCGGGCACGAGGTTGAAACGGAATTCTGTCGGTGCCCCTCGCTATGGTTCTGATCGCGGTCGGACCAGCGTGGACGACAGCACGGCAGTGGCAACGGATTACGCGCGCAAATTCACGGCGAATTCTCACCTTGGCGGGTGGTTTGGTCTCAGGATTCGGCGGGCATTCTGGAATCACGATCCGATAACCACACTGTTGTAGCTTTTGCGGGTGGTACTGAGAGGAGTGACGATCGTGGCGAATACACCAGAAGGCACGGTTATTTTCCTTCAGTCCCATCCAGCATGGGCCGCCGCGCAGCGTCGCCAACGCGAACGTAATGAGGCAATGCGTCGTCATCCGTCATTTCGCACGCGCCAGCGCGCCGCAGCGGGTAACCCGGTCGTTCCGCTGGTCCGCAACTTCAAGCTCGTCTCGAGCGGCAACACCCCGGCCTGAATTTCGCCACAAATTGTGGTGACCGCGTTTGCCATCTCGGCGCCGAAGCACGACTCCGGGCAACCACTAATCCGGCCGCGTCGGCCAAAAGTCTCAAGTCCTAGTTGAGTTATTCCCAGGCGTTCCATCGCTACTACCGTGCGTAGTGATCGTGAATTGGGAGCTGCCAATGTCCGACGGCTGGGACGCCATACAACGCATGTCGATAGCCGCGGCATTGGTCGCCTTCGCGGCCGCGCGTTCGCACTCCACGCGGTGGGTCGTTTCTACGCGGGAATGCCGTCCCGACTGCGCCCCTGATCGGCGGATACGGCCTGCAGCGGCCCGCGCCGGTTCCAAACCGTCGAGACCGCTCAGCGCGCCACGTCGTCGCGCCCGGAGGTCGCGGCGCCGATATCGAGCACACCGCCCCCCATTGGATCGTCGACCTCGACGATCGGGTCGTCGACGTCGTCGAACTCCAGCCGCAGTGCCCGAGACATGATCGCGTGCATCACGTACATGGTCGTGGTGTAGGTGAATTCGAGGATCTCGGTGTCGGTGAAGACCTCACGCAACTGAGTGAACAACCGCTCAGGCACTCGGCCGTGCTGTCCAGCAAGGCAATCCGCATACGCCAGCAACAGCCGCTCGGTCCGGTCGAAACACTCGGCGGTTTGCCAGGACGGTATGGCCGCGATCTTCTCTTCGGACAGGCCCGCCGAACGGCAGGCCTTGCAGTGTTGCGAGAAGACAAACTGGCTGCCGACCACCCAGCCCGCTCGAATTTGGCCCAGCTCGCGGTGATCGGCCCGGATGGAGACCTCTTCGCGGTAGAGGCGGAAGCCGCGCACCGCATGGCGCAGCGCGGCGGGTGATTGCGCCATCACCGTCCACCAGTTGCCGGGAGTGCCTCCGACCGCGCCCGGCTCGGCGACCGGATCACGATCGCCAAACATGAAGTCGTACATCTGCAGCGTGAATTCGTCGCGGACTTCACCACGCGGGATCGGATCAAGCCGCGGCATCGCGTCTCCTCTCAGCTGGCGGCACGGATCTGGCGTTACCGCAGATTGCGTTGATCCTAGAGTCTGCGCTTGCGTTAACCCGGTTCCCGACGACTCTCGTCAGCCACGCCGCCACTCACTCGGGACCATTAATCGACACGCGAATCGCTAGCACATCCGCTAGCGGATTTGAGCCCTGCCTCCTGGCCGGGAGCGAGGGTGCCGTTCGCGAAACGCTCAGAGCTTGCTGGCGACGAAGTCGGCGGCCTGGTTGGCCATGCCGGCGTCGATGTAGGCCCCGGCGAGATGCTGTGGCCAGTTTTCCTTCCAGGTGTTCGGGTCGGCCGGGTTGCAGACGGGATCGGCACCGTGGCACAACTCGATGGTCCGGTCGTTGTAGGTCGGATTGAAGTTGGTGATCGGACCCACCCATTGGCTGCCGTTGCCGAACAGCGCGACGGCGGCGACGTGCTGATCGACGCCCGGCGGCAGCGGGCTGTCGAAACCGAACGCGCCGATGGGCGCAGCCAGCACGACGTCGGTGACCGCCGCGCCCAGCGAATAGCCGCCCAGCACGAGCCGGGTGTCGGGGCAGTTGTTGACCATGTCCTGGATGTGGTGGCTCATGTCGTTGGCGCCTTGGGCGACCTCGGTGTCGGCGGGATATTGCACGGCGTACACGCCCACGGTCCTGTTCACCTTGGACCGCAGGGCGCTGATGAACGCGTTGCCCAGCACGCCCGGCCCCGCGGCTTCGTTACGCCCCCGGGCGAAG
>NZ_QMEU01000053.1 GCF_003284975.1 Mycobacterium colombiense
AACACCGCCGCGGTGCGCAGCATGTGGCCGACGGTGCGCGAAAAGGTCCGTCAGCGCAGCCGCACCACCGAGGTGATGCTCGCCGGTGCGACCGTCCGGGCCCTCGAGGGCAACACGCTGGTGCTGAGCCATGAGTCGGCGCCGCTGGCCAAAAGGCTCTGCGAACAGCGCAACGCCGACGTCATCGCCGAGGCGCTCAAAGACGCGCTCGGCGTCGACTGGCGGGTGCGGTGTGAGGCGGGCGCGCCGGCCTCCGCGCCGACGCCCCCGCCCACCAGCGGGGGGAGTGGCCCGGCCGTTCCCAGCGCGCCGGAACCCGCACCCGACGCGGACTCCGCGCGGCGCGACGAAGAGGAACACATGCTTGCCGAAGCGGTCCGCAACGAGCCGTCGGCGCCGCGCCGCGACCCCGAAGAGGTCGCGCTGGAATTGCTACAGAACGAGCTGGGCGCCCGCCGGATCGACAACGGCTAGCCGGGGCGAGCGGGTCAGGGCGTCCACCACGGCCGCAGCGGCAGGTCGTCGTCGCCGCGCGGGTCCACCTTGGCGGCCAGCACGTGATGCAGCTGAAGGTTGTTCTGCTCGAACGCCACCCGGGATGCCGCCATGTACAGACCCCACACCTTGGCGGTCGGCAAGCCGACCTCGGCGACGGCCGCGTCCCAGTGCTCGACCAGATTGCGGCACCAGTCGCGCAGCGTCATCGCGTAGTGATGGCGGAAGTTCTCCGCATGCAGCACCTCGAAGCCCGCGTCCTGGATGTCGCTGGTGATGCGGCCCGAGCCGGTGAGCTCCCCGTCCGGGAAGACGTAGCGATCGGTGAACCCGCCGGCGAACGAGGTCGAGGTGTTGTCGTGGCGGGTGATGCAGTGGTTGAGCAGCAGACCGCCGGTGCGCAGTTTCGACTTCAGGAAGCCGAAGTAGGCCGGGTAATTCTTGACGCCGATGTGCTCGGTCAGCCCGATCGAGGAGACGGCGTCGAACTGCACTTCGCCGACGTCGCGGTAGTCGGAGTGCCGCACCTCGGCGAGCTCCGCCAGCCCCTCGTCGGCGATCGCCCGCTGCGCCCACTTCGCCTGCTCGGCCGACAGGGTGGCGCCGGTGGCCCGCACGCCGCGGCGTGCGGCGTAGCGCACCATCCCGCCCCAGCCGCACCCCACGTCGAGCAACCGGTCGCCCGGCTGCAGCCGCAACTTCTCGAAGATCAGCCGGTACTTGTTCTGCTGCGCGTCTTCCAGCGTCGCCTCGGCGTCGGGGTACACCGCGCAGGTGTAGGTCATCGACGGGCCCAGCACGAGTTCGTAGAAGGTGTTGGAGACGTCGTAGTGGTGATGGATGGCCTCGGCGTCGCGGGTCTTGCTGTGCATCAGCCCGTCGGCGACCCGGCGCCACCGGGGCCGGGTTTCCTGGGGTGGTGGCGCCACCGGCAACAAGCGCTCGAAGCCCAGCGAACGGACGACGTTGGCCAGCACCCGCGCCGGCGGCCGCTTGAATTCGACCCGATCGGTCAACGTCTTGAGCAGTTGGTACGGATCACCCGGATGCACGCCGTACGCCTGCAGGTCGCCCGCCACATAGGCGCGGGCCAGGCCGAGCTCGCCGGGCGCGGTGGCCAGGTAGGTCGCGCCGCGGGGAGTGCGAAGATCCAGACCCAGTTCGGCGTCCTCGCTTCCGGCGATGCTGCCGTCGTAGGCGGTGAACCTCAGCGGATGTCGCCCGGTCGCGGCGAAGACCTCCAAAATTTCGGCCATGCTGAGTTTGCCCGTCGACGACCGGTGCGGTTCTTTGGTCTCCCTGACTGAAGTCATCGCCGTTGCACCGCCTTTGCGTAGAGGTCGAGTAGACGAGAATCGGGGTCGTAGGTTTTCTTGACGGTGTTGTAGGCCTCGCCGCCGTACAACTCGTCGAAATCCTCGCGGGAGTAGAAGGAGTCGGAGTACAGCGACTTGTGCCCGTCGAGCTCGCTCACCTTGGCTTCGATCATCCGGTTGGTGGCGCCCTCGCATGAGCCGGCCGGCACCGACGACCAGAAGCCGACGTTGACGTAGGTGTGATCCGGCCGCATCGGATACAGCGGCCAGCCGCCGTGGTCGCGTAACCGCAACGGGCACAACCAGATTGGCGTAATGGGGACGCTGTCGAGGAACCATTCCAAAAACTCGCAGGTTCGTTCGACCGGCACCTCGACGTCTTGCACCACCCGTTCGCGCGGTGGGCGGCCGTTGCGCTTCTCGATCCGGTCGGCGATGCCGAACCGCTGATCCATCGCGATGAGCTTCCAGTAGAAGCTGCTGCGCCGATAGCGGCGCGGCCACCAGCGGCGCAGCCGCGGGTCCTGGACGCCGAAGGCGCGCGAGCACCAGAACCAGTCGGTGTCCCAGCGCCAGAAGTAGTCGTTCATGGTCAGCCGGTCGTCCTTGGTGGCTTCCACGCCGGCCGACTCGTGCCGGATGGACTGGTAATAGATGTCGCGGCCGGTGTAGTCGCTGACCGGGCCGGGAGTGGTGGTCCGCCGGCCCACGCACAGGTAGCTTTCGTCGGCGCTGAAGACCACGCCGTCGAGGTAGTCCACCGGCGTCCCGCCCTGCCCACCGGTGTCGATGATGCGTTCGGCCGCCGCGACCAGATCCACCAGTGAGCGGAATCGGATGTGGCGCAGCGCCACGAACGGCGCGACGGGCTCCAGCTCGATCCGAAGCCGCGTCGAATAGCCAAGCGTCCCATAGGAATTTGGGAAGGCACGGAAAAGATCTGCGTGCTGGGAGCGCGACGCGGTGAGCAAATCGCCAGCGCCGGTGAGGATGTCCATCTCCAGCACGGATTCATGCGGGAGCCCGTTGCGAAACGACGACGACTCGATACCCAGTCCGCTGACCGCGCCGCCGAGCGTGATGGTCTTGAGCTGGGGGACGACCAGTGGCGACAGGCCGTAGGGCAGCGTCGCGGCGACCAGGTCCGCGTACGTGCACATGCCGGCCACGTCGGCGGTGCGGGTTTCGGGATCCACCCTCAGAACCCCGGTCAGTCCCGACGTGTCCAGGCCCGGGGCATCGCGTTTGGTGCGGGCGCGGAACAGATTTGACGTCGGTTTGGCCAGCCGGACGGCCGACGTTTCCGGGATGGATCGATAACTTGCCATCATCCGGTCGACGCCGTACTTGTGGGCCGAGAGTGCAGATCCAAGGACAGGCACCAGATATACCCTAGTCTTCGACAACAGCCCGTGCACCAATCGCAAGCGGGCGGTACCGGCGGAAATCAGCATGAGGAGGGGTCGCCTTGGGACAGGTGAGCGCAGAGAGCACCATCTTGATCAACGCGGAGCCCGCGGCAACCCTTGCCGCCGTCGCGGACTACCAGAACGTCCGCCCGAAGATCCTGTCGCCGCAG
The DNA here is from genome assembly GCF_003284975.1 of Mycobacterium colombiense. Taxonomy (GTDB): domain Bacteria; phylum Actinomycetota; class Actinomycetes; order Mycobacteriales; family Mycobacteriaceae; genus Mycobacterium; species Mycobacterium europaeum_A. Next base: position 3,391 of record NZ_QMEU01000053.1, read on the forward strand.
TACAGCGACTACCAGGTGGTGCAGGGCGGTCAAGGCGCGGGCACGGTCGCCAAGTGGAAGCTGCAGGCCACCAAGTCACGCGTGCGCGACGTGCAGGCCAACGTCGACGTGGCCGGGCACACCGTCATCGAGAAGGACGCGAACTCGTCGATGATCATCAACTGGACGGTGGCCCCCGCCGGGCCCGGCTCCAGCGTCACCGTGAAGACCACCTGGACCGGGGCCGGCGGCGTGAAGGGCTTTTTCGAAAAGACCTTTGCGCCGTTGGGGCTGAAGAGGATTCAGGGCGAGGTGCTGGCCAACCTGAAGAAGGAACTGGAGAGCTAGCCGGCGCGCACTCCGACTCAGCGCGCCTGACCCTGCGAGGCCAGGAACCCCGCGACGCCCCGGACCAGTGCGTCGGCGTACTTCTGCCGGCCCTCGGCGGATTCCATCAGCGCCGAGTCGGCCGGATTCTTCATGTTGCCGCACTCGACCAGGATCGACGGGTACTGCGCCAGGTTCAGGCCGGTCAGATCCGAGCGGCCGTACAGACCGTTCTGGCCGATGTAATTGGCCGGCGGGATGCCCGAGCCCTGCAGCTGGTCGCGCATGATCCGCGCGTACTGCACCGACGGGCCCGCCTGCACCTGGTTGAGCGGCGGCGCCGAGTAGTTGACGTGGAATCCCCGCCCGGACGGCGGACCGCCGTCGGCGTGAATGGACAGGACCGCGTTGGGATGCAGCGCGTTCGCCGCGTTCGCGCGTTCGTCGACGCACGGCCCCAGGCCGGTGTCGTTGGCGCGGGACAGCGCGGTCCGCACGCCGAGGGCGCTCAGTTCGGCGCGCACCCGCAGCGCGGTGTTCCAGGTGAAGCTGTGCTCCATGTAGCCGCTGTTGGTCGCGGTCCCGCTGGTCTGGCAGTCCTTGGTGCCGCCGCGGCCGGTGGGCACCTGACGGTTGATGGAGCCGTCGTTGGAGCCGTTATGGCCCGGGTCGATGAAAACCACCATGCCGGCGATGTTGGACGGGACCGCCGTCGCGGTCGGCATGATCGCCGTCGAAGCGGCGACGAGCACACCGACCGCCAATTTGATCCCGACACGTCTGCTCAGTCGTAGGTCCACGGCGCAAAGCTAACGCCGAGCGGTCTACGCTGGGTGTTTCGAATCGCCGGAGACTCACGAGCGAAACCAACTCGAGACCAAGATGCGAGGGGATTGTCATGCAACCCGGAGGCGACATGTCGGCGCTGCTCGCCCAGGCGCAGCAGATGCAGCAAAAGCTCATGGAAGCCCAGCAACACCTGGCGAACGCCGAGGTGCATGGTCAGGCCGGCGGGGGTTTGGTGGAGGTCGTCGTCAAGGGCAGCGGCGAGGTGGTCGCGGTGAAGATCGACCCGTCGGTCGTCGACCCGTCGGACGTCGAGACCCTGCAGGACTTGATCGTCGGTGCGATGGGGGACGCCTCCAAGCAGGTCACCCGGATGGCCCAGGAGCGGTTGGGGTCGCTGGCCGGCGGCTTCGGTCCCCCGCCGGGGCAACCGCCCGCGCCGGCGCAGGGGCTTTAGGCTCTCCATCACCGTCATGTTCGAAGGACCCGTCCAGGATTTGATCGACGAGCTCGGCAAGCTGCCGGGCATCGGGCCCAAGAGCGCCCAGCGCATCGCGTTCCACCTGTTGTCGGTGGAACCGCCGGATATCGACCGGCTGACCGCGGTGTTGGCCAAGGTGCGCGACGGCGTGCGGTTCTGTGCGGTGTGCGGCAACGTCTCCGACAACGAGCGGTGCCGGATCTGCGCGGATCCCCGCCGGGACGGCTCGCAGGTGTGCGTGGTCGAGGAGCCCAAGGACGTCCAGGCCGTCGAGCGCACCCGCGAGTTCCGCGGCCGCTACCACGTTTTGGGCGGTGCGCTCGATCCGCTGTCCGGGGTGGGGCCCGATCAGCTGCGGATCCGCGAGCTGTTGAGCCGAATCGGCGAGCGGGTCGACGACGTCGACATCACCGAGGTGATCATCGCCACCGACCCGAACACCGAGGGCGAGGCGACGGCCACCTACCTGGTGCGGATGCTGCGCGACATCCCCGGCCTGACCGTGACCCGGATCGCGTCGGGGCTGCCGATGGGCGGGGACCTGGAATTCGCCGACGAGTTGACGCTTGGTCGCGCCCTCGCCGGGCGCCGGGCGATGGTCTGACGTTCGTCAGGCCTTGCTCAACTGGAACGGCCGGGTGACGGTCTTCCCAGGCTCTCCGCCACACGCGTCCGTCGTCGTCTGCTGGCCCTCGCCGGCGAGCGACACGGCATCGAAGCTGTAGTCGACGGTCACCGGAGCGATTACGCCGTTCGGGCACTGCGCCTGGGCCGTGCCGCTGTGCGTCCACCGCCCGTCGGCGAGGTGGAACTCCCAGCTGGTGACCAACGTCCCGCCATCTTGGGAGGTCGCCCGGGTGCAGTCCGATCCGCACGGGACGAAAAGCCAGGCGGTTGGTTTGTCGTTGTCCGTGTAGAGCACGTTGTACCGGCCGTTCAGCACTTCGGGGTTGGCGTGCGCCGGTGCCGACGACGCGAGGAACGCGGCGGTCAACGCGGCGCCGGCGGTAAGTCTGTGGCTGATCTTCGTCATCTCGTTTCGTCCTAGCGCGCGGCTAACCGTTCGCGGCGCAGCAAGTCCACCTCCGGCATCGGCAGCGGCGGCAGCTCACCGACCACCGCGCCGAGCAGCAGGTCGGCCAGTTGCGGGTTGCGGGCCAGGCATGGCCCGTGCATGTAGGTCGCGATCACGCTGCCCTGCACAGCGCCGTCGACGCCGTCGCCGCGCCGGTTGCCCGCGCCCTTGACCACCGCGCCCAGCGGGGACGCCGCCGGCCCCAGCACGGTGCCGCCGCGGTGGTTCTCGAAACCGGTGAGGCGCTCGGTCAGGCCCGCCAGCAGCGGCTTGGTCGCCAGCTCGCCGATGGTGCGCGCCTCTTGCGGCGACGTCGTCGCGTCCAGCATGCCCACGCCGTCGACGCGTTCCCCGGCCGACGTTTCATACCAGTGCCCCAGCACCTGAACGGCCGCGCAGATCGCCAGCACCGGCGCGCCCCGGTCCGCGGCGCGCTGCAGGCCCGGGTATTTGATCAGGTGCCGGGTGGCCAGGCGCTGCGCGTAGTCCTCCGCGCCGCCCAGCGTGTAGAGGTCCAGCGACTCCGGAACGGGGTCGGCCAGCGTGATCTCGACGATCTCGGCGGCGATGCCGCGCAGCCGGAGCCGTTGCCGCAGCACCAGCGCGTTGCCGCCGTCCCCGTAGGTGCCCATCACGTCGGGCAGCACCAGCCCGATCCGTACCACCGAGTCAGCCATGGCGCGCCAATGCCCGTTGCAGCTGCAGGAACGCCGTGTAGTTGGCGACGACCTCCACCCGTCCGGGCGGGCACGACGCGATCGCGGCGACGGTGTCGTGCACCAGGGTGTGCTCGACGCCCGCGTAGCCGAGGCGCACCGCCAGGTCGGTGCCGCGTTCGCCGGCGGCTACCACCGCGGTCTCTTCGAAGTGCTCGAACCGCACGTCCCAGAGCCACGACAGGTCCTCTCCGTCGGGCACCTGGCCGTTGACCGAGATGACCACCCCGGCCGCGTGCTTGTCCACCATCGACAGCGCCTCCTGCCAGCCGGCGGGATTCTTGGCCAGCAGGATGCGCACCTGGTGCGCGCCGACCCGCACGGTCCGATACCGCCCCGCCACCTCGTCGACCGCCGAGACGGCCACCACCGCCTTGCCGGGATCGGCGCCCAACGCCACGGCGGCCGCGACGGCCTGGGCGGCGTTGCCCCGGTTGACCGCTCCGGGCAGCGCCAGCCGCATCGGCAGCGACAGGCCGTCGGGTCCGTAGAGGGTCTCGTCGTCGAACCACCACTGCGGGCTGGGGCGTTTGAAGTCCGCGCCCGTGGAATACCAGTGGCCCCGGTCGCGGACGATGACCTCGCCGCTGCGCGGGCAACTGACCGAGTCGTTCGACCACGACCCACCCGCGGCCACCCACACCACATTCGGGCTGTCGTAGGCGGCCGACGTCATCAGCACGTCGTCGCAGTTGGCCACGACGACCACCCCGGGGCGCCGGGCCAGGCCCGCGCGCAGGGTCCGTTCGATGACGTTGATCTCGCCGACCCGGTCCAGCTGGTCGCGCGACAGGTTGAGCAGCACGACGACACCGGGATCGACGGCGTCGGACACGTGCGGGACGTGCATTTCGTCGACTTCCAGGGCCGCCAGCGGCGCATCCCGGTTGGCGGCCAGCGCGGCGACCAGGCCGGCGTCCATGTTGGCGCCCTCGGCGTTGGTGGCTACCGAACCGAGCGTCGCCAGCGCGGCCGACGTCATGCGGGTGGTGGTGGATTTGCCGTTGGTGCCGGTGACGATGACGGTGCGCCGTCCCGCGGCGAGTTGCCGGAGCACCGAGCGGTCCAGCGTCATCGCGATCAGGCCGCCGATCATCGCCCCGGCGCCGCGGCCGGTCACCCGCGATGCCCAGCGCGCGCTCGCCCCTGCGGCGAGGGCCAGACGGGCACGGGTGGTAACCACCCCGGAAGTTTAAATGTGCCACCCCGACACGGCGTCTTTCGACCGGGTGATGTCGGTCGGCCGTGCCATCCTCAGTGCATGAGCGGGGTGCCCTGGGGTCGGCCGGCCAGCGAGCCGGCCGCGGGCTGGGCCGTCGTTGACGTCGAGACCTCGGGCTTCCGGCCAGGCCAGGCGCGGATCATCAGCGTGGCCGCGCTCGGCCTGGACGCCGACGGCAACGTCGAGCACTCGGTGGTGAGCCTGCTCAACCCCGGCGTGGACCCGGGCCCCACCCATGTGCACGGCCTGACCGCCGCCATGCTGGAAGACCAGCCGCAATTCGCCGACATCGCCGGCGACGTGGCCGAGGTGCTGCGCGGGCGCACCCTGGTGGCCCACAACGTGGCGTTCGACTACGCGTTTCTTGCCGCCGAAGCCGAACTGGCCGAGACCGAACTGCCCGTCGACAGCGTCATGTGCACTGTGGAGCTGGCCCGGCGGCTGGACCTCGGCATCGACAACTTGCGGTTGGAGACGCTCGCGGCGCACTGGGGCGTCACCCAGGAGCGGCCGCACGATGCCTTCGACGACGCGATGGTGCTGACCGGTGTGCTGGCTTCGGCGCTCAAGCTCGCCCGCGAGGGCGACATCTGGTTGCCGATCCACCCGGTGACCCGGCGCCGCTGGCCGAACGGCCGCGTCACCCACGACGAGCTGCGCCCGCTGAAGGTGCTCGCGTCCCGAATGCCGTGCCCCTATCTGAACCCGGGCCCCTACGTCGGCGGCCGACCGCTGGTGCAGGGCATGCGCGTGGCGCTGGCCACCGAGGTCGGCCGCACCCACGAGGAACTCGTGGAACGGATCCTGCATGCCGGGCTGGCCTACAGTGACGCCGTCGACCGGGAGACCTCGCTGGTGGTTTGCAACGACCCCGCCCCCGAGCAGGGCAAGGGCTACCTCGCGCGGCAGTTGGGGGTGCCGGTGCTCTCCGACGCGCAGTTCATGGCCTGTCTCGGCGCCGTGATCGGCGGCACCAGCATGGACGAATTCACCGACGTCCGCGCGCTGGACCAGCAGCTCGCGCTGTTCTAACAACTGCTTTGCCCGTCAGGGGCCGCCGTGCCAGTGTTCGATGCGGTGATGGTCGGGAGCGAATCCGTGCTCGACGCCCCACAGCACGGCCTGGGTGCGACTGCCGAGGTCGAGCTTGCGATAGATCGTCCGAATGTAGGACTTCACGGTGTTAGGACTCAGGTAGGTCAACCGCGCCACGTCCGCGTTGCTCTTACCCTGGGTGATCAGCGCCAGGATCTCCGCTTCGCGATCGCTGAGTCCTTCACCGCGACCCGGCCAGTCCAGCCCGGGCGCGCTGCGCGCCCGGCCGGCCACCGGACTGATGACCACTTCACCCGAATGCACGGCCTCTAAAGCGGCAACCAGCTCGCGCGCCGGAAGAGTCTTCGAGAGATAGCCTCGCGCGCCGCGCTGCCGTGCGCTGTCGATGAGATTGGGGTGAAAGTTCCACGTATACACGACGACTCGGCGCGCTCGCGGGTTGGCAACCAGAATTCCGATCTCTTCGTGATCGGACTCGGGTTGGGCGAATGAGTCGTACAGCACGATGTCGACCGCGTCATCGACGGGCATGGTGGAGTCGAGTTCTGCGATGACGACGCGGTCTCGGTACGGGTCCAACATGTTGGCTACGCCCTTGACGACCACGTCGTAGTCGTCGACGAGCGCGACGGTGATCGGCGCTCGGGATCGCGACTCGGGTGGCATGCCGACGAGATTACCTACCTAAGGGTGTGTTGGTACCCCCCTTAAGGGTGGTCGACTGAGCTCAGCGTCGGGCAACCGGCCGAACCAAGCAGTCAGGCATTTCAAGGGGAAGGCGCACCATGATCATTCTCGGTATCGTCCTGCTGATCGCGGGATTTCTGCTCAAGATGTCCATCTTGTGGACCCTCGGGATCATCCTCGTTGTGATCGGAGCAATCCTGGCGGTCCTGGGAAGCACCGGGCGGGCGGTCGGCGGCCGACGGCATTACTTCTGAGCCGGCCGCCGCGCATCGCCTGGGACGCACTGCCGCGAGTTCTCGAGTGGCTGCTCGCCGTTTAGCGTTCAGGGCCCATCAGCGGGGGACTCGCCGCCACGGCGCCGTGGCGGCGAGTCCCCGCTTTAGCGCTGATTGATCACCCGCGAGCGGCGCGGTTGACCGCCGACACGACCGCGCGCAGCGACGCCGAGGTGATGGACGGCGCTATGCCGACCCCCCACACCGTCTGCCCGCCGACGGGACCTGACGGGTGCCGACCCGCTTCGTCCGGCTGCGCTGCGTTCGCGATCGACACCGGACCTGATGGGTGCCGACCCGCTTCGCCCGGCTGCGCCGCGCTCGCGATCGACACCGGACCTGATGGGTGCCGACCCGCTTCGCCCGGCTGCGCCGCGCTCGCGATCGACACCGACGCCTCCACGTAGGCAGCGGCCTGCGCGTCGTCGCCGGCGCTCATGGCGTGTTCGGAGTAGTCCAGGACGGCCACGTCGAAGCCGACACCGCTGAGCGCGTGCACGAACGCGGCCAGCGGGCCGTTGCCCTGCCCGCTGATCTCGGTCTCCACCCCGTTGATCTTGACCGTCGCGGTGATGCGGGTGACCCCGCTGTCGTCCTCCGCCGCGTCGACGCGCTGCTTGATCCGCTCCAGCGGCAGGACCGGGGCCAGATACTCCTCGGAGAAGGCGTCCCACATCTCCTTGGGGCTGACCTCGCCGCCTTCCCCTTCGCTGATCTTCTGCACCACCTGGGAGAACTCGATCTGCAACCGGCGCGGCAGGGCCAGGCCGTGATCGGCCTTCATGATGTAGGCCACCCCGCCCTTGCCCGACTGCGAGTTGACCCGGATCACCGCCTCGTAGGTGCGTCCGACGTCCTTGGGGTCGATCGGCAGATAGGGCACCTGCCAGAGCATGTCCTCGACGTCGCTGTCCGCGGCGTCGGCGTCGGCCTTCATCTGGTCCAGGCCCTTGTTGATGGCGTCCTGGTGGCTGCCGGAGAACGCGGTGTAGACCAGGTCGCCGCCGTACGGGTGCCGTTCGTGCACCGGCAGCTGGTTGCAGTACTCCACGGTGCGGCGGATCTCGTCGATGTTCGAGAAGTCGATCTGCGGGTCCACGCCGCGGGAGAACAGGTTCAGCCCCAGCGTCACCAGGCACACGTTGCCGGTGCGCTCGCCGTTGCCGAACAGGCAGCCCTCGATGCGGTCGGCCCCGGCAGAAAAGCCCAATTCGGCTGCGGCGACGGCGGTTCCGCGGTCGTTGTGCGGGTGCAGGCTCAGGATGACCGATTCGCGGTTGGCCAGGTTGCGGCTCATCCACTCGATCGAATCGGCGTAGACGTTGGGCGTGGCCATCTCGACGGTGGCGGGCAGGTTGAAGATGATCGGATTGTCCGGGGTCGGCGCGATGATCTCGCCGACGGCGTCGCATACCTGCTTGGCGTATTCCAGCTCGGTGCCGGTGTAGGACTCCGGCGAGTACTCGAACCGCCACCGGGTGCCGGGGTACTTGGCGGCCTGCTCGACGCACTTGCGGGCGCCTTCGGTCGCGATGGCCTGCACCGCGGCGCGGTCGGCGCGGAACACGACGCGGCGTTGCAGGATCGACGTCGAGTTGTAGAAGTGCACGATGGCCTGCGGCGCGCCGTCGCACGCCTCGAAGGTGCGCTCGATCAGCTCCGGCCGGCACTGGGTCAGCACCTGGATGGTGACGTCGTCGGGGATGGCGCCGTCGGTGATGATTTCGCGGACGAAGTCGTAGTCGGTCTGGCTGGCCGACGGGAATCCGACTTCGATTTCCTTGTAGCCCATGCGAACCAGCAGATCGAACATGCGGCGCTTGCGTGCCGGGCTCATCGGGTCGATCAGCGCCTGATTGCCGTCACGCAGGTCCACCGCGCACCACAGCGGCGCATGAGCGATGACCCGGTCCGGCCAGGTGCGGTCGGGTAACCGGATGGGCTCGACCTCTTCGGCGAAGGGCCGGTACCGGTTGACCGGCATCGACGAGCCGCGCTGCGGGTTCCAGGTGGGCTGCCCGGGCGCTGGTGGGCCCGCGGGCGAGACGATGGTGCGTGTCGAGCTGAATGCGTCGGGATTGGAAGTCACAGTGATTGCTCCGGGGTATCAGAAGGAACTTCAGACCGGCGCGTCGCGAACACCCGCGACGGGAAGCCGGTCTGGATCAGACCCCGTCGCGGCGTCCGAGGAGGAGCACCCGCTGCACGTCGGCAACTCTACCGCTTACGGCGCGTTGGTAAAAATGCCGCCGAGACGATAGCGAATGCGCAGGCCGGGAAACCAGGTATCGCGACGTAAATCACCATGCGGTGCCACGTATTCTGTTGTGGACTTAAACCCGAAATGTCGATGCCCAGGGCCGGAGAGGCGGGAAAACCGTGGCGCTCGTCGTGCAGAAGTACGGCGGATCCTCAGTGGCGAACGCCGATCGGATCCGCCGGGTGGCCGAGCGCATCGTCGCGACCAAGAAGCAGGGCAACGACGTGGTCGTCGTCGTCTCCGCCATGGGTGACACCACCGACGACCTGATGGATCTGGCCCAGCAGGTGTGTCCGGCGCCGCCGCCGCGCGAACTGGACATGCTGCTGACCGCCGGCGAGCGAATTTCCAATGCCCTGGTCGCGATGGCGATCGAATCGCTGGGCGCGCAGGCGCGCTCGTTCACCGGTTCGCAGGCCGGCGTGATCACCACGGGCACGCACGGCAACGCCAAGATCATCGACGTCACGCCGGGACGGCTGCAGGCCGCGCTCGACGAGGGGCGCATCGTGTTGGTGGCCGGTTTCCAGGGCGTCAGCCAGGACACCCGGGACGTGACCACGCTGGGCCGAGGTGGGTCGGACACCACCGCGGTGGCGCTGGCCGCGGCGCTGCGCGCCGACGTGTGCGAGATCTACACCGACGTCGACGGCATCTTCAGCGCCGACCCCAGGATCGTGCACAACGCCCGCAAGCTGGACACCGTCACCTTCGAGGAGATGCTCGAGATGGCGGCGTGCGGCGCCAAGGTCTTGATGCTGCGCTGCGTCGAATACGCGCGCCGCTACAACATTCCGGTGCACGTCCGATCCTCGTATTCGGAAAACCCGGGCACCATCGTCGTCGGATCGATCAAGGACATAGCCATGGAAGACCCCATCCTGACCGGAGTCGCGCACGACCGCAGCGAGGCCAAGGTGACCGTCGTCGGCATTCCCGACATCCCCGGGTATGCCGCCCGCGTCTTCCGGGCGCTCGCCGACGCCGACGTGAACATCGACATGGTGTTGCAGAACGTCTCCAAGGTCGAGGACGGCAAGACCGACATCACCTTCACCTGCTCGCGGGACAGCGGGCCCACCGCGGTGGCCAAACTAGACGCGCTCTCCGACGAGATCGGGTTCAGCCAACTGCTCTACGACGACCACGTCGGCAAGGTGTCGCTGATCGGGGCGGGCATGCGCAGCCACCCGGGCGTCACCGCCACCTTCTGTGAGGCCCTGGCCGAGGTGGGCGTCAACATCGAGCTGATCTCCACCTCGGAGATCCGGATCTCGGTGCTGTGCCGCGACACCGAACTAGACAAGGCCGTCGTGGCGTTGCACGAGGCGTTCGGGCTCGGCGGCGAGGAGTCGGCGACGGTGTATGCGGGGACGGGTAGATAGATGGTTGCTATTGGAGTTGTTGGCGCCACCGGCCAGGTCGGCCAGGTGATGCGCCGGTTGCTCGACGAGCGGGACTTCCCCGCTCGGGATAGCGGGGGGTCGGTGCGGTTCTTCGCGTCGGCGCGCTCGCAGGGCCGCAAGCTGGAGTTCCGTGGCCAGGAGATCGAGGTCGAAGACGCCGCGACGGCGGACCCGAGTGGGCTGGACATCGCGTTGTTCTCCGCCGGTAAGACGATGTCGCTGGTGCAGGCGCCGCGGTTCGCCGCGGCCGGGGTGACGGTGATCGACAACTCGTCGGCCTGGCGCAAGGACCCGGACGTGCCGCTGGTGGTGTCCGAGGTGAACTTCACAAGAGATGTCGCCAACCGGGCCCGGTCCCTCAAGAAGGGCATCATCGCCAACCCGAACTGCACCACCATGGCCGCCATGCCGGTGCTCAAGGTGCTGCACGAGGAAGCCGGGCTGCAACGCCTGGTGGTGTCGAGCTATCAGGCGGTATCCGGCAGCGGGATCGCCGGGGTCGAGGAGCTGGCCACCCAGGCGCGCGCGGTCATCGACGGCGCCGAGCAGCTGGTGCACGACGGCAACGCCGTGGCGTTCCCGGCGCCCGAAACCTACGTCGCGCCGATCGCCTTCAACGTCATCCCGCTGGCCGGCTCCCTGGTGGACGACGGCTCCGGTGAGACCGACGAGGACCAGAAGCTGCGCCACGAGAGCCGCAAGATCCTCGGCATCCCCGAGCTGGCCGTCAGCGGCACCTGCGTGCGGGTGCCGGTGTTCACCGGACACTCGCTGTCGATCAACGCCGAATTCGAACGGCCGCTGTCGCCGGAGCGGGCCCGCGAACTGCTCGACGGCGCGCCCGGGGTCAAGGTGGTCGACGTGCCGACCCCGTTGGCGGCCGCCGGTGTCGACGAGTCGCTGGTCGGCCGGATCCGGCGCGACCCCGGGGTGCCCGACGGCCGCGGCCTGGCGCTGTTCATCTCCGGTGACAACCTGCGCAAGGGGGCGGCGCTGAACACCATCCAGATCGCCGAGTTACTCGCCGCCGAGTTGTGAATCCGCGGGTGAGTTCCGCGACGCGGTTCTCGCTTTTTGCGGCATCTTTGCTTGTGCCGCAATTCTTTTGGACAGCGCATGCCGACCCGCCCGCCCCGGCGCCCGAGCCGGTGCTGCAACCGCTGGCGCCCGGTCAGGTGCTGCGGATCGGCCCCACCGCCGGAACCGGCACGCCGACAGGGGATTACGGCATCGGCGCGACCGACCTGTGCGAGTTCGTCGAGTTCCCGGCCGAATTGCTCCAAGTGTGCGGTGACAGCTTCGCGGGCCAGGGCGTCGGCTTCGGCGGTTGGTACGCGCCCGTCGCGTTGCGCGTCGACACGTCCTCCGTCGACGATCCCGGCGGGGTGCGCTACACCGGGGTCACCGGCATCAGCAATCCGCTGCTGGCCGATGCCGCCCCGCCGGGGGCCTCGCAGCTGCCCGCCGGGGTGGTGCAGATCAACCGGCGCAACTACCTGATGGTGACGACGACCAAAAACCTCGAACCGCAGACCTCCCGGCTGGTGACGGCCGAACCGGCGCGCGCGGGCTGGCAGACGATCCCCGGGTCCAAGCGGCCCGCCTCGTATCAGGGTGGCTCGCAGACGCAGATCAGCGGCTACTACGACCCGATTCCCACCCCGGAGTCGCCCAGCGGGTGGGTGTACATCGTGGCCGACAGTTTCACCCGCCGGGCCCCGGTCGTGCTCTACCGGGCCACACCGCAGACGTTCACCGACCGGTCCCGGTGGCAGGGTTGGGCTGCGGGTCCGCAAGGGGGCTGGGGCAAGTCGCCGACGCCGCTGTGGCCCGACGCGGTGGGCGAGTTGTGCATCCGTCAGATCGACGGCAAGGCGGTGCTGTCCTATTTCAACGCCGTCACCGGCAACATGGAGGTTCGGGTCGCCGACGATCCGACGTCGCTGGGCGACGCGCCGGTCACCACGGTGGTCCAACACGACGAGTGGCCGGACCCGGCGGAGAGCCTGCCGCCGCCCTACGACAATCGCCTCGCGCAACCCTATGGCGGCTACATCTCACCCGGCTCGACGCTCGACGAACTACGAATATTCGTCAGCCAGTGGGACACCCGCGCGCGGGTGGCGGCGCCGTACCGGGTGATTCAGTTCGCGGTCAATCCGCTGCGGCCCGAATAGTAGCCGTTAAGGGCTCCCAGGCGCACAAGTTGCGGGCGCCGTCGCGATCAAGTCTCCGATGACCCCGTCGGGAGCGCGACAAGCCAGATGGTTGGCCGGGCGTCCCTGGGTTGGGTCAGTAGCGTCGTCAGGTAGGAAACCCCGACATTCGTATACATCCGCATCGGTGTACATCGGATCGAACGTTGCAGAGGAGTCAGCTATGTCAAGCGCCGGTATCGCGCTGGTGCTCGCCCTATGCGCGGCACTGGCATCGGCGTTTGGGAATGTGATTCGTCAGCGCTCCGCGCAAACCGTCACCGACAAACCAGTCGGCCACCTCGCCCTATTCCGCAAGTCGTTGGGCGACACGCGGTGGTGGTTGGGCAGCGCGGGTGCCCTCGCCAACTACGGGCTGCTGGCCGCAGCGTTGGGCATCGGGTCGGTAATGCTGGTGACGGCGCTGCAGGTGACGGCACTACTGTTTGCTTTGCCGATCTACGCGCGCCTGACCCGTCATCGGGTAACCCGCTGGGAGTGGATGTGGGCGGCGCTGTTGGCAGTTGCGTTGATGGCGTTCATCATGATCGGCCAGCCGGAGGCGGGGCGCTCACGTGGGCCACTGACAACATGGGTCGTGGTGGTCATGGTGATAGGTCCGCTGTCTGTGTTGTGTGTCTTGGGCGCGCGGATTTGGCCCGATCGGCCGCGCGCCGCGGTGCTTTTGGCGATGGTGGCAGGTTTCTCACTGGCGGTGTTCGCGGTGCTGACCAAAGGCGTTGTTGCTGCGCTCGGAGACGGTTTCGGTGCTCTGCTCCGCGCGCCCGAACTATATGTCTTGATACCAACCGCACTCGCCGGAATGATCTTTCAGCAATCGTCTTTTCGTGCCGGAGCGCTGACTGCCTCCATGCCGACAGTGATCGTGGCCGAGCCTTTGGTGGCATCGGTGCTTGGGGTAATCGTGCTAGGCGAGACCCTCCATGCCACGGGTACCAAGGTCTTTGCCCTGGCCGCCGCAGCGCTGGTAGTGATCGTCGCGACCTGGGCCTTGGCCCGCGGCAAGGCCGCCTCAATGGCCGCTCGCGCCGGAAGCGACGTGAACACGACGGCCGAGCCTGAGCTGCCGTCGGACCACTAGGCTGCAAACACCAGGGCATCGCCATCCCGATAGTCGCAGTGGGCGGTTTCGTCGCGATGGCCGCGCCCGCTGCCAGACGTCAGCGCGCGGGTTCGCCGCACAGAGGCGCTACCGTCGTCCCACCCGATTGGTGATGCGACGTCCGGTGACGCCCAGGTAGATGCCTATGAGGATGCACGCGAAGACGATTCCAACCAGGAAGGGAATGATCTTGAATCCGCCATTTTGGTTGGAGTATCCCAGTTTGTAGGACACCCAGGTTCCAAGGAATGAGCCGAGTGCGCCCAATACCACAGTCATCACGACGCCGATGTTCTGCTTGCCGGGCATGATGAGCCTGGCTAGTCCGCCCACGACGAGTCCGACGAAGATGGCGCCAATAATTGTCCCGATCACTTGAACTCCTCTAGTAGACAGGTCACATCGCTTTGATGTGGACAGAGATACCCGTTTCTTGGCCTGTTGAGCCTGCTAATCCCCGCAGGCGTCGAGGGCGATGCACCATCGACGCCGTGGCTTGCGGTCCAACGCGGAGGTAACAGTGCGCGGCCAACTTGCTGCGGCCCGAATAGGGCATTTTCACCCGCTGACCGGGGACTTTAGTTCACAGCTGCTACATAAGTAGCGCATAGCCGCCACTACTGTTAACGGCTTCATCATTTGTCTCATGAGTGAAACATCTGAATCCCCCACTGTGCGGCACTCCACCGCCACTGCACCCGTCGCCGCGGAAGCGGCGGCGGCCTACCGGGCCCCGCGGGTCTTCCAACTCGCCGCGTGGGTCGCCATCGTCGCCGGCATCGTGTTCATCGTCGCGGTCATCTTCTTCACCGGCTTCATCCTCGGCCACCGTGGCGGCCATCACGGGCACCATCACAAGCACCACCACGCGATGGTGCACCACCGTGGCCCGGGCGGTCCCGGCAATTTCGGTGGACCGGGCGCGCCGGGTGGACAGGGTGGCCAGGGCGGCCAGACCGGTCCGGGAGCCACCAGCACCGCGCCGGCCCCGTCGGGCGTGCGTCCCAGCGGCATGGCCCCGGGCCAGCTCCCGCCGTCGGTGCTGCACTCGGCCGCCGCGCTGGGACAGACCCCTAGCGTCATCGTGCTGACCAACTGAAAACCCGATGCCAACCAGTGGCCCGGCGCTCCATGCGAGCGCCGGGCCACCTGTCTTTTGCGGTTACCGGCGTCTAACCGCCGCATCTCGATTCACCACATTTTTGTCGCCGGGGCCTGTTAGAGCACCGGTATGCGCGGCAGTATGGCACGCATGAGCGAGACACCCGAAGAACGAGTTGAGCCGACCACCGAATCGACCCCAGCCGCACCGGTCACCGCACCACCGCCGCCGGCGCCGCACCGGGTGCAGCCGCCGCGGCTCTACACGGCAGCGGCCTGGGTGGTGATCGTGGCCGGCATCGTGTTCATCCTCTCGTCGGTGTTCTTCGTCGGTGCCTTCATCTGGAAGCACCAGCACCCCTGCCACCATCACCACGGCATGTTCCACCCCGGCGGCCCCGGCCCGGGCAATGGACCCTGGGGCCCCGCTGGTCCGGGGCCGGGCAACGGGCCAGGGCAGTACGGCGGTCCCGGCGGCGGCTACGGCCCGTGGTATGGCGGACCCGGTGGCCCGGGCGGACCCGACAACGGACCGTGGGGATACGGGCCCGGCGGACCCGGGTTGATCGTTCCGATGCCCCCGAGCGGCCCGGGCGGACCCGGCGGACCGCATGGCGGCCCCGGTGTCAGCGGCCCCGGCCAACCTCCCGCCGTGAGCCCACCCCCCGGCGCGCCCGCACCGCGCCCGTGACGGCGCCTGCGGTCACGGCCTTAAGTAGAGCCCCGAATGGGTACTGCCCCTTAGTGGGCGACCGATGGCGCCGCCCGCAGTTTTCTTGACCTGATCAAGAAAAGGGGAATACTCGAGTGCAGGCCAACAGGTGCGGACCGCACCCGGCATGTTGAAAGCGTTTGATGGGCAAGCGCATTCGGCATCGCTTTGTGCGGCCTAATGCCCTGCGGCCTTCCGCCCGGTGACGAGGAGAGCTTAATGACGGAGCGTTTCACGACCAATGACGCCGGTATCGCTGCGCCGAGCGACGATCAGTCGCTGACGATCGGCCCAGACGGCCCGATTCTGCTGCAGGACCACTACCTGATCGAGCAGATGGCGATGTTCAACCGCGAGCGCATCCCGGAGCGCCAGCCACACGCCAAGGGCGGTGGCGCGTTTGGTCATTTCGAGGTGACCAACGACGTCAGCAAGTACACCAGGGCCGCGGTATTCCAACCCGGCACCAAAACCGACATGCTGGCCCGGTTTTCGACGGTCGCCGGTGAGCGGGGCAGCCCAGACACCTGGCGGGACCCGCGTGGCTTCGCGCTGAAGTTCTACACCACCGAAGGCAACTTCGACCTCGTCGGCAACAACACGCCGGTCTTCTTCATGCGCGACCCGTTGAAATTCCAGCACTTCATCCGGTCCCAGAAACGCTTGCAGGCAAGCAATGTGCGCGACCACAACATGCAGTGGGACTTCTGGAGCCTGTCCCCGGAATCGGCGCACCAGGTGACCTGGCTGATGGGCGACCGGGGGATCCCCAAGACCTGGCGCAACATGAACGGCTACAGCAGCCACACCTACAGCTGGATCAACGCTGCCGGCGAGATCTTCTGGGTGAAGTACCACTTCATCACCGATCAGGGCATCGAGTTCCTGACCCAGGAGGACGCCGACCGGCTGGCCGGTGAGGACGGCGACTACCACCAGCGCGACCTGTTCGAGTCGATCGAACGCGGGGACTACCCGAGCTGGACGCTGAAGATGCAGATCATGCCGTACGAGGAAGCCAAGGATTATCGGTTCAACCCGTTCGACCTGACCAAGGTGTGGCCGCACGGCGACTACCCGTTGATCGACGTCGGCAAGATGACGCTGAACCGCAACGTCACCGACTACCACGCCGAGATCGAGCAAGCGGCCTTCGAGCCGAACAACACCGTGCCCGGCACGGGGCTGAGCCCGGACAAAATGCTGCAGGCGCGCGGCTTTTCGTACTCGGACGCGCATCGCGCCCGGCTGGGGACCAACTACCGGCAGATCCCGGTCAACACCCCCAGAGTCGAGGTGAACAGCTATTCCAAAGACGGCGCCATGCGGATCAACAACGTGTCCGACCCCGTGTATGCGCCCAACTCCTACGGTGGTCCGCACGCCGATCCGGCCCGCGCCGCCGAGGTGCGCTGGCATGCCGACGGCGACATGGTCCGCTCGGCCTACACGCTGCACGCCGAGGACGACGACTGGGGACAGGCCGGCACGATGGTCCGCGAAGTTCTCGACGATGCGGCCAGGGAACGCTTGGCGCACAACATCATTGGTCACGTCTCCCAAGGCGTGAAGGAACCGGTGTTGTCGCGGGTGTTCGAGTACTGGCGCAATGTGGACCCCGATCTCGGCAAAAAGGTCGAGGAAGGCGTGCGGGGCAACGGGGGCTGACCGCTCGTCGGGTCGCCTGGCATGATCGCTGCATGACCACGCGGGTTACGCAGGTTGCCCAGACGCGCGGGGCCGCGGTCGTCGTCGGCTTGGCCTTGGCGGGCACCATCGCAGTTCCGGTCGCCGCCGCGCACCCGTCGGAGCCCGGCGTGGTGAATTACGCCGTCCTGGGCAAGGGGTCGGTCGGCAACATCGTCGGCGGACCCATGGGGTGGGAGTCGGTGTTCACCCAGCCCGGGCAAGGCGACTGGGTCGACCTTCCCGAGTGCAACAACTGGGCCGACATCGGCCTGCCCGAGGTGTACAACGATCCCGATCTCGCCTCGTTCAACGGGGCCGTCGCCCAGACGTCGGCCACCGACCAGACGCATCTGGTGAAACAGGCGGTCGGGGTGTTCGCCACCAGTGACGCGGCGGGCCGGGCCTTTCAACGCGTGGTGGATCGAACCGTGGGCTGCTCGGGACAGACCACCGCGATCCACCTGGATAACGGCAGCACGCAGGTATGGTCGTTCGACGGCGGCCCGGCCGGCCCGGCCGACGAGAACTGGACCAAGCAGGAGGCGGGCACCGATCGCCGGTGCTTCGATCAAACCAGGCTGCGCGAAAACGTGTTGCTGCAGGCGAAGGTGTGCCAATCCGGCAATGCCGGACCCGCGGTGAACGTGCTAGCTGGGGCGATGCAGAACGCGCTGGGTCAATAATCGAGCGATTGGGTAACCGTCTTCCCCGAGCACCTCAAAGTACGCAGAAGGGAATATGTCGGGGGCGTCTGATAGATGAAGCACTAGACGAAGTAGTGCCGATTGTCGTTCGATTAGCTGCGCAGGGAAGCGGTCCTCAGGTGCATGTTCAGGCTTGCGGGGGCCCGAAGGGATCGTGATATGACGTTCGCGCCGATCACCGCCGCGGCTTCGCGACCGGAGTCGCGGGCGGCCGGTGCCGACCCCGCACCCGACCTGAGCGCCGCCGAGCCGGCCGACTCGGCGGCCGTCGCGCAATACATCGCCGAAGGCTGTCTGGTGGACGCCCCGCTGGGCCGGGTGGGTCTGGAACTGGAAGCCCACTGCCACGACCCGGCCGACCCGTACCGCCGGCCGGGCTGGGATGAAATCGCCGACGTGCTCGCCGCGCTGCCCGCGATGCCGGGCGGCAGCAGGATCACCGTGGAACCGGGCGGCGCCGTCGAACTGTCCGGGCCGCCGGCCGACGGCGTGGCACCGGCCATCGACGCCATGCGCCGTGACCAGGCCGTGCTGCAGCCGGCGTTTGCTGAGGCCGGGCTGGGCCTGGTGTTCCTCGGCGCCGACCCGCTGCGGCCGCCCCAGCGCATCAATCCCGGCGCCCGGTACCGCGCCATGGAACAGTTCTTCGCCACCAGCCGCTCCGGGGAGGCGGGCGCGGCGATGATGACGTCCACCGCCTCGATCCAGGTCAACGTGGACGCCGGCCCGCGGGAGGGCTGGGCGGCGCGGGTGCGCCTGGCGCATGCCTTGGGGCCCACCATGATCGCGATCACCGCCAATTCGCCGATGCTGGTCGGCGACTTCACCGGCTGGGTGTCCAGCCGGCAGCGGGTGTGGGGCCGGATGGATTCGGCCCGCTGCGGGCCCATTCTGGGGGCCAGCGGCGACGACCCCGGCACCGACTGGGCGCGGTACGCCCTCAAGGCGCCGGTGATGCTGGTGCACAACCCCGACGCCGAGGCCGTCACGCATTGGGTGCCCTTTGCCGACTGGGTCGACGGCCGGGTGCTGCTCGGGGGTCGCCGTCCCAGCCTGGCCGACCTGGAATATCACCTCACCACGTTGTTCCCGCCGGTGCGCCCCAGGCAGTGGCTGGAGATCCGCTACCTGGACAGCGTGCCGGACCCGTTGTGGCCCGCCGTGGCGTTCACCCTGTGCACCCTGCTCGACGACCCGGCCGCCGCCGACGTCGCGGCCGAGGCCGTCGAACCGGTGGCCACCGCCTGGGACACCGCGGCCCGGGTGGGCCTGCGGGATCGGCGGCTGTACCGGGCGGCCAACGCCTGCGTGGCCATCGCCGCGGCGAGAGCGCCCGCGGAACTCGGCGACTCGATGCAGCGATTGGTCCGCATGGTCGAGCAGGGCCGATGTCCCGGCGACGATTTCGCCGACCAGGTGATCGAGCACGGCCTGGCCCCCACCGTGGGGCGACTGGCGCAAGGGGAGTTGTGACGTCACGGTCATGCCGAGAGACGATCGCCGACGACTTGGCGCGTACGCGGACGCGGACGTTGAGACTCGTCGAGTTCGACGACGCCGAGCTCTGCCGGCAGTACGACCCGCTGATGAGCCCGCTGGTGTGGGACCTGGCCCACATCGGTCAGCAAGAAGAGCTGTGGCTGCTGCGGGGCGGCGATCCGGCCCGGCCGGGGATGTTGCCGCCGGCCGTCGAGGGGCTGTACGACGCCTTCGTGCATTCCCGCGCCAGCCGGGTCGAACTGCCGTTGCTGTCGCCGGACAAAGCGCGGGCCTATTGCCGGACCGTGCGGTCCGCGGTGCTCGACGCGCTGGACGCGCTGCCCGACGACCCCGCCGGCGACGAGGCGGCCTTCGTCTACGCGATGGTGGTCAGCCACGAAAACCAGCACGACGAGACCATGCTGCAGGCGTTGAACCTGCGCAGCGGCGCACCGCTGTTGCGCGGCACGGCGACGCTGCCGGCGGGCAGGCCGGGGCTGGCGGGCACCTCGGTGCTGGTGCCCGGCGGCGAGTTCGTCCTCGGTGTGGACGCCGCTAGCGAACCGTACTCGCTGGACAACGAGCGGCCGGCCCACGTCGTCGACCTGCCCGCGTTCCGGATCGGCCGGGTCCCGGTCACCAACGGCGAATGGCGGCAGTTCGTCGACGACGGCGGCTACGACCAGCCACGCTGGTGGTCCGAGCGCGGCTGGCGGCACCGGCAGGGCGCGGGCCTGTCCGCGCCGCAGTTCTGGAGTTCCGACGGTGTCACCCGCACCCGGTTCGGCCACGTCGAAGACATCCCGGCCGACGAACCCGTCCAGCACGTCAGCTATTTCGAGGCCGAGGCCTACGCGGCCTGGGCCGGCGCCCGGCTGCCCACGGAGATGGAATGGGAGAAGGCCTGCGCCTGGGATCCGTCCACCAACACCCGGCGCCGCTACCCCTGGGGCGAGCGCACACCGGACGAAGCGCTGGCCAACCTTGGCGGCGCGGCGTTGCGTCCCGCGCCGGTCGGCGCCTATCCCGCCGGCGTTTCGGCATACGGGGCCGAGCAGCTGCTCGGCGACGTCTGGGAGTGGACCAGCTCCCCGCTGCGGCCCTGGCCGGGATTCGTCCCGATGCTCTACGAACGCTATTCACAGCCGTTCTTCGACGGCGACTACCGGGTGCTGCGGGGCGGCTCGTGGGCGGTCGAACCGGGCATCATGCGGCCGAGCTTTCGCAACTGGGACCACCCCTACCGGCGCCAGATCTTCTCCGGCGTCCGGTTGGCGTGGGACGTCCCCGACGCCGGGTCCGCCTGATGTGCCGGCACCTCGGCTGGCTGGGAACCGACGTCACCGTTTCCTCGCTGGTGCTCGACCCGCCGTTCGGGCTGCGGGTTCAGTCCTATGCGCCGCGCCGCCAAAAGCACTGCCTGCTCAACGCCGACGGTTGGGGCCTGGGGTTCTTCGACACCGCAGGCGAAACCTCATCGGGGGCCGGCGTGCCGCGCCGGTGGCGCAGCCAGGCGCCGCTGTGGGGTGACGTGTCGTTCGATTCCATCGCGCCCGCGCTGCGCAGCCACTGTGTGGTGGCCGCCGTGCGCTCGGCGACCGTCGGCATGCCGATCGAGGCCAGCGCGACCGCTCCGTTCACCGACGGCCAGTGGTTGTTGTCGCACAACGGAATCGTGGACCGAAGCGTGCTGCCCCCGACGTCACGGGCCGAATCGGTCTGTGACAGCGCCATATTGGCCGCGGTGATCTTCGAGCGCGGCCTCGACGCGCTGGGGTGGACCATCGTCGAGATCGGGGAAGCCGACCCGGGCGCCCGGCTGAACATCCTGGCAGCCAACGGCTCTCGCATGGTGGCGACGGCCTGGGGCGACACCCTGTCCATCCTGCGCCGCCCCGACGGGGTGGTGCTGGCCAGCGAACCCTATGACAACGACTCCGACTGGGAGGACGTTCCGGACCGTCACCTAGTCGAAGTCACTGCCGACGGCGTCACGATGACGCCGCTGGACCGGTCGAGAGGATCTTGATGACGCTGTCGCTGTCGAACCACCTGGCCGCCGACTCGGCGTACCACGCGTTGCGCCGTGACGTGCTCGACGGCCTGCAGAAGACGCCAAAGTCGTTGCCACCCAAGTGGTTCTACGATTCGGTGGGCAGCGAGCTGTTCGACCGGATCACCCGGCTGCCCGAGTACTACCCGACCCGCGCGGAGGCGGAGATCCTGCGCGCGCGGGCGGCCGAGGTGGCGTCGGCGAGCGGGGCCGACACGCTGGTGGAACTGGGCAGCGGCACGTCGGAGAAGACCCGGCTGTTGCTGGACGCCCTGCGCGAGCGTGGCTCGCTGCGCAGGTTCGTCCCGTTCGACGTCGACGCCAGCATCCTGTCGACGGCCGCAGCGGCCATCGCGCAGGAATACGACGGGGTCGAAATCAAGGCCGTCTGCGGCGATTTCGAAGAGCACCTGACGAAGATCCCCGAAGGCGGGCGACGGCTGTTCGTGTTCCTGGGGTCGACGATCGGCAACCTCACGCCCGGGCCGCGCGCGGAGTTCCTCGCCGCCCTGTCCGCGCAGCTGCGGCCCGGCGACAGCCTGCTGCTGGGCACCGACCTGGTCAAGGACACCGAGCGGCTCGTGCGCGCCTACGACGATGCCGCCGGCGTCACGGCGGCGTTCAACCGCAATGTGCTCGCGGTGGTCAATCGGGAACTCGACGCGGATTTCGACGTCGACGCCTACCGGCACGTGGCCCGGTGGAACGCGGCGGAGGAACGCATCGAGATGTGGTTGCGGTCCGACCGTCGCCAGCAGGTGCGGGTCGGCGCGCTCGAGCTGACCGTCGACTTCGAGGCCGGCGAGGAGATGCTCACCGAGGTGTCGTGTAAGTTCCACTGCGACAAGGTGACTGACGAATTGGCCGCCGCGGGGTTGCGCCGCACCCGGTGGTGGACCGACGAGGCGGGCGACTTCGGGTTGTCGTTGGCCGTGAAGTGACCGGCAGCAACGTGCTGGCTGACCGGTGGCGGTCAGCCCGCCCGCCGATGGCCGGACTGCACCTGGACAACGCGGCCTGTTCACGGCAGAGCCTGGCGGTGATCGAGGCCACCGCGCAGCATGCCCGCAACGAATCTGAAGTCGGCGGCTACGTCGCGGCGGAGGCCGCCACGCCGGTGCTCGACGCCGGGCGCGCCGCATTCGCCGCGCTGGCCGGAATGCCTGGCGCCGACGTGGTTTTCACCACCGGCTCGCTGAACGCCCTGGATCTGCTGCTGGGCGGCTGGCCGACCGAGCGACGAAAGGTGGCGTGCCTGCCCGGCGAATACGGGCCCAACCTGGCGATACTGGCCGCGCACGGATTCGACCGGCAACTGCTGCCGACGCTGGAAGACGGCCGCGTCGCGCTTGACGACGCGGCGTTGGCGCTGGACACCGACCCACCGGACCTGGTGCATCTGACTGCGGTGGCCAGCCATTGCGGTGTGGTGCAACCGGTTTCGATGGTCGCCCAACTGTGCCGGGAATTAGGGCTGCCGCTCGTCGTCGACGCGGCGCAGGCGCTGGGCCAGGTGGACTGCGCGGTGGGCGCCGACGCGACCTACTCCTCGTCGCGCAAGTGGATCGCCGGCCCCCGCGGTGTCGGGATCCTCGCGGTGCGGCGCGAGCTGATGGAAAGCCTGCACCCCAGGCTGGCCGCGCCGCAGTGGGCCAGCAACGACGGCGCACCGACGGTGGCCGAACAACTGGAATTCGGCGAAGCGAATGTGGCCGCGCGGGTGGGGTTTTCGCTGGCGCTGGGCGAGCACCTGGCGTACGGGCCGCAGGCGGTGCGTGCCCGGCTTGCCGAGCTGGGCGGGCTGAGCCGCAGCATACTGTCCGATATCGCCGGGTGGACCGTGGTCGAAGAGGTCGAAGAACCGAGTGCCATCACCACTTTGGCGCCGAACGACGGCGCCGACCCGCAAGCGGTGCGGGCCTGGCTGCTCGCCGAGCGTCGGATCCTGACCACCTTCGCCGGCGTGCAGCGGGCGCCGCTGGAGCTCACCCGACCCGTGCTGCGGATCTCGCCGCACGTGGACACCACGGCCGCCGACCTCGAGACGTTCGCCGAGACGCTCATCGCCGCCACCGCGGCGACCGCAACCGGCTAACCGGCTTTGTGCGCGGTCAGCAAGTAGGCCGGCATCTTGCGCCGGCCCTTCTCGTCGAGCTCATGCTGCGGAAATTCGAACGGCGCGTCGGGGATGTTGACCGGGTTGGACAGGATGAAAGCGGGGCGAATCTCGTCGATCTCCCAGTATTTGCTCACCGCGGCGCGCAGTTCGTCCTCGTCGACCTCGTTGGGCTTGGTTTCCAACTCGGCGGGGAAGGCGCCCTTGGCGAATACCAGGATGAACAGGTTCGCCCCCGCGGCGGCGGCCCGGTGTATCGACCTCAGGTAGCCGTCGCGGCCCTCCACCGGCAGCGAGTGGAACAGCGTGCTGTCCACCACCGTGGAGAACCGTCCGTCGTAGCCGGAGAACGACGTGATGTCGGCCTGCACGAAGCTGGCCGTGGTCAAGCCGCGCTCTTGGGCGGACTTGGTGGCCGCCGCGACGGCGGTCGACGTGAGGTCGACACCGACCACGGTGTACCCCTGGGCGGCCAGCGCCAGCGACAGCTCGGCGACCCCGCAGCCGGCATCCAGCACGTCGCTGCGGAATTTGCCGGCCGCGATCAGCGCCGCCAGTTCCGGTTGCGGCTCGCCGATGTTCCACGGCGGTGGACCCTCGAAGTGGGCCTGCTCGCGATAGGCGCTGTCCCAGTCCATCACTTGATCAGATGACATGGGTTTCAAGCTACTCCCAGGTGTGCACCGGTTCGTTGGCGTGCATGTGGTCGCAGTAGCGGCGCAGCATCTCGGCCAGCGCCGCGGACCTGCTCATGCCGCCGTCCTGCAGCGCCCGCACGGTGGACACCTGCCAGCTGGCACCGTTGCGCCCCGTTCGCGCCCGGCCCTCGATCACCCCCAGGAACCGGTCGCGTACCTCGGCGTCGACGCCCCAGCGCTGCAGACCCTCGTCGGCGATCGGCAGCAGTGTGTCGAGCACCAGGTCGCGTGCGCTCACCTGACCCACTCGGGGCCAGTGCAGCCGCGCGTCGATGCCGTAGCGTGCCGATGCCAGGAAATTCGCTTCTGCCACACCGAAATCCATGTGCTGCCACAACGAGTCGTCGGCCTCGGACAGGCTGCGCAGCACCCCATAGAAGAACGCCGAGTTCGCCAGCATGTCGACGACGGTCGGCCCGGCCGGCAACACCCGGTTCTCCAATCGCAGATGGGGGCGACCGTCGACTACGTCGTAGACCGGGCGGTTCCACCGGTAGACGGTCCCGTTGTGCAGGCGCAGTTCGGCGAGCTGCGGGATGCGTCCGGCGGCCAGCTCGGCCACCGGATCCTCGTCAAAGACCTCGGGCAGCAGGGACGGGAAGTAGCGGATGTTCTCTCGGTAGAGGTCCAGGATCGAGTCGATCCACTGTTCGCCGAACCACACTCGTGGGCGCACGCCCTGGGCTTTCAGCTCCTCGGGTCTGGTGTCGGTGGACTGGGTGAACAGCTCGATGCGGGTTTCCGCCCACAGCAGGTGCCCGAAGAAGAAGGGTGAGTTGGCACCGAGCGCCAGCTGGGGGCCGGCCACGATCTGCGCCGCATTCCAGTTGGCGGCGAACGTCTCCGGCGCCAACTGCAGATGCAATTGCATGCTGGTGCAGGCCGATTCGGGAGCGATCGTGGCGGTGTGCCAGCTCAGCGGTTCCGGACCGGAAATGTCGATGGGGATGTCTTCGCCGCGCGCGGTGAAGATCGAGTCGTTCAGCGCCGCGTAGCGGGTGGATTCGCTCATCCAGTCGTGGTCGAGGTGTTCGGGCATCAGCGTGGGCAGGATGCCGATCATGACGATGTGGGCGCCGCCCGCCGCGGCCGCCTTGGCCTGCGCGTCGTTTAGGCTGGCCCGCACCTCGGCCTCGAGATCGAGCCCGGAGTGCCCGGGCAGCGCGTGTGGCGGGACGTTGAATTCGATGTTGTAGGCGCCTAATTCGGTCTGATAGGCCGGGTCGCCGATGGCGTCCAGCACGTGACGATTGGACATCGCCGGCTGGTAGTCGGCGTCGACGAGGTTGCACTCGATCTCCATGCCCGTGAGTGGCTGCTCGGACTCGAAGCATGACCGGGCGAGCATCGTCTCGAAGACATCCACGCACAGCTGTACCTTGCGCCGGTATTCCCGCCGTTGTGCGCTGTCGTACGTGGTGCGCCTGACCTCTTCGCCCACACCGCAGATGCAACAGGGTTACCGCCCGTAACGCAAGCTCCCACGAGTCGCGGTTCCGGTCTCGTTCGTCCGGCGGGTAGACCATGATGGTCTTCGACGCAACAGTGTTCCCGGGGTGAAGGAGAGCAGTTGGCCGAGTTCGTCGCCGCCATCGACCAGGGCACCACCAGCACTCGCTGCATGATCTTCGATCACGACGGTGCCGAGGTGGCTCGCCATCAACTCGAGCACGAGCAGATCCTGCCCCGCGCCGGCTGGGTGGAGCACGATCCGGTGGAGATCTGGGAACGCACCTCCTCGGTGCTGACGTCGGTGTTGAACCGGGCCAACCTCAGTACCAAAGACATTGCGGCGCTGGGTATCACGAATCAGCGCGAGACGACGCTGGTGTGGAACCGCAAGACCGGACGCCCCTATTACAACGCGATCGTCTGGCAGGACACCCGCACCGACCGCATTGCCTCGGCGGCCGAACGCGACGGTCGCGGCGACGTGATTCGCCGTAAGGCGGGCCTGCCCCCGGCCACCTATTTCTCCGGCGGCAAGCTGCAATGGATCCTGGACAACGTCGACGGGGTGCGTGAGGCCGCCGAAAGCGGCGACGCGCTGTTCGGCACCGCCGACACCTGGGTGTTGTGGAACCTCACCGGGGGTCCGCGCGGCGGCGTGCACGCCACCGACGTGACCAACGCCAGCCGGACCATGCTGATGAACCTGGAGACGCTGGACTGGGACGACGAGTTGCTGTCGTTCTTCTCGGTGCCCCGTGCGATGTTGCCGAAGATCGGGCCGTCGTCGTCCCCGCAGCCCTACGGCGTGACGACCGAGACCGGGCCGGCCGGCGGTGAGGTGCGGATCGCCGGGATGCTCGGCGATCAGCACGCGGCGATGGTGGGCCAGGTGTGCCTGTCGGAAGGGGAAGCCAAAAACACCTACGGCACCGGGAATTTCCTGCTGCTCAACACCGGCGAGACGATCGTGCGGTCCGACAACGGCCTGCTGACCACCGTCTGCTATCAGTTCGGGGACGCCAAACCGGTGTACGCGCTCGAGGGTTCGATCGCGGTCACCGGGGCGGCCGTGCAATGGCTGCGCGACCAGCTGGGCATCATCAGCGGTGCCGCCCAAAGCGAATCGCTGGCACGTCAGGTCGATGACAACGGCGGGGTATATTTCGTGCCCGCGTTTTCCGGATTGTTCGCGCCGTACTGGCGATCCGACGCGCGCGGCGCGATCGTCGGGCTGTCGCGGTTCAACACCAACGCGCATCTGGCGCGCGCCACCCTGGAGGCGATCTGCTACCAGAGCCGCGACGTGGTGGACGCCATGGCGGCGGATTCCGGTGTGCGCCTTGAGGTTTTGAAGGTCGACGGGGGCATCACCGGCAACGACCTGTGCATGCAGATCCAGGCCGACGTGCTGGGGGTGGACGTGGTACGGCCGGTCGTCGCCGAGACGACCGCGCTGGGCGCGGCCTACGCGGCCGGTTTGGCGGTGGGGTTCTGGGCCGACCCGGCCGACCTGCGGGCCAACTGGCAAGAGGGCAGGCGGTGGGAGCCGGCGTGGAACGACGAGCAGCGCGCCGCCGGTTATGCGGGCTGGGGCAAAGCGGTGCAGCGGACCCTGGATTGGGTTGACGTCACGTGACGTGACCCGATCCAGGGCCCGCTCAGCGGCACTCAGTCTTCGCCGAGGATGCCGTAGATCTCACGCCGCGCATTGTTGAGGATTTCGACGATGCGCTGCTGCTGTTCGGCGGATGCGGCGTGGGCGGACTGCCCGACCGCGCCGAACAACTGGCCTACCGCCGCCCGCAGATTCATGTGTCCCGGGTCGGCGCCTTCGGTGATCTCGTCCCACGGCGGGGTCTCGATCTTCTCGGCCGCCGCGCGACCCTGCTCGGTCAGCTCGAAAAGCTTCTTGCTGCCTTCGCTTTCGCTCGCGCTGATCAGGCCTTCGTCGTCGAGCAGTTGCAGCGTCGGGTACACCGAACCGGGGCTCGGCTTCCACAGTCCGTTGCTGCGCTCGGCGATCAGCTGAATCATCTCGTAGCCGTGCATCGGCCGCTCGGCCAGCAGCGTGAGGATGGCGGCTCGCACGTCACCGCGCTTGCCGCGACCCGGGCCGCCACGGCGCCATCCGCCGCGCCGGCCACCGGGGCCGAAGCCGAAGCCCGGACCGAAGCCCGGGCCGAAACCAGGGCCGAAG
>NZ_QMEU01000054.1 GCF_003284975.1 Mycobacterium colombiense
GACGATCGCGATGGCCGCCGGGGCCGCTCGAGACCGCCTACGACGAGCCCGCGACCGCATCGCGGGCGATTAAGGCGTTCCGCCGGCTCAGCTCCGGGCCGGCCGGCAACAGCGTGAGCAGCGGCCACGGCGCCGGGGCCGCGTCGGTGAGACCGAGGTCGTGCGCGGCGTCGTCGTCGTGAACGGCGAACCGGACGCCGGTGTCGGTGATCAGGTAGCGGGTGCCGGTGCTGTCGCCCGCCCGCACGTAGGCGCTTCGCCCGGCCGGAACATACGCGGCGTCCAGCGCGGGGCCGTCGCCGTCGGCTTGCGCCAAGGCCACTGGCGTCCGGCCGGCCGGGATGGGCAGCCCGGCCCGCGCCAGGAAGGCGACGCCGGTTCGCTGACCCTCCCAGCTCGCGCACAACGTGCCGGCGGGATCTGAGAGCGTCGGCGGCCGGTCGGGAAAGAGGCCGACCGGCAACTCGGTGACGACGGGAGCGGACCGGATGGCGTCGGGGGCGACGGTGACGGCGTTGGTCGTGCCCTGCGGGTTGGACAAGCGCAGCAGGTCGGCGGCCACCTGGCCGATGCGTTGCACCCCGGCGGCCAGCACCGCGTAATACTCGTCGCCGTCGGCGCGTGTGATGCGAAGCACACTGCCGACCGGAAGCCCAGGCAGATCCGGCACCTTGACGCCGCTGCCGCGGATCCGCGGCGGCGCGATCGGCGGCGCCTCCGGCACGGCGTTCAGCAACGCTGGTGAGACGGTCACCGGCGCCCGGCGCTCGAGGCGCAGCGCGCGCACGACAGCAGCGTCGTCGAGATTCACCAGCGCGCGGTGGCCGTCGTAGAGCAAATAGGCCGGCGAACCCGCGGCGGTCGCTACCAGGATCGCTTCCCCGCCGGGCACCCGGTGCGCCGGTGGCGCCTGGGACTGTGGGCCGATGATGACGGCCGTGGCGGTGCCGGCGCCGGTGCTAGCGCATATCGCCCAATCCATCTCGTCCGGGGACAGCGGCCTGCCGAGAGACTCCGGTGCGCCCGGAATGCCCAGCAGCGGACCGCGTTTGGTGGCGCTCAAATCGGAATCGGTGACCGGCTGGGGGTCGGCGGCCGTCGCCGCGATGAGCCGGGCCGAAGCCAGGTTGAGCACCGGATGCCAGACGTCGCCCACCCGGACGAAGAGGGCACCGGATTCACGGCTCATCACGATCGGCGCGCGGTCGAGCGCCACGTGTGGTCGCAGGACCGCCAGCAGCGCGCAGCCGGCCACGGCGACAGCGGTGACTACACAACCGCACAGCAGCGACGCCCGGCGCCCACGCGACCCGGGCCAGGCCGCCGCCACCCCCTCGCCCAACAACGCGCCTTCGAGGCGCCGCAGCAAATATCGGTGGGCGCTGACGTGTAGCCATGTGGCCGGCCGAGGCGGCACTAGATCTCCTCATCCGATCAATCCGTCGACGCCCACGGTACGGCGCCGTTTCGCACCGTCGGAGCGGTTATCCACAGGTCGTGGGCGTTTCGGTTGACCAGAAATTGGGTAAAATCGCCCGGTGAAAAATCACCGCACACGTACCCCTCGGGCGGGCACCGCGCGGTCAGCGGGCCGCTTGCTCGGTCTGGGTGCGTCTGCCCTGGTTATCGCCGCCGGCCTGCTCGCAACCCCCGCCGCGGCTCCCAAGGCCTCCGCCTTCGACTGCCCGGACGTCGAGGTCATCTTCGCCCGGGGTACCAACGAGCCCCCCGGCCTGGGCCGGGTCGGCGACGCCCTGGTGGACTCGCTGCGCCAGCAGACGGGCGGCCTGAACATCCTGCCGTACGGGGTGAACTACGCCGCCAGCAAGCTGCAGCTGCACGGCGGCGACGGTGCCAACGACACCATCGACCGGGTCAAGAAGAGCGTGGAAACCTGCCCGAACACCAAGATCGTGCTGGGCGGCTACTCGCAGGGCGCCTCGGTGATGGACATCGTGGCCGGCGTCCCGATCGGCGGCATCAGCTGGGGCAACACCCTGCCCGCGCAGTACGCCAACAACATCGCCGCCGTCGTGACCTTCGGTGACGTGGCCGACCGCGCCGGAGGGTCGCTACCCACCAAGAGCGCGATGCTGGGCACCAAGGCCGCCGACTATTGCAACCCCAACGACCCGATCTGTCACGCGGGCGAGGGCAACGAGTGGAGCGGGCACACCGAGGGCTACGTGCCCGTCTACACCACCCAGGCGGCGGCGTTCGTCGCGCAGAAGCTGGCGGCCGCCGGCCTCGGCCAGCAGTCGCCCGCGTTCGGTCCCCCGCTGGGTCCGCAGACCCCCGGCTACGGCCAGCAGTCGCCGGTCAACGGGCAGACCCCCGGTTCGGGCCCGTCGATTCACGACGGGAGTCCGGGGCCCGCTACCGGCCCGGTCGTCCCGACCACGGCCGCACCGCAAGCACCTCTCGTCTAAATCGTTACCGTCGGGTTATCAACGCCCCCTTAACATCGCTGTGTGAGGCTTATCCCGTTAGGGCTGGGCATCGGAATTGGCGCGACGGGCGCGTTATTGATTGCCCCCCAATTGGTTCCGCATGCGTCGGCATCGTGCCCCGGCGTTGAAGTGGTGTTTGCCCGCGGCACCGACGAGCCGCCCGGTGTCGGCAAGGTGGGCGGTGCCTTCGTCAGCTCGTTGCGCGAGCAGACCCGCAAAAGCGTTGGCGCATACGGGGTGAACTACCCGGCAAGCAAAGACTTCCTGGCCGCCGCCAACGGCGCCAACGACGCCAGCACCCACATCCAGCAGATGGCCGCCAACTGCCCCGGCACCAAACTGGTGCTGGGCGGGTACTCGCAGGGTGCCGCCGTCGTCGACATCGTCACGGCCGCACCGGTGTCCGGCCTCGGCTACCGCCAGCCGCTGCCGCCCGCGGCCGCCGATCACGTCGCCGCGGTCGCGCTGTTCGGCAACCCGTCCGGCCGGGCCGGTCAACTGATGAGCGCCCTGTCCCCCAACTTCGAGGGCAAGACCATCGACCTGTGCAACCCGGGCGACCCGATCTGCTCGTCGGGCCTGCAGTGGAGCTCGCACCTGGGCTACGTGCCCGGATTGACCAACAAGGCAGCGACTTTCGTGGCGGCCCGGGTCTAACGGGACCGGATGTCGCGGGTGATCAGGTTGCGCGCGGCCAGCTGGTCGTCGGGCGGGTAGTCCACGGCGACCAGCGACAGCCCGTGTGCGGGCGCTGCGGCGAAGTCGCTGGATCGCTCGGTGGCACCGAGCAGTCCGCGGCAGTAGGACACCGGGCGGCGGTGTTCGCCGACGGCCAGCAGCGCCCCGACCAGCGAGCGCACCATCGACCAGCAGAACGCGTCGGCGCTGACCTGCGCGGTGATCAGGTCACCGTCGCGGGTCCAGTCCAGGCGCTGCAGATCGCGGATGGTGGTGGCGTTTTCGCGATGACGGCAGAACGCGGCAAAGTCATGCAGTCCCAACAGGTCTCGCGACGCCGTCGCCATGGCCTCGACGTCCAGGGGGCGCGGCCACGCGGTGACGTAGCGGGCCTGCAGCGGCTGCACCCCCCAGGGCGCCGTCGAGAGCCGGTACACGTAGTGGCGACGCAGCGCCGAGAACCGTGCGTCGAAACCCGCTGGCGCGCGGGTGATGTCGACGACGCGGACGTCGGTGGGCAGGAATCGGCTCAGCCGGCGCAGCAGCGGCAGGAACTCGGGCTCACCGACGTGCGGTGCGCGCGGGTAGGCATTGGGCAGCGCGTCGGCCGGCACGTCGACGTGAGCCACCTGCCCGGTGGCATGCACGCCGGCGTCGGTGCGGCCCGCCGCGCGCAGGCGCACCGGCGTGCGAAACACCGTCGTCAGCGCCTCGTCGAGAATCCCGGCCACGGTCCGCTGGCCGGCCTGAGTGGCCCAGCCCGCGAAACCTGTTCCGTCGTAGGCGATATCGAGCCGCAGACGGACCTGAGAATCCGAGTTGCTAACTCTCGTCAGCCTCGTCAGCCTCTTCGGCCTTCTCGGCCTCGGCCCGCGCCTCGATGGCCTCGTCGTGCTTTTCCTCGGCGGCGGCCTCCGCCTCCGTGGCCTCCGAAACCTCGGGCGCCTCCGTGGTCTCCTCGGCCGTGGCCTCCTCGGCCGTCGGGCCGACGGCTTCGGAGGGCTGGACCGCAGCCTGAGGTGCCGCCGCAGCCGCGACCGGGGCGTCGGCCTTCTTGGCAGCCTTCACCCGTCGCGCCCGATCGGCCTCGGAGGTGACCGTCTTCTCCCGCACCAGCTCGATCACGGCCATGGGGGCGTTGTCGCCCTTGCGCGGCTCGACCTTGATGATGCGGGTGTAGCCGCCGTTGCGGTCGGCGTAGAACGGGCCGATCTCCGCGAACAGGGCGTGCACCACGTCCTTGTCGCGGATCTTCTTCAGCACCTCGCGACGGTTGTGCAGCGCACCCTTTTTCGCGTGCGTGATCAGCTTCTCCGCGTACGGCCGCAACGCCCGCGCCTTGGGTTCGGTCGTCTTGATCCGGCCGTGCTCGAACAGGGAGGTGGCCAGGTTGGCGAGAAGCGCCTTCTGGTGCGAAGACGACCCGCCGAGGCGAGGTCCCTTGGTGGGCTTGGGCATTGCGACTATCTCCTTGAAGTGGCCGGCCCCCGTATCAGGTAGGGCCGGGACGGACGTGCTTGTCGGTGTCCGGTTCCTCAGCGGCCGGTCCTGGCCGCATCGTCACCGAGGCCTTTACAGCTGTTCGGTTTCGGCGTAGTCCTGGTCGTCGTAGGACGCCTCGGAAGACCAGGTGCCGGTGGCGACGTCGTAGCCCGCGACCTGCGAGGGGTCGAAGCTCGGCGGGCTGTCCTTGAGCGACAGGCCCAGCTGGTGCAGCTTGACCTTGACCTCGTCGATGGACTTCTGACCGAAGTTGCGGATGTCGAGCAGGTCGGACTCGGTGCGGCTGACCAGCTCCCCGACGGTGTGCACACCCTCGCGCTTGAGGCAGTTGTAGGAGCGCACCGTCAGGTCCAGGTCGTCGATCGGCAGCGCGAACGACGCGATGTGGTCGGCCTCGGCCGGCGACGGCCCGATCTCGATGCCCTCGGCCTCGACATTGAGTTCGCGTGCCAGACCGAACAATTCGACCAGGGTCTTGCCCGCCGACGCCAGCGCGTCGCGGGGGTTGATCGAGCTCTTGGTCTCGACGTCCAGGATCAGCTTGTCGAAGTCGGTGCGCTGCTCGACGCGGGTGGCGTCCACCTTGTAGGTGACTTTGAGCACCGGCGAGTAGATGGAATCGACCGGGATGCGGCCGATTTCGGCACCGGAGGCGCGGTTCTGCACGGCGGGCACGTAGCCACGGCCGCGCTCGACGACGAGCTCGACCTCGAGCTTGCCCTTGTCGTTCAGCGTCGCGATGTGCAGGTCGGGGTTGTGCACGGTGACCCCGGCGGGCGGCACGATGTCGCCCGCGGTGACCTCACCCGGGCCCTGCTTGCGCAGGTACATGGTGACCGGCTCGTCCTCCTCGGACGACACCACCAGGCTCTTGAGGTTCAAGATGATCGCGGTGACGTCTTCCTTGACGCCCGGCACGGTGGTGAATTCGTGCAGCACGCCGTCGATGCGGATGCTGGTGACGGCCGCACCCGGAATCGAGGACAGCAGCGTGCGGCGCAACGAGTTGCCCAGGGTGTAACCGAATCCCGGCTCCAGCGGCTCAATGACGAACTGGGAGCGGCTGTCGGTGAGGACTTCCTCCGACAGGGTGGGTCGCTGAGAGATCAGCATGGTGTTTCTTCTTCTCCTTCTCGGCACCCGCTATTTGATGCCGCGGTGTTGTCTCGCGGTGACCCGCTGCGCCCGGCTTCGCCGCGCTTGCGATCCCCGCAAGTTTTCGAGCCGGCCGGCTCGAAAGTCTCTTACTTCGAGTAGAACTCGACGATGAGCTGCTCGGCGAGCGGCACGTCGATCTGCGCCCGCTCGGGCAGCTGGTGCACGAGGATGCGCTGACGCTCCCCCACCACCTGCAGCCAGCTCGGGATCGGGCGGTCGCCCGCGGCCTCCCGCGCGATCTGGAAAGGCACGGTGTTCAGCGAGCCGTCCCGCACGTCGATGATGTCGTACTGCGACACCCGGTAGCTGGGCACGTTGACGTGCACGCCGTTGACGCTGAAGTGTCCGTGGCTGACCAGCTGACGCGCCATCCGGCGGGTGCGTGCCAAACCGGCGCGATACACGACATTGTCCAACCGGCTCTCCAGGATGCGCAGCAGCTCTTCACCGGTCTTGCCGGGCTGGCGCACAGCCTCTTCGTAGTAGCGACGGAACTGCTTTTCCATCACGCCGTAGGTGAAGCGGGCCTTCTGCTTCTCCTGCAGCTGCAGCAGGTATTCGCTTTCCTTGATCCGCGCGCGGCCGTGCTGGCCGGGCGGGTAGGGGCGCTTCTCGAACGCCTGGTCGCCGCCGACGAGGTCGGTGCGCAGCCGGCGCGACTTGCGGGTGACGGGTCCGGTGTAACGAGCCATTGGGTTCTTTTCCTCCTAGACCCTGCGTCGCTTCGGGGGGCGAACGCCGTTGTGCGGCTGGGGGGTGACGTCGGAGATCGCGCCGACCTCCAGACCGGCGGCCTGCAGCGACCGGATCGCCGTCTCCCGGCCCGAGCCCGGGCCCTTCACGAACACGTCGACCTTCTTCACGCCGTGCTCCTGCGCCTTGCGGGCCGCGTTCTCGGCGGCCAGCTGCGCGGCGAACGGCGTCGACTTCCGCGACCCCTTGAACCCGACGTGACCCGACGACGCCCAGGCGATGACGTTGCCCTGCGGGTCGGTGATGGTCACGATCGTGTTGTTGAACGTGCTCTTGATGTGGGCGGCGCCGTGCGGGACGTTCTTCTTTTCCCGGCGACGGGTCTTCTGCCCCTTCTTGGGGGCGGAGGCTGCCTTCTTGGCTGGTGGCATGGGGGGTTACCTGGCCTTCTTCTTGCCGGCGATGGTGCGCTTGGGGCCCTTGCGGGTGCGCGCGTTGGTCTTGGTCCGCTGGCCGCGCACCGGCAGGCCGCGGCGGTGCCGCAGGCCCTGGTAGCAGCCGATTTCGATCTTGCGCCGGATGTCGGCCTGAACCTCGCGGCGCAGGTCACCCTCCACCTTCAGGTTCGCTTCGATGTAGTCGCGCAAGTGGGTCAGCTGGTCGTCGGTCAGGTCCCGGGTGCGCAGGTTCCGGTCGATCCCGGTGGCTTCCAGGATCTCGTTCGACCGGGTGCGGCCGACGCCGAAAATGTAGGTCAGGGCGATCTCCATCCGCTTGTCGCGCGGAAGGTCGACGCCTACTAGTCGAGCCATGGGTGGCGTTTCCTCTTTTTTCTAGGCGGAGGTCTGTTCCCAGCCCGTTCCCTGCCCAAAAAACAATTTGGGCTCAGGGCCCGGCCTCCGACCGGGCGTGGATGAGCGACGCTGTTCGTCTTTTTTGGCGCTTGACGCGCCAGGCAGCTCAGTGGTGCTGGGAGGTCTGCATTCAGTTGTGTCGGTGCTGGGGCCGATCAGCCCTGGCGCTGCTTGTGGCGCGGATCGGAGCAGATCACCATGACCCGCCCATGCCGACGGATCACCCTGCACTTGTCACAGATTGGCTTGACGCTCGGGTTCACCTTCACGGCTGTTCGATCCTGTTCTGTCTATTCGTAGGTTGTTGGAGCTCAGGCGCGGTCACTTGTACCGGTACACGATGCGGCCGCGGGACAGGTCGTAGGGAGACAGCTCCACCACCACCCGGTCCTCCGGCAGGATGCGGATGTAGTGCTGCCGCATCTTGCCGCTGATGTGGGCAAGCACCTTGTGACCGTTCTCCAGCTCAATGCGGAACATAGCATTGGGCAGCGGCTCGACCACCCGGCCTTCCACCTCGATGGCGCCGTCCTTCTTGGCCATAACTAGTTAAGAATCCTCGTCATATAGTTTCGTTCTCGTCTGCGCCTAGTCGACGCGACAGTGCACCGACTTGGAACGTGAGCCGGTGACAGGAAATTCCTAGGGACTTGGCACACAAAAAGCCGGCGCGGATGCCGCACCGTTGTTCCACGATACCTGGTCATTGCCCTCCACCAAAATCGCTGTCGGCGGAACGCGGCCCGACTCTCGACCTCCCGGGCGGACCTCCCGCACGGCCGCTGACGAGCGCATACTTAACGCCGATGACTAACCCCTCGGCCCCCTCGGGCCCGCCAGAGGCCGCAGCCCTACCGCGCAAGCCCGTCATGCTGACCGTCGACGACGATCCCTCGGTGTCCCGGGCGGTCGCCCGCGACCTGCGCCGCCACTACGGCGAGGAGCACCGGATCGTGCGCGCGGAATCCGGGCCAGACGCCCTGGGCACGCTCAAGGAGCTCAAACTGCGCGGCGAGACCGTCGCGCTGCTCATCGCCGACTACCGGATGCCGCAGATGAGCGGCATCGAGTTCCTCGAGCAGGCGATGGACCTGTATCCCGCGGCCCGCCGGGTGCTGCTCACCGCCTACGCCGACACCCACGCCGCCATCGACGCGATCAACGTCGTCGACCTGGACCACTACCTGCTCAAGCCGTGGGATCCCCCGGAAGAGAAGTTCTACCCGGTCATCGACGGGCTGCTGGACGCCTGGCGCGCCGCGCCCGAGCACCCGATCCCGCACACCAAGGTGATCGGCCACCGCTGGTCGGCGCGGTCGTGGCAGGTCCGCGACTTTCTGGCCCGCAACGGCCTTTACTACACCTGGTTCATGGCCGACGAGCCCGCCGGCGAGCGGCTGCTCAGCGCGGCGGGCGAGGACGGCAGGCGACTGCCGGTGGTCATCACCCAGCGCGGCGACACCCTGGTCGAGCCCACCGATGCGCAGCTGGCCGAGACGCTGGGCCTGACCACCACGCCGTCGCAGGAGTTCTACGACCTGATCGTGGTCGGCGGTGGGCCCGCCGGCCTGGCCGCCGCCGTGTACGGCGCCTCCGAGGGGCTGCGCACGGTGCTCATCGAGCACATCGCCACCGGCGGCCAGGCCGGGCAGAGCTCGCGCATCGAGAACTATTTGGGCTTCCCCGACGGGGTCTCGGGCGGGCAGCTGGCCGACCGGGCGCGGCGGCAGGCGGAGAAATTCGGCGCCGAGCTGATCACCGCCCGCAAGGCCGTCGCCCTCGAGGTGAACGGATCCAAGCGCACCGTGCGGTTCGCCGACGGCGGGTCGATCGACGCGCACGCGGTCATCCTGGCCACCGGAGTGTCCTACCGCCAGCTGCAGGCCGAGGGCTGCACCGAGCTGACCGGCTGCGGCGTCTACTACGGCGCGGCCATCTCGGTCGCCCCGGAGTGCGAAGACGAAGAGGTCTACGTGATCGGCGGGGCGAATTCGGCCGGCCAGGCCGCGATGTACCTGTCGCGGACGGCCAAGTCCGTCAACATCGTGGTGCGCGCCCCGTCGCTGGCGGCGTCGATGTCCTACTACCTCATCCAGCAGATCGAGGCGAACCCCAAGATCAACGTGCTGACCTGCACCGAGGTGCAGCGCGCCACCGGCGACGGCCACCTCGAGCAGCTGAGGTTGGTCAACAACCGCACCGGGAAGATCGAGGACGTGACCTGCGGGCGGATGTTCATCTTCATCGGCGCCGCCCCGCGCACCGACTGGCTCGACGGGGTGCTGGCCCGCGACGACCACGGCTTCATCCTGACCGGACCGGACCTGCGCAACGTGTGCGGCTGGACGCTGGAACGACCGCCGCATCACCTGGAAACCAGCGTGCCCGGCGTATTCGCCACCGGCGACGTCCGCTCGACCTCCGCCAAACGGGTCGCCGCCGCCGTCGGTGAAGGGTCGATGGCCGTCATGCTGGTCCACCGCTACCTGGCCGAATCATGACCGCCAGCGAATCGCGGCCCATGCCCTGTCAGCCCGACGAGCTGCGCAGCCTGTTCCTGTTCGAGGCGCTGACCGACGAGCAGCTCGCGGTGTTGTGCGCCAACGGCCACATTCAGCACTACGAACCCGGCCCGATCTGCGTCGAGGGCGAGCCCGCGACCTGCTTCTACGTCCTGATCGACGGGGAGCTGACCATGAGCAAGCTCTCCGGCGGGCAGGACATCGAGACCAACCGCACCTCGCAGCGCGGCGTGTATTGCGGGGCGTGGCGGGCGTTCACCGGCGGCAAGCAGAAGAGCTACGACGCGTCGGTGCACGTAACCAAGCCGTCGCGCTTCTTCGTGATGGACGCGCCGGTGTTCGCCCAGTTCATGAGGGACCAGTTCCCGATGGCGGTGCACCTGCTCGACGGCATCGCCGTCGGCACCGACCGGACCCGCCGGATCATCGACAACCGGGAGAAGTTGCTGGCGCTGGGCCGGTTGTCGGCCGGCCTGACGCATCAGCTGAACAACCCCGCGGCGGCGATCTCGCGGTCGGCGGCGGATCTGCGCGAACGGGTGGCCAACATGCGCCACAAGCTGGCGATGCTGGCCGACGGCACTATCACCCCCGAGGCGCTCAGCGCCTTGGTGCGGCTGCAGGAGAGGGTCGCCGAGCAGGTCGCCAAGTCCGCTGCTCCAGGATCGGGGCAGCACTTGAGCGCGCTCGAGACCTCCGACCGCGAGGACGCCGTCGGCGACTGGCTGGAAGCGCACGGCATCGACGGCGGGTGGGACATCGCGCCGACCTTCGTCGAGGGCGGCGTCGACACCGATTGGCTGGAGCGGATCTCCGCGGTCACCGAGGAGCTCGCATCGACATCGCTGGAGCAGGCGATCCGATGGATCAACTACACCATCGAGAGCGAGCTGCTGATGAATCAGATTCTGGAAGCCAGCAAACGGATTTCGGCGCTGGTCGCCGACGCCAAGCAATATTCGCAGATGGATCGCGCCCCGTTCCAGGTGACCAACGTGCACGATCTGCTGCGCAGCACCCTGGTGATGTTCGCCGACCGGTTGACCAAGGACGGCGCCAAGCACGCGAAGGCGATCACCGTCGTCAAGGACTTCGATCAAACCCTTCCCGAAATCCCTTGCTATCCAGGCGATCTCAATCAGGTGTGGACCAACATCATCGACAACGCGATCGCCGCCATGCGTGACACCGGTGGCACCCTGACCATCCGCACCTGCCGGGAGGGCGACAACCTGGCCCGCATCGAAATCTGCGACACCGGCCCGGGCATACCCGAGGACATCCGCGAGCACATCTTCGAGCCGTTCTTCACCACCAAACCGTTCGGCGAAGGCACCGGGCTGGGCCTGGACCTGGCGTTCAACATCGTGGTGAAGAAGCATCGCGGCGACCTGCGGGTGGAGTCGGTGCCCGGCGACACCCGGTTCATCGTGCTGCTCCCGCTCACGGCGCCCGTCGCCGACGTCGCGGCCACCGATCTCGACGATGCCGACGAGGATCTGGCCGTTTCGGAATAGCTTTCGCGGGGCGCAGGTTGGGAACAACCATGACCGATGCAGCGAGCAAACCCAATCTCGGCCGGTTCGGATCGTTCGGACGCGGCGTCACCCCCGAGCAGGCCAGGGACATCGAGGCGCTGGGCTACGGCGCCGTGTGGGTCGGCGGTTCACCCCCTGCCGAGCTGGCCTGGGTCGAACCCCTCCTGGAAGCGACCACGACGTTGCAGGTGGGCACCGGCATCGTCAACATCTGGACCGCTGCCGCGGGGCCCGTGGCCGAATCCTTCCACCGCATCGAGGCGGCCTACCCCGGCCGGTTCCTGCTGGGCATCGGCGTCGGCCATCCCGAGGCGCACACCGAGTACCGCAAGCCCTACGACGCGCTCTCCGACTACCTCAAGCAACTCGACGACTACGGCGTGCCCGCCCACCGCCGGGTGGTGGCGGCGCTGGGCCCGCGCGTGCTCAAGCTGTCCGCGGAGCGCTCGGCCGGCGCGCACCCCTACCTGACCACCCCCGAACACACCGCGCGGGCCCGCGAGCTCATCGGTCCGTCGGCCTTCCTGGCGCCCGAGCACAAGGTGGTGCTGACCACCGACGCCGAAAAGGCGCGGGCGGTGGGCCGCAAGGCGCTCGACATCTATTTCAACCTCGCCAACTACCGAAACAACTGGAAGCGGCTGGGTTTCACCGAGGACGAGGTCACCCGGCCCGGCAGCGACCGCCTGGTGGACGCGGTGGTGGCGTATGGCACCGTGGACCAGATCGCGGCGCGGCTGAACGAGCACCTCGACGCCGGCGCCGATCACGTCCCCGTGCAGGTCCTGACGAAGGATGAAAACCTGGTCTCGGCGCTGGCCGAACTGGCGGGGCCACTGGGGTTGAAGCAGTCCTGAGACCGTAGGGGGAGCCCAGATGACCGAGGAAGTTTCACTCAAGCCCGAACTCGGCCGGTTCGGCGTGTGGCTGCCCACCCGATCCATCTCCGCGGATTTGGCCGCGGGCATCGAATCGCTGGGGTACGGCGCAGCCTGGATCGGTGGCTCACCGGACGCCGAGCTATCCTGGGCCGAGCCGGCCCTGGCGGCGACGACGTCGCTGCAACTGGCCACCGGGATCGTCAACATCTGGACGGCGCCCGCCGGGGCCGTCGCGGAGTCCTTTCGGCGGATCGAAAGCGCCTACCCGGGAAGGTTTTTGCTGGGCGTCGGGGTGGGCCACCCCGAACACACCGAGGAATACGTCAAGCCGTACGACGCCCTGGTCTCCTACCTCGACGAACTCGATGCCGCCCTGGTGCCGACCAGCCGGCGGGTGCTCGCCGCGCTGGGCCCGCGGGTGCTGCGGCTCGCGGCGCAGCGCGGCGCCGGTGCCCATCCCTATCTGACGACGCCCGAACACACGGCGAAGGCGCGCGAGTTGCTCGGCGGGGCAGTGTATTTGGCGCCCGAACACAAGGTGGTGCTCACCACCGACGCAGAGCGGGCGCGCGCGATCGGGCGCCAGACGGTCGAGTTCTACCTGGGCCTGAGCAACTACGTGAACAACTGGCTGCGGCTGGGGTTCACCGAGGCCGACGTGCGCAAACCCGGCAGCGACAGGCTGATCGACGCGGTGGTCGCCTACGGCACGCCCGACGACATCGCGGGGCGGCTGGGCGAACACCTGCAGGCCGGCGCCGACCACGTGGCAATCCAGGTGCTCGGCGCCCATGACGAGGAAACGCTGCTACCTGCGCTGAGCGAATTGGCCGGAGCTCTGGGGCTAACCGGCGCAAACTGACCGATCGGCTCGGTTAGGGTTTGGGCATGCGGTTACTGGTCACCGGCGGCGCTGGATTCATCGGCGCCAACTTCGTGCACAGCACGGTCCGCGAACACCCCGAGGATTCCGTCACGGTGCTCGACGCCCTGACCTACGCGGGTCGGCGTGAGTCGCTGGCCGACGTCGAGGACTCCATCGACCTGGTGGTCGGCGACATCACCGACGCCGAGCTGGTGACGCGGTTGGTCGCCGAATCCGACGCGGTGGTGCACTTCGCCGCGGAGAGCCACGTCGACAACGCGCTGGAGGGCCCCGAGCCGTTCCTGCACACCAATGTCGTCGGCACCTTCACCATTCTCGAGGCCGTGCGGCGTTACGGCGTGCGGCTGCACCACATCTCGACCGACGAGGTCTACGGCGACCTGGAGCTCGACGACCCCCAGCGATTCACCGAGGCGACGCCCTACAACCCATCCAGCCCGTATTCGGCGACCAAAGCCGCCGCCGACATGCTGGTGCGGGCGTGGGTGCGCTCCTACGGGGTGCGCGCGACGATCTCCAACTGCTCCAACAACTACGGGCCGTATCAGCACGTAGAGAAGTTCATCCCGCGCCAGATCACCAACGTTCTCACCGGCCGGCGGCCCAAGCTGTACGGCACCGGGGCCAACGTCCGCGACTGGATCCACGTCGACGACCACAACAGCGCGGTCCGCCGCATCCTGGACTCCGGCGAGATCGGGCGCACCTACCTGATCAGCTCCGAAGGCGAGCGTGACAACCTGACCGTGCTGCGCACGCTGCTGCAGATGATGGGCCGCGAGCCCGACGACTTCGACCACGTCACCGATCGCGTCGGCCACGATCTGCGTTACGCCATCGACCCGTCGACGCTGTACGACGAATTATGTTGGGCGCCAAAGCATACCGACTTCGAGGAGGGTCTGCGTGCCACCATTGACTGGTATCGCGCGAACGAATCGTGGTGGCGGCCGTTGAAAGACGCTTCGGAAGCCCGCTACGAAGAGCGAGGGCAGTAGCTTGGAAGTTCGCGAACTGAAGATCCCCGGCGCCTGGGAGATCACCCCTACCGTGCACGGCGATTCGCGCGGGCATTTCTTCGAATGGTTCGCCGACAAGGGATTCAGCTCTTTCGCCGGTCACCGGCTGGACGTCCGGCAGGCCAACTGCTCGGTGTCCGCGGCGGGTGTGTTGCGCGGATTGCACTACGCCCAGGTGCCACCGAGCCAGGCCAAGTATGTGACCTGCGTTCGCGGTTCGGTGTTCGACGTGGTCGTCGACATCCGGGAGGGCTCGCCGACCTTCGGGCAGTGGGACTCCGTGCTGCTCGACGACTCCGATCACCGGACGATCTACCTCTCCGAGGGCCTGGGCCACGGCTTCCTGGCGCTGCAAGACAATTCGACGGTGATGTATCTGTGCTCGGCGGAATACAACCCGCAGCGCGAACACACCATTTGCGCGACCGATCCGGCGTTGGCCATCGACTGGCCGCTGGTGGACGGGGCGGCGCCCAACCTGTCCGATCGTGACGCCGCGGCGCCCA
This sequence comes from Mycobacterium colombiense, assembly GCF_003284975.1. Classification (GTDB taxonomy): domain Bacteria; phylum Actinomycetota; class Actinomycetes; order Mycobacteriales; family Mycobacteriaceae; genus Mycobacterium; species Mycobacterium europaeum_A. Next base: position 14,689 of record NZ_QMEU01000054.1, read on the forward strand.
GCTTCGAAGAGGCGCGCGCCTCGGGGCTGCTGCCCACCTGGGAAGAGACGAAGGCGTTCGTCGACGGCCTGCGCGGCTGACCGCGCGGTGGTCACGGAGCTTGAGCCCCAACGCTCTTGGCGCTCATCGAGCGCAAAACGGCGCCGCCCTGGCCACCGGCCTGTTGGGCACATATTTAATAGCGCTGCGGTTGCGGTCACCGAATCGGGCGAGTACCGTCAACCGGCCCTCATCGCTGGCGGGTGAGGCTAAGATTGCGCCGATGATTCCGATGATGCCCAGTGCGGATGGCGGGCGACGCCGATGAAGCTCGGGCAGGTTTTCGATCCGCGAAGCAATGCGCTCAACGCGTGGCGGTTGGCGCTCGCGGCCGAGGTTATCTTTTGGCACACCTACCCGGTTCGGGGTCATCTGCCGTCACTGCGGGCCGTTCTGCAGCTACTGCTGTCCGTAGGGGTGGACGGGTTCTTCGCGATTTCGGGGTTCCTCATCACCGCGAGTTGGCTGAGCAACCCCAAGCTGCGCGCCTACCTAGCCGCCCGGGCCCTGCGCATCCTGCCGGGCTACTACGTCTGCATGATCGTGACCGCCTTCGTGTTCGCCCCGCTCAGCGTGGCGATCCAGGGCGGTTCGCCGGCCAAGCTGCTGTTCTCATTCGCGCCGTTCGAATACGTGCTGAAAAACGCCGCGGTCTTGTGGCTCAAGCCCGACGTCGGTGGCACCCCGCTCGGCATTCCCAGTGCGGGCATCTGGAACGCGTCGCTGTGGTCCCTGTTCTGGGAGATCATGTGCTATCTGGTCGTCGCCGCCATCGGCGTAGCCGGACTGGCCAACCGCAGGTGGGTTTCGCCGGTGATATTGGTGGTGGCGGCGATTGGGGCATCAATGATGCCGCCCGTCACCTTCCCCGAGGTGTTCAATCGGCCGACGGGCAACGTGGGCATCGTCCTGGTCTTCATGGCGTGCCGGGCGGCGATCATGTTCGCCGCGGGGGCGCTGCTTTATCAGTGGCGGGACGTGATCCCGGCGCGCTGGTGGCTGGTCGCCGTGAGCGTGGTGATCGTGCTGGTGGCCGGCCAGCTGCCGGATTACCGGGTGGTTGCCGCCGTTCCGCTGGCCTACGCCGTCATCGTTTCCGGGTCCCTGCTGCACAACCGGCGATTGCGATTGCGCACGGACCTGTCCTACGGCATGTACATCTATGCGTACCCGACCCAGCAGCTGCTGGCGGTCCTCGGGTTGCTCAGCCTCAATCCGATCGTGTTCTGCCTGACCGTGGCCGTGGCCACCCTGCCGCTGGCCGCTGCGAGCTGGTTCCTGGTCGAAAAGCCGGCGAGGTCGCTGAAGGCCCGGCTCAAACGGAGATCCGTCGGCTCCCGCGAGCAAGCGGCCCTGGCGATGCCGCCGGAGGTACCCGGTGCCGTTTAGCCATCGGCGTTGCAATTCGAGGACGCGAGACGCCGCGCCGCGGGCAAAGAATCGCGGGGCCACGACCTGATCGAGGCCAGCGCGAGCGTCAGCGTCACAGTGCCTTCGGCCCGTACGATGGCGCCGACGGCGAGTGGTGTGTGGGGGTGGAGGGCTGGATGAAGCTAGGGCAGGTTTTCGATCCGCGAAGAAACGCGCTCAACGCACTTCGGTTGGTGTTGGCGGCCGAGGTGATGCTCTTCCACTCCTGGCCATGCACCGGTCACATGCCCCCGGAGGCGACCCTGCAGCTTTTCTTCTCGGTGGGCGTTGACGGATTTTTCGCGATCTCCGGCTTTCTCATCACACGCAGTTGGCTGACCGACCCCCGACTGCGTGACTATCTCACCGCCCGCGCGTTGCGGATCCTGCCCGGCTTCTACGTGTGCCTGGTCGTGACCGCATTCGTCTTCGCCCCGCTCAGCATGGTGATCCAGGGCGGTTCGGCCGCCAAGCTGCTCGGTTCCACCGCGCCGCTCCAGTACGTCCTGAAAAACAGCGCGATCGCTTACCTGCAGCCGACCATCGACGGAACGCTGCACGGCGTGCCGGGCGGACCCGCGTGGAACGGTTCGATGTGGTCGCTGATCTGGGAATTGCTGTGCTACGTGTTCGTTGCCGCCATCGGCGTGGCGGGGCTGGCCAATCGCCGCTGGATATCCCCCGCGGTTCTGGTGGTGGCGACACTGGCGGCGCTGGTGATCCCGCCCCTGACCTTTCCCGGCGTGTGGACCATCCCGCAACTCGCGGTGCGCTCGGCCATCATGTTCTCCGCCGGTGCCCTGCTGTATCAGTGGCGAGACGTCATCCCCGCCCGATGGTCGCTGGTCGCGGTGTGCGTCGTCATCGTCATCGCGGCCGGCTTCCTGCCCGATTACCGGGTGGTCGGCGCCCTTCCGCTGGCCTATGCAGTCGTCGTCACCGGCTCCCTGCTCAAGAGCGAACGGTTGAGGTTGCGCACCGACCTGTCCTACGGCGTCTATATTTACGCATTCCCGGCCCAGCAATTGCTGGCCGTCACTGGGCTCGCGACGCGCCTGCACCCGGTGCTGTTCTTCCTTGCCGCGGCGGCGGCCACCCTGCCGCTGGCCGCGGCGAGCTGGTTCCTCATCGAGAAACCCTCGATGTCCCTCAAGCGCCGGCTCCGGATGAAGTGGTCGGCCCCGGTGACGTCCAGCTCCGACGAGCCCGGGCCGGTCAGCAGTGCCGACGCCCTGGCCGACCAGCCCGCCCCGGAGGCCCCGGGCGCCGCCTAGTCTGCGGCGACGGGCATATGCCGCTCACAGCATCGGGCCATAGCACTGGCGGACGCCGATGGCTCTCGGGCAGGTGTTCGATGCGCGACTCAACGCGCTGAATGTATGGCGGCTGGTGCCCGCCACCGAGGTGATGCTGTGGCATTGCTGGCCCGTCACGGGCCGACGGGGTCTACATCTACGCCGCGTCAAACGGAGGTGGTCTGGCGCGCTCGAAGCCCAAGGCGGCCGCCAAACCCCCACAGCACCAGCGTGATCACCTCGGCCATCACGCTGAGGGCCGCGTACGGCGCCGGGTCCCAGCCGCGCTCGGAGAAGCCGGACAGCCCGACGGTGCGCGACATGACGAACGCGACCAGCGAGCCGGCCGCCACCGCGGCGCCCGCCCAGCGCAGCCAGGCGGGGCCGCCGATCAGGATCAGCAGCGCGAGCGCGAACGACACACTGGCCTGCGCCAGGAATGCCGCGCCGATCATCGGGATGTGGCGGTAGGCATGGACATAGAGGTAGGCGTGGCTGGCGGCGGCGACGGCCAGCGACGCGGCGAGGCCGAGCCGCACCAGGATGTTCGCCAAACTCATTGCAGCGTCCGCTCCTTCAAGGCCAAGGCGCTCTCTCCCCTGGTGTAGCTGACCTCGCGGATTCCCAGCGCGTCGCGCAGCTTGCCGGCGGGCAACGTGACCGGCTTGGGCGCCGGCCCGTCACCCGGTCGCGGCAGTGGGTACGCGGTGGTGGTTCCGCTGTAGAAGGTCACGTTGTCTTCGGTCTTGAAAAACAGTTGGTGGACGTGGCCGTTGAGGCAGGTGACGGACGCGAAGCGGCGCAGGTAGCTCAGCGCTTGGGTCGCGTCGTCGGTGCCCCAGCCCCATTGCGGATACATGGCGAACAGCGGGATGTGGCTGAACACGATGATGGGGGTATCGCTGGACAGGCGGGCGACGTCCTTCCTGACGAACTCCAGCTGATCGGCGCCCAGGTGGCCGAGCTTGTGCAGGTTCAGGGTATTGACCAGCGCGATCAGGTGCACGCCGGCGATGTCGAGGCTGTACCACCCGTCGCCGATCGAGCCGGCGCCGAACGCGTTTCGGTACTTCTGCCCCGCGTCGTCGATCGAGTCGTGCTCCCCGGGCACGGTCAGCACGTGCGGCGTCTTGAGTCCGCTCATCATCTGCTTCACCTGGTCGAACTGTTCGGGGGTGGACAGGTGGGTGAGATCGCCGGTGTGGATGACGAAATCCGGTGTGTAGCCGAGAGTGTTGACCTGATCGATCGCGTGGCTGAATGTCGAGGTGACATCCGGGTTGGGTGCGCCGGCGAAACCGAGGTGGCTGTCGCTGATCTGGGCGAATCGCAGGGTGGGCCGTTCCGCCGTGTGGGTAGCCTTGGCGTCTCCGGCGACATGGGAGATGACCTCGCCGCCGGCCACCGCGAACCCCACGGCCGCACCGAACCAGGCCGTGTGCCGGATCAGCTGGCGGCGCGTCATGCCGTTGGCCCCGGTGCTGGTCACGCGCCGCTCCTTTCCATCGCTTCGCTCTGCATCGTCGCCGGCGCGGCTCATCCCGTCACCACCACGGTGCCGCGCATCATCGGGTGGATCGAGCAGACGTAGTCGAAAGTCCCCGCGGCGGCGAAGGTATGGGTAAAGGTGGCACCGGTGCCCATGCCGGGTGAGTGAAACGAGCCGTCGCTTGCGGCCACCGTGTGGGGTTCTTCGTCGCGGTTGGTCCACGTGACGGTGGTCCCGGCGGTGACGGTCAACGAGACGGGTTGGAACGCGAAGCCGTCGATGATGACCTCATTGCCGCGCACGGGAGCCGCCGGCGCGGTGATCGAAACCTCGGTCGTGGGCGCGGCGGTGTTCGCCACCGGCCGGGACTGGGAGCAACCGGCCAATGCCAACACACCCGCGGCCGGCACGATCGCCAAACATCTTCGAAGCATGGGGATATCCATGCCCAGAGATATGGCGTTGGGTTACACCGCTCAGGCCGGCCGCTCGGGGCGCGGCGGGGCGAACACCTCGATGCCGCCGTTGGCCTCGCGAACCATCAATGCCGGCAAGGGCTTTGGCGCTATCGGCAATTGATGGGTGACCACCTGGCCGGTGGGCGAAAACGACGTGGTGTGGCACGGGCAGCGCAGCGTGTCGTCGGGTGCGTCGAACCACAACTTGCAGCCCTGATGCGTGCACACTCCCGAGATGGCCTGGACTTTGCCCTCGACCCGACGGACGAATCCGGTCACCGAGCCGAGGTCGAAGGCGTGCATGACGCCGTCGGGCACATCCGAGCTGGCCGCGACGCGCTGCCAGCTGCCCTCGTTGGGCGTGAGTTGCCCGGCCGCGACTTGGGGGGCGTGACCGTCGCCGCTGCGGCCGAGGATCAGGGCACGATCGACGGACACCGCGGCGACCGCCGCCGTCGCGGCGGCCGACGTACCGACGATGACCTGGCGGCGCGTGCTGCGGCGGTCCGGCGCCGGTTCCGTTGGCGCACCGGACATTTGCTCGGCCAGGCGCCGGTGCAGGTCGGTCAGGAATTCCTGGCGCGGCGCGTCACCACCCTCGCGCGCCGCGCGCAGCTCGATCGCCGTGCGCAGCTGCGCCGCCTCGAAGTCGTCAGGCGCGAACGGCCGGGGCCGGCGCCCCCGCAACAGATCGTCGACATAACGTCGCACCCCTCGCGCATTCATGGCTCGCCCCCATCGTTGACCTGGGCCGCCAGCCGCAGGGCGCGGTGCTGGAGCACCTTCGCATTGGCCACGCTGATCCCGAGTTCCGCGGCTGACTCCTTGATCGAATTGCCCTGCAGGAAACGCGATTCCAAAATCCGGCGGTAGCGGTCCGGCAGGCTGTCCAGAACCCGGGCAACCCGCTGCGGCGCGGTGCTGATCGCGTCCTGGCCCTCGGCTGGTTGTTCGATGTCCTCGATCGAGGTTATCTCGCGCCCGAGCGTCTCGCGCCAGTGTGCGGCCAGCACCGTCCTGGCCGTCGCCCGCAGGTAGGCGCGCACTTCGGCGACGCTCGCGGTCAGCCGCAGCGGCCGCAGCGCCGCCAGGAACACCTCGGCCGTGAGATCCTCGGCGTCGGTCTGGTTTCCGACGCGCGCGAACAGCGTGCGGTACACCCAGGTCGCGTTGTCGGAGTACACGGCTTCCCAGCTCGGGTAGCCGGCGTCATGGCCTTCGGCGGGCACCGCGCGCAGGGGTCGCGGGCCGACGGGTTCGTTTCGTGCCGCCACATGCCTCCTTCACCCGATGAATAGCGACTCGGGTTACACGGGCGCAGCGAGTGCGGCCTCGGCGGCCATGAGCTCCTCGAGCTTGGTGGCGGTGGCCGAGAACACGGATTTGGCGATGCTCAGTATCCGCTCGCGCACCCGCGGCTTCGCCGACGCCGAGGGCAGCAGGTGGCCGATCAGATGGCCAAACAGGTCCAGGCGTGCCGCGGATAGCCACGACATCAGCTCCGGGTCGTCGAACCAGCGCAATTGATTGGTGTAGTCGGCCCGCGCCAGGCGCAACCAATCGAGGTCGGTGTCCGGGTGCGGCAGGGGCACGCAGAGGTCGTTTTTCACGGCGTCGTCACGGTATGCGGCCTCGACGTGGGCGATCAGCGCGGCGGAGAAGATCTGCTGGCAGCCGCGCACGCTTTGCAGCGTGATGCTTCCGGTGTCGAAAATCGGTGTTGCGGGCCGCTTTTCGGCGCCGTCCGCGGTGCAATCGATGTACAGTTCGTCGCCGCTGACAGCCACGGTGCCGCCGTCGAGCGTCAGCCTGCCCGCGTCGATCCGCAGGAGGTGACCCAGGCGCACCACGTCGGTGATGCGCCGCAGTTGCTCGAGCTCGAGCCGGGTGACGGTCGCGCAGCGGTACATGGTGGGCCGGATCGCCGGATCGATCCGCAACAGCACGCCGGCGTCTTCGAGACGCGCGAACAGATCCCGCGCCGAGGCGGCGTCGTTGATCGCGCGCAGTTGTGCGGTGAAGCTGGCCTTGAGCTTGTCGGCGAACAGCGAGCCGGGCTGCATGGTTTCGCGGTCCAGCAGCCAGGAATCGCGGGGCATGATCCAGGTCAGCCGATCCGGTTCGACGCCGTGACCGAGCAGCCACAGGCAGGTGTCGATTCCGGTCTTGCCGGCCCCGACGACGACATAGCGCTCGTACCCGCCGAGCCGGGGCAGGTCGTTGGGCGGGACGCACGCGACGCCGTCGGCGACCGGGTACGGGGGGCGGCGCATCGCCGGAACCGTGACCCGCATGTAGGTGGCGTCGACGACGCGGCGGGTCACGTCGACGGTGTAATCGGCGCCGGCCAGCGTGCGGAACCGGCCTTTACCACGGTATTCGCTCATCGGGAAGTAGCTGACCCGCCCGGTCGGCAACCACTCGCGGCGCATGATGCGGTCGTAGTACGCGCAGATTTCGCCGGCGGTCGCCAACTCGTAAAGCCCCTGGTTCCACCCAACTTGGTCGATGGTGTCGCTGCCGAGCCGCGACGAGTTGACGCCGTAGAAGGCCGAGGGCTGATGCAACCGCACGAACGGGTAGGCCATGGTCCAGTGGCCACCCGGCTGGTGGTTGCGGTCGACCAGCACCACGCGGACGTCCGTCTTGGAAGTCTCGGAGACCAGCGTGTCGATGAACGCCATGCCCATGGCGCCGGCACCGACCACCAGGTAGTCGGCCTCGATGGTGCGCATACGCCTGAAGGCTAGCGCGGTCAGCCGATGTCGGCGGCCGCGGCGCGGAGGTCGTCCAGGGCCTTGCGGGCGGCGGACCTGGAGGCCGGGAACTACCCCACGTGAGGCTACGGTCGCGACCATGATCAGCTGGAGAGAGTTCACGCAAGTCGCTCCGCGAATCGCGGCCGTCTTCGCCCGCCGCCACGCCGCGACCGGCAACCTGTGCATGCTGGCCACGCTTCGCTCGGACGGATTTCCCCGGATCAGCCCGATCGAGCCGAGGATCTTCGAGGATCAGCTCTGGATCGTCGGTATGCCGGGGACGACCAAATTCCATGACCTGTCTCGCGATCCGCGCTTCTGCCTGCACACCGCCACCGTCGACACCGCGGTCAAAGACGGCGACGCGAAGTTGTTCGGCGTCGTCGAGGACGTCGCGGACGCGGCCGTGCGTCAACGGTTCGCCGAAGCGCTCTACGAAGAGACCAGCTTGGACCTTCGAGGGCAGGAGTTCGACCACTTCTATCGGGCCGACGTGATCGGTGGGTCTGCGGTCGAGGTGACCGATGGCCACCTGGACATCACGATCTGGAAGCGCGGCGAAGCCGAGCGCGTCGTGCGCAAACACTGAACGCCTTGCCACGCCCGAGCCAAGTTACTAGGATATCCAAGTATCCGCTTAAGCGCTCAACCACACCCGAGGGCCCCATGACCACACAGATTCCGCACTTCATCGATGGGCAGCGCACCGCCGGCCAGTCCGGCCGCAGCGCCGACGTCTTCGACCCGAGCACCGGGAGCGTCCAGGCCACGGTGCCGATGGCCGGCCAGGCCGACATCGATGCGGCGGTCGCCTCGGCCGTCGAGGCCCAAAAGGGCTGGGCCGCGACCAATCCGCAGCGGCGCGCGCGTGTCATGATGCGCTTCATCGAGCTGGTCAACGCCCACAATGACGAGCTGGCCGAGCTGCTGTCGCGCGAGCACGGCAAGACGTTGGCCGACGCCAAGGGCGACATCCAGCGCGGCATCGAGGTCATCGAGTTCTGCATCGGCATCCCCCACCTGCTCAAGGGCGAGTACAGCGAGGGCGCCGGGCCCGGCATCGACGTCTACTCGCTGCGCCAGCCGCTGGGCGTGGTCGCCGGCATCACCCCGTTCAACTTCCCGGCGATGATTCCGCTGTGGAAGGCCGGCCCGGCGCTGGCCTGCGGCAACGCGTTCGTGCTCAAGCCCAGCGAGCGCGACCCGTCGGTGCCGGTTCGGCTGGCCGAGCTCTTTGTAGAAGCGGGCCTGCCCCCGGGCGTGTTCCAGGTCGTGCACGGCGATAAGGAGGCCGTCGACGCCATCCTGAACCACCCCGACATCCAGGCCGTCGGGTTCGTCGGCAGCTCCGACATCGCCCAGTACATCTACGCCGGAGCCGCGGCCACCGGCAAGCGCTCACAGTGCTTCGGCGGCGCCAAGAACCACATGATCGTGATGCCTGACGCCGACCTGGACCAGGCCGTCGACGCCCTGATCGGCGCCGGCTACGGCAGCGCCGGCGAGCGGTGCATGGCGATCAGCGTCGCCGTCCCGGTCGGGGCCAAGACCGCCGACCGGCTGCGCGCCCGGCTCATCGAGCGGATCAACAACCTGCGCGTGGGCCACAGCCTGGACCCCAAGGCCGACTACGGACCGCTGGTGACCGAAGCGGCCGTGGCACGGGTGCGCGACTACATCGCCCAGGGAGTCGACGCGGGTGCCGAGCTGGTGATCGACGGCCGAGACCGCGCCAGCGACGACCTGACCTTCGGCGACGCCAACCTCGAGGGCGGCTTCTTCATCGGTCCCACCCTGTTCGACCACGTCACCCCCGACATGTCGATCTACACCGACGAGATCTTCGGGCCCGTGCTGTGCATCGTGCGCGCGCACGATTACGAAGAGGCGCTGCGGCTGCCGTCGGAGCACGAATACGGCAACGGCGTGGCGGTTTTCACCCGCGACGGCGACGCCGCCCGCGACTTCGTCTCCCGAGTGCAGGTCGGCATGGTCGGCGTCAACGTGCCGATCCCGGTGCCGGTGGCCTACCACACCTTCGGCGGCTGGAAGCGGTCCGGTTTCGGCGACCTCAACCAGCACGGCCCCTCGTCGATCATGTTCTACACCAAGACCAAGACCGTGACGTCGCGGTGGCCGTCCGGCATCAAGGATGGCGCCGAGTTCGTCATTCCCACAATGGATTAGGCCGGCTGTTTCTCATGGCTTCCTTTACCCTCAACGACGACGAACGGGTGATCACCGAGACGGCCGCCGCGTTCGCCGCCAAGCGCCTCGCCCCGCACACCCTGGAATGGGATGCGGCCAAACACTTTCCGGTCGACGTGCTGCGCGAATCCGCCGAACTCGGCATGGCGGCGATCTACTGTCGTGACGACGTCGGTGGCAGCGGACTGCGCCGCCTCGACGGGGTCCGTATCTTCGAGCAGCTGGCCATCGCCGACCCGACCACCGCCGCGTTCCTGTCCATTCACAACATGTGCGCGTGGATGATCGACACCTTCGGCACCGCCGAGCAGCGCAAGGATTGGGTTCCGCGGCTGGCGTCGATGGACGTCATCGCCAGCTACTGCCTCACCGAGCCCGGCGCCGGGTCCGACGCCAGCGCGCTGAGCACCCGCGCCGTCAAACAGGGTGGCGACTATGTGCTGGACGGCGTCAAGCAGTTCATCTCGGGAGCGGGCGCCTCGGACGTCTACGTGGTGATGGCCAGGACCGGCAGCGACGGACCGCGCGGCATCTCGGCCTTCGTGATCGAAAAGGGCACCGCGGGGCTGAGTTTCGGCTCGCTCGAGGAGAAGATGGGTTGGCACGCCCAGCCCACCGCCCAGGTGATCCTGGAGGGGGTCCGGGTGCCGGCCGAAGCCATGCTGGGCGGCGCCGACGGCGAGGGCGCCGGGTTCGGCATCGCGATGAACGGGCTGAACGGCGGTCGGCTCAACATCGCCGCGTGCTCGCTCGGCGGCGCCCAGGCCGCCGCCGACAAGGCCGGGACCTATGTCCGCGATCGCCAGGCGTTCGGCTCGTCCCTGCTCGACGAGCCGACCATCCGGTTCACCCTGGCCGACATGGCCACCGGCCTAGAGACATCGCGAATGATGTTGTGGCGGGCGGCCAACGCGCTGGACGACGACGATCCCGACAAGGTCGAGTTGTGCGCGATGGCCAAGCGCTACGTCACCGACACCTGCTTCGAGGTCGCCGACAAGGCCCTGCAGTTGCACGGCGGCTACGGCTACCTGCGCGAGTATGGTCTGGAAAAGATCGTGCGCGACTTGCGGGTGCACCGAATCCTGGAAGGGACCAACGAGATCATGCGGGTGGTCATCGGCCGCGCCGAAGCCGCACGGGTCCGCGCAACCGCATAGAAGGGTCTTTTGGATGACCGAACACCTGACGGTGGCTTTCCTCGGCCTGGGCCACATGGGTGGGCCGATGGCGACGAATCTCGTTGCGGCCAAACACGCGGTGCGCGGATTCGATCCGGTGCCCGCGGCACTGTCCGCGGCGACGGAGGCCGGCGTCACCGGGTTCGGCAGCGCCACCGACGCGGTGGCCGGGTCGGACGTCGTCATCACCATGCTGCCCAACGGGGAGCTGGTCAAACGCTGCTACGCGGAGATCCTGCCGGCCGCGCGACCCGGCGCCCTGTTCATCGACAGCTCGACGATCTCGGTCAACGATGCTCGCGAGGTGCATGCGCTGGCGGAATCCAACGGCGTCGCGCAGCTCGACGCGCCCGTCTCGGGCGGGGTGAAGGGTGCCGTTGCCGGCACGCTGGCCTTCATGGTGGGCGGCGACGAGGCCGCGCTGCAACGCGCGCGGCCGGTGCTGGAACCCATGGCGGGCAAGATCATTCACTGCGGCGCGGCCGGGGCCGGCCAGGCCGCCAAGGTGTGCAACAACATGGTGCTGGCGGTCCAGCAGATCGCGATCGGCGAGGCGTTCATCCTGGCCGAGAAGCTCGGGCTGTCCGCGCAGTCCCTGTTCGACGTCATCACCGGGGCAACCGGCAACTGCTGGGCCGTGCACACCAATTGCCCGGTGCCGGGGCCGGTTCCGACGTCGCCGGCCAACAACGACTTCAAGCCGGGCTTCGCCACCGCGTTGATGAACAAGGACCTGGGCCTGGCGATGGACGCGGTGTCCTCCAGCGGTGCGGCGGCGCCGCTGGGTACCCACGCCGCCGAGATCTACGCGAAGTTCGCCGCCGACCACGCCGAAAAGGACTTCAGCGCGGTCATCGAGATGCTGCGCGGCAGCTGAGAACTGCCGGGATCAGAAGTCACCGGCGTTGCGCCGCAACGTTTCAATGCACGCCGCCAGGTTCTGCGATTCGGTGTCGGTCATCCCGATGTCGGCGAACACCTGCTTGTTGAGGGTGACGGTCGCGTCCTCGACCGTGGAACGGCCCAGGTCGGTGATCGCCACCAGCGTGGTGCGCCCGTCGGTGGGGTGCGGCACCCGTTGCACCAGCCCGTCGGCCTCCAGCCGGCGGATCGCGTGGGTCACGCTGGTGACGTGGACCTGCAACCGGTCGGAGGCCTTGGTGATGGGCAGCGCCCCGGTCCGGCTGAATGCCAACAGCCGCAGCAGTTCATACCGGGAGAAGCTCAGGTCGTAGGGGCGCAGCGCCGTCTCCACCCGCGCCAGCAAGATCTGGTGCGCGCGCATCACCGAGGTCACCGCCACCATGCCCGGTGCCACGTCGCCCCATCCGGCGCGCTCCCAGTTGGCCCGCGCCGCGGCGATCGGATCGCGCTTTTCCGGTTGTGATTGCGCCACGCCCCTTCTTACCGCACTTGGCGCCCGGGTGTGGCCTTTCCCAACGCTGACAGCACCGCCGTCGTCGACGCTCGGCTGCCCACGGTGATCCGCGCGCCACCGTCCGCGTAGTACCGCACCCGCGGCCCGCTGTCGCCGAAAACCTCACGCCACGGCCGATACCGCCCATCGCCGGACGGCAGATACATGAAATTCGCGTGCGCGTCGGTGGTGTGGATCCCCATCGCGCTCAGGCCGTTCCGCAGATGGCGGCGCTCGGCGGTGATCAACCGGATCCGGCGCAGCAGTTCGTCTTCCGCGTGATAGGACGCCGCGACCGCGAGCAAGCCGGTGATCGCGATGCCGAACGGCAGCTGCTGGGACCACAGCGTCCGGGCCAGCTCCGCCGACGCGACCCCGTAGCCGATCCGCAGCCCCGCTAGCCCGTAGGCCTTGGAGAACGTCCGCACCACCACCACGTTGGGGAAACGCGCGACCAACGCCGCCACGTCGAAACGGTGCTCGGCGGCGGTGAACTCGATATAGGCCTCGTCGAGCAGCACGACTGTGTCGCGCGCCACCCGGCGGAGAAACCGGAAAACGGCGGCCGTGGGCTCGATGGTGCCGGTCGGGTTGTGCGGCCGGCACACCACCACCACGCGGGCCCGCGCGGCGGCGTCGGCCAGCGCGTCGAAGTCGTTGTGGCCGCGCTCGTCCAGCGGCACGAGTGACGGATTGAGCCGCGCCATCTGCGCGACGATCGGATAGCCGTCGAACGTCGGCGATGCCATCGCCATCGTGTCACCCGGCGACGTCAGCGCGCGCAGCGCCTGCAGCACGACCCCGGTCGCTCCCGCACCCAGCACCACCCGGTCGGCGGGCACACCGATGTGCGCGGCGATCATGTCGCGCAACCGTTCCGGCAGGAACTCGGGATACCGGTTCGCCGCGCGAACGGACCGGATCAGCGCGGAACGGACCGCCGGTAGCGGGGGAAACGGATTCTCGTTGAGCGACAGGGCAAACGGATCCACTGCGTTGGGCAGCGCGTGACAGATCTCGGCGTCCATCAGGCCAGGCACCGCGTGCATCAGCCTCGACCACCCCAGCGCACCGCGGCCGCGCCGGCGAAGTCGCCGGCATGCGCGAACGCCGCCATCATCACCACGTCGCCGGCTGCGAGCTGACCACCGGAGATGGCGCGGTCCAGGTTGATCGGGATGCCGGCGCCGAACAGGTTGCCGCACTCGTCGAACGTGTCACGGTGTCTTGATTTCGGCACCTCGAGCGCGTCACGCCAGTTGCGCAGGAACGCCCGGTTGGGCTGGTTGGTGACCAGCAGGTCGATATCCTTGGCGCCCAGGCCGATTCGATCGCACACCGCCAGCGCCACCTCGGGGACCTGCCGGTTGCCGCGGGCCAGCACTTTGGTGATCTTGCTTTCGGTGAAACCGATGCTGCCCTCGCCGGGCCCGGCCTGCCACCACTTGCGGGGCGGGTCGTAGGACAGCGTCATTTCGCCCGCGTACTCGCCGTAGGTGCGGCACTCGATGTCCAGGATGGGTGAGTGGTCGCCCAGCGTGACCAGCCCCACCGCGGCGCCGTCGCCGGGCACCGCGGACTGCGCCTTGCGGCGAATCGTGGGTTGATCGAAGAATTGGCCGGCCGCGTTTTGCGCGATCGCGATCAGCGCGGTGTGCCCTTCGCCCGCGGCCAGCAGCTTGCGAGCCACGTTGAGCGCCAACACGAATGCGGCGCAGCCGCCGTTGTTCAGGTCGAGCACCCAGGACGGTCGCATGCCCAGCCGGTGCGCGATGCCGCCGCCCTGGCCGTAGAACGCCATGTCGGGCACCTGGGTGTGGGTGATCAGCACGTCGGCGCCTTCGACGGCGTCGTGGCCGTGCCGGTCGATCAGGCCCTGGGCGGCGCGTTCGATCATGTCGATGGAACCCTCGTCCGGGGCGACGTGATGGCGGAACTTCGGCGCGCGGAACATCACGTTGTCGCGCAGGTCGTCCGATTCGGCGAATTGCGCGTAATAATCGGCGGGAATCGGCTCACCCGGCAGGTACGTAGAGACGTCGATCAGGCTGACGCTCGGCCCACCCATGGCCCGCTCACCTCATCCAGACGGGCGTCACCGGCAGCCCGTTGCGGTGGCGGTACTCGGCGATCGCCTTGAGGTTGCGCAGCTCCAGCAGATGGCCGGCGCCGAACATGTCCCAGAAGTCACCGACCCACACCGGGCGCTGGGCGGGCGCGGTCTCAGGATACGGGTTGTGGTCATAGAACGGGTGGTGGCAATTCGTCCACAGCACAACCGATCCCGGCTTGTCGAGGACCGTCGCCGCGTCGACGACGCGCATCAGGTAGATCATCCACAGGTGCTTGCCCTGATCCCAGGCGCAGTGATAATCCACTGTTCGGGCCTGCGCGTCGGTGACCGTGCGAGTGTAGATTTTGGTTTCCGAGCCCAGCCGGTCGTGGGCCAGCCACAGGCCGGGTTCGTCGGTGGGTGTGAAGTCGCGCAGGCTGTAGGTCCACTCCTCCAGGCTGCGGGTGTCGGCCATGTACTCGTACAACTCGTCGGGTGGACAGTCGATGTAATCGTTGACGGTGCAGTACTGTCCGAAGACCTGATCGTGCGGGTATACCGACCGCATCATGTCCATGATGATCGGCGTGGCCTTCTCCCTGGGGCTGGTTTCGATGCGGGTGATGCCGTCGATCAGGTCGGGGATATCCTCAAGCGCTGGCAGCGACATTGGTCTGGTTCTCCTTAACACGCGAAATATGTTTTGCGGCGGCGTCTTTGACCTTCCTAGCCGCGAGAAACGGTGCAAACGGTGGGATCTCGTCGGCGTCGCACTCGACGCTGACCACCGCCGGACCGTCGGTGCCGAGCGCGGCGCCCATGGCCAACGCGAATGCATCGACGTCGTTGACGTCCACCGACGTCAAGCCCGGGAACATCGCCGCCAGCCCGGCCCCCAGCCGGCTGGGACGAAAACGGTTGTAGCTGTATAGGTCGTCGTAAAACAACTGCTCACGGGTCACGCACATGGCGTGCGCGTTGTTGTTGAACAGGACGAACGTCATCGGTAACCGATATTGCACGGCGGTGTGCACTTCCATGCCGTGCATGAAGAACGCGCCGTCACCGGCGATCACGACGGTACGGCCGCCGGGCCTGCCACTGTTGTTGCGCCCGAACGACATTCCGATCCCGGCCCCGAAGCTGTAGCCCATGCCGCCCATGCCGAGCGCGACAGCGAACCTGCCGCCGCGGCGTGCCGGCAGGTAGTGAATCGCGGCGGCGCCGATATTACCGGCGTCGACCACGATGTCGGCCCCGTCGGGCAGGACGCGGTCCAGCACCGCCATGGCGTCGCGGTACCGCAGGCCCGGCCCGGCGCATAAAGCTTGGCCATGGCGCGACTCGTCAACTTCTTTGGCTTCGACTGCCA
>NZ_QMEU01000055.1 GCF_003284975.1 Mycobacterium colombiense
GCCCGGCTGCGGCGCCACCCGCGGCCTGCACGCCCATCACCTGCGGCACTGGGAAGACGGCGGCCCCACCGAGTTGGCCAACCTGGTGCTGCTGTGCCCCTACCACCACCGGCTGCATCATCGCGGCGTCCTCACCATCACCGGACCCGCACACGCACTCACCGTCACCGACACCACCGGCCGACCATTGAGCCCGGGATCACTGGCCCGCCCACCCACAAAACCCCCACCCACAGTCCCACCCTGTCCGGGACCGATCGGCGAGCGCGCCGACTGGTGGTGGTACACCCCCTTCCAACCCCAACCACCACCAACAACCAACTAGGTGCCCTACCGCCGCCGGTCATGACCAGCATCGGCCCAACCTCAAACAGGTTGGGAAATCAAAGAATTGAACCCGAACCGAGCCCCGGCACGATGTCGCCCAGGCTGAACGTCACCGGCTGTTCGAGCTGTTCGTAGGTGCACGAGCGTGGGTCGCGGTCCGGGCGCCACCGGCTGAACTGCGCGGTATGACGAAACCGCCGGCCCTCCATATGGTCGTAGCGGACCTCGACCACCCGCTCGGGCCGCAGCGGCACGAACGACAGATCCTTGCCGGCGTTCCAGCGGGAAAATTCGTTCTTCCGAGGCGTCCGCTCGCCCGCTTCGTGCGCCGCCCAGTTCCATGGGTGACCTTCGAAATCGGTGACGAGCGACTGTAATTCGCTGAACAGCCGCCGCCGCTCAACCATCGGGAACGCACCGATCACCCCGACAGACGCCAGCTGGCCGTCATCTTGATACAGACCCAACAACAACGAACCGATCGCGTCGGCACCGGACTTGTGCACCCGATAACCGGCGACCACACAGTCGGCGGTCCGCTCGTGCTTAATCTTGAACATGATCCGCTTGTCCGGCTGATACGTGATGTCCAGCGGCTTGGCGATCACGCCATCGAGGCCCGCGCCCTCGAATTCGTCGAACCAGCGCTGCGCGGTGTCCAGATCGGTCGTCGCCGGCGTGACGTGGATCATGCGGCCCGGCCGGGCCGCTGAAGACACAGCGTCGACCAGCGCTGCGCGCCGCTCGGTGAAGGGCCGCCGCGTGTAGTCGTCGTCGCCGAGGGCGAGCAAGTCGAACGCGATGAAGGACGCCGGCGTGGTCTGCGCGAGCATGCGCACCCGCGAATCCGCCGGATGAATACGTTGTTGCAGCGCCTCGAAATCCAGGCCCCGGTCGGTGGCGATCACGATCTCGCCGTCGATCACGCAGCGCTGCGGCAACTCGGCCCTGACCGCGGCGACCAGCTCGGGGAAGTAGCGCGTCATCGGCCGTTCATTGCGACTGCCCAGCTCGACCTGGTCGTGGTCGCGGAAGCAGATCGACCTGAAGCCGTCCCACTTGGGCTCGTAGGACGCATCGGCGGGAATCGAGCGAACCGACTTCGCCAGCATCGGCGACACCGGCGGCATGACAGGGAGGTCCATAGCCTGATTGTGCTGGAATCGGAGGTATGGCTGCTGCAGAAGAGCTCGACGTCGACGGCATCGCGGTGCGGCTGACCAATCCGGACAAGGTGTATTTCCCCAAACTGGGATCGAAAGGCACCAAGCGGCACCTGGTGGATTACTACCGTGCCGTGGCGGGCGGTCCGATGCTCGACGCGCTGCGCGACCGGCCCACCCACCTGCAGCGGTTCCCGGACGGCGTGGACGGCGAGGAGATCTACCAGAAGCGGATCCCGCAGCACCATCCCGACTACCTGCAGACATGCCGGGTGACCTTTCCGTCGGGGCGGACCGCCGACGCGCTGAAGGTCACCCATCCGGCGGCTGTCGTGTGGGCGGCACAGATGGGCACGGTCACCCTGCACCCATGGCAGGTGCGCTGCCCGGACACCGACCACCCCGACGAACTGCGCATCGATCTGGATCCGCAGCCCGGCGTCGCCTTCGAGCAGGCGCGCACGGTCGCGGTCGACGTGCTGCGGCCGCTGCTCGACGAACTGGGGCTGGCGGGATACCCGAAGACATCGGGCGGTCGCGGTATCCACGTGTTTCTGAGGATCGCGACCGATTGGGATTTCATCGAGGTGCGCCGTGCCGGCATCGCCTTGGCCCGCGAGGTCGAGCGCCGTGCGCCCGATGCCGTCACCACGTCCTGGTGGAAGGAAGAACGCGGCGAGCGCATCTTCATCGACTTCAACCAGAACGCCCGGGACCGCACCATGGCGTCGGCGTATTCGGTGCGACGCACCCCGATCGCGACCGTTTCGATGCCATTGACATGGGACGAGCTGGCAGGCGCCGAGCCGGACGATTACACCATGGCGACCGTGCCAGATCTGGTCAAGGACCGGGAAGACCCTTGGGCCGCAATGGATGATGCGGCCCAATCGATCGCTGCCCTATTGGAAATGGCCGACGCCGACGAGGAGCGCGGGCTGGGGGACATGCCGTATCCGCCGAACTACCCGAAAATGCCCGGCGAGCCCAAACGCGTTCAGCCCAGCCGGGATCGAGATCTCAAAAACGAGAAGGACTAAACGAAACGCACGGACTTTTCTCGGCCGCGGTTTTACCGTCCCGCACCGCTGCGCCCATGTGAGGATCTCAACGTTATCACTCGGGGCGCCCGAGCAAAAGGCATTGCGTTGCGCCGCAGTGGCTTAAGCCGATTTGTCACAGTGACAACTTTGGACTTCACGAATTCTCTCACCCGATCCGTCAAGGCGTCGGGACCAACGGCTTTGGGGACCGTCTGGCTGAGGCGATTAGTTTACCGCCATCGCGCGCAAAGGTCACCCAAGCAATTCGCGAAGAGCGTGCGCACCCCGAATAAACCGACGGCACCTACAAACCCTTGCCGCCCGGCATTTTTCGCGCCATCAGGGCTCGGATCATGCTGCCACGGTGCATTCCGCCAGGCCGGCGCATAGCGGGATTCGACCGTGCGAATGCGGACACCCAATGCCATGGAGAAACTACTCGACTGGCCCATGAAACGGGCCGTACCAAGGAATGGATGCGGGGTGATTGAGACCCTGCCGGTAGCCCGACAGGCCTACATCGTGCAGGTCAGATTGGGTCCGCAATCGATTGTTATCGGCGTCGTGCAGCCGGAAGCCGTGATGGCGGTGAAGGTGAGGATCAAACCAAGAACAACTTTGTATTTCAGACCAGACATGACCACTCCGTCCGTAGGAGAAATCTGACGCCCGAGAGTAGGAATATTACGCGCCGCGCCCTCGTATGAGTATGGGAACGAGTAATTTTCGTCCAATTACTTCACTTGACTGAAAGTAGACGAGTAGCGGTCGTCAATCTTTGGGCGTCTTACCGCGGGAGTTCAGAAAGTAACCCGTCAAAATCCAGTCCTGCTGTGCCGCAACGGGGTACTTGAATGCCGATCCTCGCCGTAGCGCAATCCTGTTGGCTCAAAACAGGATACAAACTCGTTCTGACGGCAGAAATCGGACTTTCAGTACGGAATTGCCCGCGAGGCTGCACTGCGGGTACGGGATCTCGTTCCGTAGGCTCAGGTGCTATGTCGGTGGCGGCTCGGTTATGCACCGTGACATTCGCGTTGCTGCTGTCGACGATTCCCGCCGCGGGCGCGGCCGCGGCGGAGCCGGTCGCGCCGGCGACAAAACAATTCGGCGAAAGACTGGTCGGCTGGGACACCTATCGGCGGCTGGATCGGCTGCCGTATTTGCATCCCGGCTCGCAGACTCTGCAGGTATCCAGCTTCGATCGCAGTGGCGGCGACTACGACATATCGACGGGCAATCGCAACGGCAGCGGCGGGTGCTTGGCGCCGGGAGGCGCCGGCTGCGTCATCGCGGAGGATCACGGTGCCGGAGAGCTCGAATCGATCTGGTTGACCCGCGACGGCGGCAATCTTCGCGCACTCGGAGACATCCGCATCGAGCTGGACGGGCAGACGGTGGTCGACACCCCGCTGCAATCGTTGGTCGACGGCAACCTGGGGGCACCGTTCGTGTGGCCGCTGGTCGCCAACGCCGCTCAATCGCCGGGAGGCGACTACATCAAGGTGCCGATGCCGTATCGGCGTTCGATGCGCGTCAGCGTCACATCCCATTTGGAGTACTACCACGTCGACTATCGGCAGTTTTCCGACGCTGACGGAGTCGACACCTTTTCACCGACCGACCCCGCGCTCGACGTGCTGGACACGCTCCGAGCCGCCGGTACGGCCGACCCCAAACCGGCGGCCATGGTTGCCGCGCACACCAATCGGATCGTCGAGCTGGCCCCCGGCGCCGGACAAACCATCGCCGAAACGACTGGCCCGGCGACCGTTTCGGCCCTGCGGCTGCAGCTGCCCGAGCCGGCGGCTGCGCAGCTGACCACCCTGCGGCTACAGATCGAGTTCGACGGCCGGACCATGGTGGACTCCCCACTAGGTGAGTTCTTCGGCGCCGGGCTGGGGGCCAACCCCGTGCGATCGCTGATGTTCGCGACCACTGCACAGCCCGATGGGTCACTGCTGCTATGCGCCTGGTGGCCAATGCCTTTCGCGCAGTCGGTGCACGTAACACTGGTCAACGCGGGCGCCGATGTGGTGTCGGGGATAGACAGCGACGTCGGCACCACTCCCGACGCCCAGTGGGCGCCCGCGCTGAGCAGCGGCCGAGCCGGCTACTTCACCGCTCGCTCGCATGCCGGCCCGACGGCACTCGGCCAGGACTGGTTGTTCGCCGACGAAGCTGGACGCGGCAAATTCGTCGGTATCAGCCAAACCATCCGCGGCTATCGAACCAAAACAGCGTTCAGTGACGATGCCCCTTACTTTCTCGAGGGCGCCGAGCGTGTCTACACCGACGGTGCCGCGTCACCGCAGTGGTACGGCACCGGCACCGAAGACCTGTATGAGGGTGGCTGGTATTTCAAGGGCGGCATCCACTTCAGCAACCCCCTCAACGGCCAGCCCGATCAACGCACTGCCTCCGGTGGTTGCGCCGACTATTGCGTCGCCGTCTACCGGATCATGCTGGCCGACGCCATCGGCTATCACTCCGCGATCCGATTCGGCATCGAGCACGGCAAACGGAACATGGTCCAACCCGACTACGGCTCAACGGCATTCCTCTACACACAGCCGGTCGCCGGCGTCACCGGTGGCGACGACGTCAGCCCGACGGATCCCGTCAATCGAGTCCTGCACGGCTACGCCGATTCCGACGCGACAGACCAGCTCCTGATCAGCGAGTACGAAGGCGCCCAGGACACCCTGCCGGTCGTCGGTTCGGTCCGTATCAGCAAGGGCGCGATCACTTTTCACGTCCAGATCGATGCGGAGAACCACGGCATCCTGCTGCGGCGGACATCGGATCAGGCCATCGGTTTTCAATCCGCCGACGTTGCGGTTGACGGCACACCCACGGGAAATTGGTTGCAGCCGCGCAGCAACAGCTTCCACCGCTGGCTGGACGACGCCTACCTGGTGCCGCGATCTGTTACGGCGGGCAAGGCGCAGGTGACGATCACTCTGACGCCCACCGCCGACTCACCGCCCTGGACCGCCAGCCGCTACCACGTCGACACGCTGGTGGGACCCGCCGACTAGCGAGCGGTTGGTGGCCAGCCCGATGAGGGCACCGGCCAGCCCGCCGGCGGGCGCCATCAGCGAAGGTCCGGCGAGCAAGAGATAGCCGAACGTGACGGCGACCAGGAGCAGCGCCTGGTGCAGGGGTGCCCACGAGGCCGCCGACCGCGACCGGAACGACAAGCCGATGCCGAGCAGCAGCGCCACCACGTGGCCGACGGCGGTGAAGTCCGCACCCGCGGCCGCCACCACCGCGGTTCCCAGCCACCAACCCGCCCAGGTCCCGCGCCAGCGGGCCGGGATCGCGGCGGTGAACGCGCCGAGCACGCACATCGCGCCGTAACTGATTCCCACGTCGCTGGCGCGGGCAACCGAAACCGGCAGCATCCCGGTTTCGATGGCGGCGACCAGGCCGACCGCGACGATCACCGTGGCGCCGATGTGCCCGACCGCGAAGGTGACGAGCAAGCCCCTGCCGCACCACATGAGTTCGCCCAGGGCCAGCAGGCAGACCAGCCCGGGCAGCCAGAAGAACAGATTGCCGCCGTCGTTGACGAATGCGCTGCCGATCAAGGTGCCCAGGTGACCGCGCCCGAGGTTGTGAATGTTTGTGCTCATTCGGCTCACGGCCACCTCGTGCGCGTGCGGGCCCAGCGCGGCGAGGATGAGATAGATGGCGAGCAGGACGACCGCGTAGCTCGTCGTCACTCGCACCGACGCCGCTCCGGGTATGGCGCGCAGCGGCGCCTGGGCGCGACGCAGGGCGCCGTCGCGGGTAGCGGCGAGCGTCATGCCTCTACCGTGCGGGTTCGGCGGGCGGCGTGCCTCGTTCTTAACGAAGCCTTCACACGCGCGCCGCAAATCTTTACGGATCGCCGCGGCCCCGTGACGTTGGCTTAAAGAGCGGCGGTGGTGGCAACGGCCTCGTCGGCCGTGGCGTCTCGGGCCACCGTGAAAATGAAATCGTTGTAGGGATCGATCAGCAGCAGACCGGTCGCCGCCTTGTCCTTCGCCACCCGACCGTCATGTCTCGGCCGCCCCCATGATGAACGGGACATCGTCGGGAGCCGCGCGGCGGGCGGTCAACAACGCCCTGGCCGCTCCGCCGATCGGAATGCGCAGCGGCAGTTGCGGTTTCTCGGCGGCATCGACCACCTCGGCCGCGACCTGTTGGGGGGTGATCATTCCTGCGCGGGCGCCGCCAGCCCGCAGGATCGCCGCGTAGGGATCGTCGGGGAGCGTGTAGGTGGTCACGTCGTCGAGCGCCCCGGAGCTCACGGCTCCGGGCTCTAGCAGGGCGGCCTGAATCCCAAACGGCGCGACCTCGATCGCCAACGCCTCGACGAGGGCTTCCAGCGCCCACTTCGTTGCCGCATATGCCGCCCCGGGCGGCAGCACGACGCGTCCGAGGACGCTGGACATGAACAGCAGTTTCCCGTCACGTCGGGACCTCATCTGCGGCAGGACCGCCTGGGCCACGCGGATCGCGCCGACGGTGTTGAGGTTGAGCAGCCGCTGTAGCTCGGCCAGCGGCGTGGCTTCCACGGCGGCGTAGAAGATCGCTCCGGCGTTGGCGACGACGATGTCGATTTCGCCGGCGGCGTCGACGGCCGCGGTGACGCTGGCATCGTCGGTGACGTCCAGGGACAGCCGCAGGGCGACGTCGAGATCCGCCAGGGTGCGGGGATCACGGGCGGTGGCGACCACGCGGTGACCGCGGCCGGCGAACTCGGTGGCGACGGCACGGCCGATACCGCGGTTGGCGCCGGTGATCAAAACGCAGGTCATGGCGGGCCGGTCCTTTCAGCGATGCTTGCCGTTGCCGTTGTATTGAGTTGTGCGACTGGGTAATTCGAAGATCAACAGGGTGCTGCTCGCCGTCGCGACGAGCGCTCCGGAGGCATCGGTGGCCTTCGCCTCGGTGAACCCGATGCGCGCACCCGCCTTGACCACCGTGCCCACCGCGGTCAGTGGTCCGCTGGCCACGGTGACGGCTTTGAGGTAGTTGACCTTGATTTCGACCGACGTGTACCCGAAGCCCGCGGCGAGTGTGGTGTGCAATGCGCAGCCGGTGACGGTGTCCAACAGCGTGCACAGGGTGCCGCCGTGCACCGTTCCCAGCGGGTTGTACATGGACCCGTCGGGTGTGCAGCTGAACGCGATGCGACCGTTTTCCACCTCGGCGATGCGCATCTGGATGAGCTCACCGATCGGCGGCGGCGGCAACTGCCCGTCGGACACCGCTCGCCAGTAGGACAGGCCCGACATCGACGCGGCGGCGGCCTGGGTGGAGATCGGGTCGTGCCAGCTGATCAGGCGGGACTGAGGCTCGCCCCACCCCGTGGCCTCGGCCTCTCGAGCGTCTGAATACACCATGCAGCCCTCCGGCGGAAAACTGATCGGTTTACTTCGTCAGCACTAAGCTAGCTATTCGCCGGTCATTTGTAAACCGGTCGGTGTACCATGGTGATGTGAGCGCATCCGCAGCACAGACGCCTCGGGTCGCCGGGCGCGGTGCACGCGAACGCATAGAGCGCGCCGCGGCCCGGCTCTTCTATCGCAACGGCATTCACGCGACCGGGGTAGAACTGATCGCCCAAGAGGCCGGCGTCTCCAAGCGAACGCTGTACCAACATTTCGCCAGCAAGAACGAGCTCATCGACACCTATTTGCGCAACATCGACGCCCGCGGCGGCTCGCCCACGGAACGCCGCCTCGACGAGGGCGATCTGCCCGCCCGCGAGCGCCTGCTGGCCATCTTCGACCTACGTCAATCGGACATCGTGCGCGGCTGCCCTTTTCACAACGCCGCGGTGGAATCGGCCGGATCTCTGACGACGACGGACGACATCGTGCGAACCCACAAGCGCAACTTCGGTGACCGTCTTATCGCGGTCGCTCGCGAGGCCGGTGCCGCCGACCCTCACTTGCTCGGCCAGCAGCTGGCCGTGCTGTTCGAGGGTGCCACCGCGATGGCGACGTCGCTGAATGACACCGCGCCCGTTGTGCATGCGCGCGCCGCCGCGGCAACGCTGATCGAGGCCGCCCTGCGGTCTTGACGGACTCGTCGCGATGCTGCTAGACATGGCCTGCGCCAGACTTTTGGGCGATCGCCCAAAAGTGTATGGGTGGAGGATGTCATGGGTCGGATGGACGGCAAGGTCGCCTTCGTGACCGGTGCGGCACGGGGGCAGGGCAGGAGTCACGCCGTCCGGCTCGCGCAGGAGGGTGCCGACATCATCGCGGTCGACATCTGCCGGGGATTTGACGGATCGCCGGCACCCGCCGCGACACCGGAAGACCTCGACGTCACCGCCGGCATGGTCAAGGACGCCGGGGCTCGCGTGGTGACCGCCGAGGTCGACGTCCGCGAGTACGACGCGTTGCGGGCGGCGGTCGACAGCGGGGTCGAACAGCTGGGCCGCCTCGACGTCATCGTCGCGAACGCGGGCATCGGCACGATGACCGGCAAGCTGCACAAGACCGACGAGGCGCTGTGGCAGGAGATGATCGACGTCAACCTCAGCGGCGTGTGGAAGACGGT
This sequence comes from Mycobacterium colombiense, assembly GCF_003284975.1. Classification (GTDB taxonomy): domain Bacteria; phylum Actinomycetota; class Actinomycetes; order Mycobacteriales; family Mycobacteriaceae; genus Mycobacterium; species Mycobacterium europaeum_A. The sequence continues at coordinate 9,098 of NZ_QMEU01000055.1, forward strand.
CAAGGCCGGTGTCGGGCACCTGCTGGAGGGCGACCGCGGCGGTTCGATCATCCTGACCTCGTCGGTCGCCGGCAAGAAGGCCTACCTGCACACCGGGCACTACACGTCGGCCAAGCACGGGGTGATAGGGCTGATGCGCGCGTTCGCAGTCGAGTTGGGACACAAGATGATTCGGGTCAACGCCGTGCTGCCGACACATGTGAACACACCGCTGCTGATCAACGAGGGCACCTTCCACGCGTTTCGCCCCGATCTGGACAACCCTGGACCCGACGATCTTGCGCCGATCTGCCAGACCTTCCACACGCTGCCGATTCCGTGGGTCACCGCCCAGGACATCAGCAATGCCGTGCTGTTCCTGGCCTCCGACGAGGCTCGCTACATTACCGGGGTCGCGCTCCCGGTGGACGCCGGCAGCTGCCTGAAGTAAGGAAGCATCGATGACGGTCACCAACGACACCGACGTCTACTACGACCCCTACGACGTCGACATCAATGCCAATCCGTACCCGATCTACGCGCGGCTGCGCGAGGAAGCGCCGATCTACTACAACGAGCGCTACGACTTCTGGGCGCTGTCAAGGCATTCCGACGTCGAACGCGGCCTGGCCAACTGGGAGACCTTCTCCAACAGACGAAGCGACATCCTCGAGCTCGTCCAGTCGAAATTCGACATGCCCGGCGGCGTCATGATGTTCCAGGACCCGCCCGAACACTCGAGGCTGCGCGGGCTGATGTCGCGGGTGTTCACCCCCCGCCGGATGGCCGCGCTCGAGGATCAGATCCGGCAATACTGCGTGCGCTGCCTGGACCCGCTCGTCGGCTCCGGCGGATTCGACATCATCGCCGAACTCGCCTCGATGATGCCGATGCGCGTGATCGGAATGCTGTTGGGAATCCCGGAATCCGAACAGATCTCGGTGCGCGACGCCAACGACGCCAACCTGCGCACCAAGCCGGGCGCGCCGTTGAAGGTCGCCGACGCCGACTCCATCGCCGACGGCCGCATCTACGCCGACTACGTCGAATGGCGTTCCAAGAACCCCTCGGACGATTTGATGACGACGCTGCTCAACGTCGAATTCGACGACGAGAACGGAGTGCGCCGCAAGCTGACCCGCAAGGAGGTGCTGCACTACACGCAGGTGGTCGCCGGGGCCGGAAACGAGACCACCGGCCGGCTGATCGGCTGGCTGGCCAAAGTGCTCGCCGAGCACCCCGACCAGCGCCGCGAGGTCTACCGGGACCGGTCACTGTTGACCCGCACCGTCGACGAGACGCTGCGATTCGAACCCACCGGTCCGCACGTCGCCCGATGGATGGCAAGGGATTTCGAGTGTTACGGCACGACGGTGCCGGCCGGCAGCGCGATGCTGTTGCTGTTCGGCGCCGCCAATCGCGATCACCGCCGCTACACCGACCCCGACACCTACGACATCCGCCGCGACAACATCTCGCACATCACCTTCGGCAAGGGCGTGCACTACTGTCTGGGTGCCAACCTGGCCCGCCTCGAGGGCCGCGTCGCGCTGGACGAGATCCTCAACCGGTGGCCCGAATGGGACATCGATTACGAAACTGCGCAATTGGCGTCGACGTCGACCGTCCGCGGCTGGGAGCGACTGCGGGTCGTGCTGCCCTGAGAACGACTGAGTGTGACTCGCCGAGCGTGAGGCTTATGCACGACTTCTCGACCCGCCGCGTGCGCAGGGCCCACACTCGGCGCTTAGCCGCTCGGCGTGCCGGCCGCGTCAGCTGCCGCGCCGTCTCTTCGGCGTGGGCATCTCGAATCGGTCCAGGAAGCGATTGACCAACGCGATGGCCTCGTCATGGCCGCCGTGGGTACCGAGGCCCTGCTCGAGGATCAGTGTGCGCCCGATGGAGGCGATGACGACCGCCAGGGCCGCGGGCGGGAATTCGTCCGTATCGAGCTCGTGTTCGCGAACGATGAAGTTCAGCGCGGTGATCTGCTGTTCGCGCCAGCGCTCCGACCACGCCGAGATTTCCGCCCGAATCTCCTTGCGATGGTTGGCAAGTCCCATGAACTCCAGCAGCAGCCGGGTGTCCTTGGGTTCGATGAGCGTTGCCCAGAAGGCGTGCAGCGGCCGGTCGGAGGACAACGCCTTCTGCTGGCGCTCCAGGTAGATCGCGGCGCCGCGGCGAAAGACGGCCAGGTACAGCTCGTCCATGGTGGGGAAGTAGTAGTGCACCAGGGCCGGTTTGACGCCGGCCTTCGCCGCTACCCGCCGTGACGTGGCCGCGGCGTAGCCCTCCTCGAGCATGATCTGACTCGTGGCGGCCACCAGCATGTCTCGCGTGGTCGAGTCACGCGCCTTCGGTCGCTGGGATGCGGTCACTGTGTCGTCTTATCACAGGTCCGGTCAGGGAACCGGCTCGGCGACCATGTCGAAGAACGCGGCACCGGAGTCCGGGATGCGGTTCTGCTTGAACACGTTGACGGCGTGGGAGATAGGCTGCCACCGTTGGTCTGGCACTGCATCAACAGGATGCCGTCCCCGGAGAGCTCGAGCCGATAATTCGCGTAGCGATCGTGGTATTCGCTGTATCTGGTTGCGCTTCGCCATTGGGCCGTCTCACAAACTGTTCAGCCAGCTGGTTTGAGCGATCGCCCAAACTTCGATAGCTGCCATGCTCGCACCTGAAGTCGCGGTGGTCAAGGTTCACCGTCCGTGCAGGCGGGCCATCACCGGCGCGAATGCAGCGTCTCCGAGGAGGCCGGATACATCACCGGCCAGATACTGGGCGTCAACGGCGGGCGCAACACCTGAGCATCAAACACGGGGATTTCCAAGAAGATTGATGCGCGAGTGGGACGCTCCGCCGGACGGTCGGCGGCCTGGTTGACCATCACATGATTGGGAAGTTCGCGATCGGGGAATGGGTGGGGCATCCATCCACAGACAAGGAACCCCGGTGGCCACCAGCTTCAAGGACGTCATTCAATCCAAATACCTGTTGTTGACGACATTCACCAAGGACGGGCGTCCGAAACCGACGCCGATCTGGGGCGTGCCCGACGGCGACGACAAATTATTGGTGATCACCGACGATGGATCGTGGAAAACCAAGCGCATCAACAACACTCCCAGGGTGACGATCGCCAAGAGCGCGGCGCTGGGCAAACCCAAGAGCGACGAGGTCGAAGCCGTCGCCCGGGTGTTACCGAAATCCGAGACGCGGCGGGTCTACAACGCCGTCCTCAAGCGGTATTGGTATCACGCGTGGTGGTTCTATGCGCACTCGATCGTCCGCGGCGGCATCGACAAGGTGCACGTCGGCCTGGAGATCAAGCCCGCGGCCTGACACCCGTCGCGGCTAGGAGTCCTCGGAGCGAATGGCCTCGAAGGTATCCGCGACCGTCTCCTGCGGATCCCGGTAGGTGATGCCGAGTTCTCGTTCGCTCGGGGAATCGTCGGAGGCCGGCATCTGGGTGTAGTACTGCATTCCTGCCCAGGTGAACGGCGTCTCGAAGGGCAGGAAGCGGTTCGCTCGATCCAGCACCGCGCCCGCGACGCGCAGCGCAGTGTCCGGGATGGGGACGGCGACCATCGGCGTCCCGGCGACCTCGCCGAGCAGGTTGGCCAGGTCGGCCGCGGGCACCCGGTGACCGCCGGCGGTGTAGCGGCGGGGTCCGCGCCCGGGTTTGAGCAGGGCGGCGTGCAGCGCGGCCAGGTCGCGGACGTCGACGATCAGCCACGCCGCGCTGCGGCCCGGGATCGCGTGCATCTGCAGGGCGGCTCGCACGCCCTCGCCGGCCTCGCCGAACTGGTCGCCGACCGGCGGTCCGAGCACCATGCCCGGATAGGTGATGTTGACCGGCGCCCCGGCATCCTGCAGGCCCCTGGCGTAGATCTCGACCTGTGCCTTGGAGGTTCCGTAGCCATCCGCGCCCCCGACCACCGGCAGGTCCGCCGTGAGCGTCTCCAGGTCGGGATGGAACAGCGCGGTGAAGCTGGACACGTGGACGATGGGATCCAGGCCCAGCTCGACCGACTGTCCCAGGACGTTCTGCGCGCCTTGCATATTGGTGGCGAGCATCTCGGCCGTCTGACGCGGGTCGGTGGCCACCAGTGCGGCGCTGTGCACAACGGCGTCGCAACCCTGCAAGGCCTCCCGCACGGCGAGCCGGTCGGTGATGTCGGCGACGGCGAAGTCCGAGACGTCCACGCCCAGCTTGGCGACGGTGGTCTGCAGCTTGTCGGGGTTTCTCACCAAGAACCTGACGGAATGCCCCGCATCGAAGATGGCCTTGGCGGTCCATCCGCCGACGAATCCGGTACCGCCCGTGATCAGAACCCGCATGGCCTCATTCTGCAAGACCGCCAAACCTACAGGTGGCTCGAGGCGAAGTCGGCCGCTTGGTTCGTCATGCCGTTGATCGGATATGACGTGTGCGCGGCGAAATCGTTGCCGTCGCCCTTGCCGCAGACCGGGTCACCCTGCGCGCACAACTCCAGGGTCTTGGGCTGATACAACGGCCCGATGGTCAGCGGCGGTGCGTTGTACTTCTGCAGGAACTGGCCCGACGGCGTTCCGAACAGCGTCACGGCGGCGACGTGCTTGGCGACGTCGGGCGGCATCGGCGGGGGCACCGCGGACGCGGGCACGCCAGGGGGCACGGCGGCCGAGGTGGTGTATCCCGCCACGGCGGCGCCCTGCGAGTAGCCGCCGAGCACCTCTTTGGTGTTGGGACAGTTCGCGGCCATCGACTCGATGTGCGAACTGGCGTCGCGGATACCGTCGATGACGGTCAACGGAAAGTCTGGGTTCGAAAAGTCAGTGCTGGCAGGGTAATTCACCGGATACACGGTCAGTGACCTGCCGCCGACCTGTGAGCGCAACGCGTCGACGAAGGGCTGACCGATCCCGCCGACGCCGGGCGCCTCACCGGATCCCCGGGCGAAGACGACCTCGACGTCCGGGCACGGCTCGGCCACCGCGGTCGGTGTCGGCGCGCTGGCCACCAGCGCACCGCACACCGCCGCCGCGGACAGCAGACAAGTCGACAGTCGGCGCGCCAACATGACGGCCGACACATTGCGGGTGTTCATTACTTCTTGAAGGCGTCCTTCACTTTTTCGCCGGCGTCCTTCAGGCTGGACTTCGCCTGGTCCGCCCTGCCCTCGTTTTTGGTGTCGTCGTCCCCGGTCGCCTTGCCGACGGCCTCCTTGGCCCGACCGCCCAGGTCCTCGATCTTGTTCTTCAGCTTGTCTTCGTTGCTCATGCCGCTGTGGCTACCCAGCAACAGGAGCTATCGAAACCCACGCCCTGTCATCATGGACTCGTGAGCACCGCAATCGTGGTGGCAGTAGTGGTGGTGTTGATGCTGCTCGGCATCGGCATGGTGGTTAATCAGCTGCTGCGGCTGAGGCGCTATTTGAGGGAAACACCCACCGAGCAACCCCCCGGTACGGATGCTGCCCCGCCTCCGGACCCACCGATCACCTGACGGGGTGCCGCGGGTTCAGCGCGCAATCGCGGCGATCGCGGCCGCGCTCTCCAGGTCGCCGAAGGCGACCGCGTATCGCTGGGCCAGGGCCGCGGCGACTTCGACGCGTTGCCACAGTCCCCCGCCGGCGCTGGCCGTGCACAGCCATAAAGTCAACCCGTGTGCGACCGACGCGCGATAGCGCAACCAAACCTCTGCGGGAGACGGAATCTCGTTGGCGGACAGCGCGAGGGCATCGCGGTATTCGTCGAGGAGGCTACGTTCGTGCCTGCGGCGATCCTCAACCGTCAGGGCACCCTGCAGGAAGTAGCCGAGGTCAAGTGACCAGTTTCCCCGGCGCGTCATCTGCCAGTCCAGGAACCCTACTTCGCCGTGTGGCGTGACGTAGGTGTTGCCGATGTGTGGATCGCCGTGCAGCAACGTCTGGGGCGATGAGGTCAGGGTCCGGATGTACGGCTTCCACACTGACTCGACGAGATGGTCGATGGTCAGATTCAGCACCTCGGCGGGAGTGTCGTGATCGAGGAGTTCCAGGGCCGACGGCAGCGGGGCGTATTGCAGACCGTCGAAGGGCAGGAACGGTTCGAGCCAGACGAGACCTGGATGTCGCAGTACGCGCCCGCCCCAGTATCGGCCGTGCAGTCGACCCAGGGCACGCACTCCGGAGGCGGCCTCGTCGACGGTCAGCGGGCGCAGCGAATCACGGGGATCCGCCGCACGTGCGTTCAGATCCTCCATGACCATGATGAAGTCGTAGGCGTCTTCATCGATCACGGCGGTGTACACCGCCGGGTGTTCGAGTGGCAGGGGAACACCGGACGTGAATAACCGCGGCTCGTGGAACATCCCGCTGGTCATCCGGATCAGCTCTTTGTGAGCCGGATCGGCGGCCTTGACGAATACCGTGGACGGACCGTCGCCGGCCGAATAGCTCAGCGCTAGTCGGGCGCGCCGGTTGGTGCCGTCGTCGCGAAGCTCGACCGCCACCTTGTCGACGACGGCATCGGGGTGACTCTCCGCGAGGGCCGCCGACATCCAGGCCGGCGTGATGTCGTCCCAGCTCTGCGGCACCGACGGCGGCAGCGTGCGCACCGGGATCCTCTCGTCGTGGCGGCCGTGGTGTGCCAGTAACGACACGGTCCGTGTCGTTACTCGCTTGGAGGGGAAGTTACCGCATGTGGCGCACCCTTTGGAAGGGCTTGGGCTGATCTAAGCTCGCCCCATGCCTCAGATGAGGGGCGGCAGGCCGCGCGACATGCAGCTTGACGATGCGATTCTGGTGGCCACCCGGGATCTGTTGGCGGTGGGCAGTTACGCCGAGTTGTCGATGGAGAAGGTGGCAGCCCACGCCAAAGTGGGCAAGAAGACGTTGTACCGCCGCTGGCCGTCGAAAGCCCCACTCGTCGCAGATGCCGTCCTGGACGCCTACGGTCGAGGCGGCTCGTTCGAGGTCCCCGACACCGGTGACCTACGAGCCGATCTGCGCTCCTGGCTCGTCGAGCACGCCGAATTCATCGCCGACCCGGCGAGCGCAGCGCTCATACGCGCGCTGATCGCCGCCGCGGCCGCAAGCGCGGTGGATAACGAGGCGCTCTACCAACAGCTCAGCATCCCCCAGCACGCCGGGCTGTTGGCCCGCCTGCGCCGCGCCGCCGGCGACGGCCACCTGCAGGCCGACGCGGATCTCGATTCGGTCGCGAACGCGCTGATCGGCACCCTGCTGCTGCGCGTGCTGACCGGCATACCGGCCGGCGGCCCGCCGGCGACCGAGTTCGACGGACTCCTCGACGCGCTGCTCGACGGCGCCGCGCGCTGATCCGCGAAGGCAGCTATCCCAAGCCCGGTCGGCGACCGACGGTGCGTGGAAACTAGATCTTTGCGTTGCCGCGCGGCAGTGTCAGCGGAAGATCGGCGTAGGTGGCGATGCCTGGCGCCGCCGCGACGACGGCGGCGATCCCGTTGATGGCCGGCACGGCCGTCATGATGTGGCCGAGGTCCATGAATTCCTCGAGCGTCGTGGCCTCGAAGTACGGCGGCGGCAGGAAGCCGACCTTGGTTGTCACGGTCGGCTGGCCGTCGATCTGGATGACCCAGCCATCCTGCTCGATCTTCCAGTCGGGTTCCAGGGTCTGGCCCTTTTTCCACCGGACGTTGAGGTCGATCAGCGTCCTGCCGTTAACGATGCCCTGCCAGCTGATGTAGGTGCCCGCGACGTGTCCGGCAGGGATGGTCCACGACGCCATCACGAGATCCTCGGTGGTCTGGGCGAACTCGGCGACGCAGCGCACCTCGTCGAGCTCGACGCCCAGCGCATCACCCACCAGCCGGACGGCCTCGCCGAAAATGGCGGTGCCCTTCGCCGCCATCGCCGGCAGGTCGGGGTGGTCGATCGGCTGGCCGAAGCCGACGGGCTTCTCGGTCTCCGGCGAGTCGTAGAAGGTGGTGTCGGCGGCCTCGTTGACGGTGACCTTGTCGATCCGGTTGCAGACCATGGCCGACACGATGGCCAACAGTTCGGCGAAGCCGGGGCTGACGCCGGACCCGAAGATGGTGGAGCCGCCCTTCTCGCAGGCCTCCAAGATGCGGTCGCGACCCTCGCCGAGGTTGTGGCCGGTGATGAACGACGCCGTGGTCACCACGTTGACGCCCGCGGACAGAATGCGGACCAGTTCGTCGACGTTGATCCACATCGGGTTGTAGACCACGCAGTCCGGCTTCAGCGCCAGCAGCTCATCGATGTCGTTGGTGGCCGCGATCCCGAGCGGCTCGATCCCGACAAGTTCCCCGGCGTCACGGCCCGCCTTCTCCGGCGACCAGGCGTAGCAGCCCACCAGTTCCAGCGTGGGGTTGGTGACGATCGATTTCAGCGAGCTCTTGCCGACGTTTCCGGTGTTCCACTGAACCACTCGATAGGTGTTTGGCACTCGCTCAGCATAGGGAATGACCGGGGTTCTTAGTAGGCCTAATAGGCAGATTCCGAGGCCAATATCTCAGCGAGGAAGGCATCCCGCGGCGGCCGATCCAGCCGCGCCCGAGCCCAGCGCCGCACCCGCCGCCGGATTTGCGGGGCTTCCGTGGTTTCGGCGCCCACCAGGACCGAGGTCGCCGACCAGTCGTGGCCCCAGGCCGCCGACTCCGTCAGGGGACGCCCCTGGCCGTCGGCCAGCTGGACGGTTGCGCGGCCGGTGGCGTCCAGGGTGCCGCGGCCCTCGATGGCTGCGGAACGTAGCCGCACCGCGATGCCGGTAGCCGGGTCCGGCCCGATGACGGCGGCCTGCACGACGGCGACGACCGTCGAGCCGCGGGCCTCGATGCTCCAGCCCACGGTGCTTTCGCCGGCATCGAAGACCGCGGGCGCAACCCCGCTCCAGGCGACGGTGGCGATGCCGCGGGCTATCGCGCCCGCGCCGCGCGGATCCGCGGCCGCGCCGGCGGCCAGCGCGTAGTCATCGCGGCGATCGGTGGGCAATGCCAGAATGAGACTCGAATCATCAAGCGCCGCAGTGAGTTCAGACCATTCATCGCCACCCACGCCGATCTCTTCGGCGAGTCCGGCGCCGGCCCGGACCAGGTCCACGACCCGTGAATCATCGCTGCGGACGTGGTTCATCAGCGCTGCGGCGTGCGGCGCAAGCAGCTGTGTGACATCCGAATCCAGTGTGTCGTCGGCGAAGAAGCCCTGCGCGCCGGCGGTCAGCAGCGCAACCTCGACGTCAAGCAGCGCTCGGTCCAGGCCGGCGAGTCCGTCCTGCCTGCTGGCGGGCCACCACCGGCGCAGCCAATGGCCGGTGGCGAGCCTGCGCAGCGGGGCGACCGAGCCCGGCACGAGGTCGACGCCGGCGAGCTCGATGCTGCGCGGCGGACCGGTCGCCCCGTCCACGGCCGACACCAGCGCGACGTGACCCGCTTCACCGACGATCCGCCACAACCAGTCCGCGCGCGAGACGTCGGTGAACGTGATGTGCGGCGCCGCGTCGTCGGGGTCGTCCACCGTCCACGACAGCACCGCACCGCTGACTTCCAGCAGGGCGATCAGTGGCGTTGCGGCAGCGGGGTTTACCGGCTCTGTGCTCCAAAGCCCGGAATCGGCAACCAGTCTCATCCGGCCACCTGCAATTCCAGCATCGCCTTGATTCGCTGCCGGTGATCCAAACTCACCGACCGGGCCACCCCGTCCAGCAGCGCGCGCACGTCGTCGACGTCGTCACAGCTTTCCTGCCAGACGTCACGCCCGTGCAGCCGCGCCCACAGTCGGCTCAGGTAGGGCTGCGCGAAGGCCGCGAGATCGTCGACCACTTGCCGTTGCCGTGGATGAATCGGGCCGTTCTCGGCCAGATACCGCCGGGCGTGCAACACGTACGCTTCCTTGCGCAGCCGCGCCTGTATCTGCGTGGCCAGGTCGTAGCGGCACGACGCGGACGGGTCCAGCGGAGCCAGCTCGACCGCGACCTCGATGCCGGCCACCAGCGTGGCTTGTTTGTCTTCGGCCAGCAGCCCCCACGGCGCGCAGGCTCGGTCGACCTCTTCCTCGCACAACATGGGAATTTCGGGTAACGCGTCGCGATCCAGGGCGCGTCGCAGGGTCGCCCGTACCCGGTCCACCACACTGCGATCCAGCGGGCGGTCGCCGTCGGCACCCGGTGAAATCGCCGGAGGGCGTTGCGGGGCAACAGAACTCAGTCCCAGCGCGACGATTGACCAGGGCAGTTGGTCGGTGACGGTGCGGGCCAGCGCGCCCAGGTTGTACGGGGTGGGGTCGGTGATCATCGCCGACCAGACGCGCTGACGGGCCGCCGCAGCGCCATGGCCGGCGGCCGCACCCAACACCGTGCCGAGCTCGGCCCGCAACGGTTCGATGACGGCTTCTCCCGCCCGGACGTCGCGCCAACTGCGTTCCAACTGTTCGGCCAGCGTCGCAACGACATCGGCATCGGCTACGTATCGATGGAGGACCTCGATCGCCGTGCGATCGCGATCGCGGTGGATGTCGCCGAGCACCGCCGCCGCGGTCTCGTAATCCTGCGGCGTCGGTGGGCCTTTCGTCACGGCGAGTTCGAAGCAGACCGGGAAATACAGTTCCTGGGCGTTCCCGGTGCGAATCCGCTGCCTGCGGCGCTCGAGCTTGAGCGCGTCGAACCAGGCTGCGGCCGAGCGCAATTCGGAGCCGCAACCGACGATGAGATCGTGCATGGCCGCCGCCGTCTCGGGCGTGACGACCGGGGCCGAATAGCCGGGATTGGATCGCAGTCGCAGCACCAACGGGTCGAGGATGCGTTTGACGGTCCGGCTCAACGGGCCGCCGTCGTCACCGCTGAGCACCTCGACACCGGGGCCGATGGCCCGCCACGCCGCCTCGATCACCGAGCGCCGCGGATGGCCCGCCGCCTCGCCCGCCACGGCGGTCGCTACCTGCGGGTCCGCGCTCATCTGCACAGAATAGGGCCATTGCAAACGTTGTGGCAGCCACAAAGTTGGGTTCGGTAGCCGGTGCGCGGCGGGACGCTGATCGCATGAACACGCTGTTGCCGCTGGCCGAATGGCTCCGGTCGCGCCGCCGTCGCGGCGCCGGAAATCGCACCGTGGGGGTCGGAACCGTGCGCAAGGTCAAGCGCCAGGTCTTCATCGAGGTGGTGGCCGTTTCGGGGGAGACGTTCATCGGCAAGCTGGCGCAGTGCGACGGCGGCCCGGACCTGTCCGTGCTGCGGCCGGGCCTGGTCGTGCTGGTGGCCTTCGATCCGACGGCCCGCGAGGAGCTTTCGCTGCCCGACGACGTGCTGGCCGTTCACGCGGCCTGGGTGGCCTCGCTGTGAGCGCTACCGCGCGCCGTCCACGGCGAACGTGACCAAGGCCGCCCAATACAGCGGGCTGGCCTCGGCATGACCGTCGCGCCAGCGCCGCATCCGTTCCCGCTGCCACAGATTCACCGCGCATCCCGCCTCCTCGGCGGTGTCGTGGGCGGTGTCCACGGCAGCCGCCAGATCGGCCATCGGATCGCCCGGCTGGTCGCCGACCGTGTCGGTCGACCCGGTGAATTGCCGGTAGGCGGCGGTCGTCGGCAGCGACCACAACGTCGCGGTCACCAGCTGCGCGCCGTTCAGGATCATCGCCGCCACCAGCCCGGTGGCCTCGTCGAACTGATAGTCACCGCCGGATCCGCAGGCCAGCAGCGCTACCCGGGGCGGCATCGGCAACCGCAGGGTCATCAGGTCCGAAGCGGTCAGTGGGCGGTGGTCGCCGATCGCGTCGGCATCGCCGGGGATGTCCGCCGTATCGGCCAAATGCAGGGCCGCCCGGTCCGCCCGGGTTGGGTGATCGTGCTGGTCGTCCGCCGAACTCGCATGGCCAACGTAGAGCAGCCGGCACGGGTGCTGACCGAGCAGGTCGGCGAGCCACCCGCGGTCGGCGTCCTGGCGGCGGAACAGGTCGACGCTGGTGTCGACGTGTGGCAGCACGGGCCGGCGCCGCATGAGATCGGCGAAGTGCTGCGCCACCGGCGTGTCCGGCGCGGGCCTACCCAGCACCGATCCGAGGGCGGCATCGGGCCGTTGACCCGGCACCCGAGGATCCAGAATCAGCAGCGGTGGCCCATCGCGCCGGGCCTCCCAGTCGCCCGGGGTGCGCGGCGAGTGCACGATGTTGGGCGGCACCGCCATCAGCACGTCGACCAGTTCCATCAACCGATGGCCGTCGGTCAACTCCGCGATTTTGGCCAGCCGCCAAGGGATTTGGGCCGCAGTGCGGCCGCTGGAGGTGATCGCATCCTGGCGCGCACGCACCAGTTCTTCTTTGCTCGGACCCGATTTCGGGATCGCCAGCAGCCCCCACGGCACCCGGGCCAGCCGTGCGCTGGGCGAGACGAACAGCACCGCCCGCGGCGAGGCCGCGCATTCGGCCAGCAGCTGCCACCCCGCCGTGCCGATGAGCAACACCCCGAGGATGTAGGCGACTGTGAGTTCGGTGTCCGGCGTGGCGAACGGTCCCGTGGTCAGCGCGCGCTCGATGGCGTCGCGCCGGCTTTCGGCGCCGTGCGGCTCGGGCAGGGCAGCGGTGAGTTCCTGCAGCGCGCTCAGCAGCAGGGGTTCTTCCAGCACCCAGGTGACGGTTCTGGACGGCTGGCCGACGATCCGCAGACTGGCGTAGGTGGCGATGCCCAGGTCGGCGTAGCGCAGCACCAGGGTCGGCCGGTCGGGCTCACTCATGGGAACGTCGACCAGGCGGGCTCGGCCGCGGTGACCTCGCGCCCGTAGCGCTGCAAAGCCAGCGCCCGATAGTGACTCAGGATCGGCGCCGCCCCCGGTTGCATTTGCAACGGCGGCAACGGGCCCAGCCTCGTCAACGACGCGCCACCCGCAATCGGCGGGCCCGCGGCGGTCAGCGCGGCGGGTTCCGTTTCCGCCTCGACGGGAACCGATGCGACGGCCGTCGAAGCCCACTCGCCGAGCCGCGGTCGCTGCAGCCCCTCGAAAGCGCCTCGTGCGCTGTGGTATTCGACCAGCTCGCTGATCAGCACGGTGTTCTCCCACTCCCAGGCCACCGCGAAGGCACCGGCCAGGATGGGTGCCGAGATGCCGGCGGCCCAGCGTGCCCGCGCATCGGCGTCGGCAATCGAATAACGCACCGAGTCGACCGCCAGGGCGGCCGGCACCTTGAGCTCGGCTGCCTGTTCGAGCTTGGACATTCCGCGCCGGTACTCCGGCGTGCCGACCTCGCCGCGCAGGATGCCGAGCCCCTCGGCCTGACGCGCCTCGGTTTCCTGCAGCGTCTCGTCGGGGTCGCCCGAGCTGTCAAAACCCAGGTCCGCCAAAGCGTCAGCGCGCCAGACCGTTCCGAGATGATTGTCCAGCTGGGCGTACTGCAGCCAGCTGCTGCGTGGCGAGGAGTCCAGCAATTCGCGGGCCTGCGCGATGAGCTCGACGGCGTCGGAAAAGCGGCTCCAGAAGATGGCGATCCAGCTGCGCTGCAATAGGATCCGATGCAGGGGCAGCGGCTTTCCCAGTTCGCGCCAGTGCCGTTCGGCATGTCCCCAGCATTCGTCGGCGGCTTCCAGGGCACCGGATCCCAGTCGGGTGAGTCCCAGGTACAGCCAGCACCGGGCGACGTCGTTGGCCCGGTCGTGGCGGGCGATGACGGGGTAGGCCTGACCGACAAGATCCTCGGTGCCGGCATGGTCGCTGGCCGCCCAGCGCGCCGCAGCGCGCTCCAATTGCGCTCTGGCTGTGGCTAGTTCCCAACCCTTGGCGGCCGCCCGCGCTTCGGCGCGGCGCAGCCATGGCTCGGCCTCCTTCAACCGCCCCGTTTCCACGCAGAACCTGCCGTACCCGGTGGCGCCGGTGATCCACAGGTGGTCGGCGCGCTCGCCACCATCGCCGGCTTGACCGATGTTGTCACGAACCTGTTCCCACAACGGAACTGATCGCACATGCAGGTCGTCGTCGCACAACGCGGTGGCGCACCGGATCCGCGCGTAGGTGCACAGGTACCGATGTTCGCCGGCGAGGTCGGGGTGGTCGTCTCCGGAGTCGTTGGCGCACAACGACTCCAGCCCGGCCGCCGCGGCCTCGTGATCGCCCAGTGCGGCGGCCAACCCGGTGCGCAGGAACTGCGCCCGTCGCGAGTACCGGCGGGTCATCCGCGAGATCTCGCCGTCGGACAGCCGCACCCGCTGGGCCGCATCCGGCATCGTGCCCGCGGCGATAGCGGCGTAGATCGCCAGGCAGTCTTCGACGCGCCGGATGGATTCGCGGACCCCGTCGTACGCCCCCCGTGCCAGGTAGATCTCGCCAAGCTGCCCAAAGGCTTCCAGCATGAGGTCATCCCGGTCGTCGCGTTCGATCCGCGGAATCAGCGACAGCAGCAGTTCGCGGGCACCTGCCTCATCGGCGGCGAACGCCAAACGACGCGCCTTGTCCAGCTCGTCCGGGATCGACACGGCTGCATCATAAGTCCGCGGGCGTTGCCTGGTTGGCCAAACCGCGAGCGGCGGACGCGTGAGTGAGGCACGTCCGCCGCTCGAGGGCCGCAACCGATCAGCCGCAGGACACCTTGATGTTGAAGTCCTTGGTGATCATTCCCGCCATCGGGTTCTTCATGTCGGCGCCCTGCGCCTGACCGGTGATGGTGTAGGTCTTGCCGTCCACCGCGACGTTCGCCGAACCCACCTTCGCGCCCATGTTGTCGCTGACCGCCAGGGCGTTGCCGTCGACAACCAGGGCGAGCGACTGCACCTTCGGGTTGGCCTCGTCGGTGAGCACCACGGCCAGCGCCTGCTGGGCACCGCCCGTGGAGCCGCTGCCGATGTTGATCTTGCCGCCGGTCCGTATGCAGGTCACCGACGCCGGGTTCACGCCCGCGAGGTCGGTACCGCCCACCTTGACCTGCGCGCTGGTGCCCGTGGAGGCGCTGGGCGCCGTGCTCGACGCCGGTGCGGCCGAGTGGCCGCCGCTCGAGCACCCCACCAGGGCCACTGAAGCCGCGGCGCAGCCCAGGGCCCCAATCGCAGCTGCGAGAAGACGTTTCACTTGTGGTTCCTTCCTTCGTGCGCCGCCCCGATGGCGTCGTCCTGGCGCCAGTACAGACGGCGACAGCCGCTACCGATCCCAAACTTCGGCCGGCCCGGCGGTAGGCTGCGTCGGTGTCGGAGCCGGCGAAGGGAGTACCGCAATGCTCAGCGTGAAATGGTTGGAAAAGCCTGAGGCCCATGACTTTCCGGCCGCAGCGGACTACCTCAGCATGGTTGCGGGCGCGCAGACCGTGAAAAAGGCGATCAAAAAGCTCAAGTCCGGGACGGTGACACACCGCAAGGCCAAGGACATTCTGCGGGCGGCGCAGCTGGGCCTGCTGCCGGTGGACAATCCGCACGTCGCCGCGGACCTGACCAAGATCGAGAAGGGCCTGCCGCTGTCACCCATCCTGCTGGTGCGCGGTGACTTCCGCACCGGGGTTGCGGTGCAGATCGCCGACGGCTACCACCGCGTCTGCGCGAGTTATCACACCGACGAGAACACGGACATTCCCGTGGTCCTCGCGGCCGTCGGCCGCTGAACGAAGGGATGATCATGATCGACACCGACACCGTGGGATCCGTGCAGGTGCTGACCCTGTCGTCGGGTCCGGTCAACGCCCAGGACGTCGAGCTGCTCGAAGAGCTGGCCTCGGCGGTGAACGAGCTGGCGCGTTCGGACGCCGGCGCGCTGGTCGTCACCGGTGCCGGCCGCGCCTTCAGTGCCGGCGTGGACCTCAACCGCGTGGTGCAGGGCGGCGCCGGCTACACCGATCGGCTGGTCCCCGCGCTGTCCGCGGCCTTCGAGGCGATGTTCGGCTATCCGGGACCCACCGTCGCCGCGATCAACGGTGCCGCCATCGCGGGCGGCTGCGTCCTCGCGTGCGCCTGCGACCGCCGCCTGATCAGCCCGCAGGCGCAGATCGGCGCGGCCGAGGTGCGCGTCGGGGTGCCGTTCCCGGTCGCCGCGCTGGAGGTCATGCGGTACGCGTGCGGGGTGCACGCCGACGAGGTGCTGCTGGGCGGCCGCAACTATCGGGGCGCGGAGGCGGTGGCCCGCGGACTGGCCCACCGCGTCGTCGACGACGAGCTCCTCGAGGCGGCGCTGGCGGAGGCGTCGGACCTGGGCAGCATCCCGCCCGACGCCTACCGGCAGACCAAGACCCAGTTGCATGCCCCGACGACGGCGCGGATCCAAGAGGCCCGCGGCGTGGATGACGAGGTTCGTCGGATGTGGGGCACCGACGACGCTGGGACGGATCGCCGCCTATGTGGAGCGGCTGCGGCGCCGCTGACTAGTTCTCGTCGACGGTTTCGTCCAGGGCAACACCGGTCCGCGTGCGCCTGCGCCGCATCCGGTGCGACCCCTTGCCGGTCGGGCGCCGGTTACGCAATTTGGCCCGCGACTCGTCTGCCTCGTCGGCCTCGACCGCTTCGGCGTCCTCGATCGGTGTTGCCTCGGTCGCCGGCTTCGGCTTCGGCACGGTGGCTTCGGCGTCCTCGGCGTCCTCGGCGTCCTCGGCGGTTTTGTCGATTTTGTCGGTTTCGGCGATGACTTCGGCGGGTTCCGCTGCAGGCTCAGCCTGCTCGGCGTCCTCGGTCTCTTCGACTTCCCCGGCGGCGGCCTCGGCCTCGTCCGCCTCGGCGGTTTCGGCCTCGTCGGCGGCCGTCTCGGTGTCGGCCTCCTCGCCCGTCTTGCGCCGCACGCGACGCTTCTTGGGCTTCTTCGCCTTGATCGGTTTGGGCGGCGGCGGGGGCAGCTCGGCCACGAAGGAGAGGTAGAAGGCGAAAATGCCGAGCAACGCGATCGCGGCGGCGGCGCCGTAGATGCCGAACAACCACCGCCCGGCGGCGTCCAGGCTCAGCCAGATCTCGCTGATCGCCGCCCCGATGATCAGCACACCAGCCAGCACGTGGGCCACGATCGACCAGATCCTGATGGACAAGGCCAGCTGCGGCGTCCCCAGCTCGGGCTTGCGGGTGCGCAGCTGGGTGAACACCACCGGTAGCGCCGCGAGCGCGATGAGGGCACCCGTCAGGATGCGCAGCGCCATCCCCAGCGTGCGTGAGGTGTCGCCCATCAGCTCCGGCCAGCGGGGCAACACGAAGAAGAAGTAGAGGGCGCCGGCAACGAGGGCGAACACCAGGTGCCATGGCACGGCGATCTTGCGCCCCATACCCCTCCTCGTGCTGGTGAATTCATGCCAGCCTAAAGGCGGCCGACCCGAATCCAGATCAATTCGTACCTGTCCGCTCGGCGGACAAATGGCGGAGGATGCGGGATTTGAACCCGCGAGGGCTGTTAACCCAACCCGCGTTCCAGGCGAGCGCCATAGGCCACTAGGCGAATCCTCCGTGGCCATGGTAACCGAGGGCCCAACGGCGGCCGCCAGTTGCTCGTCGTCCACCCCGGGGCAGGTATTAGACTCATCGCTGGACCCCGCGCGGCGTCTATCCTGTGAACTCCCCCAGGGCCGGAAGGCAGCAAGGGTCAATGGGCTCTGTCGGGTGCGCGGGGTCCCCTAGGTCAAATGGGTGCCGACCCGCTGCGCGCGGGGCTGCCGCGCTTGCGATCGCCGCTTTGCATCATCAGTGACGACCCGCCGCGCCCGGTCCCCCGCAAGCGGGAGGTACCCCTGGCGCCGCGCTTGCGGTCGCCACCAATGCCGACAGCGAAAGGGTTCACGGTGTCGCTGGAGTCCCTCACCCCGGCCGAGCTCGCGGCCGCAAACGCCCGCCACCAGCAGGATTACGCGGATCTGCAGGCCAAGAAGCTTTCTCTGGACCTGACCCGCGGGAAACCGGCCCCCGCCCAGCTGGACCTGTCCAACCAGCTGCTGAGCCTGCCCGGCGACGACTACCGCGACAGCGAGGGCACCGATACCCGCAACTACGGCGGCCTGCACGGCCTGCCCGAACTGCGGGCCATCTTCGGCGAGCTGCTCGGCATCCCGGTGCAGAACCTGATCGCGGGCAACAACTCCAGCCTGGAACTGATGCACGACCTCGTCGCCTTCTCGATGCTGTACGGCGGCGTGGACTCGCAGCGGCCGTGGAAGGACGAACCGACCGTCAAGTTCCTGTGCCCCGTCCCCGGCTACGACCGGCACTTCGCCATCACCGAGACGATGGGCATCGAGATGATCGGAGTCCCGGTGCTGTCCGACGGGCCCGACGTCGACCTGATCGAAGAGCTGGTCGCCGCCGACCCGGCCATCAAGGGCATGTGGACGGTGCCGGTGTTCGGCAACCCGACCGGGGTCACCTACTCCTGGGACACCGTCCTGCGGCTGGTCCAGATGCGGACGGCGGCGCCGGACTTCCGGCTGTTCTGGGACAACGCCTATGCGGTGCACACTCTGACCCACGACTTCGTCCGGCAGGTCGACGTGCTCGGGCTGGCGGCCGCCGCCGGCAACCCCCATCGCCCGTACGTGTTCGCGTCCACCTCCAAGATCACCTTCGCCGGCGCCGGCGTGAGCTTCTTGGGCGGATCGCTGGGCAACATCGCGTGGTACCTGCAGTACGCGTCGAAGAAGTCGATCGGACCCGACAAGGTCAACCAGCTGCGGCACCTGCGCTTCTTCCGCGACGCCGACGGCGTGCGCCTGCACATGCTGCGGCACCAGCAGATCCTGGCGCCCAAGTTCGCCCTGGCCGCCGAGATCCTGGATCAGCGGCTCAGCGACTCCAAGATCGCGTCGTGGACCGACCCGAAGGGCGGCTACTTCATCAGCCTCGACGTGCTGCCCGGCACGGCCAAGCGGACCGTCGCGCTGGCCAAGGACGCCGGTATCGCGGTGACCGAGGCCGGTGCGTCGTTCCCGTATCGGAAAGATCCGAAGGACACCAACATTCGGATCGCGCCGACGTTTCCGTCGCTGCCGGACCTGCGCGAGGCCGTCGACGGCCTGGCCACCTGCGCCTTGCTCGCGGCGTCGGAGTCGCTGCTGGCGTCGTCCGCCTCGAGTGTGAACTAGCCGACCCCGCCGGGCCGCATCGTCGTCGGCGGACGCCGGTAACCTGCTGACCGTGGCCCTCTACCGCAAGTACCGACCGGCAACCTTCGCCGAAGTGGTGGGCCAGGAGCACGTCACCGAGCCGCTGTCCATCGCGCTGGAGGCAAGCCGGATCAACCACGCCTACCTGTTCTCCGGGCCGCGCGGCTGCGGGAAGACTTCCTCGGCGCGCATTCTGGCCCGCTCGCTGAACTGCGCGCAGGGGCCGACGGCCACCCCCTGTGGGGTGTGCGATTCCTGCCAGGCGCTGGCGCCCAACGCCCCCGGCAGCATCGACGTGGTCGAACTCGACGCCGCCAGCCACGGCGGTGTGGACGACACCCGCGAGCTGCGCGACCGCGCGTTCTACGCGCCGGCCCAGTCGCGCTACCGCGTGTTCATCGTCGACGAGGCGCACATGGTGACCACGGCGGGCTTCAACGCGCTGCTCAAGATCGTCGAGGAGCCCCCCGAGCACCTGATCTTCATCTTCGCCACCACCGAACCGGAGAAGGTGCTGCCGACCATCCGGTCGCGCACCCATCACTACCCGTTCCGGCTGCTGCCGCCGAAGACCATGCGCGCGTTGATCGCTCGGATCTGCGAACAGGAGGGCGTCGCCGTCGACGACGCCGTCTACCCGCTGGTGATCCGCGCCGGCGGCGGCTCGCCGCGCGACACCCTTTCGGTGCTAGATCAGCTGGTGGCCGGCGCCGAAGGCGCCCACGTGACCTATCAGCGGGCGCTGGGCCTCCTCGGCGCCACCGACATGGCCCTGATCGACGACGCCGTGGACGCGCTGGCCGCCGCCGACGCCGCGGCGCTGTTCGGTGCGGTGGAGTCGGTGATCGATGCCGGCCACGACCCACGGCGTTTCGCCACCGATCTGCTGGAGCGGTTCCGCGACCTGATCCTGCTGCAGGCCGTCCCGGACGCGGCGAGCCGCGGCGTGGTGGACGCGCCGGAGGACGTGCTGGAGCGGATGCGTGAGCAGGCCACCCGGATCGGGCCGGCAACGCTGACCCGCTACGCCGAGGTGGTGCAGGCCGGGCTGGGGGAGATGCGCGGAGCCACCGCGCCGCGCCTGCTGCTCGAGGTCGTGTGCGCGCGACTGCTGCTGCCCTCGGCCAGTGACACCGAATCCGCCCTGCTGCAACGCGTGGAGCGCATCGAGACTCGGCTGGACATGTCCATTCCCGGCGCCGAGGCAGCCCTCGCCGCGCCGCGCAGCGCGCCGACGGCGGCCGAACCCGAGTCAGCCGCCCGGTTCACCCGG
>NZ_QMEU01000056.1 GCF_003284975.1 Mycobacterium colombiense
CAGACCGCGCCGGCGGCTCCCGTCGGACTGCCCGCGCAGACGCCGACATTGACCCAGCAGCACACCCCCAGCCTGCTGGCCATGGTGCCGGGCCTGCCCCCGCTGCCGAACTTCTCGTTCCTGCAGCACTGAGGACGGCCCGCCGAGCCGGATTCGCGGGCCGGTCACCCGGCTCGTATTGTGACCCCATGCTGATTGCGGGCGTGCTGTGCATGTGTGCGGCGGTGGCCTCGGCGGGGTTCGGCACCTGGTCGCTGGCGCACAACCAAAACGTCGGTGCCACTGCGTTGGCGCTGCGCGCGATGGCGCCGACCCAGTTAGCGGCCGCTGTGATGTTGGCCGCCGGCGGCGCGGTCGCCATGGCCGCCGTCCCGGACACCGCACTGGTGGTACTCATCGTGTGCGTGGTGGGCGCGCTAGGAACGCTGGCCGCGGGCTCGTGGCAGAGCGCCCGCTTCGCGCTGCGTCAGGAAGCGGCGGGGCCCGCCTGCGCCGGCAGCTGCGTCGGCTGCACGCAGTCGTGCTCCTGAACGGAAACCGGGGGAGCGGCCCTAATTGCGGCTGATGTCGATCGGGTGGGTGGCCAGCAGCGACAGCGGCAGCGGCTGGCGCCGCAGCACCTGGCCCCACAGGTCTGACCTCGGTCCGACCAGTACGTCGGATGGCAAGGCGGACAACACAATCCAGTCGTCGCGTTCGATCTCGCCCTCGAGCTGACCGATAGTCCAGCCCGAGTAGCCCGCGAAGATCCGCACCCCTTCGACCAGCGGCGCGATCAGGTCGGGGTCGGCGTCCAGATCAACCATGACCACCCGGCCGTCCACGTGCCGTAAGCCCGGCGCGTCCCCGGGATCGGCGCCGACGCGCAGCGTCGCCAGGCACAGCGCGGCGTCACGCTTCACCGGTCCGCCGATGAACATCGTCTTCGGCTTGGCCGAGAGCTTGGTCCATTGAGGCAACACGTTGTAGACCGCGGTTTCGCTGGAGCGGTTCAGCACGACACCCAGCGTGCCTCCGTCATTGTGCTCGACGATGTAGATCACGCTGCGCCGAAACGTCGGCTCGAGAAGATCGGTGTTGGCGAGCAGCAAAGTGCCCGCGCGCACCCGTTGCGCGGCGGGTGCGACATAGTCCTCGGGATCCTCCTGCGGGGGCACCACACCATCATCGCATCCGGTGCATCGTGGCCCAGGGCAATCGCGGGGGTAGGCCAGGGAGATTTGTACTGTGGTTGGGACCGCTCTGATCGCGCGAGCTTTGCCAACCCCAATCCTGGAAGTCGGTTTTGGTGATCCCCACCCGGATGCAGTCCAGCGCACCCGTCGAGATTTGGCGGTCGGTGCGCGGTTTGCCCGATTTCTGGCGGCTGTTGCAGGTGCGCGTGGCGAGCCAATTCGGCGACGGCTTGTTTCAGGCGGCGCTGGCCGGGGCGCTGCTGTTCAACCCGGACCGGGCCGCGGATCCGCTTTCCATCGCGCGCGCCTTCACGGTTCTGTTTCTGCCGTATTCGCTGCTGGGCCCGTTCGCCGGCGCGCTGATGGACCGCTGGGACCGGCGGCTGGTGCTGGTCGGCGCCAACATCGGCCGACTGGTCCTGATCGCCGCGATCGGCACCATCCTGGCGGTGCGCGCCGGTGACCTGCCGCTGTTGCTGGGTGCGCTGTTCGCCAACGGTTTGGCCCGGTTCGTCGGGTCGGGCCTATCGGCGTCGTTGCCGCATGTGGTGCCGCGCGAGCAGGTGGTGACGATGAATTCGGTCGCCACCGCATCCGGGGCCATCGCGGCGTTCTTCGGCGCAAACTTCATGCTGGTGCCCCGCTTCATCTTCGGCGCCAGCGACAAGGGCGCGTCGGCGATCGTGTTCATCACCGCGGTTCCGGTGTCGATCGCCCTGCTGTTGTCGTGGCGGTTCGGTGCCCGGGTGCTCGGCCCCGACGACACCTGGCGGGCAATCCACGGGCCGGTCATCTACGCGGTGATCACCGGTTGGCTGCACGGTGCGCGCACGGTGGCGCAACGCCCCACGGTCGCCGCCACCCTGTCCGGCCTGGCCGCCCACCGGATGGTCGTCGGCATCAACTCGCTGCTGGTGTTGTTGCTGGTCCATCACATGCCCAACCTCAAGGGCGGGGGATTCGGCACCGCCTTACTGTTCTTCGGCGCCGCGGGGCTGGGCGCCTTTCTGGCCAACGTCCTGACGCCGCCGGCGATACGCCGGTGGGGGCGCTACGCGACGGCCAACGGCGCGTTGGCGGCGTCGGCGATCATCGAGGTCGCCGGCGCCGAGCTGTTGGTTCCGGTGATGGTCGCGTGCGGCTTCTTGCTCGGCGTCACCGGGCAGATGGTCAAGCTCTGCGCCGACACCGCGATCCAGATAGACGTCGACGACGCCCTTCGCGGGCACGTGTTCGCCGTGCAGGACGCGCTGTTCTGGGTCGCGTTCATCGTTTCGATCACGGTGGCCGGCATCTTGATTCCCGATGACGGGCACGCGCCCGCGTTCGCGCTGTTCGGCTCGGTGCTGTACCTGGTCGGGCTGGCCGTGCACGGTGTCATCGGGCGCCGCGGCGAGCAAGCCAACGATCGCTAAGGTACAGACGTGCTTTGTCCGACGGCCGCACCCGACAGTCTGCGGCTCCGATGACCGGTCCCGCACCCATGGTCGACGACCTGCGTGCTGAAAGCGACGCGCTCGACGAGCTGGTGGCGCCGTTGCCGCCCGAACGCTGGGCCGATCCGACTCCAGCGCCCGGCTGGACCATCGCGCATCAGGTCGGCCACCTGCTGTGGACGGATCGGGTCGCGCTGATCGCGGTCACGGACGAGCCCGGATTCGCCGAGGTGTTGGCGGGCGCGGCGGCGGACCCGGCGGGCTTCGTCGACAAAGGCGCCGAAGAGCTGGCGGCGCTGGCGCCCGCCGACCTACTCGCCGACTGGCGGGTCACCCGGGGACGGCTGCACGAGGCGCTGCTTACGGTCGAAGCGGGCCGCAAACTTCCGTGGTTCGGGCCACCGATGAGTGCGGCATCGATGGCCACCGCTCGACTGATGGAGACTTGGGCGCACGGCCTCGATGTCGCCGACGCGCTGGGCGTGACGCGGCCGGCGACCGAACGCCTGCGGTCGATCGCTCACCTGGGGGTCCGCACCCGCGATTTCGCCTTCGCCGTCAACAACTTGGCGCCGCCGGCCGAGCCGTTCCTGGTCGAGCTGCGCGGACCCGGCGGCGACACCTGGTCGTGGGGGCCGCCCGAGGCCGAGCAGCGTGTCCGCGGGTCCGCCGAGGATTTCTGTTACCTGGTCACCCAGCGACGCCCGCTGAGCGCGCTCGACATCACCGCCCAGGGCGAAGACGCCCAGCGCTGGTTGCGGATCGCCCAGGCCTTCGCGGGTCCTCCCGGCGCCGGGCGATGAGCGCGTGAGACGCGCGAAGAGAGCCGGCGCCCATCAGCCAAGCGCCGGGCGATGAGCGCGTGAGACGCGCGAAGAGAGCCGGCGCCCATCAGCCAAGCGCCGGGCGATGAGCGCGTGAGACGCGCGAAGAGAGCCGGCGCCCATCAACCAAGCGCCGGGCGATGAGCGCGTGAAACGCGTCAGTGCAGGGGGCCGCCGTAACTCGCCTGGTTCTCCGCCTCGGCTTCCTCGCGCAGTGCGGTGATCGCGAGGTTCAGGCGTTCGGCCAGCTCTCCGTGGCCGTACCCGGTCATCACCCCGGGATGCAGAGTCAGCTTGAGCAGCCGGCCGTCGGAATTCGCGACCGCATAGACGTCGCCCAGGTCGACGCTGTAGGTAACGGCTTCGGCCTGCGCCACGAGGGCTTCCCACTTGTCGGCCGCCTCGCTCAGTTCCCGAAGAACCGATTCGACGAGATCCTTCTCGCTGAGATTCGCGCGACTGCCCGAACCCGCCACCGTGACAGTATCGTCGAGCCCTCCGAACAGCGTCAATTCAGACGCGGACCGGTGTGCAGCCAACCTGCCGGGCGGTCACGCGGCGAGCTTTCGGTACCACGCGAGGTGGTAGTTCGCCGACACCGAGTCGCCGCTGGCGATGCCCTCGGTGGCGGCCATCAGGAGGCACTTGAGCAGAAGCGCGGGATTGACGTTCGGATACTGAACGAGGAGCTGGTAGCGCGCGGTGTCGAGATGGACCCGCAGCACGTCGACCTCCTGGTCGACGACGACGGTTCCCGCGGCGGCGGCTTCCGCCAACCGTGGCACGATCTTGGGCAGGTCGTCACGCCCGCGCGTAGTCGCACTGAGCACGCTCGCCAGATCATCGATGGCGGGCAGTGCGCGCGGCTCCACCGACGATCGGGTGGCGGCGAAATCGACCGAGCGGCGCAATGAATCACCGGGAGTGTAAGTGACGACGCGGGCCGTTTCGCCGATCAGCGCGGCGACCCTGCCGCTGCGGCGCTCGGGTTCCAGCAACCGAATTCCCGCGGGCAGGCTGATGCCTGACGGTATCCATCCGTGAGCGAGATCGGTGACCAACACCGTCGTGCCGTCGGCGCGATCTCCGATCGCCCAATTCAGGCGCGGCTCCTGCCGTACCACGAATTCGAGCAGTCGGTTCAGCCGCTGGTCGTCGAAGCCCTTTGGTGGTGAGGGCTTTTCGATGGGTGGCCGGGCGAAGGCGGCCGTCTCGGGCTCGACCTCGACCGGCGTGGTACCGGCGGCTTCCGGCGTGGCATCGGCGGCGGCTTCCTGCGGCACCTCGGGCTCCGCGCTGGCGGTGACCGGCTCGTCGACGATCGCGTGGTGGCGGCCGGAGTCGGCCTGGTCCGGTGCCGGCTCGGGTGCACGCTGCACCGGTGCCTCGAGCGCCGGCTCCGCATGCGTGATCACCGGAATGACCTGCGTCTCCTCAAGATGGGATGCGTCAGTGGTCCCGACGGGCTCGTCGTCGGAAGTGGCCGGTTCGCTGGCCGCCTCCGGTTCGTCCTTGACGGCGGGCGGCTCGACGACTGCGTGGTGTCGGCCGGAGTCGGCCTCGTCCGAAGGCGGCTCGGGCACAGCCTGCGGCGGCGCCGGCAGATCCGGCTCGGCCCTGATCACCGGGATGACTTGTGTCTCGTCGAGGTGGGACGCGTCGGCGGGTTCCCGCCGAGCCGCCTGCGGCGATGCACTGTCGGCGACCGGGTCGGGCGCGGACTGGCGACGACGACGCCTTGCGCTCGGTGGTGTCGGATCTGGTCGACCCGGCGCGGGCGCCTCGGGAACGGCCCTGACCTCGCCGATTGTGGGCAGCACCTGCGTCGTGTCCAGGTCCGCGCGGGGCGGCTCCGGCCGCGGTGGGGGAGGAGCGGGGGGTCGGGCTCCGCTCTTCACGGCATGCAGGTAGCGGATCGTCGATTCGACTCGGCGCACGGCGCGGGCCCGGGCCTCCTCGATGACGCGCGCCTCGGCCGCCTGGCGCGACGGGTCGGTCATGCCCGCCCGCTTGAGTAACTTCAGCTCGTCGTTGGCGGCGTGCGCAATTCGTTGCAGGTCGGCCTTGAGATGTTCAGCGAGAGTTGCCGTTTCGGCCGTCACCGTCGACAATTCGGCAGGCCACAGCCCGCCTGTCACCCACGGGGTGCAGTCGATAGGAGAGCTGAAAGCCGGCATCGCCAGGGATTCCCGGGTAGCTCTCCGGAGGCGCTGGCGCGCCGACATCCGACCGAAGACCGCCACCGGCTAAGCGTACCGGGACCCGGCCGACGACTTGTGCGGTCAGTGAATTGTGCGGTCGCAGGGCCGTGGGTAGCGTGAGGGCATGGCTGATTCTGCACTGCAGCAGCAACTCGACGAGGTCCGCAGCTTGCTGGCTCGCGCACGAGAGTTGTTCGGCCCCAATCCGGTAGAGCCGCCGACCGGTATCGCGCCCGATCCCAGCGTCGTCAAGCCGTGGCTCCGCTAGACCGGCGGCTCGCGTGACGGCCCGCTAGACCGCGCCGTTGCGGCGACGCAGTTTGTGCGCCAGCAACTTCTCGATGGCCGCGTCGAGGTCGCGCGGGGTGGGAACCTCCGCGGAGGGCGTGTGCCCGGCGGCGACGATCTCGTCGCGAATTTCCAGCAACGCTTTGAGGCATGAGACGTCGGCGGTCAACAGAATGCCCTGCGCCAGCGTCTCGGCATCGGTTTCCATCGCCTCTTCGCTCAGCGCGACGCTGTGCATGTAGCCGCCGCGGCAGGAGCGGACGAGAATGTGTCCACTCGGGTGAACAGTGTCGAAAGCGGGATTCGCGTCGGTCATCGACCGCGGTCGACGATGTCGCCGAACTTCCCGGCCGCCTCCTGCTCGTGCTGTTCCCACATCGCCGCCGAATCGGTCAGCTTGTCAGCCAAATCGGCGTGGTCGGCAGCTTGCTGCTCGTAGCACTGGCGTCGAAGTTCCAGCAGCTCACGGCCCGCGTCACGCAGCTCGCTGAAGATTGGCCCGAGCGAATCGAGGCTCTCTTGGATCGCGGGGTGCGACGACGGGACGGTACGCAGGTACTCCGAGGTGTCCTGGTGGTGCGCGGCAGCCTGACGTAGGTGCGCAGGCACTACATGAATCGAATCTGCCATCCGCTGTCTCCTGTTGACGACCGCCGGCACTGCCGACGAGTTCATTGTGGTCAGGTGGTCGACGAGGTCGCCGGCCGGGTAGGTGTCGGTGGGTCAGGCTTGGCCGGCGTCGCTGGTGCCGCGGTCGCCGCCGGCGGATGTTCCCAGCCTAGGAAGCTCGGCCCGCTGATGGTGGCGATGCGTTGAATTTGGCCATCGAGAAGCGCCTTGCCGGGGCTGAGGGCCAACGCGTGACGATCGGTGAACATCCCGATATCGCCCGGGGTCACCTGCAGGGAATCGATGGGGCTGGGGACCGCGGTTCCCGGTGGGGGGATGGTCATTCCCTGTTGCTGGAAGGCCTCGGCTATCGGCGTGCCTCCGACGGCGGCCTTGATCGCGGCGGCCAACTGCGGGCTCGCAGCGGTGACCGTTTCACCGTCCGGCAGGGTCAACGGTGTGGGTCCGGCCGTCGGCTCATCCGACGTGTCCGGCTGATCAGCGGTCCCGTCGCTGGATTCGTTCGAGGCGTCCTGCGCGCCCGGATCCTGGTCTTCGGCGTCGGGCAGTTCGTCGTCGGCAAATTCTTCCAGAGCCGGGTCGGTCCCGTCGGCACCGCGTAAGCCGGGAAGCCCGCCGACCCCGTCCCAACCGGCCATGGATCCGGGCACCGAGCCCAGCCCCGGCAGGGAACCGCCACCAAAGGTGGGCATGGCCGGTGCGAACGGCTGTTGCGGGGCGGGCGGGATCGCGGTGCCGGCGACCGCACCCGGACTCGGAACATCGCCGGGCAGCAGTCCGTCATCGTCGCCAAACACGGAGTCCAGCAGCGGATCCCACTCGGCGTCGAGATCGTCGGGCGCTCCCGCCGCCGCATCACCAGCGGCCACCGCCGCCCGCGGTTGTTCGCCAGCAGCCTTCGAGTCGCCCTTGGAGGCGTCGTACAGCGCCGTCCAGGCGGCCATCAGCGTTGACTTCGACGTGTCGTCCAGGCTCGCGTTCAGGACGACCTCGCGGATATCGCGGAGCTTGCCGATCAGAAACCGCTGGAAGTCGCGCGCTCCCGCCGGAGTGTCCAGGTCTGACCTGGTCCGTACCGCTGCTTCGGTCTCATGCTGCAGCCTGGTGAGCGCGTCTCTGCCGTCCACCGCACGCAGGTGCGCGTTCAGGATGGCCGAGACCACCTGCATGTCCAGTTGCGAGCTGGCCGAGTTCTGTTGTGCCAGAGCGGCTTCAGCGTGCGCGATGGCATCGGCTGCCTCCCCCGATTCGCGATCCGGCGGCGGCGCGGTCTCGGCGGGCGGTCGGCCCACGGGCGGGTTGGGCGTTGCTTTTGCGCCGAAGACGCCTGGATGCTGTTGGCGGATCTTGCGCAAGATCGCCTCAACCTGGTCGGGCCGGGTGGTCGGGGTGATTACTGCGGTCACTTCGGCGGGCGCCAATCCCGTCTGCCATGCGTTCGGATCGCCGGTGCGGTCTCGCACGTGTTTGACCGCGGCAAGCAGGTCGTCGTACGCGGACATCAGCTGGGCAGGCGGCGGCGCAGCCCGCTCGAACGCTGCTGCCGGGAAACACGCGACCCCTCCATGTCGGGCGACGGTACTCAGGGGCATGGTCGGTGACAATTCAGTGCGCTGTGCGGTGTGGACTAGTTCCGTTTAGCCGCTTTCGGCGGCGTACTGGTCCCGAAGACTCTGCAGCACAGCCTTTTTGGCCTGCCCGAATTCGCGCGCCCCGGCCACGACCGACGCTATCTCGCGTTGCTTGGTCAGCAGGAACTTCTGAAACTCACGCGCCCCCATGGGCGTATCGAGGGCGAGGTCCGCCTGGTGCACGGTCGCGTGCTCGATCTCTTCGGCGATGGAGTCCAGCCGCCTGACGCTCTCGCGCGCCGCATCGTGAGCGCTGGAAAGCACCTCGTTCAGCAAACGGTCGGCTTCGGATGCGGCGCCGTGCCGACTTGCCAGTGCCGAGCGCCGCGCCTCGACGGCCTCTAACGAAGGTCCGGGTTGTTCCGGCATCGGCCTCACCCTTCTCGTCGTGCCCGCGTCGCCGGGCGCTCGTGTTGTGTCATATCGGTCGGCGGATCGCAACGTTGTTGCCCAGTCGGCTGATTCGCACCGAGGCACCCGAATAGGGCGCCTCCACGACGAGGTTGTTCCCGATGGCCAGCTGCACGTGGCCGGCGTGCGGAAACACCAGATCCCCGGGCCGCACTTGCCAGCGGGCCACCGGGATACCGTCGTTGATCTGTTGATAGGTGGTGCGATCCAGGTGAATGCCGGCCTGCGCGTAGCTCCACTGAACCAGGCCCGAACAGTCGAACTGGTCGGGTCCGGTCGCTCCCCACACGTACGGCCGGCCCAGTCGGGACAATGCCGCACGCACCGCCACCGCCGCTCGGTCGGCCGGCACGCCTCCCAGCCCCGAGATGCCCAGCCGGCGCAGCCGATAGCGCAAGGCGAGCAGTTCTGCATGCCGCCGTCGCGCGCGCAGGCGGGCCGACACGACGTGGGCCCGCTGCGTTCGTAGCCGAGTCGCGCGCCGCCGCAGCGCCTCTCGCTGGGCCAACGGCGTCGACGGCGTCGTGGCGGCATCCGCGAGGGCCGCGTCCAGGACCGTCCTGGTCAGCTCGCGGGCCTGCGCCCGGTCGCGGTGCGCGCCGGCGATGATGTCGCCGGCCGCGGTATCGGTGCCGGCTGCCGCCGTGAGGCGTTGCCGGCTGTGGTCGACCGCGAGTTGGTAACCGCCGTGCGCCATCGTGTTGCCCAACCGGGCGGCGCGCTGCAACACGTTGCGGTAATGCCCGGTCGCCGCATCCAGGGACGACGGCTGGGTGCGGCCGGCGAACAGTTGGTGGGCCCGGCTCAGCGCCTCGACGTCGGTGTCACTCATGATGTCCCCCGTCGTCGTCCTGGCTCGCACCTTCTGGTCGCGACTCGACGGCGTCGGTGAAGGCTCGCACGCGGGGGAGGGCGCCCGGCGGGATCGCTCCCCGGTTGCGGATGTCCCACATCTCGTCGACATCGACGCCGACGAGTGCGGCGATGACGGTCTCCGGCAGCGACGACTGCGTGCACGCTCGGTCGAAGCGGGCGCTCAGGCTGTTCGGCATCCGCTTCAACAGCGCAGCGCGGGTCGCCTCAAGGGCCTGCAAATGCTCCATCAACCGGCCGGTCGAGTCGGCCCCGGCGCCCACCGCCACCCGCCAGGAGCTGGCGGCCAGCATCTCGGCCTTCACGCATTGCGCGATCACAGACAGAATATACGTCTCATATTCGTTTGATGTTGTCGCAGGCAGTCGATCGATGACGGATTTGAGGGCGTCGAGCTGTGCCTCGGCATAGCCTTCCAGCACTTCCGTGTCGCTGTGGCGGTCGACCACCACCGGCCCGCTGCGCCGCGCGGGCACCGGGGCCGGCGGCTGGGCGGCCATCAAACGCGCCAGCTCGGCCTCCGGATCGGCGGCCACCAGGAGCCGCGAATAGGTGCCCGGTGGCAGGCCAAGGCCATTTTCGATCTTCTGAACTGTGCTTTTGTGCGGCTTGCGGGCGCCGCGCTCCAAAAAGCTCAGTCCCATGATGCTGACCCCGGTCGCGGCGGCGAGATCGGCTAGTGACCAATCGCGCGATTCACGCAACGCGCGGATAGCCGCACCAGCGGATTCACGGGTCACCGCACGCTCCGGCCATGGGCCGGATATTACACAGGGGCGGTCAGGCTTATCGGTTTATACGTTTCCGTCACGTTTCTCTTGCATTGGGCAGCATCATCTGTATACGCTTCTGTCTACGTTTCACGCTCGACAAGGAGACCGACATGGGACACCCCTGCGCAGCCAACCCGGAACTTTGGTTCGGCTACCCCGACGACGACGGTGGTGACGGCGCCGCGAAGGCGCGCGCATACGAGCGGTCGGCCACTGAGGCGCGAATCCAGTGCCTGCGCCGCTGCCCGCTGGCCCAGCAGCGCCGGTGCGCCGCACACGCCATCGCGCACCGCGAGGAGTACGGCGTGTGGGCGGGCGTGAAGCTGCCGGGCGGCCAGTACCGCAAGCGGGAACAGCTCGCCCACGCCCACGAGGTCCTGCGACGCATTGCCTCCGGCGAGATCAATGCCCGACAGCTGCCCGAGAACGCGGCGCTGCTGGCACGCCACGAACACGAGGCCGTCGCGGTGCCTGCGGTGGTGCTGCACCTGCCGCTGGCGCAAATCAAACCTCGTTCGGCCGCCTGACATTTTGGCGACACCCGGGGCGGCAGTTTGCTGAGCCGGCCAACGGGGTAGTCGGGGTCGGCAGGACCAGTCTGTCGACCCAGAGGCGCACCCATGACGTTCGACCTGACCCCGACGGCAGCACAGCACGACCTTGCCAAGCGGACACACGATTTCGCCGAAGAATGCATCCGCCCGGTAGCGCTCGAGTATGACCAGCGCCAGGAGTTCCCGTGGCCGGTGCTGGAGGAGGCGGCGCGGCGCGGCTTTTACAGCCCGCTGTTCTACCGCGATCTCATCGGTGATCCGACCGGTATCTCCCTACCGATGTTCATGGAGGAGCTGTTTTGGGGCTGCGCCGGGATCGGGCTGGCGATTGTCATGCCGGCGCTGGCGCTGTCCGCGATCGGCCAGGCCGCTTCCCCCGAGCAGATGCTGGAGTGGGCGCCCGAATGTTTCGGCACGCCAGGCGATCTCAAACTCGCCGCGCTGGCCATCTCCGAGCCGGAGGGCGGCAGCGATGTGCGCAACCTTCGCACCCACGCGCGCCGCGACGGTGACGACTGGATCATCGACGGCCACAAGATGTGGATCGGCAACGGCGGCATCGCCAACGTGCACGTGGTCAACGCCGTGGTCGACGAGGAGCTCGGCCACCGCGGCCAGGCCTTGTTCGTCGTGCCGGGGGGCACACCCGGCCTGAAACTGGTGCGAAAGCTGGACAAGCTGGGTTGCCGAGCCTCCCATACCGCCGAATTGCTTTTCGAGGGTGTACGCGTTCCGGCAGCGAATCTGCTTGGCGGACACGAGAAGCTGGAACACAAGCTCGCAAAGGCCAGGGAGGTGGTGGCGGGCGGCAAGCGGTCCGGTTCGGCGACGTTGGGCACCTTCGAGCAGACCCGGCCCATGGTCGCCGCCCAGGCCATCGGCATCGCGCGCGCAGCACTCGAATACGCCACCACCTACGCCACTGAGCGCGAGGCCTTCGGCGGCCCGATCATCGACAACCAGGGCATCGCCTTCCCGCTGGCGGAGCTGGCCACCCAGATCGACGCCGCCCGGTTGCTCACCTGGCGTGCGTCGTGGATGGCGGCCAACAACGTTCCCTTTGAGCGGGGCGAGGGTTCTATGTCGAAGATGGCCGCCAGCGAAGTCGCGGTCAAGGCCACCGAGCGGGCCATCCAAACCATGGGCGGCTGGGGCTACATCACCGACCATCCTGTCGAGAAATGGTATCGGGATGCCAAGCTGTACACCATCTTTGAGGGGACCAGCGAGATTCAGCGGATGGTCATCTCCAACGCGCTGGGCGCCGCCGTCGGGACCCCGCCGCTGCATGTGGTCCTCGAGCCGTCCGGGGGAGCGCTGAACCGGGTCTTCGGGCGCGGCACCCCGCTGCGGTCCCGGGCCGCCGATAGTGCGCTGTCGATGAAGGATCGGGTGCCCGAGCCTGTTATGCGGCTCGCCATGAAGGTGCTGCGGCCCCCGCGCAAGTAAGGACGCCGGGTACGGTCGCGGATGACGGCGCTGCGTGCGGGCCCGCGACGGAGGATGGACGATGAGCAACCTAGAGGTCGCCCCGGCCGAACTCTCCTGTGCCGCTTCACAACACTCGGACACCCCGACGACGGTAGACGTGCTGCATCCGCGCGAAGTGCCGTTGGGCGGCCCTAGGGCGATTCGGGTGCAACGCACACTGCCGCAACGGCAGTGCTCGCTCGTCGGCGCGTGGTGTTTCATCGACCATTACGGCCCGGTGGCCGCGCGGATGGATGTGCCGCCGCACCCGCACACGGGACTACAAACCGTCAGCTGGTTGTTCAGTGGGGAAGTGGAGCACCGCGACAGCGCCGGCGTACATGCGGCCGTTCGGCCCGGCGAGCTGAATCTGATGACCGCCGGTGCCGGCATCTGTCATTCGGAAGTGTCGGTGAACTCCGGCGCCCCCTTGCACGGTGTCCAGCTCTGGGTCGCGCTGCCCGGCTCCGACCGCGACACCGGGCGAGACTTCGCCCATTACGCGCCCGCGCCCGTGGCATTGCCGGGCGCGCGGGTGCACGTCTTTCTCGGTGAGCTCGCCGGAAGCCGGTCGCCGGTAACGACATTCACACCGCTATTGGGCGCCCAGATCGAACTCGACCCCGGGACCACGCTCGACGTCGACGTCGACCCCACCTTCGAGCACGGGGTGCTCTGTGACTTAGGGGCCGTGCGCGTGGACGGGACGGCCCTGACGATCGCCGACTTGGCGTATCGAAGCCCAGGGCCGGCGCAGCTGCAGATGCACAACGCGGGGCAGGGGCCGGCGCGGGTGTTGCTGCTCGGCGGCGCGCCGTTCACCGAAGAGCTGGTGATGTGGTGGAACTTCGTCGGCCGAAGCCACCAGGACATCGCCGACTACCGCCAATTGTGGGAGGACGCCGACGATCGATTCGGCGCCGTCCGGGGCTACCGGGGAAACGTCGCCCGGTTGCCCGCGCCTCCGCTGCCGACCGTTCGGCTCCGGCCACGGCCAGTACCGCAAAGAAAGGGAGACACAGATGACAACCGATAAGACCGGCGCCGAAGCCACGGTGAGCCTGGAGGACGGCAAGTACACGATCGCCGTCGACGGTAAGACGGTGGGGCTGGCCGATTTCGCCGACCGCGGCGAACAACGCGTCTTCTACCACACCGAAATCGATCCCGCGTACGGCGGGCGTGGGCTGGCGACCATCCTGGTCGAGGAGGCGCTCAACGAGGCGCGCGAGGAGGGCAAGCGCATTGTTCCGGTGTGCTCGATGATCGGCACGGTGCTCAAGAAGCATCCCGAATTCGATGACATTACCGATCCGGTTACTCCGGAGATTTCGCGGTGGGTGCGCTCGTAGCGTGGATTTAGCGGGCGCGGTGCATTCGTGTAGCGTGTGCAGGGTTACGTAATTGGCGGGCCGAAGTACTTATAGGCCTGCGCCTTTCGTCGGGCGATTAACACTTCGCATGACCTTTGCGCGTTAGCTGAAGAGAACATTTCTTCGATGCGGCTGAGGTTGGTGCGAGTCCACGTCGCCATCTCCGCGGGGCCCGCGCGGTTCAGCTCGTCGTAGTCGTCGAGGTGCTGTCGAATGACCGATATTCCGAACCAGTTGTCCGGTGCGCCTGCCAGTTCAGTCGGTGCGACGGCAAACCCCAGGATTCCTCGATCGTTGTCTATAGACCAGCTGAGAAGCGGGCCCGTCAGATTCAGGCCGGCGTTGATTGTGGATATGCCGGACGTGACCGAATCCGTAATACGATAGCGGGGATCCACATACAAGAACCCGAAGTTTTCAATGAAGAACTCCAGCAATGTCTTCATTTTCTCCGGATCCTATTTGTGCGAAATAAAAGGTCGGATCTGGCCAGGGCCGCCCTCACGCTATTGTGACCAATATTTGTCTGCATTAGCGCGTCTCAACTCCTTCAATTCTTCACACACGTTCGCCACTGTAGACGAGTCGGAGAAAAGCTCTTCGACACGAGTGGCATTCTGGCGCATCCACTCAATCTCATCGGTCGCGGAGAGGTACTCGATTTCGGGTTCATGGTTGATATATTGCTTGATGAGCGAGACCCAAAACCAGTTTCGCGGCAACGCAAGACACGTTGGCGCTAGTGAGATTTGCATTTGTCCCCGGTCGTTGACCACCAGCCACATGATAATCGGTCCCGTCACGGTCAATGATCCATTGATGGTGGCGTTCCCTGTCTTCGAATTTGTAATCCGGTAGCGCGGGTCGAGGTACAAAAAATCGAAGTGGTTAAGGTAGAACTCTAATAGGGTCCTCATCGCCTACCTCCCAATTGTGGTGGAATAAAGGTAGAGTCGCCGATCCTTTGATAGCCGTGGTTTTTGATATATTGGATCTCGGCAGCAGTGAAGGTGTTGGGCTTGATCTCGTCATACGGTACTGACAGTGTAATACTGTCCCGGTTTGCGATCGCGACATCCAGTACATGCTGATTGGCAGCCAGTTGCTCAGTGGGTGTGAATGAATACCACGCATCGCCGAGATCAAAATAACTGGCATTGTGGTCGCGCGCGACGTCGATGTAGGAGGGGCCTCCGTTCTCTGGTTGGAATGGTCCGAGGACGGTTTCGCCGCTGCCGGTCAGATGCTGTTCAGATAGCGCTCGCAACTCGGGAGGCATGTAGCGCAGGGGGTCGTCGAGGATGAATTCCGGGTGCGCTGGATCAATCACAACGGGTGGTGGGCTGTCGGGCAACACAGGTGCGTGAGGCCCAGCTGGCGCATGGTCGACGGGTGCATCGGCGGCCGGCGGCGCGTGCTCGACCGGAGGCGGCTCAAGAGGATGCGTGCCGGGGACGGGTTCACCTCCAATCCCAGGTGCACCGTGCGGGGGAAGATCCGCCTCGGCCAGGGCGGCACGCAACTCTGGCCCGCTCATGCCACTGGCCGTCAGACTTTCGGACGTCAGGCCCTCAAACGCTTCTCGACCGAATAGCGCCTTCGCGCCTTGTAAAAGCGCCTCCCCGCCTGCCTTCAGCCCTGGCCCACCGACCGCCACGGTGATGGCGGTCCATAGCGGTTCGGGGGTGGCTTCCACTTGCCCGGGATCCGGTGTGCGCATGCCGGTCAACTTGCCGCCGTTGAAGCTGTAGTAGGTGCCGGTGGCCTGGTCGAAGAACTCGCCCGTTCCGTTCTTGAGTTGACCGGTGACCTGTACGGGCTGTCCCTTGTCGTTGTAGGTGAACATGAAATGCCCGTCGGGGGTGACGCTCACCGACGCGGGATCGATGCCGGTGTAGTCGGGCAGCTTGCGCAGGTCGTCGAGAGCCTTCGCGAGATCGTCCTTGAGCTTGGGCAGCCTGGCATTGGCGGCCTCGGCTTCCGGCGACCCTGGGCCGTGGGTGTACGCGTCGGCCGCGGCCTTATTGAGAGCGTCCCGCGCAGCGCGCACCTTGGCCAGTTGGTCCGCCACCGCCTGCTTGATGACTTGGCGGATCTCCGCCAGTGCGGCTTGTTGGGCGGGTGACGGCGGGGCGACACCGTCAGCGTCGGCGCCGTGGAGGGGCGCGCCGTCATACCCTTCGGCATGGAGGCTATCCAGCGACTTCTTAAGGCCGTCGGAGTAGCCGTTGCGAATTGACTCCAGTGCAGCTAGCGCCGCCTTGGTGTCCCGAAGGGCGTCGTCTTCACACGTGTTGATGAAAGCATGCACTGCATCCTTGTCTGCGGCTGTGAGGCTTTTGTCGTTGTTCAACAGGTTGACGGCCTGCACAACCGAGTCCGAGATGCTCTTCAACTGCGCGTCCAGAGCAGCGATCCGCGCCGCGCCGGCCTTCTGTGCGTCGGCCAACGCCGCGGCGATGTTCTCGAGGTCCGCACCAATCTTGGGTAGCTGCAACGACTGCGCCCCAAGAGATTTCACCACCCGCTGGACTTCTTCGGAGTCGTTAATCGGATGACCGCCCTCCTGGTGGTTCCAGGCGGCTTCGAAGCGGCTGCGGGCTTGCTGGAAGGCGTTGTCGGACTCCGCGGTGCATCGGCCCGCGCGATGAAAGGCACTGGCTAAATTCGAAATGTGCAACGGACTGCCAGCCTGCAGGCTTGCATTAATCGCCCAGGGGTCACCACCAGCTTCGGCGACAAGCGCCTTCTCATCTATATAGGGAAGTCCCATGACACCGTCGATGGCTAGCTTGGTTTAGGCAGCTCCTCGCGGGCAGGAATTTCCACCCCGTACTGAGCTGTCAATCAGGGTACTAATCCGCAGATTGAGGTCAATTCACTACACGCCGCCGGGGCGCGATACCGGGAATGTGCCGATAAGCGTTCCGTCCTGGCGTTCTTTTCGTGACGGGGAAAGCCGAGATCTAATGACCCGTTGTCCGCTCCAGCGCGTACAGCGCCATTCGCCGGTTCGGCATGTCGTGTTCACCGAGAAATTCGCAGCGCAGGAATTCGCAGAGCCGCCGCACCGTCGTGTTGCGATGGTCGGGGTCGAACATAATCCGTTGGCACGCAGGGTCAATGACCAGAATGCTGGCGATGACCTTACGGAGAACCAGCGGCCCCAGCCCGCGGTTCACCAATTCCTGGTCCGCGATGGCCCCGTGCAGTCCAAGATCGTGTGGCTGGCTGGCGTAGTACCGGGCGATGGAGTCCTTGGCGGCCCGGTAGATCTCCAGGTACGCGCGATCCACACCCTTGATGCTGAGGATGAGCGGTCTCGAGTATGCGCCATCGACCTGGGCGCGCAGATGGTGACGCCAACGGGCCACCGGCCAGTCGTACTCCCAGGTTTCGGCCAGATGCGGCCGGTTCATCCACTCCGCCACCATTTCCGCGTCCGGGCTGTCGGGGTCGGCGACGCGAATCTCGTTGGGCCACACCAGTTCCGGTATCGGCGGGGGCGGAGCGTTGCGGACCGCCTCGCTGATGTCCGTGAGCTCCCGTGGAAGCGCAGCCGCCGGTTGGTCGGTCGTCATGAAACCGCCGGCCTCAGGTGGCAAGCTGCCGGCCCACCTCGAGTCGCCTGAGCTTGCCCGAGGAGGTCCGGGGCAGCGACCCGGGCGGCATCAAGACGACGTCGGCCGGGGTCACGCCGCACACCGAGATGACCCGTTTGATGACGGCGCTGCGGGTCACATCATGGTCCGAGCCCAGGAACTCCGCAGCGATGAGCAAGCGGGACTGGGCGGCCCCGGACTCGGACCCGACCGCCACCACTGCGCCTTGCCGCACGCCCTCGACTTGTCCGGCCACCTGTTCGATTTCGGTGGGAAAGATATTGCGGCCGGCGATGGTGATGACCTCCTTGGAACGACCACAGATCGCCAGCGCGCCGTCCACCAGGTAGCCGATGTCTCCCGTGCGAAACCACTGCGCATCGAGACCCGCAGGGGTGCCAGCGTCGCCGAAATACCCGTCCATCATGGACGTTCCACGAATCTCGACTTCTCCGATCCGGTCGTCCGGATTGTTCTCGGCTGGGCGTATCCGTAGCTCCATGCCGGGGATCGGCCGGCCCAGCAGAGCATATTTCTGGCGGTTCCCGGACTCGGTGCGCTCGTCGATGCGCAATCCCGTTGCGGGTTCGGGCATCGTGACGGCGCAGGTCGCCTCGGCCATCCCGTAGGCCGGGGTGGCCGCGGATGCGCGGAAACCGAAGGGCGCCATGGCCGTTGCGAACCGGTCGAATCCCGCGCAGTCGACGGGTTCTCCGCCGTTGATGGCAATCCGAAGCGATCCAAGGTCGACGTCCGACACCCGGCCCGAGAAGCGGCCGAGCGTGGCGTACCCGAAGTTCGGTCCAGCGGTGAACGTCGCCGCGCTGGCCGAAAGCCACTCCGCCCAGCGCAGCGGTGCGGCGGAGAACGCGCCCGTCGGCGCCTGCCATAACGGCATCCCGCTCAGCGCGCAGCTGAGGAGGAAGGCCAAGCCCATGTCGTGATAGATCGGCAGCCACGAACAGCCGCGGTCCGACGAGCCGTCGAGCTGGAGCCGGTCGGCGATGCCTCGCATGTTGTTCAACACGGCGGCCGGCGATAAGGCGGCCGTGCGCGGATTGCCGGTCGAGCCGGCCGTCCCCTGCAGAATCGCGTGCTTCGAATCCGCCTGTCCATGAGGGCTGTTCGATGTTCGGGTGTGGGCGGCCCCGCGGAGGTCGCAGATCGTCAGGGCGGACTCGGCATCGCCGAGGAGGTGCAGGGTGGCCCCGTGGCTGAGGACCATGCTGACCCCGATTCCGCTGAATCGGGCCAACGTGCTGTTCGCCCAATCGGACGGATCGGCCCCGCGCCGTGGGCGCGGGAGGATCGATACGGCCGCGCCGGCCAGCCACGCGCCCTGAATGGCGGCGACCAACTCGACGGTCGGCTCACCGACCAGCCCCACGGCCCCGATGCGATCCTGCTGCAGCAGCCGCGTAGCGATGCGTTCGGCCATCCCGTGGACTTCGGGCCACGGGTACGCCTTCCATTGGTCGGCCTCTTTGTCCAAGACCACCAGGTCGTGGGGTGACCGGGTCATCGCCTCACGCATCGCGGCGGCAAGGACGTTCATGCGCTAGGCCCCGCGGCGGTCAAATCGGTTGTGAGAATGGTGGATTGGCGATTTAAGGCGCGGTCATCATGGAGGATCCTGACCAACTGATCTTCGACGGTGCGGGGCACGGGGGGATTGGAGAAGGTCATATGCGGGGACCATACCGCGGTGATTTAGGCAAGGCTACCCTCAGCGCAAAGTGTGGGGTGTGTCACTGCGGCAACCGCCCTCGCCTGGCTGCCCGCGGGCTCGGCTGTCGTTGGGCGGCCCCCTTGCACGGTGACCAGCGAAAGGCCCCTCCGTATTGCCAACGGCCACAACCCTTTTCCGTCCGGTCGCATGGATCCCCATTGGATGGCTATCTCGCCTTGATGCCAGGTGCAGGTCTGAAATGATGGGTGCGTGACAGACCCTTGTGCCGACTGTGGATTCGTCTATGACATGCGCCGCGCCGCAGCCGCCGCCGGCGACATCCGCGCCGAGACAGCCGAAGTTGTTGCGCTTCTGTGTAATGACGCGGTCCACGTGTGTCGGCGTCCTCGGCCCGGCGTCTGGTCTCCGCTCGAGTACGCGTGTCATCTGCGAGATGTGCTGCTCGTGCAGCGCGAACGGGTGCTTGCAGCCCGACGCGTTAACGGCGCCGATTGCGCGCCGATGGGTCGCGAGGAGCGCGCGGAGCACGAGGGCTACAACGAGCAAGACCCCACCGCCGTCGCTCGCCAACTCACTGACGCCGCAGCGCTATTCGCCAATGTGCTGACTCGGTTGTCCGCCGCGGACTGGGATCGCACAGTTGTCTATCACTATCCCGCGACTAGTGAGCAATCATTGCGCTGGGTCGCCGTCCACACCGCGCACGAACTGCAACACCACCTCCTCGACATCCGGCGACAACTCTGAGTCGGCGGGCAGCGCGGATTGCGTGGCGGCGAAGTCGCGGCCGGTGGTGCTGACACGCGCCTACCCGAGAGTGCCGTCACGTCAACA
Source organism: Mycobacterium colombiense (assembly GCF_003284975.1). Taxonomy (GTDB): domain Bacteria; phylum Actinomycetota; class Actinomycetes; order Mycobacteriales; family Mycobacteriaceae; genus Mycobacterium; species Mycobacterium europaeum_A. The sequence goes on from NZ_QMEU01000056.1 coordinate 19,766, forward strand.
CTTCTCACTAACTGTCGCCGCCCGGTATCCGAGACCCGCTGTGTAGAAAAGAACCGACACACCGCGGCCTGGCCCGTTGTGGCAAGACGCAGGCCTCTCCCACTGTCTGGTTGCTTCAGAAAACGAGACGGGTAAGGCTAGGTTGAAAACTTGATTGAGTGAACGCGAAGGTAGCTAACCTTGCTTCGGCGGTCGCGTTCGCCCACCAGAGAGGTTCCCGTCTTGGGCATAGCTGGCGGTGGTTTCAGGAACGCGCACGCACGGCAGCGGTATTTGGCAGCCTATGACGAGATGCGCGCACTCAGTCCGCAGCCGGATCTCGTGCACGACGTTCCAACCGAGTTCGGAACGGTTCGGGTGTATCAGCACGGGCGGCCTGGGGGAGTGCCGGTCGTGCTGATACACGGCTTCTTCCTGACCTCGGCCATGTGGTGGCAGCAGGTCGCCGATCTAACACGCGGTTTCACTGTGTACGCGATGGACGTGCTCGGCCAGCCTGGGGCAAGCGTTCAATCGAAGACGATGCCGACGGCCGCAGACTGCGCACGCAACGTCGACGCGGTGCTTGAAGGGCTGGGGTTACGCGATGTGCACCTGGTCGGGCACTCGTATGGCGGTTGGCTTGCAACCAACACGGCGGCGCGGGCGCCCCGCCGGTTGGCCACAGTGACGCTGGTTGATCCGGCCAGTACGGTGACTCGACTCTCGGGCAGATTCTGGCGAAGCCTCGGGCTCTTGTTGTCGCGACCGCATTCCGGGCGGGCGCGACACGCCGCGTCGTGGGTCATGGGTCACCCCGCGCTGGGTAGTTTTGTGGATTCGCTTGCGGGGCTGTTTGTGGCTGGCTTTGCCGCTTTTGTGCCGCCTATGCGTACGGCACCACTGCTCCTTCCCGGTGACCGTCTCCTGCGTTCAATAGAAGTTCCGGCCCAGGTTCTCTTGGCCGGGGCGAGTATTCACGACGCCGGTAAGGCGATTCAGCGGATCGAGTCGGTAGTGCCCACGTGGCGTCATCACCTGTGGCAAAACGCTTCACATGCTCTGCCGGCAGAAGTTCCGGACGAGGTGAATGCCTGCATCCGTGAGTTTGTGATCGAACACCATAGCGATGCTTAGTCTGCGAAGCCTTCGGGTGAGAAGTTCACGACGGCGAAGCGCAACTCGTCGCCGGGGTGCTGCGAACCATCCGAGGCGCCACGGCGGTGCCGCGACCACGTCGCTGCCCGGATACACGGGAAGGCCGCCGGCCGTCGATGAGCCCAGGAGCGATCCGCGGCGCCAAGTAGGTGTCATCTGCATCTGCACGGCCCGGACCGGCTTGACCGACACGTCGTCGCAATATGCCGTTCGCCTGTGAACGAGAAACTCGACCATCAAGTCCCGCCATCGGTGCCGCCGCGGTTCGAGCAGAACCCCGAGACAAACACGAAAGTCACGACCTCTTGCGAGGCCGTGACTTTTCGTTGAACCGATCAGTGTGGGCGAAGGGGGACTTGAACCCCCACGTCCCGAAGGACACTGGCACCTGAAGCCAGCGCGTCTGCCATTCCGCCACTCGCCCGGAAAAACAACCGATGGACCATATCACTCTAATGGCCCGATCCCCGAACCGCTGCAGTGGGCCCGCACAACGTCCCGCGCGCGCACCCGTCCGCCGGGAATGCGCTGAGCTGGGCCGATGCAGTTCTCACAATTTCGAAAGTGCCGCGGCGGCACGATGTCCCGATACCATTCGAGAGTGAGCCAGCACCGGGGTGATTCGTTTGCCGTCCACCGGTAATACCTCCTGGCAAGTGCACGCGAACGGTAGGACATGAGTAGCCAACGTGGGCTGGTTGCGCGGATCGAGCGCAAGCTCGAGGCGACGGTGGACAATGCCTTCGCCCGGGTATTCGGTGGATCGATCGTTCCGCAAGAGGTCGAAGCCCTGTTATGCCGCGAAGCGCGTGATGGGGTGCAGAAGCTTCACGGAAATCGCCTTTTGGCCCCAAACGAATACATCATTACCCTCGGTATGCACGACTTCGAGAAGGTGAGCGCCGATCCGGATCTCACGTCGAGCGCTTTCGCGAGGTACTTGGCTGACTACATCCACGAACAGGGGTGGCAAACGTATGGTGAGGTGGTCGTCCGGTTCGAGCAGTCGACGAACCTGCACACCGGCCAGTACCGCGCCCGTGGTGCTGTCAACCCTGATGTTCAGCCCCGCCCGACGGTCGACGACCCCGTCCGGCCACAATCAAATAATGCGTTCGGCGAAGAACGAGGAGTAGCAGCAATGACTGACAATTCTGGCTACCGCGGGGCTCAGGGGCCGGGGCGGCCCGGCGACGAGTACTACGACGACCGCTACGGGCGTCCCCAGGACGAGGCGCGCGGTGGCCCGGACCAGCAGGGCGCACCCGACCAGCGGGGTGGATATCCGCCCGAGCAGGGGGGCGGCTATCCACCTCAGCAGGGCTACCCGCCGCCCCGGCATCCCGAGCAGGGCGGCTACCCGGACCAGGGCGGCTACCCCGATCAGGGGCATGGTGGCTACCCGCCTCAGCAGGGTTACCCAGACCAGCGCGGCTACCCCGACCACCAGGGTCAAGGCGGCTACCCGCCTCAGCAGGGTTACCCAGACCAGCGCGGCTACCCCGACCAGGGACAGGGCGGTTACCCGCAGTCCTACGAGCAGCGTCCGCCCGCCCCCGGCGGCTACGGCGGCCAGGGCTACGACCAGGGGTATCGCCAGGGCGGTGGCTACGGCCCGCCCGGCGGTCCGCAGGGCGGCGGTCAGCAGGGCTACGGCGGATACGGCGATTACGGTCGCGGTCCGGCCCGCCAGGACGAGGGCGGCTACGCTCCGCCGGAACAGCGCCCGGCCTACCCCGAGCAGGGCGGTGGCTACGACCAGGGCTACCAGCAGGGCGGGGGATACGGCCGCCAGGACTACGGCTCAAGCGAGTACACCCAGTACTCCGAGCCCGTGCAGGGCGGCACGTACGGCGGTCAGGGCGGCGGCTACCCCGAGGCGGCCAGCCCCGAGTACGAGTACGGCCAACAGGCGGAGTACGGGCAGCCGGCGGAATACGGCCAGCAGGCCGACTATGGGCAGCAGGCCGACTACGGCCAGCCCGCCGACTACGGCCAAGCCGCGGGCGGTTACGGCGGCTACGGCCAGGGTGGCTACGGCGCCGGCGGGACCACGATCACCCTGCAGCTCGACGACGGCAGCGGTCGCACCTATCAGCTTCGCGAGGGCTCCAACATCGTGGGGCGCGGCCAGGACGCTCAGTTCCGGTTGCCCGACACGGGCGTGTCACGCCGTCACCTCGAGATCCGCTGGGACGGACAGGTTGCGTTGCTCTCGGATCTGAATTCGACCAACGGCACCACGGTGAACAACGCACCGATCCAAGAGTGGCAGCTCGCCGACGGCGACGTGATCCGCTTGGGCCATTCGGAGATCATCGTCCGGATCCACTAAGCCACTGGGCTTAACGCTGCCGTGCTTCGCCCCGTGTCGACCGCCGTCCAAGTATCGTGACGTAGCCGATGTGCTCGGAGTCACGGGCACCAGGGATGCGACGCTAGGACGGAAAGGACGCCAGATGCAGGGACTGGTACTGCAGCTGACGCGCGCCGGATTTTTGATGCTGCTGTGGGTTTTCATCTGGTCCGTGCTGCGGATCCTTCGGACAGACATCTACGCGCCCACCGGTGCTGTCATGGTGCGACGGGGATTGGCGCTGCGCAGCACGCTGCTGCCTTCTCGTCAGCGCCGGCATGCGGCCCGTTATCTGGTGGTCACCGAAGGGGCGCTGGCGGGCGGACGCATCACGCTGAGCGGGCAGCCGGTACTGATCGGACGGGCCGACGACTCCACCCTGGTGCTCACCGACGACTACGCCTCGACGCGGCACGCCCGGCTGTCTCAGCGCGGCTCGGAGTGGTACGTCGAAGATCTAGGATCGACCAACGGTACTTACCTTGACAGGGCGAAGGTGACGACTGCGGTACGAGTTCCAATCGGAACGCCGATTCGGATCGGCAAAACGGCGATCGAGTTGCGCCCGTGACGCTGGTTCTGCGATACGCCGCGCGCAGTGATCGCGGCCTGGTACGCGCCAACAACGAAGACTCGGTCTATGCCGGCGCGCGACTGCTCGCGCTGGCCGACGGCATGGGTGGTCACGCCGCCGGGGAGGTGGCATCCCAGCTGGTCATCGCCGCGCTGGCCCACCTCGACGACGACGAGCCGGGCGGCGACCTGCTGGCCAAGCTCGACAATGCGGTCCGCTCCGGCAACGCGGCCATCGCCGCGCAGGTCGAAGCCGAACCCGAGCTGGAGGGCATGGGCACCACCCTCACCGCGATCCTGTTCGCCGGCGACCGCATCGGGTTGGTGCACATCGGCGACTCGCGTGGCTACCTGCTGCGCGACGGTGAACTCACCCAGATCACCAAGGACGATACGTTCGTCCAGACCTTGGTCGACGAAGGCCGGATCACCCGGGAAGAGGCCCACAGCCACCCGCAGCGGTCGTTGATCATGCGGGCGCTGACCGGTCACGAGGTGGAGCCGACATTGACCATGCGCGAGGCGCGCGCCGGCGACCGCTATCTGTTGTGCTCCGACGGGTTGTCGGATCCGGTGAGCGACGAGACCATCCTCGAAGCGCTGCAGATCCCCGACGTTGCCGAGGCCGCGTACCGCCTCATCGAGTTGGCGCTGCGCGGCGGCGGCCCGGACAACGTGACCGTGGTGGTCGCCGACGTGGTCGACTACGACTACGGGCAGACCCAGCCGATCCTCGCCGGGGCGGTGTCGGGCGACGAGGATCAGATGACCCTGCCCAACACCTCCGCCGGACGCGCCTCGGCGATCCGGCCGCGCGACGAGTCCGCCAAACGCGTTGCGCCGCAACCGGAAACACCGAATCGGCCGCGCTGGTCGCGCCGGAAGATGTTCCTGGCGGTCGCCCTGGCGGTGCTGCTGGTGTTTGCCGGCCTCACCGTCGGATGGTGGGTCATCCAGCGCAACTACTACGTCGCGGAATACAGCGGCAAAATCTCCATCGTCCGCGGGATCCAGGGCACCCTGTTGGGCGTCCCGTTGCAGCAGCCCTACCTGGTGGGCTGCCTCAACACCCGCAACGAGCTGTCCCTGGTCAGCTACGGCCAATCCGGTGGGCACTCCAATTGCCAGCTGATGACGCTGCAAGACCTGCGCCGCCCGGGACAGGTGCAGGTGCAAACCGGGCTGCCGGGCGGCAGCCTGGACCAGGCCGAATCGCAGCTGCGGCAACTGCTGGCGGAATACCTGCTGCCGATCTGTCCGCCACCGCGCGCCACGTCGCCGCCCGGAGCACCGGCCCCCCGCAGCGGAACACCAGAATCCGGCACCACCGCATCACCAGCACCGCCGACCTCCAACTCTTCGAGCGCCAGCCCCCCACCGGGCACGAGCGCCAACGGCCCCGCGAACTCTGCACCGGCAGGTCCGACGACCACGTCGCAGACAGTCACCGCGCTTCCCGGGCCGCCACTTCAACCGGGCATCGATTGCCGGACGGTGGCATGACGACACAGCTTCAGCCGCCGGTCGCGGTCACCCCCCCGTTGCCCACCCGGCGCAATGCCGAGTTGCTGCTGCTGGGCTGCGCCGCATTGATCACCGTCGCCGCGCTGCTGATAGTCGAAGCCAACCAAGAGCGCGACCTGCACTGGACCGCCATCAGCTACGGGCTGGTGTTTCTTGTCGTCTTCGGGTCCGCACACATGGCCGTCAGGCGCTTCGCGCCCTACACCGACCCGCTGCTGTTGCCAATTGTGGCGTTACTCAACGGCCTTGGCCTGGTGATGATTCACCGGCTCGATCTGGTCACCAATCAGCTCAGCGGCCGGCACCACCCCAGCGCGACTCAGCAGATGCTGTGGACCCTGATCGGCGTGGTGACCTTCTCCCTAGTGGTCACGTTCTTGAAGGACCATCGCCAACTGGCGCGCTACGGCTACATCTGCGGACTGGTCGGCCTGATCTTTTTGGTGATCCCGGCCCTGTTGCCGGCATCGCTGTCCGAACAGAACGGCGCCAAAATCTGGATTCGCTTGCCCGGCTTCTCAATTCAGCCCGCCGAGTTCTCCAAAATTCTGCTGCTCATCTTCTTCTCCGCGGTGCTGATCGCCAAGCGCGGCCTGTTCACCAGCGTCGGTAAGCATTTCATGGGTTTGACGCTGCCCCGCCCCCGCGACCTCGCGCCCCTGCTGGCGGCGTGGGTGATCTCCGTCGGCGTGATGGCCTTTGAAAAAGACCTCGGCACTTCGCTATTGCTGTACACGTCGTTTCTGGTGGTGGTGTACCTGGCCACCCAACGCTTCAGTTGGGTGGGCATCGGCATGGTGCTGTTCGTCGCGGGAAGCGTTGTCGCGTATTACATTTTCGCCCACGTTCGGGTGCGGGTGCAGATGTGGTGGGACCCGTTCTCCGACCCCGACGGCAGCGGCTACCAGATCGTCCAGTCGCTCTTCAGCTTCGCCACCGGCGGCATCTTCGGCACCGGCCTCGGTAACGGCCAGCCGGACACCGTGCCCGCCGCCTCGACCGACTTCATCATCGCCGCGTTCGGCGAAGAGCTCGGGCTGGTGGGCCTGGCCAGCATTCTGATGCTCTACACCATCGTCATCGTGCGTGGCCTGCGCACGGCCATCGCGACCCGCGACAGCTTCGGCAAGCTGTTGGCCGCGGGTCTGGCGTCGACGCTGGCGCTTCAGCTGTTCATCGTCGTCGGCGGGGTAACCCAGCTCATTCCGCTGACCGGGTTGACCACCCCGTGGATGTCCTACGGCGGCTCGTCCTTGCTGGCGAACTACGTGCTGCTGGCAATCCTGGTGCGCATCTCGCACAGCGCCCGTCGTCCCTTGCGCACCCGCGCACGCAACGAGCCGTCGATCGCGGCGGCCGGCACCGAGGTGATCGAGAAAGTATGAACGCCTCCCTGCGCCGGATCTCGGTGACCGTGATGGCGTTGATCGTGTTGCTGTTGATCAACGCCACGATGACCCAGGTCTTCGCCGCCGATTCGCTGCGTGCCGACCCGCGCAATCAGCGGGTCCTGCTCGACGAGTATTCGCGGCAGCGCGGCCAGATCGTGGCCGGCGGCCAGCTGTTGGCCTACTCGGCCGCCACCGACAACCGCTACCGCTTCTTGCGCGTCTACCCCAACCCCGCGGTGTATGCGCCGGTCACGGGGTTCTACTCGCTGCGCTATTCCAGCACCGGTCTGGAACGCGCCGAGGATCCGCTGCTGAACGGCTCCGACGAGCGGCTGTTCGGGCGCAGGCTTGCCGACTTCTTCACCGGGCGCGATCCGCGCGGCGCGAACGTCGACACCACGATCAGGCCGCGGGTTCAGCAGACCGCCTGGGACGCGATGCAACAGGGCTGCGGCGGTCCGCCCTGCAAGGGCGCCGTCGTCGCCCTCGAGCCGTCGACCGGCCGGATCTTGGCGATGGTGTCGTCGCCGTCGTACGACCCCAACCTGCTGTCGTCGCACGATCCCGAGGTGCAGGCGCAGGCATGGCAGAAGTTGCGGGACGACCCGGACAATCCGCTGGCCAACCGGGCCATCTCGGAGACCTACCCGCCCGGGTCCACCTTCAAGGTGATCACCACCGCGGCCGCGCTGCAGGCCGGTGCCTCCGACACCGAGCAGCTGACCGCCGCCCGTTCGATTCCGCTGCCCAACAGCACCGCCACTTTGGAGAACTACGGTGGGGAGTCGTGTGGAAACGAGCCGACGGTGTCGCTGCAGCAGGCCTTCGCCCTGTCCTGCAACACCGCCTTTGTCCAGCTCGGGCTCCTCACCGGATCCGACGCGCTGCGCAACATGGCGCACTCGTTCGGGCTGGACAGCACGCCCAGCGTCATCCCGCTGCAGGTCGCGGAGTCGACCATCGGCATCATTCCGGACGCCGCGGCGCTGGGCATGACGAGCATCGGGCAGAAGGATGTCGCTATGACACCGCTGCAAAACGCCGAGATCGCCGCGACCATCGCGAACGATGGGGTGACGATGCAGCCCTACCTGATCGACAGCCTCAAGGGGCCCGACCTGACCACCATCAGCACCACAGCACCGTATGAGCAGCGGCGCGCCGTGTCGCCGCAGGTCGCCGCTAAGCTAACAGAGCTGATGGTCGGCGCCGAGAAGGTCGCACAGCAGAAAGGGGCCATTCCCGGCGTGCAGATCGCATCGAAGACTGGTACCGCAGAGCATGGCAGCGATCCGCGGCACACCCCGCCGCACGCGTGGTACATCGCGTTCGCGCCCGCGCAGACCCCGAAGGTCGCCGTGGCGGTGTTGGTGGAGAATGGCGCCGACCGCCTGTCCGCGACGGGGGGTGCACTCGCCGCGCCGATCGGACGGGCTGTGATCCAGGCTGCGCTACAGGGAGGACCATGAGCCCGCGAGTTGGTGTGACGCTGTCTGGCAGGTACCGCCTTCAGCGCCTGATCGCCACCGGCGGCATGGGTCAGGTGTGGGAGGCGGTGGACAGCCGGCTGGGCCGGCGCGTCGCCGTCAAGGTCCTCAAGCAGGAGTTCTCCCAGGACCCGGAGTTCATCGAGCGGTTCCGCGCCGAAGCCCGCACCACCGCCATGCTCAACCACCCCGGCATCGCCGCCGTCCACGACTACGGCGAGAGCCAGCTCGACGGGGAAGGCCGGACCGCCTACCTGGTGATGGAGCTGGTCAACGGTGAGCCGCTGAACTCGGTGCTCAAGCGCACCGGCCGACTGTCGCTGCGGCACGCGCTGGACATGCTCGAGCAGACTGGTCGGGCCCTACAGGTGGCGCACGCGGCCGGCCTGGTGCACCGCGACGTCAAACCCGGGAACATCCTGATCACCCCCACCGGCCAGGTGAAGATCACCGACTTCGGTATCGCCAAGGCCGTCGACGCTGCACCGGTGACCCAGACGGGGATGGTGATGGGCACCGCCCAGTACATCGCGCCCGAACAGGCCCTGGGTCACGACGCCACCCCGTCCAGCGACGTGTACTCGCTGGGAGTCGTCGGCTACGAGGTTGTTTCGGGCAAGCGGCCGTTCACCGGCGACGGCGCGCTGACGGTGGCGATGAAGCACATCAAGGAACCGCCGCCGCCGCTGCCCGCGGAGCTGCCACCCAACGTGCGCGAACTCATCGAGATCACGCTGGTGAAGAACCCGGCGATGCGCTATCGCAGCGGGGGGCCGTTCGCCGACGCCGTGGCCGCGGTGCGCGCCGGCCGTCGGCCGCCGCGGCCCAGCCAGTCGCCGCCTCCGGGCCGT
>NZ_QMEU01000057.1 GCF_003284975.1 Mycobacterium colombiense
CGGCCGAGTTCGTGCTCGGCGCCCCCATCCAGGTCGTCGACCGAGTGCAGTGGTTCCAGGTGAGGCCCGAGCAGCAGTCCGGCGGCGACGCGGGCAGATCGACCTGGTACGCGGTGGACCGCGGGGCCTACGTGGCGCTCACGCTGCCGACCGGGTCGGGCCCGACACCGATCCAGCAGATTTCCGAGGTGATCGACCGCAGCATGCCGGCGGCGCCGATCGACCCCGGTCCGCCCCACTAGCCGATGGTGGCGACCCGCCGCGCCCGGCTACGCCGCGCTTGCGATCGCCACGAGCGCCAGTCAGCGCAGGCCGACGCCGCGGGCCAATGCCGTCTCGACCATCGTCGCCAGCAGGGTCGGATAATCCACGCCGCTGGCCGCCCACATCCTCGGGTACATCGAGATCGTGGTGAATCCCGGCATCGTGTTGATCTCGTTGAGCACCGGCCCGTCCTCGGTGAGGAAGAAGTCCACCCGAGCCAGCCCCTGGCAATCGATGGCCTTGAACGCCCGGACCGCCAATTGCCGTATCGCGTCGGCGATTTCGTCGTCCACCTTGGCGGGCACATCCAGTTCGGCCGCGTCGTCGAGGTATTTGGTCGAGAAGTCGTAGAAAGAATCCTCGCGGCCGCGCACCCCGGCCACCCGGATCTCGCCCAGCGTGCTGGCTTTGACTGTGCCGCCGGGCATTTCGAGTACGCCGCACTCCAGCTCCCGGCCGACTATCGCCGCCTCGACGATGACCTTGGGGTCATGTTGGCGCGCGGCCGCGACGGCGGCGTCCAGCTGATCCCAGCTCGACACCCGGCTCACCCCGATCGAGGAGCCGCCGCGCGCGGGTTTGACGAAGACCGGCAGGCCCAACCGCTCGCACTCCTCGGGGCGCAGCCTCGAGCGCGAGGGGCGCAGCACCGCGTAGTCACCGACGGGCAATCCCTCGGCGGCGAACAGCTTCTTGGTGAATTCCTTGTCCATGCCGGCCGCGCTGGCCAGCACGCCGGCCCCCACGTAGGGCACCCCGGCGAGCTCCAGCAGGCCCTGGATCGTGCCGTCCTCGCCGTAGGGGCCGTGCAGCACCGGAAACACCACGTCGACCGACGCCAAGACCTCGGTGGCGCCGGGCGCCAGGGACACCAGCTGGCCGCCGCGCCGGGGGTCGGCCGGTAGCGCCAGTTCGGTGCCCGATTCGGCGGTCACCTCGGGCAGTCTCCGGTCGGTGATCGCCAGCGCGGCCGGGTCGCCGTCGGTCAGCACCCACGAACCCTCCGGGGTGATGCCGATCGCGACCACGTCGAACCGATCCGGGTCCAGGTTGCGCAGAATGCTGCCCGCCGAGACGCACGAGATGGCGTGCTCGTTGCTGCGCCCGCCGAAGACGACGGCGACGCGCACCCGCTCGCCACCGGGTGAGCCGGGACGCGGCGCCGACCGCTCGCTGGCATTCACAATCTCAAGAGGCTACCGGGTGGCACCCGTCCCGGTCGGGTGGCGGCCCTTCGCCTGGCCTTTTCATTCGGGCTTGGTGCTGCGGCCCAGGAGCAGCGCCATCGCCTCGTCGACCGACAGGCCCTTGTGGCACACCCGATGCACGGCGTCGGTCAGGGGCATCTCGACGTCGTAACTGGCGGCCAGTGCCAGCACTGACACGCAGGACGTCACGCCCTCGACGACGTGCCCGTCGCCGCCGTCGGGTGTGCCGCCCAGCACCGCCTGGATGTTCGCTCCCCGGCCGAGCCGCTCGCCCAGCGAACGGTTGCGGGAATGCGGTGAGCTGCAGGTGGCCACCAGATCGCCCACTCCGGCCAGCCCGGCCAGTGTGGCGCCCTTGGCGCCCAGCGCGATCCCCAGCCGCATGATCTCGGCCAGGCCGCGGGTGATGATCGCCGCCGTGGTGTTCTCGCCGAGCCCGACACCGACCGCCATCCCGCACGCGAGCGCGATGACGTTCTTGCAGGCCCCGCCGACCTCCGTGCCGACCACATCGCTGTTGGTGTAGGGGCGGAAGTATCCGCTGTTCAGCATGCGCTGCAGGGCGACGGCCCGCCCCGAGTCGCTGCACGCGACCACGGTGGCGGCGGGCTGGGATGCGGCGATCTCGCTGGCCAGGTTCGGCCCCGAGATCACCGCGACCTGAGCCGGGTCGACACCGGTGACCGAGACGATCACCTGACTCATCCGCATCAGGGTGCCCAGTTCGATGCCCTTGGCCAGACTCACCAGTGTCGCGCCCTGACGGATCAGCGGCGCCCAGCGCTCGAGGTTGCTGCGCATGGTCTGCGCCGGCACGCCGAGCAGCACCGTGGACGCGTCGCGCAGGGCCTCGGCGGGGTCGGCGGTGGCGCGGATGCCCGGCGGCAGCAACGTGCCGGGCAGGTAGTCGGGGTTGCAGCGGGTGGTGTTGATCTGCTCGGCGATCTCGGGTCGGCGGGCCCACAGCGTGACCGCCGCTTCCGATCCCCCCGCCTCGACCAGCACCTTGGCCAGCGCCGTGCCCCACGCCCCGGCACCCATGACCGCCACGGCACCCGACGATGTGCTGGTCATGTACCACCCCCTGTCCGTGGTCGGTGTAGCTCACGCGGCACTTGCAGCCGCTACACCCTAGATCAGCGACGGACCGGGCGTCACGCGAGCCAGCATGTCCCGGCGGCGTGGCGTCGCTGGCAGGATGGCATGTCATGAGCGGCATACGAGCCGACGGTTCGGCCAACGGCGCGGGCGACGTCGCCCTGATCATCGCCGTCAAGAGGTTGGCCGCGGCCAAGACCCGGCTGGCCCCGGTCTTCTCGGCGCGCACCCGGGAAAGCGTGGTACTCGCCATGCTGGTGGACACCCTGACTGCCGCCGGGCGGGTCCGAGCGCTGGGCTCGATCACCGTGATCACGCCCGACGACGCGGCGGCCGCCGCCGCCACCGAGCTGGGCGCCGACGTGCTGGTTGATCCCACACCCGAGGGTCACCCCGATCCGCTGAACAACGCGATCGTCACCGCCGAACGCGCGGTCGGCGGCTCCTTCGCCAATGTCGTTGCGCTGCAAGGTGATTTACCCGCGTTGCAGACTCAGGAGTTGAACGAGGCGATCGCCGCCGCACGCCAGCACCGGCGCAGTTTCGTCGCCGACCGACTGGCCACCGGCACCGCGGCGCTGTTCGCGTTCGGAAGCCCGCTCGACCCGCGATTCGGCGCCGATTCCTCGGCGCGGCACCGCAGTTCGGGTGCGATCGAGCTGACCGGCCCCTGGCCGGGCCTGCGGTGTGACGTCGACACGCCCACCGACCTCGCCACCGCCCGTCGCCTCGGGGTGGGGGCAGCGACCGCCCGGGCCATCGCGCCGCACTGATTTCGATCGCTGCGCGTATATCTGTCCGACGGGTGAACGTCGACCCAACGGCGAATGGATGTCCCGCGAGCGCTAGCAGCACCCACGCGTGATGAGCAATGATCGCAGGGTGACTGAAATCGAAGCTGAGGCGCGACCCGACGAGAACTTGTGGCATTCGGGCGACTCGGCCGTGGCAGCACCACCGGCTGCGACCCAGGCCGCGCTGACCGACCTGCCGGACGACCGTTACCTCAACCGGGAACTGAGCTGGCTGGACTTCAACGCCCGCGTGCTGGCGCTGGCCGACGACAACTCGTTGCCGCTGCTGGAACGCGCCAAGTTCCTGGCGATCTTCGCCTCCAACCTCGACGAGTTCTACATGGTGCGCGTCGCCGGTCTCAAACGCCGTGACGAGATGGGATTGTCGGTCCGCTCGGCCGACGGTTTGACGCCGCGCAAGCAACTCGCCCTCATCGGAGAACAGACTCAGCGGATCGCGACCCGGCACGCGCGAGTGTTCCTGGATTCGGTGCGGCCGGCGCTCGCCGAGGAAGGCATCCACATCGTCACGTGGGCCGACCTCGATCAGGCCGAGCGCGACGAATTGTCGACCTATTTCACCGAACAGGTCTTCCCCGTCCTGACACCGCTGGCCGTCGACCCGGCGCACCCGTTCCCGTTCGTCAGCGGGCTGAGCCTGAACCTGGCGGTGATGGTGCGTCAGCCCGAGGACGGCGGCCAGCACTTCGCCCGAGTCAAGGTGCCCAACAACGTCGATCGCTTCGTCGAATTGGCCGCCATCGACCATGCCGACGGCTCCGGACGGACCATCGTCCGGTACCTGCCGACCGAAGAACTGATCGCGGCCTTCCTTCCTCTTCTGTTCCCGGGCATGGAAATCGTGGAGCATCACGCCTTCCGCATCACCCGCAACGCCGACATGGAGGTCGAGGAGGACCGCGACGAGGATCTGCTGCAGGCGCTGGAACGCGAATTGGCGCGCCGGCGATTCGGGCCGCCGGTACGACTCGAAATCGCCGACGACATGACCGAGGGCATGCTGGAGCTGTTGTTGCGCGAACTCGACGTGCACCCTGGTGACGTCATCGAAGTGCCCGGGCTGCTGGATCTTTCGTCGCTGTGGCAGATCTACGGACTGGACCGGCCGGTGCTCAAGGACCCCGCGTTCGTCCCGGACACCCACCCCGCCTTCGCCGACCGCGAATCCCCCAAGAGCATCTTCGCGACGCTGCGCGAGGGCGACGTCCTGGTGCACCACCCCTACGACTCCTTCTCCACCAGCGTGCAGCGCTTCATTCAGCAGGCCGCCGCGGACCCCAATGTGCTGGCGATCAAACAAACGCTGTACCGCACCTCCGGTGATTCACCGATCGTGCGGGCCCTGATCGAAGCGGCCGAGGCCGGAAAGCAGGCCGTGGCGCTTGTCGAGATCAAGGCGCGCTTCGACGAACAGGCCAACATCCGTTGGGCGCGCGCACTCGAGCAGGCGGGCGTGCACGTGGTCTACGGCCTCGTCGGGCTCAAGACGCACTGCAAGACGTGCCTGGTGGTGCGCCGGGAAGGATCGGCGATCCGGCGGTACTGCCACATCGGAACCGGCAACTACAACAGCAAGACCGCCCGCCTCTACGAGGATGTCGGTCTGCTGACGGCGAGCCCGGATATCGGTGCGGACCTCACCGATTTGTTCAATTCGCTTACCGGCTATTCGCGTAAGGTCGCCTACCGCAACCTGCTGGTGGCGCCGCACGGAATTCGCACCGGCATCATCGAACGCGTCGAACGTGAGATCGCCGCGCACCGCGAACGAGGCAACGGGCGAATTCGTCTGAAGATGAACGCGTTGGTGGACGAGCAGGTGATCGATGCGCTCTACCGGGCATCGCAGGCCGGAGTGCGGGTCGAGGTCGTGGTGCGCGGCATCTGCGCGTTGCGCCCCGGCGCCGAGGGGTTCTCCGAAAACATCGTCGTGCGCTCCATTCTCGGCCGCTTCCTGGAGCATTCGCGGATCATCCATTTCCGCAACATCAACGAATTCTGGATCGGCAGCGCCGACATGATGCACCGCAACCTCGATCGGCGCGTGGAGGTGTTGGTGCAGGTGAAGGATCCCAAGCTCACCGGGCAGCTGGACGAATTGTTCGAATCCGCACTGGATCCGTCCACCCGGTGCTGGGAACTGGGGCCCGACGGGCAGTGGACCCCGTCGCCGCAAGAAGGCCATACCGTGCGCGACCACCAAGTATCGTTGATGGAGCGCCATCGCAGTCCCTAGCTCTGTGCGGTGATTTCGGAGTTGTTCTTTCGGGCCGCATCTCGTTGCGTGCGGCCCTGAGGTGAATTGATCTGCAGGAGTTGAGGTGCCGACCCATAATTCGTCCACCGATCGGCGCTCGGGAAGCCGAGTGGTCTATGCCGCCGGCGCGGTGCTGTGGCGACCCGGCGATGCCGACGCCGCCGACCACGACATCGAGATCGCGGTCATCCACCGGCCGCGGTATGACGACTGGTCACTGCCCAAGGGCAAGGTGGACCCCGGCGAGACGGCCCCGGTGGCCGCCGTGCGCGAGGTGCAGGAGGAGACGGGCCAGCACGCGATCCTCGGCCGGCGGCTGAACCTGGTCAGCTATCCGATCGAGGCGGGCGTCAAAAAGGTCTTCTACTGGGCCGCACGCGCCACCGGCGGCGAGTTCGTGCCGGGCCACGAGGTGGACGGGTTGGTGTGGCTGCCCATCGCCCAGGCGATGCAGAAGCTCGACTATGCGCAGGATCGAAAAGTGTTGCGCCACTTCAACAAAAAGCCCGCGGACACCCATACCGTGTTGGTGGTCCGGCACGGCACGGCCGGGCGCAAATCGCGCTTCTCCGGCGATGACGCCAAGCGGCCGCTGGACAAGCGCGGACGCGCGCAGGCCGAGGCGCTGGTTCCGCAGCTGCTCGCCTTCGGGGCGTCGCAGGTGTATGCGGCCGACCGCGTCCGCTGCCATCAGACCGTGGAACCGCTTGCCGAGGAGTTGGGCGTGCCCGTGCACAACGAGCCCACCCTCACCGAAGAGGCCTACGCCAAGAACGCGAAACGCGGCCGCCACCGAATGCTCGATATCGCCGAGCAGCACGGCACGGCGGTTGTCTGCACTCAGGGCAAGGTGATTCCGGACCTGATCGCGTGGTGGTGTGAGCGCGACGGCGTGCGGCCCGACAAATCGCGCAACCACAAGGGCAGCACCTGGGTGCTGTCACTGTCTGGCGGGAAGTTGGTGGCCGCCGACCACATCGGCGGCGCGCTGGCCGCCAACGTCCGGGCCTAGCGTTGATGGCGGCGGCCCGCCGCGCCCGGCTTAGCCGCGCTTGCGACTGCCGCTAGCGTTGATGGCGGCGGCCCGCCGCGCCCGGCTCGACCTGTAGTGGCGACCCGCTGCGCCCGGCTACGCCGCGCTTGCGATCGCCACGGCCGCGCTTGCGACCGCCGCTAGCGTTGATGGCGGCAGCCCGCCGCTAAGCGCACGAATACCCTTCGGGGGCACCGTTGCCGCCCGAAGGGTACTCGTGTCTAGAACTTGACTCCGCTTACTTGCGACCGCGGCGCGCGGTCGTCTTCTTGGCCGCGGCCTTCTTGGCCGGAGCCTTGCTCGCCGCCTTCTTGGCCGGAGCCTTGGTCGCCGCCTTCTTGGCCGGGGCCTTGGTCGCCGCCTTCTTGGCCGGAGCCTTGGTCGCAGCCTTCTTGGCCGGAGCCTTGGTCGCGGCCTTCTTGGCCGGAGCCTTGGTCGCCGCCTTGCGGGCCGGAGCCTTCTTGGCCGCGGCCTTCTTGGCCGGAGCCTTCTTGGCCGCAGCCTTCTTGGCCGGGGCCTTCTTCGCGGCGGTCTTCTTGGCCGCGCCACCACCGGCTACCACACCGCGCTTGACGGCCGGGCCGTCCGACGGGAGGCGCTGTGCGCCAGACACAACCGCTTTGAATTGGGCACCGGGGCGGAACGCCGGGACGGACGTCGGCTTAACCTTCACCGTCTCACCGGTCCGCGGGTTGCGGGCAACCCGTGCTGCGCGGCGCCGCTGTTCGAAAACGCCGAACCCGGTGATGGTGACGCTGTCGCCCTTGTGTACCGCACGCACAATGGTGTCGACAACGTTCTCGACCGCAGCGGTCGCCTGTCGACGGTCCGTGTTCAATTTAGTTGTGAGCACATCAATGAGCTCTGCCTTGTTCATCAATCCCTCCGACACTAGTGGTCCTCGATTTGAACCGACTAGTGGACACGGTAAACCCTCACCCAGCAAATTTCCAAGAGCCACGCGCAATTTCACGGCAAGGCGTACGGCGCTTTCGCAATCCGGTTGCCGCCCTTGACCGGTGGAGGGCCTTATAAATCGGCTCGGTTTAGTTAGCCGATCAAGCAGAAAATCGGCCGCGGCCAAGCGTTCAGGAGGTGGGCACAGTGCGCGGTTTCCACTGCGGGTAGCCCTTCTCGAATGACTCGATATTGTCGAGTTTCCGCAGCGTAAGGGCTATGTCGTCCAGCCCCTCGAGCAAGCGCCAAGCGGTGTGGTCGTCAATCTTGAACGGCAGCACCGTCGTTCCCGCGGTGATATTTCGATCTTGAAGATTGACAGTGATTTCCAAGCCCGGGCTTGCCTCGATGAGCTTCCAGAGCAGCTCCACCCCGTCCTGGGAGACTTCGGCCGCCAGCAGTCCGGCCTTGCCGGCGTTGCCCCGGAAAATGTCACCGAATCGAGACGAGATGACCACCCGGAACCCATAGTCCATCAGCGCCCACACCGCATGCTCGCGTGAGGACCCCGTCCCGAAATCGGGTCCGGCCACCAGCACTGACCCCCGGTCAAAGGGGCTGAGGTTTAGCACGAATGACGGATCCGACCGCCAGCTGGCGAACAAGCCGTCCTCGAAACCGGTTCGGGTGACGCGCTTCAAATACACCGCCGGAATGATCTGATCGGTGTCGACATTGGAGCGCCGCAGCGGCACACCGATACCGGTGTGGGTGTGAAAAGCTTCCATGCTCAATCCCTTCGCAGTCGGATACGTCAGCTCAAGTCGGCTGGAGCGGACAATGTGCCGCGAACCGCCGTCGCGGCGGCAACGGCCGGCGACACCAAATGCGTGCGGCCGCCTTTACCCTGGCGCCCTTCGAAGTTGCGGTTGGACGTCGCGGCGCACCGCTCCCCCGGCGCAAGCTGGTCAGGATTCATCCCCAGGCACATCGAGCAGCCTGCTTGGCGCCATTCAGCGCCCGCGGCGGTGAAAACCTCGCCCAGCCCTTCGGCTTCGGCCTGGGCGCGCACCCGCATCGAGCCCGGCACGACGAGCATCCGCACGCCGGGCGCGACCTTGCGACCGCGCAGCACGTCGGCGACGACGCGCAAGTCTTCGATACGACCGTTGGTACAAGAGCCCACGAACACCGTGTCGACGGCGATGTCACGCATCGGGGTGCCGGGTCGAAGGTCCATGTATGCCAACGCTTTCTCGGCCGCCTGGCGCTGCCCGTCGTCGGTCATCAGGTCGGGATCCGGCACCGCGTCGGCCAGCGGCACGCCCTGGCCGGGGTTCGTCCCCCACGTCACGAACGGGCTCAGCGATGCGGCGTCGAGGTAGACCTCGGTGTCGAATTCGGCACCGGGGTCGGTGTGCAGCTGCTCCCAATAGCGCATCGCCGCATCCCATTGCGCACCTTGCGGCGCGTGCGGACGGTCACGCAGAAAATCGAATGTGGTCTTGTCCGGAGCCACCATTCCCGCCCGGGCACCGGCTTCGATGCTCATATTGCAGACGGTCATCCGGCCCTCCATCGACAGCGATTCGATGGCGCTGCCGCGATATTCGATGACGTGCCCCTGCCCACCGCCGGTACCGATCTTGGCGATCAGGGCCAAAATGATGTCCTTGGCCGTCACGCCGGCGGGCAGCTGCCCATCGACATTGACCGCCATCGTCTTGAACGGCCGCAGCGGCAACGTCTGAGTGGCCAGCACATGCTCGACCTCCGAGGTGCCAATTCCCATGGCCAATGCGCCGAATGCGCCGTGGGTCGAGGTGTGACTGTCCCCACAAACGATCGTCATTCCCGGCTGGGTGAGGCCCAGCTGCGGCCCGACCACGTGCACGATGCCCTGCTCGACATTGCCCATTGGATATAGCCGCACACCGAATTCGGCACAATTTCGCCGCAATGTCTCGACCTGGGTGCGCGACACCGGGTCGGCAATCGGTTTGTCGATATCGATGGTCGGGACGTTGTGATCCTCGGTCGCCAGCGTCAAATCGGGACGGCGGACCGGCCGGCCGGCCAGGCGCAGGCCGTCGAAGGCCTGCGGGCTCGTGACTTCGTGCACCAGGTGCAGATCGATGTAGATCAAGTCGGGCGCCCCTCCTTGCTCCGAGGCACCTCCTGACACCACAACGTGGTCTTCCCAAACTTTTTCGGCCAAAGTGCGCGGTTTGGTGGCGGCCGCCGCCGCCCCTTGATCGGTTCCCATATCGGACTCGCCTCAATTCGCCTCGAGTAGCGGCCTCGCCGATCATCCGGGCTGGGATCTCAGAATGCGAGACGCTAGTATCTTCTTATGAGACAGCATAGCGGTATCGGCGTCCTGGACAAAGCCGTGGGGCTGCTGCACACGGTCTCTCAATCACCCTGTGGGTTGGCCGAACTGTGTGAGCGCACCTCCTTGCCCCGCGCCACGGCATACCGGCTGGCGGCCGCCCTCGAAGTCCACCGCCTGCTGGCGCGCGACGACGAAGGACGCTGGCTGCTCGGCCCGGCCGTCACCGAACTCGCGGCCCATGTCAACGATCCGTTGCTGGCCGCCAGCAACGCGGTGCTGCCCCTGTTGCGCGAGTCCACCGGCGAAAGCGTGCAGCTCTACCGCCGCGAGGGCACCGACCGGGTGTGCGTGGCCGCGCTGGAACCCGCTGCCGGCCTTCGCGATACGGTTCCGATCGGGGCGCGACTGCCGATGACGGCCGGGTCGGGGGCGAAAGTGTTACTGGCCCATAGCGACGCGGCCACGCAGAAAGCGGTGCTCGCGACGGCGAAATTCACCGAACGCACGCTGGCCGAAGTGCGCCGGCGCGGCTGGGCCCAGAGCGTGGCCGAGCGCGAGCCGGGGGTGGCGAGCGTGTCGGCGCCAGTGCGTGACAGCCGCGGTGCCGTCGTCGCGGCCATCTCGGTGTCGGGACCCATCGACCGGATCGGCCGACGCCCGGGGGCCCGCTGGGCGGCCGATCTGCTGTCGGCCGCCGAGGCGCTCACCCGTCGCCTCTGAGCCACCGGCGCACAGCGGACGGCACCCGGCCTGACAGACTGACCGCCATGGGAACCAATCAGCGCGCGAGCATCGTCATGTCCGAAGACGAGATCGCCGATTTCGTCGTCAATAGCCGCACCGGCACGCTGGCTACCATCGGCGCCGACGGCCAACCGCACCTGACCGCCATGTGGTACGCCGTCGTCGATGGCGAGATCTGGCTGGAGACCAAGGCCAAGTCGCAGAAGGCCGTCAACCTCAAGCGCGATCCGCGGGTGAGCTTTCTGATCGAGGACGGCCACACCTACGACACACTGCGCGGGGTGTCCTTCGAGGGCGTCGCCGAGATCGTCGACGATCCCGACGTCGCGCACCGCGTGGGGGTCAGCGTCTGGGAGCGCTACACCGGTCCCTACACCGACGACATGAAGCCGTTCGTGGAGCAGATGATGAACAAGCGCGTCTGCGTTCGCATCGTGGCCCAGCGGGCTAGGTCGTGGGATCACCGCAAACTCGGCCTGCCGGCCATGCCGGTGGGTGGATCGACAGCACCGGCGGTCTTGGGGACCGACCAGTAGCTGCGATATTTGTAGCCCCGATGGGATTCGAACCCACGCTACCGCCGTGAGAGGGCGGCGTCCTAGGCCGCTAGACGACGGGGCCAGAAACGATCCGAGCAGTCAGCATAGCTCACCCCGCTAGGCCCACCTAATCGCTTGAGGCGGAGTGAGTTTTGCTGGGGTACCAGGACTCGAACCTAGAATGGCTGAACCAGAATCAGCTGTGTTGCCAATTACACCATACCCCATCGGCCACCTAAAACCGCTGGTCAGCGCATATGCGGACGTTCATGAGCTCTGTGCTAGTCCGCCGCCGCCAGCCGTCGTCGGCATTCGTAAACCGCAGTGCAGACTACCAAAGTCTGGCCGGGCACTGCGCACGCGCGGTCGTCTCGCTCAGCCTGGGTCCCGCCCGGGGTTCTCACGCGCCGCCCGCAGCCGCGCCAGGCTGCGGTCGCGGCCAAGCAGCTCCAGCGACTCGAACAACGGCGGGCTGATCGTCGTCCCGGTGGCCCCCACCCGGATCGGACCAAACGCCTTGCGCGGTTTGAGCCCCAGCCCGTCGATGAGGGCTGCCTTGAGCGCGGCCTCGAGCTCCGGCGCCGTCCAGTCCGCCACGCCGTCCAGGGCGGCCAGCGCCGCGTCCAGCACCGCGGCGCCGTCGGGTCCGAGCTCTTTGGCGGCCGCCTTGGGGTCGATCGCGTACTCGTCGTCGTTCAGGAACCTCAGCAGGTCCCAGGCGTCGCCGAGCACCACGATCCGGGTCTGCACCAACTCGGCGGCGGTGGCGAAGGCGGCGTCGTCCAATCCGAGGCGATGACCATGAGCGTCGAGATAGGCGCGCAACCTGGCGGTGAAGTCGTCGACCGTGAGCAGCCGAATGTGCTCGGCGTTGAGCGCGTCGGCCTTCTTCTGGTCGAAGCGGGCGGGATTGGAGTTGACGTTGACCACATCGAAGGCGGCGACCATCTCCTCGAGGCTGAACACGTCGTGGTCGTCGGCGATCGCCCAGCCGAGCAAGGCGAGATAGTTGAGCAGGCCTTCGGGGATGAAGCCCCGATCGCGGTGGGCGAACAGGTTGGACTGCGGGTCGCGCTTGGAGAGTTTTTTCGTTCCCTCCCCCAATACCGTTGGCAGGTGGGCGAACTGCGGTGTGCGCTCGGCCACACCGATCCGGATCAGCGCCTGATACAGCGCGAGCTGGCGCGGGGTCGACGGCAGCAGATCCTCACCACGCAGCACGTGGGTGATCTTCATCAGCGCGTCGTCGACCGGGTTCACCAAGGTGTACAACGGTTCTCCGTTGGCGCGGGTCAACGCGAAGTCGGGCAGGGTGCCGGCCGCGAAGGTGGTGGTCCCGCGCACCAGGTCGTCCCAGCTGAAATCCTCATCGGGCATCCGCAACCGCACCACCGGCTTGCGGCCCTCCGCCAGGAACGCAGCGCGCTGGGAATCGGTCAGCTGGCGGTCGAAATTGTCGTAGCCCAGCTTGGGATTACGGCCCGCGGCGAGATGGCGCGCCTCGACCTCCTCCGTTGTGGAAAAGGCGTAGTAGGCCTCGCCCGTCTCGAGCAGCTTGGCCACCACGTCGTGATAGATCTCACGGCGCAGCGATTGACGGTAGGGACCGTAGGGTCCGCCCACCTCGGGACCCTCGTCCCAATCCAGGCCGAGCCAGCGCAGCGCGTCGAGCAGCGCCAGATAGCTTTCCTCGGTGTCGCGCTGCGCGTCGGTGTCCTCGATGCGAAAGACAAAGGTGCCCCCGGTGTGTCGGGCGTAGGCCCAGTTGAACAGCGCCGTGCGGACCATGCCGACGTGCGGGGTGCCGGTGGGCGAGGGACAGAAGCGGACCCGGACCGGGTCTGCTTGCATGGGTGCAGTCACGATTTTCCTTTGCGGACCACGGGATTGGTGAGGGTGCCGATGCCCTCGATGGTGATCGAGACGGTGTCGCCGTCCTCGATGGGGCCGACGCCGGCCGGCGTCCCGGTGAGGATGATGTCGCCGGGCAGCAGGGTCATCACGGCCGAGATCCACTCGACGATGGAGCCGATGTCGTGGATCAGCAGCGAGGTACGGCTGTGCTGCTTGACCTCGCCGTTGACCTCGGTGCGCAATTCCAGATCGCCCGGGTCGAGCGGTTTGAGGTCGGTGACGATCCAGGGGCCGACCGGGCAGAAGGTGTCATGCCCCTTGGCCCGGGTCCACTGGCCGTCGGATTTTTGTTGATCGCGCGCCGACACGTCGTTGCCAATGGTGTAGCCGAGGATGTTCTCCGCGGCCTGGGCGGCCGAGACGTCCTTGCAGGGCCGGCCGATCACCACCGCCAGCTCGCCCTCGAAGTGCACCGGTGAAGCGTTGGCGGGCAACCGAATCGGCACGTTGGGCCCGATGATCGCGGTGTTGGGCTTGAGGAAGATCACCGGATCAACCGGGGCGGGGCCGGTCATCTCCTTCATCTCGGCGATGTGATCGGTGTAGTTCTTGCCGATGCAAACCACCTTGCTGGCCAGTATCGGGGCGAGCAGCCGCACGTCGGCCAGCGGCCATGACCGGCCGGTGAAGTTGGGCGTGCCGAATGGATGTTCGGCGATCTCCCGCGCGATCATCTCGGCGGGGTCGTTGAGATCGCCTTCGATACTGACGAAGGCGACACCGTCCGGGCTGGCGATTCGACCAAGGCGCATTCGGTTGAGCCTAGTCTGGCGACGATTCGGGCCGGGACGGCCCGAGGAGGAGCCAGACGATCCAAGCCCGTGACGGTCGCGAGCGCGGCGTAGCCGGGCGTGGCGGGCCCTCACCATCGGGCCCCGTGAGGGTCGCGAGCGCGGCGAAGCCGGGCGTGGCGGGCCCTCACCATCGGGCCCGCAATTTGCCCACCAATGGCGAACAACGGCACAAGTCCTACCCCTAAATTTCGCGCCGGTATGCAAGCATGGGGAATGCAGACCGAGCCCGCCGCGACGCCCGAAATCGGCACAGCCGCGCGCTGGTCGATCATGATCGTTTCGCTGCTGGCGACGGCGAGTTCATTCCTCTTCATCAACGGCGTCGCGTTCCTCATCCCGTCGCTGCAGGGCGCGCGCGGGATCCGGCTCGACGAGGCCGGCCTGCTGGCCTCCATGCCCAGCTGGGGCATGGTGGTCACGCTGGTGCTCTGGGGGTACGTGCTGGACCGGGTCGGCGAGCGGGTGGTGATGGCCACCGGCTCGGCCTTGACCGCGATAGCGGCCTACGCCGCCGCGTCGGCGCATTCGATGGTCCTGATCGCCGTCTACCTGTTTCTCGGTGGCATGGCCGCGGCCAGTTGCAACACGGCCGGCGGGCGGCTGGTGTCCGCGTGGTTCCCGCCACATCAGCGCGGGCTGGCCATGGGCATCCGCCAGACGGCCCAACCCCTCGGAATCGCCTTGGGCGCGATGATCATTCCCGAGCTCGCCGAACATGGGCCACAGGCCGGCCTTCGGTTCACCGCGTTGGCGTGCGCCGTCGGGGCGATTGTCAGCGTGATCGGCATCGTGGACCCGCCTCGCAAGCCCCGCGCCAGTGCGAGCCATCAGGAACTGGCCAGCCCATACCGAGGGTCGTTGACGCTGTGGCGAATTCACGCGGTGGCGGGCCTGATGATGATGCCGCAGACGGTCACCGTGACGTTCATGCTGGTGTGGCTGATCAGAAACCTGCACTGGTCGGTCGCGGCCGCCGGCGCGTTGGTCACTTTGTCCCAGCTGCTCGGCGCGGCCGGTCGGGTGGCCGCGGGCCGCTGGTCGGATCGGCTGGGCTCACGCATGCGGCCGGTGCGCTACATCGCGGCCGCCGCCGTGCTGACCCTGCTGCTGCTGGCGTGGGCCGATTACATGAACACCCGGTGGCAGTCGGTGCTGATGGTCGCCATCTCGGTGATCGCGGTACTCGACAACGGGCTGGAAGCCACCGCCATCACCGAATTCGCCGGGCCTTACTGGAGCGGTCGGGCCCTGGGCATCCAGAACACCACCCAGCGGATGATGGCGGCCGCCGGTCCCCCGCTGTTCGGTGCCTTGATCTCGGCCGCGAAGTATCCGCCGGCATGGGTGCTGTGCGCGCTGTTCCCCCTGGCGGCAATCCCTTTGGTGCCCACCCGATTGCTGCCGCCCGGGTTGGAGACTAGAGCCCGGCGGCAATCCGTTCGCCGACTTCGGTGGTGGCGCGCCGTTCGTTCCCACGCGTTGCCAGATATTGCTCGACGGCCCGGTCCACCCGCGTAGCGGCGGTCTCCTCGCCGAGGTGGGCCAGCAGCAGCGCCACCGACATGATGGCGGCGGTCGGATCGGCGATGCCCTGGCCGGCGATGTCCGGCGCGCTGCCGTGGACGGGCTCGAACATCGACGGGTTGGTTCGGGTGCCGTCAATATTTCCACTGGCGGCCAAGCCAATTCCACCGCACACCGCCGCCGACAGGTCGGTGATGATGTCGCCGAACAGGTTGTCGGTGACGATCACGTCGAAGCGACCGGGGTCGGTGACCATGAAAATGGTCGCGGCGTCGATGTGTTGGTAGGCCACTTCGACGTGGGGATAGTCCTGGCCCACCTCGGCCACGATGCGCGACCACAGCTTGCCGGCGAAGGTCAGCACATTGGTTTTGTGCACCAGCGTCAAATGCTTTCGGCGCCGCTGCGCCCGTTCGAACGCGTCGGCCACCACGCGGCGCACACCGAACGCCGTGTTTTGGCTTACCTCGGTGGCGACTTCATTGGGCGTTCCGACGCGGATGGCGCCGCCGGTGCCGGTGTAGGGCCCTTCGGTTCCCTCGCGCACCACCACGAAGTCGATCTCGGGATTGCCGGCCAGCGGGCTGTTCACGCCCGGATAGAGCCGGCCCGGCCGCAGGTTGATGTGATGGTCGAGTTCGAAACGCAGGCGCAGCAACAAGCCTCGCTCGAGCACGCCGCTGGGCACCGACGGGTCACCGATGGCCCCGAGCAGGATGGCGTCGTGCCCACGCAGCTCGTCGACGACGGAGTCCGGCAGTAGCTCGCCGGTGGCGTGGTATCGGCGCGCGCCCAGATCGTAGCTGGTCTTGTCCACTCCGGGCAGCACCGCGTCGAGGACCTTGACGGCCTCGGCCACCACCTCCGGGCCGATGCCGTCACCTTCGATGATGGCAAGCTTCATCGGCGCCACTTCTCCTCATCGCTGCGCTCTGCATCGTCGCTGGCGCGCTTCACGAAAGATCAACCACCTCAAGCTTGTTGGCGCCGACGGCCGCGCCGATTTCGGCCCGCACGTCGCCCGGCACGTCGCGGTCCAGGCGCAGCAGGATCGTCGCACTCGGGCCCTCGGCGTCCTCGGAGAGTTGGGCGGCCTCGATGTTCACCCCGGCCGAACCGAGCAGGGTGCCGATCTTGCCCAGCGCGCCGGGCTGGTCGACATAGTTGATCACCAGGTTGATACCGCGGGCACGCAGATCGAAGTTGCGGCCGTTGATCTGCACGATCTTCTCCACCAGCTGCGGGCCCGACAGGGTCCCCGCGACGTTGACGGCGGTGCCGTCGTGCGCGACCGCGCGCACGTCGACCACGCTGCGGTGGTTCGGGCTCTCCGAGGCCGTGCCGATCTCGGCGGTGATGCCGCGTTCTTCGGCCAGCGCCGGCGCGTTGACGAACGTCACCGGTCCCTCGACGACGGCCGAGAACAACCCGCGTAGGGCCGAAAGCTTAAGCACCTCAACGTCTTCGGAGGCGAGCTCGCCGCGCACCTGCACCGACAAGGAGACCGGCGGGCCGTCGGAAAGCGTGGCGGCCAGCAACCCGAGCTTGCGCACCAGGTCCAGCCAGGGCGCCACCTCCTCGTTGACCACCCCGCCGCCGACGTTGACCGCGTCGGGGACGAATTCCCCGGCCAGAGCGAGCTTCACGCTCGCCGCGACGTCGGTGCCGGCCCGGTCCTGCGCCTCTTCGGTCGATGCCCCCAAATGCGGCGTGACCACCACCTGCGGCAGCTCGAACAGCGGGCTGTCGGTGCAGGGTTCCTTGGAGAAGACGTCGATGCCGGCCGCGCGGACGTGACCGCTGCGGACCGCTTCGGCCAGCGCCGCCTCGTCGACCAGACCACCGCGGGCCGCGTTGACGATGATGACGCCCGGCTTGGTCTTGGCCAGCGCATCCTTGTCGATCAGGCCCGCGGTCTCGGGTGTCTTCGGCAGGTGCACCGAGATGAAGTCGGCGCGGCCCAGCAGCTCGTCCAGCGTCAACAGTTCGATGCCCAGCTGCGCGGCCCGGGCCGGCGATACGTAGGGGTCGTAGGCGACCAGGTGAGTCCCGAAGGCGCTGAGCCGCTGGGCGACCAACTGCCCGATCCGGCCCAGGCCCACCACGCCGACCGTCTTGCCGAAGATCTCGGTGCCCGAGAACGACGACCGCTTCCAGGCGTGCTCGCGCAGCGAGGCGTCGGCGGCCGGCACCTGGCGTGCCGCCGACAGCAACAGCGCCAGCGCGTGCTCGGCGGCGCTGTGGATGTTCGACGTCGGCGCGTTAACCACCAGGACACCGCGCTCGGTGGCGGCGTCGACGTCGACGTTGTCCAGACCCACCCCCGCGCGGGCGACGATCTTCAGCTTGGGCGCCGCGGCCAGCACCTCGGCGTCGACCGTGGTGGCCGAACGCACCAGCAGCGCATCGGCCTCCGGCACGGCCGCCAGCAGCTTCTCCCGGTCGGGGCCGTCTACCCAGCGCACCTCGACCTGGTCACCGAGGGCGGCGACGGTTGATTCGGCGAGCTTGTCGGCAATGAGTACAACAGGCAGATTCACCCGGCCAGCCTATCGGCTGTAATTGACGCGTGGACGTCACCATCGTCGGCAGCGGACCCAATGGGCTGACCGCTGCCGTAATCTGCGCCCGGGCCGGTCTGAAAGTGCAGGTCGTCGAAGCTCAGCCGACCTTTGGTGGGGGCGCGCGCACCGCACCCGACCCAGATTCTGCGGGAGTCTTGCACGACATCTGCTCGGCGGTGCACCCGCTGGCGTTGGCGTCGCCGTTCTTCGCCGAATTCGATTTGCGCGCGCGCGGCGTGGGTCTGACGGTGCCGGACATCTCCTACGCCAACCCGCTGCCCGGGCGTCCGGCGGCCATCGCCTACCGCGACCTGGACCGCACCTGCGCCGAGCTCGAACACGGTGCGTCCTTCAAACGCCTGCTGGGTCCGCTCGTCGAGCGTTCCGACGACGTGGTGGCCCTGCTGCTGGGCGACAAACGGTCCATCCCGAACTCGCTGCCCTCGGCGCTGCGGCTGGGCCTGCGGATGCTGGCCCAGGGGACCCCGGCATGGGGGACGTTGGCCGGCGAGGACGCCCGCGCGCTGTTCACCGGCGTTGCGGCCCACATCATTTCGCGGATGCCGTCGCTGACCGCGGCCGGGGCCGGGATGATGCTGGCCACCCTCGCGCATTCGGTCGGCTGGCCGATTCCGGTGGGCGGCAGTCAGACGATCACCGACGCCCTGATCGCCGACCTGCGCGCGCACGGTGGCGAGCTGACGGCCGGCACGGAGGTCACTGAACCGCCTGACGGGGTCGTGGCCTTCGACACCGCGCCGACCGCGCTGCTGCGGATCTACGGCGACGCCCTGCCCGCCCGCTACGCGAAAGCGTTGCGGCGCTACACGTTTGGCCCCGGCGTCGCAAAGGTGGACTTCGTGCTGAGCGACGAGATCCCGTGGTCGGACGAGCGGCTGCGGCGGGCCCCGACGCTGCACCTCGGTGGCAGCCGAGCCCAGATGGCGCGCGCCGAGTCCGACATCGCCGCCGGCCGGCACGCGCAGTGGCCCATGGTGCTGGCGGCGTCGCCGCACGTCGCCGACCCCGGCCGCATCGACACCGCCGGCCGCCGCCCGTTTTGGACCTATGCCCACGTGCCGTCGGGGTCCACCGTCGACGCGACCGAAGCGGTGACCGCGGTCGTCGAGCGCTTCGCCCCCGGCTTCCGCGACGTGGTGGTGGCCGCGCGCGCGGTGCCGGCCGCGCGGTTGTGCGAGCACAACGCGAACTACGTCGGCGGCGACATCGGGGTGGGCGGCAACTCGGCCTGGCGGGCGATCGCCGGGCCGACGCCGCGGTTAAACCCTTGGCGCACACCGGTTCCCAAGGTCTATTTGTGTTCCGCGGCCACCCCGCCGGGCGGCGGTGTGCACGGCATGGCCGGCTACTACGCGGCGCGCACGTTGTTGCACCGGGAATTCGGGATCGACACGATGCCGGATCTGCGGCCTACGATGACGCCGTGACGAAACTCGCGATCATCTACTACTCGGCCACCGGCCATGGCACCACGATGGCGCAGCGCGTTGCCGCCGCGGCCGAGAAGGCGGGGGCCGAGGTCCGCCTGAGACACGTCGCCGAAACGCAGGATCCCGAATCCTTCGCCCACAACCCGGCCTGGACGGCGAACTACGAGGCCACCAAAGACCTTCCGGCCGCCTCCGGCGACGACATCGTCTGGGCCGACGCGGTGATCTTCGGTTCACCGACCCGCTTCGGCTCTCCGGCAGCGCAATTGCGCGCGTTCCTCGACTCGCTGGGCGGGCTGTGGGCACAGGGCAAACTCGCCGACAAGGTGTACGCGGGCTTCACGTCATCGAACACCGTGCACGGCGGCCAGGAATCCACCCTGCTCTCGCTGTACATCACGCTGATGCATTTCGGCGGCATCATCGTGCCCCCCGGCTACACGGACCCGTCGAAGTTCGTCGACGGCAATCCCTACGGGGCGAGCCTTATCACCACCCACGACAACATCGAGGACATCGGTGAGGTCACCGGCACTGCCCTCGAGCATCTGGCCATTCGGGTGGTCGAGACGGCCGGACGCCTGGCGGCGTCCTGAGCCGCCGAACGTGCACTCACGGCGAAAAAGTCACGAAATACTCGCCCTGAGTGCACGTTCGGCGCGAAAGAGCTAGGCGGTCTCGGTGATCGGCCGGTCGACCCAGCTCATCAGGTCGCGCAGCTTCTTGCCGGTGACCTCGATGGGGTGCTCGGCGTTCTCCTTGCGCAACTGCTCGAGCTGCTTGTTGCCGCCCTCGACGTTGGCGACCAACTTCTTGGTGAACTCGCCGCTTTGGATGTCGCGCAGGATCTCTCGCATCCGCTCCTTGGTGCCGGCATCGATCACGCGCGGACCGGACAGGTAGCCGCCGAACTCCGCGGTGTCGGATACCGAATAGTTCATCCGGGCGATCCCGCCCTCGTACATCAGGTCGACGATCAGCTTGAGCTCGTGCAGCACCTCGAAGTAGGCCATCTCCGGCGGGTAGCCCGCCTCGACCATCACGTCGAAACCGGTCTTCACCAATTCCTCTGTGCCACCGCACAACACGGCCTGCTCACCGAACAGGTCCGTCTCGGTCTCGTCCTTGAAGGTGGTCTTGATGACGCCGGCGCGGGTGCCGCCGATGGCCTTGGCGTAGGACAGGGCCAGCGCCTCGCCGTCGCCGTTCGGGTCCTGATCGACGGCGATCAGCGCGGGCACACCCTTGCCGTCGACAAACTGGCGGCGCACCAAGTGCCCCGGGCCCTTCGGTGCCACCATGGCGATGGTGACGTTGGCCGGCGGCTTGATCAGGTCGAAGTGGATGTTGAGCCCGTGGCCGAAGAACAACGCGTCCCCATCCTTGAGGTTGGGTTCGATGTCGTTCTTGAAGATGTCGGCCTGCGCGGTGTCGGGTGCCAGCAGCATGATCACGTCGGCCCACTTGGCGACCTCGGCGGGGGTGTCCACGTCCAGGCCCTGCTCTTCGACCTTGGCCCGCGACTTCGACCCCTCCTTCAGGCCCACCTTCACCTGCACGCCGGAGTCGCGCAGGCTCAGCGAGTGCGCGTGTCCTTGGCTGCCGTATCCGATGACACCGACCTTGCGACCCTGGATGATCGTCAGGTCCGCATCGTCGTCGTAGAACATTTCTAGTGCCACTGTTGAATATCTCCTTGTGTGTTACTTGGCCGTGCCGATTCCGCGTGGACCGCGAGACAGCGCCACCACTCCCGATTGGACTATTTCGCGGATCCCAAAAGGTTCCAGGATCCGCAGCAGCGCCTCGATCTTGCCGCGGTCGCCCGTCGCCTCGATCGTCAACGCCTCGGTGGAAACGTCGATCACCTTGGCGCGGAACAGGTTCACCGCCTCGATGACCTGACTGCGGGTGCCCGCGTCGGCGCGGACCTTGATCAACGCCAATTCCCGCGACACGGAGTTGTCGTCGTCGAGCTCGACGATCTTGATGACGTTGATCAGCTTGTTGAGCTGCTTGGTGATCTGCTCGAGCGGGGTCTCCTCGGCGGAGACCACGATCGTCATCCGCGACATGTCCTTCTGCTCGGTGGCACCTACCGCCAGCGATTCGATGTTGAAGCCGCGCCGGCTGAACAGCGCCGCCACGCGGGCCAGCACACCGGGTTTGTCCTCGACCAGCACCGAGAGGGTATGCGTTTGCATCAGGCGTGCCCTTCGCTCTCGTCGTCGAACAGCGGGCGGATTCCGCGGGCCGCCTGAATCTCGTCGTTGCTGGTACCGGCGGCCACCATCGGCCACACCTGCGCGTCGGCGCCGACGATGAAGTCGATCACCACCGGGCGGTCGTTGATCGCGCGCGCCGCCTTGATCACGTCTTCCACGTCTTCCTCACGCTCGCAACGCAATCCGACGCAGCCCAGCGCCTCGGCCAGCTTCACGAAGTCCGGAATCCGATGCGAATGCGTGGCCAGATCGGTCTGCGAGTAGCGCTCCTCGTAGAACAGCGTCTGCCACTGGCGCACCATGCCCAGGTTGCCGTTGTTGATCAGCGCCACCTTGATCGGCACGCCTTCGATCGCACAGGTGGCCAGCTCCTGGTTGGTCATCTGGAAACAGCCATCGCCGTCGATGGCCCACACCTCGGCCTCGGGGCGCGCCATCTTGGCCCCCATGGCCGCCGGGATGGCGAAACCCATGGTGCCCAACCCGCCCGAGTTCAGCCAGGTGCGCGGCTTCTCATAGGAGATGAACTGGGCCGCCCACATCTGGTGCTGGCCCACACCGGCGACGTACAGGGCATCGGGACCGGCGATCTGGCCGAGCTTTTCGATGACGTATTCCGGGCCGAGGCTGCCGTCACTCTGCGGCCCGTAGCTCAGCGGATAGGTGGACTGGACCTCGTTGAGGTAGGCCCACCACTCGGTCATGTCGAGCTTGCCGGGGACCCCGTCGTGCCGCAGCAACTCGAGCAGCTCGATGATGACGGCCTTGACGTCGCCCACGATCGGGACGTCGGCGTGGCGGTTCTTGCCGATCTCGGCGGGGTCGATGTCGGCGTGAATGACCTTGGCCTCCGGGGCGAAGGTGTCCAGCTTCCCGGTCACCCGGTCATCGAAGCGGGTCCCCAGCGCGATCAGCAGGTCGCTGCGTTGCAGGGCGGCCACCGCGGCGACCGTGCCGTGCATGCCGGGCATGCCCATGTGCTGCTTGTGGCTGTCGGGGAACGCGCCGCGCGCCATCAGCGTGGTCACCACGGGGATGCCGGTCAGCTCGGCCAGCTCGCGCAGCTGCTCGGTCGCGTCACCGCGGATGACCCCCCCGCCGACGTAGAGCACCGGCTTGCGGGAGGCCGCGATCAGTTTGGCGGCCTCACGGATCTGCCGGCTGTGCGGTTTGGTGTTCGGCTTGTAGCCGGGCAAGTCCAGGCGCGGCGGCCAGCTGAACGTGCACTGGCCCTGCAGCACGTCCTTGGGGATGTCGACCAGCACCGCTCCGGGGCGGCCCGAGGAGGCGATGTGGAACGCCTCGGCCAGCACTTGCGGGATCTCGTTACCTGAGCGGACCAGGAAGTTGTGCTTGGTGATCGGCATCGTGATGCCCGAGATGTCGGCTTCCTGGAAGGCGTCGGTGCCGATCAGCGAGCGTCCGACCTGGCCGGTCACGGCCACCACGGGGATCGAGTCCATCTGGGCGTCGGCCAGCGGGGTCACCAGGTTGGTCGCGCCGGGGCCCGAGGTCGCCATGCAGACACCGACCTTGCCGGTGGCGTGGGCGTAGCCGCTGGCGGCGTGGCCGGCGCCCTGCTCGTGACGGACCAGCACGTGGCGCAGCTTCTGCGAGTCGAACAGCGGGTCATAGACGGGCAGCACCGCGCCGCCGGGAATGCCGAAGATGACCTCTACGCCTAGTTCCTCCAGCGAACGAATCACCGATTGGGCGCCGGTAAGTTGTTCCGGCCCAATGCGTTTCGGCTTACCGGCCGCAGACTTCGCGACGGGCTTGGCCGCGTCCGTGGCGATGTCGGCAGCGTCCGGTGTCGCGGCGGGGTGCTGCCTGATGGGAGCGCTCACTGTCGTTTTCGTCCTTATTCATTTCCGGGAATCTCGCTGGGGCAACAAAAAACCCCCGACAGCTCATCTGCTGCACGAGGGTTGCGCGTTGGTGCTGGATTGCTTCAAATGCTCAAACGCAAGTCAGCCGCCAACGCGCCGACTAATTACTACGAGCATCCCGGGCTTTCCGGCGGTATCCATAGCGTCCGACGGTAGCCTTCGCACAGCTCAGCAGTCAAATCCGTGCCCGCTCACCAGGCGGGTTGACCGCCGCTACGCCGGGTGAGCGCGGCCGGAACCGGCCCCGGGCGCGGGGTGAAATGATGGTGGGGTGGCTAGCGGCTCGTCTCCCCAAACCCCGTCCCAGGCGCCCGTCGTGATCAAGGTGTCGCCGATCGCGCATCTGGCCGTCGGGTTCTTGACGCTGGGGTTGCTGATACCGGTGATGCTCTGGGCGCCGTCCCTGCCGCTGCTGATCCTGCCGATACTGCTGTCGGCGTTGATCATCCGGCTACGCACCGTCGCCGACGACCGGGGCGTGACCGTCCGGACGCTGCTGGGCAGCCGGTGGGTGCGCTGGGAGGAGATCGACGGGCTGCGTTTTCACCGCGGTTCGTGGGGTCGCGCGCGCCTCAAGAGCGGCGAAGAGCTGCGGTTGCCCGCGGTCACGTTCTCCACGCTGCCGCTGCTGACGCAGGCCAGCGCCGGGCGGGTCCCCAACCCCTACCAGTGAAGTGGCTGGTCAGCCGATCGGATTGACGCCGTTGAGCGCCACCCACACCCCGACACCGGCGGCGATGCCGGCCAGCAGCGCGACAAAGGAGCCGATGAAGGGCCGATGCGCCCAACCGCGGCGCGCGTCCAGGCCGTAGCGGCCGGGTCCGCACAGCACCACCGCGACGGCGAGGACGATCAGGGTGATCTGGTATTCGTGGCCCTCGGGCAGGAAGAACGAGAAGTTGCGGGTGTGCGGCCGCACCGAGACGCTGGCCAGCAGGCCGTTGATCAAGAACGCCAACGCGCCCGCCGCGGCGACCGGCGTGAACAGGCCCAGTATCAGCAGCACACCCGCCACCACCTCACCGCCGGCGCTCACGTAGGCGAGGATGTCCGCGTGCTGGTAGCCGACATCGGACAGTGAGTTCTTGAAGCCCGTTACGCCCGAGCCACCCCACCAGCCGAACAGCTTCTGCAGCCCGTGGGCGCCGAGCACCACGCCCAGCCCGACGCGCAGCAGCAGCAAACCGAGATGCTGCGTTCCGCGCCGGCCGACATCGTGCAGTCGGTCGTGGTGTTCGTCGTCGTCTAGGTCGGCCTCGGGAGCCGAGTGCCGGGCCGCCGAATGCGGCTGCACGTAGGGCAGGGGCTCCTGCTGTTCCAGCAGGTTGTAACCCCCGGCCCCGGAGCCGGCGGCCGCGGCGGCGGCGCCGTACGGGATGACGGTGGTGGTCCCGGTGGACGGGTTGAAGTCACCGGGATAGCCGACCGGCGTCAGGTCGTCTTCGGGATCGACCAGCCGCGCCGAGGCGGGGCGTCCCGGGGTCGGCTCCGGGGATTCGCCGGGGCGTTGCCAATGTGCGTCATTCGGTTGACTGGTCACGGGTGTCAGGGTAAGGGCATTCCGTCCCGAATTGGGGATTTGAGCGGCGCTTTCGCCTGGCAATCGGTGGTTTGCCCGTCAAACCGGCCCGGATCGACCCGAAACCGCCTTCCGGGCCCGTTTCGGCGGCCCGTGACACGAGATCGCGCGTGGCCGACGGTGGCGCGCGGCCACGCTCGGATCGGGCCTCGGCGGGCGGGCAGGAGGGACGTGTGTGGCGGCGCCGCCGACAGTGTCCGTAGCCTGACGGTCATGCGACTAGGGCGAGCGGGGCGGTCGGTTCGGCGCGGGTTCGCCGCGCTGTGCGCCCTCGTGCTGGTGACGAGCGGGTGCGCGCGCTTCAACGACGCCCAATCGCAGCCGTTCACCACTGCGCCCGAGCTCAAGCCGCAACCCAGCTCGACGCCTCCCCCGCCGCCGCCGCTGCCGCCCACGCCGTTCCCCAAGGCGTGCCCCGCCCCCGGCGTGATGCAGGGCTGCCTGGAGAGCACCAGTGGCCTGATCATGGGCCCGGACAGCAAAACCGCGCTGGTCGCCGAGCGCACCACCGGCGCGGTCAAGGAGATCGCGGTCAACGCCGAACCGAAGGTGAAGACGGTGATCCCGGTCGACCCGTCCGGCGACGGCGGCTTGATGGACATCGTGATGTCGCCCACCTACACCCAGGACCGCCTGATGTACGCCTACATCAGCACGCCCACCGACAACCGGGTGATCCGCGTGGCCGACGGCGACATCCCCAAGGACATCCTGACCGGGATCCCCAAGGGCGCCACCGGAAACACCGGGGCGTTGATCTTCACCAGCCCCACCACGCTGGTCGTGATGACCGGCGACGCGGGCAATCAGGCGCTGGCCGCCGACCCCAAGTCGCTGGCCGGCAAGGTGCTGCGGATCGAGCAGCCGACCACCGTGGGTCAGGCGCCGCCGACGACGGCGCTGTCCGGCGTGGGTGCCGGCGGCGGTCTGTGCACCGACCCGGTCGACGGCTCGCTGTACGTCGCCGACCGCACCCCGACGGCAGATCGGTTGCAGCGCATCACCAAAACGTCCGATATCTCCACGGTGTGGACCTGGCCGGACAAACCCGGCGTGGCCGGCTGCGCGGCGATGGACGGGACCGTGCTGGTCAACCTGATCAACACCAAGCTGACGGTCGCGGTGCGGCTGGCGCCGGCCACCGGCGCGGTCACCGGTGAACCCGATGTCGTCCGCAAGGACACCCACGCCCACGCCTGGGCGCTGCGCATGTCGCCGGATGGAAACGTCTGGGGCGCAACGGTCAACAAGACGGCCGGAGATGCTGAGAAGCTGGACGACGTGGTATTCCCGCTCTTCCCGCAGGGCGGCGGATTCCCGCGCAACAGCGACGACAAGAGCTAGCTGTACTCGGTCAGGCAGCTGCGTCCAACGTGGGCTTTAGGTACGAAACGCCTTCGCTATTCGTCCATATCCCACACGCTGGGTGAGCCGCAGCCGGGTGGTCAGCTCTGGCCGCAGGCGGCCAACACCAATTCGCGCACCCGCGCGGCGTCGGCCTGGCCGCGGGTGGCCTTCATCACCGCGCCGACAATCGCGCCGGCCGCGGCCACCTTGCCGCCGCGAATCTTTTCTGCCACGTCGGGATTGGCGGCCAATGCCTCGTCGACGGCGGCCTGGGTCACCGAGTCGTCACGCACCAGGGCCAGACCGCGCGCGGTCATCACCTCGGCGGGCTCGCCCTCCCCGGCCAGTACGCCCTCGACGACCTGACGGGCCAGCTTGGTGGACAGCTTGCCCTCGTCCACCAGCGCCACGACGGCGGCGACCTGGGCGGGCGTGATGGCCAGCTCGTCCAGCGCCACGTTGGCCTCGTTGGCCTTCTGCATCAAGAAGTTTCCCCACCAGGCGCGGGCCTGTTCGCTGGAGGCGCCGTGCGCGATGGTCGCGGTGACCAATTCGATGGCCCCGGCGTTGACGAGGTCGCGCATCACCTCGTCGGAGATGCCCCACTCGTCCTGAATGCGCTTGCGGCTCAACCACGGCAGCTCGGGGATGGACGCGCGCAGCTGCTCGACCAGTTCGCGGCTGGGCGCGACGGGCTCGAGGTCCGGCTCGGGGAAATACCGGTAGTCCTCGGCCGTTTCCTTGGTGCGGCCCGGGCTCGTGTAGCCACCGGTCTCGTGAAAGTGCCTGGTCTCCTGGATGATTCGACCATCCGAGGCCAGAACCGCGGCCTGGCGTTGCATTTCGTAGCGCACCGCCACCTCGACGCTTTTCAGCGAGTTGACGTTCTTGGTCTCGGTCCGGGTGCCGAACTGAGTCGCGCCGGTGGGTTTGAGCGACACATTGGAGTCACACCGCATGGAGCCCTGGTCCATGCGGACATCGGATACGCCCAAGGCGCGCAACAGGTCCCGCAACGCCGTCACATAGGCGCGGGCGATCTGCGGCGCGCGGGCTCCGGCGCCCTCGATGGGCTTGGTGACGATTTCGATCAGCGGCACGCCGGCGCGGTTGTAGTCGATCAGCGACGTGGTCGCGCCGTGGATGCGGCCCGTCTCACTGCCGATATGGGTGAGCTTGCCGGTGTCTTCCTCCATGTGCGCGCGCTCGATCTCGACCCGCCAGGTGGTGCCGTCATCCAGCGGCGCCTCCAGGTAGCCGTTGATGGCGATCGGCTCGTCGTATTGCGAAATCTGGTAGTTCTTCGGCTGGTCCGGGTAGAAGTAGTTCTTCCGGGCGAAGCGGCACCACGGGACGATCTCGCAGTTCAGCGCCAGCCCGATGCGGATGGCCGACTCGACCGCGGCCTGGTTGAGCACGGGCAGCGAGCCGGGCAGGCCCAGGCACACCGGGCACACCTGGGTGTTGGGTTCGGCGCCGAATGCGGTGGTGCATCCGCAGAACATCTTGGTGACGGTGGACAGCTCCACGTGCACCTCGAGGCCGAGTACCGGATCGAAACGCGCGATGACGTCGTCGAAGTCCATCAGATCGGCGCTGGCGGCAACACTCATGCGCTCGATCCTAATCGCGGCTGCGCGCGCGCTCGCCTCCCCTGCCGGGGAACATCTCGGCCAGCACGGCCGCCAGCTCGAGATAGCTGCGCCGACTCTCCTTGCTCAGCCGGTCCAGCGCGATCGTTCGCCCATCGTGGACGTGGCGATCGAACGGCAGCACCACCGTGGCCCCGACGCGGGCGGACAGCCGGTCGAGTTCGGTAGCAGCCACGGCGTCGACCTTGGCTGGCTCGACATGGTTGACGGCCAGCACCGTCCACTGCATCAGGGATTGATACCCGTTGTGGCACAACCAATCCAGCGTCGCACGGGTTTTCCGTATTGCATCGATGGCGGGACTCGTCACCACCACCAGGGCACGCGATTCCGGCAGAACAGCGTCCATCACAGCGGAATTGAGCGTTTTCACGCAGTCGACCAGCACCACCGAATACTGGTTTCGCAGCATCGAGAAGGCCCGCAGCATGTCGTGGCGCTCCAGGCGCCAGTCGCTGTCCGGCAGCC
Source organism: Mycobacterium colombiense (assembly GCF_003284975.1). Lineage (GTDB taxonomy): Bacteria > Actinomycetota > Actinomycetes > Mycobacteriales > Mycobacteriaceae > Mycobacterium > Mycobacterium europaeum_A. The sequence goes on from NZ_QMEU01000057.1 coordinate 28,598, forward strand.
CGAGCACTTCCAGGCCGAAGCCGTTCATATACGTCAGCGCGCGGATGTCCTCGTACTGCGGCGCCGGGCTGCCGTGCAACAGGTCGGCCAGGCTGTGCGGGTTGCGGCGGCCGTGGCGTTCCGACAGGTCGCCGGCGTCGATGTCGAGGGCGAGCACCCGGTCGTCGCGTACCGCCGCGAACGTCGACCCCAGCGCCTCCACCACCGTCGTCTTACCGACCCCGCCCTTGAGGTTGAGCACGGCGATCGGGAAGGCACCGCCAACGATTGCGCGGATGCGCCGCCGCAGCTCGTTCTCGTACGCCGTGCTCTTGCCCGGGCCAAGCTCGATGCCGGTCACGCGGTGCAGCAACTGCCGCCAGTCGAACCGGTTGGCGGCGGTGTCCTGTG
>NZ_QMEU01000058.1 GCF_003284975.1 Mycobacterium colombiense
GCCCCGGTGGTCCCGGCCCCGATCACCCCGGCGGTCCGGGTGGGCCTGGCGGCCCCGGTGACCACCCCGGCGGCCCTGGTGGTCCAGGCGATCACCCCGGTGCTCCCGGTGGATTCGGTGGACCGGATCCCCACCCCGGCGGCCCTTGGCATGGAGACGCCCAGCGCGGTTACTTCCACGGTGCTCCGTGGGGCGATGGACCTGGCCCCTGGGGAGCCGGCGCGCCGCCGCGGCCGGCCTGGGATCGACCGCTCCCTCCGCCCGGTGGGCACTGGGACTACGGCCCGATCAATTACTGGGGCTACCAGGAAACTCCTATTTGGGATCCCGGTTTCAACCAGTGGGGCTTCTGGCTCTTCGGAGTGTGGATCCCGCTGTGATCGATAGCTGACAAGACGCCCGCTTCGCCGATCGGCGAAGCGGGCGTCGTCGCTTGTTTACGTTGGCGCCGAGCGGTTTTCACGCTCAGCGCTGGTTTCAGCTTTTGATCCCGACAGTCAACAGGTCGGGCACCAGCGCGGTCCACACCGGTCGCGGGATCCGGTGCTGATCGCTGATCGAGAACCCGGCGTTTTCGAACAATGTCCGCATCTCGGGTGCCGACGCGTTGTGTTGCGGCTTCCACCGGGAGTTCGCGGAGGACTGCAGACGCGGTTGCCGCGTACTGAGCGCCGAGACGGCAACCAGGCCGCCCGGGGCCAGCACCCGGTGAAATTCCCGCAATGCCGCCGGCTGATCGAAGAAATGGAAGGCGGAGGTTGTCACCACGGCGTCCAGAGCGCCGTCGTCAAACGGGAGCTGCTCGGCCGGGGCGCGCAGCCATTGCACCCGGTCCGACCTGGCTCGAGCCTGGCCGAGCATCCCGTCGGACATGTCGACGCCGTAGATCTCGTCGGGCTGCAGTTCACGCTCGATTCGATCACTCAAAATCCCTGTACCGCAGGCGATGTCAGCGATCTTGCGAGCGCCGTGAGTGCGCAGCTGCGCGATCACCTCGTTGTGCGGAGGCCGGTACACCCACTGCTGCAAGAACGGCAGATCGTAGACCGGAGCGAGGAAGCTCCATATCCGCGTGACGGCGTCGTTGAGCCCTCGTCGCTGCGGTGCGGTCATTGACAAAGCTCCGAGCTGTAGTAGATGGTGTCGGCCACCGAGACGGAATCATTGGTTTGCGGAATCGCGTCCAGGCCGGAATCGGCCAGCAAGTGAGTCATGCGGACGCCCTCCGACCGCCATCCCAGGTTATCCAGATAGACGGCGACGTCGTTGCGCTCACCCTGATAACCGAGCTCGCCGAAATCCAGCTCGAAGCCGTGCTCGCGCCATTTCGCGGCGGCCTTCTGCATCATCTGCTGGGCCTTCTCGGTGTCCACTTCCGACATGTCCGGAATAGCTTCGCACGCCAGTCGGCTGCCGTCAGCGCTGAGTGCGGTGATGTTGTCCAGCAGCCGGTCTTGGGCCTCGGGCGGCAGGTACCCGAGGAGCCCCTCCGCGATCCACGCGGTGGGCCGGCTCTGGTCAAAACCGGCGTCTACCAACGCCTTCGGCCAGTCGTTGCGCAGGTCGACGGCGACGGTACGCAACTCCGCCGTCGGGGCCGCATCCAGCTTGGCCAGCGTCGCGGTCTTGAATTCGATCACCTGCGGCTGGTCGATCTCGAACACGGTCATATCGGCCGGCCAGGCCAACCGGTAAGCGCGTGCGTCGAGGCCCGACGCCAAGATCACGGCCTGCCGGATCCCGGCCTGCGTCGCGGCGCGGAAGAAGGAGTCGAAGAATCGGGTTCGGGCGGCCATCGCGGTGGGCATGTGTTCGAGCTTCCAGCCGGATTCGTGGTCGTCGACGTCTGCGGCCACCAGGTCGCCGGAGACCCAGCGGGTGAAGAAATCCACCCCGACGGCACGAACCAGCGGTTCGGCGAATCGGTCCTCGATCAACGGGTTGTCGGCTTTGGTCGCGATCGCTCGCGCGGCTGCGACCATCGTGGCGGTCGCGCCCACACTGGTCGCCAAATCCCAGGTGTCGTTGTCTGTGCGTGGCATGCTGCTACTGTCCCCCTCGGAAATCACAGGTTACTTAGCCGGTATAACGAACGGCGGGTGCGTGGAGTTCCCACGCCCGCCGCCCGGCTGTCTCGCCAAACCGAGCGTCGCGTCGCCGCAGCTAGCGGGCTTTCTAGTGTGGCCCGGGGCGTCCCGGTCCGCCGGGCCCGCCGGGCCCTCCAGGCCCGCCCGGTCCGTTTGCGGCCGGGACGAGGAACACACATTCGTTCAGCTCGACGCTCCAGCCCCAACCCGGGGCGCATTCACCGTCGGCGCGGCTCGTCGCCGGCGCCGCGATCGCCGTCACCGGCAACCCGGCCAACACCAGAGCGACCCCGCCGATCACGCAGCGCCGCAGACAATGTCTCATCGCCGACCTCACTTCGTCGTTCGGGGCAAGGCGGGCGTGATGACCCGGTCGCATCCGGCCTTACCCGCGCCATCATTGTGCGGTAATCACAAGAATTAACGGGCCGGATTTGACAAGCCCGAATACGGTTGCCCCTCACGCCTTCAGTCGGTTATCAATTCGAACACCGGGATCAGTCGATCCGTGCGTTGCTGGTATTCCCCGAACCCGGGCGCACGTTCGACCACCACCGAATAGACCGAATCCCTTTCGTCGCGCGGTAATTCGCGCGCGGTCGCGGGTTTCGCGGCCTGCGAACCGATCTCGACAGTCACGCGGGGATTGGCGCGAATGTTGTGCACCCATGCGGGATTGTTGTCCCGGCCCGCCGCGGAACCGACGACATAAATCTTGCCGTCGATATCGAAGTAGGCGACCGGGTTGACGCGTTGGGCGCCGCTTCGTGCTCCGGTCGACGTCAGCAGCAGCAGCGGGAAACCCTCGAATTGCCCGCCCACTTTGCCGCCATTGCGGCGGAACTCGTCGATGTTCTGCTCGTTGAATTCGCGTTCCGCGTTCAGCGCGTCGTCACCCATTACGCCATCGTGGCACGCCGCGCGCCCGCCGGCCAGCATCCGTGGCAGTTACGCTGCGCGACAACGAGGTTGACTTTGCTGATCAGTTTCCGGGGAATGGCGGCTGTATGCCGGCGGGACCGACGATGCTGTTGCTGCCGCCAGGGTTGCTGATTTGCGGCACCGCGCCGCCGGGCCCCTGCTGCCAGGTGATGTGGTTGCCCGAGCCGGTGGCCTTGATGATCGCCACCGTTTGCAGATTCACCGTGTTGGCCGAGCCGCTGACGTCGACCTCACCGCACGACCCGTTCAAGGTGACGTTGGAGTCGATGCTCACGACATTGATGGGAGATTGATTCCCGCAGTCATAGGTGACGGTCGAGACGCTCTTGTCGATCTTCGCCGGCGCAACGTCGAGGGGCGCAGGCCAGCGTCCGGCCGGCGAGGCGATCACACCCTGCAACGAGGTCGCGGCACCTCCCGTCAGCACCATGGTCGGTGCGCCAGCCCCTGCGGGCGGATGGTCGCCCACGGCCGCGCCGGCCGGCAACCCGAAGATCACCGCCGTCACGGTGAGAGGCAACCGGATCATGATCCCGGGCATACGGATTCAATCCTTTGAACTAAACACTTGGAGGCGTTTACGCTAGCGCGGCCGCGGCCAGTGCGCGCGGTGTGAACGCGGGACCGCCGCAGCGTCACTGCCTCGGCGGCGCGGGTTCGACCTTGGTCAGTTCGCTCAGGCCGCTGATTCGCAGTACGGACATCAGGATCGGGTTGGCCAGCAGCTCGATGCGGTCGGCTTGGGAGGCGAGTGCGCTGATCGCGGCGCTGTCGAGGTACTCGACCGCGCTGATGTCGACGAGTAAAGCTTCCTCGCTGCCGGTGGCCTGGTTGGCGGCGCCCGCCAACGCCTGGTTGAACGCATCGATATTGCTCAGGTCGATTTCACCCTCGACCACCAGCACGAATTTCCCGTCGCTGCCGCGCGCGGTGTCGAGCGTGAGCGGGGTGGTCATCAGGTGATCCTCGCGGACAGGTGGACTGTGGTGCCGTCGTCGTCGGGACGGATATCGACATCGTGCATGAGGCTTCGCATGAGGGGAATACCCCGACCGCGATGAGGGTGGGACGCGGGTTGCGGAGCCTTCCACGAGCCAGTGTCGGTGATGGTCAGCTGAACCGCGTCGCCGGTTGCGATCGCACCGAGGCGAATTACGCCCTGCGGTCTATGTCGATGACCGTGCTCGATGGCGTTGGCCACGGCTTCCCCGGCGGCCACGAGCACGTTCAGGGTCTGATCCGGGCCCAATCGCGCCTTGGCCAGCCAGTCGCGCAAGGCGGTGCGGGTGGGCGCAAGTTGGCTCACGTCGGCGGGAAAATTCAGCTCCAGCGGGGCCGGGTGGCGATAGAGCAACAGGACAACGTCGTCCTGATATCCGCCGGTCGGCGCGACACCGGACATGACCCGGTTGGCCAGTTCGTCCAGCGTCAACGCGCGGGCGTCCTGCGCGGCGTCGGCCACCCGGGAGATGCCGTGGTCGAGCGGGGCACGGCGGCGCTCGACCAGGCCGTCGGTGTAGAGCATCAGCGTCGAACGCGCCGGGATGGTCACACGGGCTTCCGGGCGGGGCCAGTCACCTCGTATTCCCAGGGCGATGGTGTGACCGTCGTCGAGCATCTGGGTGGTGCCGTCGCTGTGCACCAGGATGGGCGGCGGATGACCGGCGCTGGAGTAAACCAGTTCACCGGTCTCGGGAGTAAGCACCGCGCAGACCGCGGTGGTGCATTGCGCGCCGGGCAGCCGCGCAGCGAAGCGATCCATCCCGGCGAGAGCCGCACCGGGACTTGGGTTTTCGAACAACAGCGCGCGACAGGCGCTGCGCACCTGGCCCATCACGGTGGCCGCGGCCAGGCCATGGCCCACACAATCGCCGACGATCAGGGCGATCCGCCCGTCTTCCAGGTCGACGATGTCGTACCAGTCGCCGCCGACCTGCAAAGGCCTCGTCGCGGCCTGATACCGCACCGCGAACCCGGCCGGCAGATCGGCGGGGCCGAGGATCGCGTGTTGCAGGGCCAGCGCGGTTTCGCGTTGCTGGTCGACCTGATGCACCCGCTGCAGCCCCTGGCCGAGGCGGCCCGCCAGGACCGTGAGCAAGGTCTGGTCCTCAAGGGTGAACAGGCGCTGGTCGGTCAGATCGATCCAGACGACGAGCACACCGTCGGGGTGCTGCAGTGCGATGCCGGCCGTCCCGGGTTCTCTCGAGTTACAGGTGAGCAGATCGCCGTCGCGCAATGAACTGAGCGCCTGCTGGGTGTGCGGTGACAAATCGGCCCACTCTGCCGGCTCGCCAACCGACACGACTTGGGGTTCACCGAACGCCATTTCGGCGGACGAGCTTTGTGCGGGGAAGGTGACGGCCAGAACCCGGCGTGCCCGCCATAGCCGGCGCAATTCCTCGGCGGCGGCATGCACGGCGTCATCGACCGTGTCGGCCTGGGCCAGTTCCTGGTTGAGCGCGTGTTCGCGACCCGCCGCCAGCGCCAGTGCGATGGCCGCGTGCCGAGCGAAGTCGCTGACGAGATCCAGGTAGTCGTTGCCGAAGGCGGGCTGGTGCGGGTCGCGCGCGACGGCGATGACGCCGAGTACGGCACCGTCGGCGATCAGCGGCATGACAATCGCCGAGCGTTCGCCGACGTCGGTGAATCCCTCGATCGGGTATTCGAAGGAGTCAGTGATCAGCGGCAGCCCGCGGCGGGCCACACCACCCGTGGTCGAGCCGTCCATCGGAACCTGCCGACCGATCACCTCCGAGGAGTAGCGGCCCGCCGTTGCGGCCACGACCAGGGTGTCGACCTCACCGACGGGCCGTTCGGGCTCCCGGGGCACCAGTAGGATCGCCTGCTCGGCGCCCGCCAGCTCCAACGCCCGATTCACGATGAGCTGCAACGGCCCGGTCTGCGGGTCGCCGGACAACAGCGCCGTCGTGATCTCGCGGCTGGCCTTCGTCCATCTCGCCGATTCGCGCTCTCGTTCGAATAGTCGGGCGTTGTCGATGGCGGCGGCCGCCGCCGTGGCCATCGCTCGTACGGCGCCTTCCTGGGAGTCGGAGAAGACGCGTCCCGGACGGTCGTCGGCCAAATACAGGCTGCCGAAGTTGGCCCCCCGCACGGTGATCGGGATGCCGAGCAGCGCATGCATCGGCAGTCCGTGTCCCGCCAGTTCCGCGGTGTCGGGATGGGTATTCATATCATCAATGCGCAGACCATCGCCGACCGAAAGATCGCCGAGCAGCCGCGCAGTTTCAACGTCGATTCCCGCATGCACGAAAGAAACGAGCGTGCCGTCGGCGGCGCGTATGCCCAGGGCGGCGTAGCGGGCGCCGGTCAACTCCATCGCCGCGTTGAGGACCCGCTGCAGCGTCACGTCTAGGTCCAGATCCGAGCCGATCTCGACGATGACTCGCACTAGTTGTTCCATTTGGTCACGCGCCGCCACCAGCTCATCGAGCTGGTCATGCATGCGGTTCACCAAGTCGCGCCGGCCCTGCCAGGTGAAGGCGGAGTCACTCCGGTCGCTGTCCATGGGCATCAACGGTAACGGGTCGGGTCGACGGCGATGTCTGGAAGGCGACACTCCGTGCCTGCCCTGAGTTTCCTCGTGCACGAGTGGGCGAGTACCCGCTCAGTAGCTGGCCAACATACTTGGCGCTCACGTCAGGTTGCGGGCATTCAAGAACTGCAGGCAGCGTGCCTTTACCCAATCTTGACCGAGTATTGAATTGTCCCGCCGAAGATAGCTGACGTGAGTACGCTTTCATCGGTGGAACTGGGGGTGTTGGGACCTCTCCAGGTCCGGCAAGACGGGACGCCCGTCGCTATACCGGGCGCGAAACCGCGCGCCATCCTCACGATGCTGGGGCTGCACGGCGGGTCCGTCGTGCCGGCCGACACCCTCGTCGAACTGCTCTGGGGCGAGGAGCCGCCGCGCACCGCGGCCAAGGCCCTGCAGACCCACATCTCCTCGTTACGCCGCGCCCTGGGTGACGGCTTTGTCCTGACCCAGGGGGCGGGTTGGGTTCTGGCCGACAGCGAGATCGACGCCTCGCGCTACAAGTCGGCGGCCCGGCTGGGGCGCGACGCCGCCGCCGCTGGCGACACCAGCCAAGCGGTGGCCCGGTTCGAGGAGGCCCTTGCCCTTTGGCGTGGGACCCCCGAACTTCCCGATGGCCGGCCCGGAACTTCGGAAAAGACGCGGTGGGTCGAGAGCCATGCCGCGCTGGTCGAAGATCGCGCGGACGCGTTGCTGGCCACGGGCCGCGCCGCGGAAGTCATCGGCGATCTCGAGGCGGCCGTGGCTGAGGCCCCGCTGCGGGAAAGGCGATGGGGTCAGCTGATGCTCGCCCTCTACCGGGCCGGCCGTCAGGGCGAGGCCCTCGGCGCTTATCAGCGAGCGCGATCGCTGCTCGCCGACGAACTCGGGGTGGATCCCGGCCCGAATCTCCGCCGGCTCGAGGCCGCGATCGTCGCGCAGGACGCGTCGCTGGATGTGGCTGTGGCACAACATGCTCCGTCGGTGACGCGCGCGGTCACCTTTCTGCTCACCGACATCGAGGGGTCGACGGCTGCCTGGGAGGCCGATGCCGACGCCATGGCGGTGGCGCTCGCGCGCCACGACGAGCTCGTCGAACAAGTCGTCACGTCGCGGGGAGGACGGCTGATCAAAACGCGCGGCGAGGGGGACGCGACGTTCTCGGTGTTCGACCGGCCTTCCGCGGCCGCCTCCGCCGCCGTGGAGCTGCAGGACGCGATCGCGCACGAGCCGTGGGCGTCGCCCGATCCCATCCGTGTCCGGATGGCCCTGCACACCGGCGAGGTCGAGCTTCGTGACGGCGACTACTTCGGCCGGGCCGTCAACCGGGTCGCGCGGCTGCGGTCACTGGCCGAGGGCGGCCAGATCCTGTGCTCCGGCGCGACGGCCGAGCTCGTCATCGACACGTTGGCCGACGACGTGTTGCTCACCGATCTGGGGATGCGTCAGCTGAAAAACCTCGCGCGCCCTGAGCATGTCTTCGAACTGCGCATGGAAAACGGTGTGGCACAACCAGAGTCGCATACTGTCGAAGCGGCGCCCTTGGAGCGCCCCGACCTTCCGGCGGTACTCGTCGGTCCGGGGCCATTCGTCGGACGCGGCCGCGAACTCGAGGGGCTGCTGTCCGCATGGCAGACCGCGCTGGCCGGCGGCGTCCGCACGGTGCTGGTCGCCGGCGAACCCGGTGTGGGCAAGACACGCCTGGCCGGCGAATGGTCGCAGCGGGCGTACGAGCTCGGAGCGATCGTGCTCTACGGCCGCTGCGACGAGGACTTGGGCGCGCCCTATCAGCCGTTCGCGGAAGCGTTGCGTTCACTGGTGCCCTGCATGGGACCCGACCGGCTGAGGGGGCTGCGCGGCGTCGAGGCGTTGCTGTCAATCGTGCCCGGGCTGGCCGATGTCGTGCCCGATCTCGTTCGCCCCGCACACTCGGATCCCGACACGGAGCGCTACGCGCTTTTCGATGCCGTCGTCGCTCTGCTGGAGACCGCGTCGACAAGCGCGCCAGTCCTTCTCGTTCTCGACGACCTGCACTGGGCGGCCAAGCCGACGCTGCTGCTGCTGCGGCATCTGTTGCGCTTCGGCGACCACGCCCGCGTCCAAATCGTCGGTACCTACCGCAGCACCGACCTCGACCGGGCCCACCCTCTGGCGGCGACGCTCGCCGACCTGCACCGAGATGGCACGGCCAATCGGCTCAGCCTCGGCGGCCTCGACGAGGACGACGTGACCGCCTACGTCGCCGAGGTGGGCTACGACGACGAGGAACTCGCCCACGCGCTGGCCTCGGTTACCGGCGGCAACCCCTTCTTCCTCATCGAGGCACTGCGTCACGTCGACGAGAGTGGCGGCGTGTGGGACCAGAGCACCCTGCCCCAGGGTGTACGGGAAGCTGTGAGCCGCAGGCTTTCTCGTCTGCCGATCGAGACAAACAAAGCCCTTGCTGCCGCCGCGGTGATCGGCAGCCGCTTTGCTTTGGAGCTGGTCGAACAGGTGGTCGGCACAGACCTCGTCGACGCGTTCGACGAAGCGCGTCAGGCCGGCATCGTCATCGAAGAGCCCGGCGGCTTCTACCGGTTCAACCACGCCATCGTCCGGCAGTCACTGCTTGCCGAGCTGGCGTCGGTGCGGCGCATGCGATTGCACCAGCGCATCGCCACCACCTTGGAGGCGTCGCCGGGCGCCGACGACGAGCTGCTGGCCGAACTGGCTCATCACTATTTCGAATGTGCGTGGGCGGGGAACGCGGCCAAGGCCGTGTTCTACTGTCGGCGTGCCGCAGACCAGGCGATGGCACGACTCGCTTACGAGGGCGCCGCTGACCTTTACCACCGCGCCTTGCACGCGCTGGAAGAGATCGACGACGAGCTTCCCGACCGCGACGACCAGACCGTTGAGCTATTGGTCGCGCGTTGCGAGGCTCTGCTGGCCGCCGGTGACGTGGCCTCCGCAGCCGGTGCGATCTCTCAATTGCAAGCCGCGACAGTGGATTCGGCCCGGCTGGCGGCGTGGGCGACATGTTTCGACGGTCAGTTGACCATGTTGATTCACCCCGAACGGCTCGACGAGGTCGAAATCGCGTTGGGCGCGGCCGCCGCCAAACTCGCCGAACTGGACGACTCCGCTGGAGAAGCCAAGGCGCACACCGTGCGCGCCGGGTGCCTCGCCCGCCTTGGCCGCATCGGTGACTGCGAAGTTGCCCTCGACGACGCCCTGACCGCAGCGCGGCGGGCACGCGAACATCGCCGGGTGAACGCGGTTTTGGCGGGCGCCCCTCTGGCGGCGCTGTGGGGCCCCAATCCGGTTCCGCGCGCGGGCGGCCGGTGCCTGGATGTGGTGCGGCTGCTTCGGATCACGACCGACTCCCCCGCCGTCGAGGCCACCTCCACGCGATGCCAGGCCGTGCTCGAGGCGTTCCGCGGCCGTACGGCTGCGGCCCGGCGGATGATCGATTCGGCCCGGCGCACGGTCACCGAGCTCGGTCTGCGCCACGCACTGCTGGAAGTTGAGCAGTTCGCCGGCATCGTCGAACTCATCGGCAATGATCCCGCGGCTGCGGAGGCACACCTGCGCAAGGCCTACAACGGCTTTCGCCGCATGGGCCTGGACGCCGACACCGCCGAGACCGCGGCACTGCTGGGGCGCGCATGCCTTGCTCTCGACCGCGAGACTGAGGCCGCCGAATTGTGCACGGAAAGCGAGCGTCTGGCCGGGCACGCGCTGAAGGCCTCGATCGCATGGCGCACGCTTCGGGCACATTTACTGGCCCGCGGCAACGACTACGATGCGGCCCATCAGGTCGCCGAGGCCGCGGTGACTTTGGCCGAGCGCACCGACGCGCTGGTCGATCACGGCGACGCGTGCCTTACCCTGGCCACGGTTTTGGGGCGTGGCGGCGACATGGCGGCGGCACGAACCGCCGCCCAGCAAGCGGTCGATCTGTATGAACGCAAAGGCGCTGCGGCGCTTGCGGACATGGCGCGGGCCGTTCTCGGCGAAAGTGCCGTTCCGCCCGCGCCGGCTTCGCCCGAGGCGCCAGTTGTCGAACTCGACAATGCGTGCGTGCGAGCCATCCGAGAGCTAGACGCCGCTATCGACCGCGAGGCCTGGGACGAGACTGAGCGGTGCCTTGCACCCGAGATCACCCTTGAGAGTCGCCGCGGAATCGTCGGCTTCCCACGAGTGATCGTTTCCCCTCGCCAATGGATCAACGACGTGGTCAGGAGTACGCGGAACCTTGGTGGTGTGTGGCACGGTCATCAGATCATCGCAGTGCGGGGCGAAGGCCTGGCGCTGACCGGATTACGGGTGCATACCGGCGACGCGAGCCCGGGGGCGCCGCGCGACGACTCGCTCCAGCTATTTGGCCTCGACCAGGAAGGCCAGATCGCATTACACGTGTGGTTCGACATCGACGACATGGACGCCGCGATCGCCGAACTCGAGGCGGTCGACGCCCGGCTCGAAGCAGAGCACCCGAAAGCGCGCAGGCTGGAGAACGCGGCAACGCGTGTATACGAACGCTTCTGGTCATTCTTCGCCGCCCGCGATTGGGACCGCGCAGCAGCGGTTGTCTCCGTTGACCTTTCCGGTGCCGATCTCCGCCGCGTGGTGAATGCCGGGGACCGCGGCAGTCGGGAAACCGTAATCGAGGATCTGCGGGTGGCTGCCGACCTCGGCTTCGCGATATGGATGGCAGACGTCGTGGCGACCCGAGGTGACCGCCTCGCCCTCACCAGGGTGCGCGCGTCCGGTCACGATCCCGAGACGATTCAAAACGATGCCTTCAACATTGTCGAAATCAACGCCGACGATGAGATCACCGCGATCGTCGTGTTGGACCTCGATGACATCGACGCCGCCTTCGGAGAGCTCGACCGCCGGTACCTCGCGGGCGAAGCCGCGCCGTATTCGAATACGTGGTCGGCTATTTTGCAGGCTTTCGCCGCGTTCAACGCACACCAGCTACCCTCGGCGACGCCAGACTGGTTGACGATCGACCACCGTCGCGGAAGAGGGTTCTCCCCCGGCGATTTGGTCCCCTACATTCGGGCCGCGTGGGAACTCGCGCCGCAGGCCAAAATCTACGTCGAGGCAGTGCATCGGCTGAGCAGCCTCGGAGCGGTTGTCACCGAGGTGTTGCCTGGAACGTCACCGAACGGCTTCGACGCCGAGTGGCTAGAGGTTAACTTGTTGACGGTCCAAGGTGACCTGATCGACCGCTCTGAGCTCTTCGACGAGGCAGACCTCGACGCCGCGATCGCAAGATTCGACCAGCTTGGCCGACCGGCACTCAGGCCGGGAAACACGGCTAGCCAAGTGGCCGAGCGCTTCCTGGCGCACTTCACGGCACACGACTGGGACGCGTTGGCAGAGATGCTGGCCGAAAACTTCTCCACCGAGGATCGCCGTCGAGTGGTGGGCGCGGAAGCGCGGCACGGTCGAGACGCCGAGATCGCCAGCATGCGCGTCGTCGCCGACCTCGGGGGCACCAACATGACGTCGACCGTCGTTGCGACGCGTGGCACCCGCCTGATTCTCACTCGTCTGAGCTACGCGGATTGGGATCAAGAGCCAGGCGCCTTCCACACCGATGTTCTCGACGTGATTGAAATCGACTCCGACGAGCGACTGCTGGCGCGAATCGTCTTCGACCTCGATGACTTCGATGCGGCCATAACCGAACTCGACGCCCGCTACCTCGCCGGCGAAGCGGCGGTACACGCATGCACGTGGTCGGCCGTTGCGAGTAGCTACGCCGCGCTCAACCGGCAAGAGCCTCCACGGACCTCGCCCGACTGCGTCAATGTCGACCATCGCCGTGAGACGGCGTTCGGGCCTGGCGATGTATCCGCATACATCAACGCTGGGTGGGATTCTCAGCAGAACAGCAACATCTATGTCGAGCAAGTGCATCGGCTGAGCGATGCCGGGGCAGTCATCACCTATGCGGCACAAGAGTTTTCGGAAGAGGGCTTGAGGGCGGAGTGGCGCGGGATCGCGGTTTTTGCGGTCGCGGATGGCGTGATTCACCGGACGGAAGTTTTCGACGACACGGACTTTAGGGCCGCGATCACGAGGTTTGAGGAGCTCGGGCAACCGACGCCGGGGCTGGAGAATGCAGCCTCGCGCGTATTCAAACATGTCTGGTCGCACTTCGCGGCTGGCGACTGGAATGCCATGGCTGAGAAGGTGGCCGACGACTATGTAGGTATTGATCACCGGCGGGTCGTGGCTGCCGAGACCCAACATGGTCGGGACGCCGTGATCCGAGACTTGCAGGCAGCCGCTGAAGTCGGGTTCACGATCTCGATGGTCAGCGCCATTGCGATCCGCGGAGAACGTCTCGTCCTCGCCCGTAGTCGCGCGGCTGGCCGCGATCCAGGCGCAGTCCAAAACGATGCGCTCAATGTTGTCGCGGTCGATGCCGGAGACCGAATCGCCCGGGTCGTCTCCTACGATCTTGAAGACTTCGACGCCGCCATCGCCGAACTTGAAGCTCGGTACGTTGCTGGCGAGGCGATGGCCTACGCGCGCACGTGGTCTGTCATCACGGGGGCCTACGCCGCGCTGAATCGGCGTGAGCATCCAGCGACGACAGCAGATTGGGTGAACATCGATCATCGACGAGGAATATCGTTGGCCCCTGGCCATGTCTCTGCATTACTAAACAATTGGCTCGTTACGCCTGACCTGAGCAACTCCATAGAGGCGGTGCATCGACTGGACGACTTAGGGGCTGTGGTTACCAATGTGACGCACGAAACCTCGCGAGAGGGTTTCGAAGCCGAGTGGCGGGGGATCAGCATCCTCACCATCGAAGGTGACTTGGTCAATCGCTTGGAGATCTTCGACGAGTCGGACCTCGATGCCGCGATCGCGAGGTTTGAGGAGCTGCACTCAAGTGCGCGGCAACTGCAAAACAAAGCAAGCCAAATCAGTGACCGATACCTAGCGTACTTCGCGGCGCACGACTGGGATTCGATGGCAGAGATGACGGCCGAAGACTTTTCGAGTGACGATCGTCGTCGCGTGGTGGGCGCGGGAGTCCAATCGACCCGAGAGGTCGATATCGAAAATATGCGGGCGTGGGCTGACGTCGGTATCAAGAAGATGGTTTCAGACGTCATCGCGATAAGGGGCGAGCGCCTCTTCTTAGGTCGTACTCGATTTTTTGGCCCCGAGCAAGGACCCGCCGCGTTTCACAGCGAGGTGCTCGGTCTCGTCGAGATAGATGCCGAAAACCGGGTGGTGGCACGCGTCGTGTTCGATGCCGACGACTTCGACGCCGCTGTCGCCGAACTCGATTCGCGGTACCTGGCCGGCGAGGCCGCCCCTCACGCCCGCACCTGGTCGCTCATGGCAGAGGCTTTCGCCGCGCTGAACCGGCGGGAAATGCCGGCGACCACACCGAATTGGGTGAACACCGATCACCGAAGACTTGCACCGATCGGTGCGGGTGACCTAGGGGCGTTTCTCCATGCTACGTGGGAACTTTCGCCGCGCGCCCGCATCTACATTGCGGCTGTGCACCGGCTGAGCGACTGCGGCGCCGTGGTCAGTCACGTCGCGATAGGGACCTCTCCAGAGGGCTTCGATGCCGAGTGGCACGTAGTCGACGTTGTGCGATTCGACGGTGACCGCATCAGCCGCACAGAGCTTTTCGATGAGTCAGACCTTGCGGATGCGCTTGCCTGCTTCGAGGCGATTCAGGCGCCGGGCCGACCGGAGAATGCGGCAAGTCGGTTATACGAGCGTTTCAAGGCATGCTATGCGTCACGCGATATGCGAGCGATCGCCGACATGTTCGCCGACAACGTGTGCACCGAGGACCGTCGTCGCGTCGTCAATGCCGGCATTCGACCGGGGAAATCTGCTGTGATGGACGAGGTTTCGGCGCTAGCCGAGCTCGGCATTGACCTGATGACGGAGGTAATCGCAACTCGAGGAGCGCGCCTTGTCCTCAGTCGTGTGCAGATCTCGGGCGCGGACCCCGGGCACGACGGATTCTCCGTGGTGGGTCTCGACATCATCGAGCTCGACGCCGGAGGTCAGGCCGTGGCGCGCCTCGTGTTCGACCTTGACGATATTGAGGCTGCGTTCAACGAACTCGATGCCCGCTATGTCGCAGGCGAAGCGGCCGCTCATGCAGACGTTTGGTCGGCGATAGCAGGCGTGCACGAGATGTTCAACCGGCATGAGTATCCCCCAGAGGACTGGGTCACCGTCGACCGCCGGCAAGGCACACCGTTCAGCGCCAGCGATATGACTTCGGCCGTACACACCCTCTTCGATCTCACCCCGGACTTCAAGGTCCACATCGAAGCCGTGCACGAAATCAACAGCCGGGGCGCGGTAATCACCAACTATGCACACGGGTCCTCGCCGGACGGCGTGGGAGTCGAATGGCGCATGGTCATGCTTCTCCTCGTGGAGGAGGGTCGACTCACCCGTTGCGAAGTATTCGACGAGACGGACCCGGGCGCCGCCATCGCGCGGTTGAAGGAATTAAGCCGGCCGGCATCGCGGTTGGAAAACGCCGCAACGCGGTCAGTCGAACTATTCCTGGCACAGTTTGCGGCACGCAACTGGGATGCCATGGCAGAGCTGATCGATGAAGAGTTCTGTTCCGACGACCGCCGCCGAGGCATAAACGCCGGAATCCGCCGCGGTCGAGACGTTGAGATGGCGAATTGGCGCGCCACCGCCGAGGTTTGGAAGTCCGATGTCCGAGCGACCACAGTTGCGACTCGTGGAGAGCGCCTCGCAATCTTGCGTTTCACCTTTGCAAGCCAGGATTCGCTGCCCGCGGCATCGCAAGCTGCCGCGATTTCCGTCGTACATGTCAACGACGACAACCGATGTGCGGCTACGGTCGTGTTCGACGCGGAGGACTTCGTCAGCGCTTTTGCGGAGCTCGAAAACCGATACCTCGCCGGAGAAGCAGCCGCGCACGCGCACCCCTGGTCGGTAGTCTCGGGGGCCTATACCGCGATGAACCGGCACGAGCTTTTCCCGACAACGCCAGACTTCGTCGACATCGATCATCGGCACGTGACCACAATTGCGTCCGGTGACGCGATCGCGAACCTTCGCGCTTCGTGGGAGCTTGCGCCGAATCTGAACATCTACATTGAGGCCGTGCATCGGCTCAACCACCTCGGAGCGGCCATCACCTATGCGGCCAAGGGGACATCGCAGGACGGTTTCGAGGGCGAGTGGCGGGCGATCAACATTCTGACGATCGAAGGTGATTTGATCAGACGGGCCGAAATTTTTGACGAGGCAGACCTCGACGCGGCGCTCGCCCGGTTCGACGAGCTCAGTCGGCCGGTTCTGAAAAATGCGGCAAGCCAGGCGTACGAGCGCATTTGTGAGCATCTGGATGCCCGTGACTGGGACGCCCTCGCCGAGCTAACGGCCGAAAACATCTCCGTCGACGACCGTCGGCGAGTGGTGAATGCCGGAGTCATCAGCGGCCGGAAAGCCAATATCGAAAGCTCGAGGGCGCTCGCTGAGGTCGGGTTCACCTTAAAGATGCTGAACGTCATAGCGACACGTGGCGCACGCCTCGCGCTGATCCGTGTTCGCGTTTCGGGCAGCGACCCCGAAGCCGTTGCAAATGATGCGTTGATCGTCGTCGAGGTCGATTCCGCGAGACGCGTCGCGGCGGACGTCATTTTCGATCTCGAAGACATCGACGCCGCCTTTGCGGAGCTCGAAAGCCGTTACCTTGCCGGCGAAGCAGCCAATCACGCCGACACGTGGTCGGTGGTGATCGGTGCCAACACCCAATTCAATCGCCACGAACTTCCCGCAACGACGCCGGACCCGGTTTACATCGATCATCGACCTCTCGTATCCATCGACGACGTTGATCTGGCCAGATCCGTTGGTGCCATGTGGGATCTCACTTCGGAAACCAGCGCCTACATCGAAGCCGTGCATCAACTGAGCGAACTCGGAGCCGTCACTACTCAAGTGCTGAGGATGCGCTCGCGCGAGGGCTTCGACGCGGAATTGCGGTTGACCTACGTGATTGCGGTCGAGCGCGACCTGCTTAGCCGCATAGAGGTGTTCGACGAGGCAGACCTCGATAAAGCGCTCACACGCTTTAAGGAGCTGCACCAACCAACGCAGCGACTGGAGAATGCAGCGAGCCGGGCGGAGCGCCTTCTCTTCACGCGCTCGGCGGCCCGGGATTGGGCGGCGGCCGCCGAGATTTTGGCCGACAACAGCTTCGTCGAGGACCGCCGTCGAGTGGTGAATGTGGGGTTCTGGGGCGGTCGCGATGTCGTGCTGGAAAACATGCGAGCTTTGGAAGAGGGCCTCGCGCGGGTAACTCTGACGGTCATTGCGACTCGCGGCGAGCGCCTCGCCCTCATTCGTGTGCGTTCCTTTGACCACGGCTTAGAACCGGAGGGATTCGTCATCGAGATGCTGGGAATCGCCGAGATCGACTCCGCCGGGCGAATTGCGGCACACGTATTCTTCGATGTCCACGACATCGACCGCGCTTTCGAAGAACTCGAAACGCGTTATCTGGCAGTCGAAACGGCCGCCCATCGGCGTACCTGGTCGACTCTGTTGCGCGCTTTCGCCGGGTTCAACGAACACAAGCTTCCATTGACGACGCCAGACTGGGTAAACCTAGACCACCGGCGAGGTCGAGCGTTTTCGCCCGGTGACCTGGTTCCATACATCCATGCCACATGGCAGGTGGCGCCGCAGGCGAAGATCTACGTCTATGCGGTGCATCGGCTGAGCGATCTCGGAGCTGTCGTCACCCAGTCGACGCATGGGACGTCGCCGGACGGCTTCGATGCCGAGTGGCTCGAGATAACTCTTTTGACTCTCGACGGCGACCTGATCAACCGCATCGAAGTCTTCGACGAGGCCGACCTCGACGCCGCGATCACCCGCTTCGACGAGCTCACCGGCAAAGACCAGCCGAAGTGACGGTGCCACAACGTCAACCGCTTTACCTGCTGGCAGACAGCCAGCTGCTGTTCTGGAAGCGTGACCACCACCGACTGCTTATCGAAGAAGCCCTCGACGGGTTGGCGTCCGACAAGCCGCCGAGCGCGGCCTACATCGGTGCCTCTAACGGTGATCGCATGGAGTTCTACGACATCTTTGATGCGGCAATGGATGCCGCGGAAATCACCGACCGCGGCATGGTCAGATCATCTTTCGGACCCGATGACCGCGCCTTGCTCGACCGTGCAGAATTGATCGTCCTCGCCGGCGGCGATGTGCGTCGTGGCTGGACTACGTTCGAGAAAACGCGCATGAAGGACGTGATTCTGGACCGGTACGCCAAAGGAGCTGTCGTCGTGGGTGTTTCGGCCGGCGCCGTCCAGCTCGGACGCCACGAACTAGCCGACACACCGGAAACTTCCGCGACCGAGCTGCTCACCCTGTTCAATTTGGTGCCGATGGTCGTCGACGCGCACGACGAGCGGGCCGGGTGGACGCGACTCTCACGAACGATCCAGTTGCTCGACGGATCGGTGACCGGCCTCGGAATCCCCGCTGGCGGCGGCGTTATCGCGCACCCGGGTGGCACTATCGAGCCCCTGCGCCGTGCCGCGCACACAGTCACCTTCGAGGGCGCGGAAGTCACGCACTCGCTGGTGCCCGCCGACGCCCGGTCAGGATACGAAAGCCCTTGACGGGCGACCAGAGCGCCTGCAATCGTTCGGCGAGACCATGACGCCCGCGCGGCATTTGATCCTCGATCACCGGGTAGACGCGTTGCCGCGTCGTCGCGGCGTGCGGTGGGCCTCTAACACGTCGGTATTGGCCTGCGTTTGCGCCTGCGCGGCCAGCGTCGATGCCCGGTTGGCGTACGCAATCGCTTCGTCCTGGTTGCCTGCCTCCTTGTCGCGCGCCGCTGCCAGATGCCGTTTCGCGTCGTCGAGCCTGGCCTGGGCCTCGGATCCGATGTTGGCGCGATGCCTGGCGGCATAGTCAGAGATCTGGCGCACCCTGGCTTCCGCGGTCGACAACGCCTGCTGCAACGGATGTTCGCCGCCGTCGACGGCCACCTGCCCACCGGCAGTGCGCGCGCGGTGGCGGCGTCGTGCGCGGAACAGCAGAAGCAACAGCAGCAGGACGACGACGACCGCGATGACGCCGACCGCGATCGGCAGCCAGCTCGACTTTGACGAGCCCACCGCCTTAGGCGAGCTGGCCGATTTGTCCAGCCCGTCGGCCGCCGCGACCGCCACTCCACCCCAGTTCTTAGCGCCGAGAACGGGTTCAATCTGGTTGCTGCGCAAGCTGTTCAACTCGGCTGGTGTCAGGCCCTGCACCTGTGGCGGCACGCTGAACGCGTACAGCTTGGTGTTGGTGGCGACGGCCAGCATCGCGTCGTGGTCGCCGATCCCGCTGGCGCTGCGTGTCTTATCGGCCCAATTGTCGGGTTTGAACCTGTTGAAGTTGTCGACGTAGACGACCCACAGTTGAATGTGGCGATCCCGGTAGAGCCGGTCGAGCGCTTCGCTGACCGCTGCCCGGTCGGAAGCCGTCAGCACCC
Source organism: Mycobacterium colombiense (assembly GCF_003284975.1). Taxonomy (GTDB): domain Bacteria; phylum Actinomycetota; class Actinomycetes; order Mycobacteriales; family Mycobacteriaceae; genus Mycobacterium; species Mycobacterium europaeum_A. The sequence goes on from NZ_QMEU01000058.1 coordinate 19,103, forward strand.
CGGTGCTGTCGGTGATGTGGTCGGTGAGCTTGAACGGGGGCTGCGCCCCGGCTGGGGTTGCCCAGAGCAGCCCCGCTACGAGGATCGTCAGGACCGCGCCGAACAGACGAACAACTCGCATAGGGGTCAATCTAGCCGTCCAGGCGGGGGTTCGGGCAGGGGTCAAAGTCGCGCCGGGCGGGCATTGATTCCGGTTCGTGAAGGCGGTGACCAGCGGAATCCGCCTAGGTTGCAGGTTCGCCGCTGCCTTCGGATGCGTACTGGACACCCTCTGGTTAAGCGCGTAACCTCTGTCGCGCGACGCCAGCATTTTCCGCGAGTGAAGGGCCATGAGGAACATTGAGTAACACCATTGCGGTCTTCAACCCGTCCACCGAGGAGCAGATCGCGGAAGTCCCCGATTCCGACCAGGCGGCCGTCGACGCGGCGGTGGCCCGGGCACGCGAGACCTTCGAGTCGGGGGTGTGGCGCAAGGCGCCCGCATCGCACCGCGCCAACGTGCTCTTCCGCGCGGCGCGCATCATCGAGGAACGCAAAGACGAGCTGGCCGCGCTCGAGTCGCAGGACAACGGGATGAACCTGACGGCCGCGGGCCACATCATCCCGGTGTCGGTAGACATGCTGAAGTACTACGCCGGCTGGGTCGGCAAGATCCACGGCGAGTCCGCCAATCTCGTCTCCGACGGCCTGCTCGGCACCTGGGAGACCTACCACACCTTCACCCAGCTCGAGCCCGTCGGCGTCGTCGGCCTCATCATCCCTTGGAACGGGCCGTTTTTCGTCGCGATGCTCAAGGTCGCACCCGCGCTGGCGGCGGGGTGCAGTGCGGTCCTCAAGCCCGCCGAGGAGACCCCGCTGACCGCGCTGAAACTGGAAGAGATCTTCCGCGAGGCGGGTCTGCCCGACGGCGTCCTCAACGTCATCACCGGCTACGGCGAGACCACCGGCGCCGCGTTGACCGCGCACCCGGACGTCGACAAGGTCTCCTTCACCGGGTCGACGGAGGTCGGTCGACTGATCGTGAAGGCGGCCGCGGGAAATCTCAAGCGGCTCACCCTCGAGCTCGGCGGCAAATCGCCGCTGATCATGTTCGACGACGCCAACCTCGACAAGGCCATCATGGGGGCGGGCATGGGCCTGCTCGCCGGCTCGGGCCAGAACTGCTCATGCACCTCGCGCATCTACGTCCAGCGCGGCATCTACGACAAGGTGGTCGAGGGCCTCGCGGGATTCGCCCAGATGCTGCCGATGGGCGGCAGCGATGATCCGGAATCAGTGCTGGGCCCGTTGATCAGCGACAAACAACGCAAACGGGTCGAAGGCATCGTCAACGACGGCGTGGCCGGTGGCGCGCAGGTGATCACCGGCGGCAAGCCGATGGACCGCAAGGGCTACTTCTACGAGGCGACGATCATCACCAACACCACGCCCGACATGCGCCTGATCAAGGAGGAGATCTTCGGGCCGGTGGGCTGTGTGATCCCGTTCGACGACGAGGACGAGGTGATCGCCGCCGCGAACGACACGCACTACGGGTTGGCCGGATCTATCTGGACCGAGAACCTCTCCCGGGCCCACCGCGTCGTGAATGAGCTTCGCGCCGGCCAGATTTGGGTGAACTCCTCGCTGGCGGCAGACCCGTCGATGCCGATCAGCGGCCACAAGCAGTCGGGTTGGGGCGGCGAGCGTGGCCGCAAGGGTATCGAGGCCTACTTCAACACCAAGGCCGTCTACATCGGCCTGTGACGGTGAGCGGGCTGCATTTCACCCCGTCCCCCAGTCACCGCTCCGGTCGCCACCTGATCGGCACGTGAACGGGGAACCAACCGTCGAAAATCACTGCTGGCAAAGCGCTGTAGGCTTTGGGATACCACGCTTTGGGAACATCGCCACTGCTCCAGTCGAACCAGAAAAATGGGACCTCTGCAAGCCACACCTCGAAGAACACCCTCAGCAGATCCCGGGCCAGGTGCGACGCGGGACACCGGTGCGGGCCTCCCCCGAAACTCCAATGCCGTTGCGAACCATCCAATTTGACGCTGTGACCTGACATGTCGTCAGCTTCGTCACGGTGAACCAGTCCAACACATAACTCGACGGGAGACCCCGCTGGGATCGTCGTTTCGCCGATCGTCACGTTCCGAGTCGTGATTCGTGAAACGGTCTTCGCTCCGCCATCTAATCGCAGCAGCTCCTCGATGAACCTGCGTTGCCGGTCCGGCTTCTCGCGTAACTCCCGCTGAAGCATCGGCTTGCGCGCCAGCACCGCCAGCCCTGCCTTGATTGCGAGCGAGGCAAAGATGAGACCGCGGCCCACCGACGCCATCAACCCCATTACTTCTAAGTCGGTGAGCGGTTCGGTGGCGAGGCGGCTGATCACATCGGGGCCACCCTGGGGCGCTCGGCGAATAGCATTCACCAGCTCCACGTTGACCGCATCGAGAGCCGTGTCCGTCGGCAATCCGCAGACCGTGACGAATGCTGCGCGCCAAACAACCTCGGCGACACCAGCGCCATCGCAGTGATCGAGTTGCGTCGCGACGGCACCGACGCATTGTTCGATGATTTCCCGGACGGGCATCAGCATGTCCCGCGAATTTCCCGGGGTGAACAACAGGTCGACCATTATTTTCCGGTACGGCCCGAATGGCGGTTTGCCGGGCATCAGTTCGCCTTGGCGGCTGGCGAAAATTTCGCCATCACGTACGGCGGCGAGGACGTCGTCGCGCTGCCACAGCACGTATGTGCCGTCCGGCTCCCGCAGCACTCTTTGACCCGCACGCTGCGCGGCAGCCTGCCATTCCCGATAACCAGCGGCCGCACCGTCGTCAGACTGCATGACTTCCAGTGCGGCTGATTCGGTGAAGCCGCCCGACCCGATCACTGCACACCAACGACTTTCACGATCGGCGGTCGCTGCGAGCCTCGCACCAACGGCGCCTCTTGGAACTCCAACACCGCCAGTTTATCCGCAGGATCGGTCACCTCGCGCCGCACAGCGGGGCTCAATCCATACCCGGCGGCTGCACGAAATGATCGGGCAGAGCAAAAAGCTGGGCTTTGCCCGCGTCCGCTGGCATGGTTGCGAGTTGTGCGGGTGTGGCTGAGTGGTTAGGCAGCGGCCTGCAAAGCCGTACACACGGGTTCAAATCCCGTCACTCGCTCCAAACCAGAGAGATCATTTCTTGACGGCGTCGAGATAGAACCATCGGCCGGCGCGCCGCTCGAAGCGGCTGCGCTCATGCAGACTGTCGGCGCGGCCGGCGGAGTCGTAGCGGGCGGTGAATTCCACTTCCCCGGCATCGTCGTCGGCCCCACCCGCGACGGTGTCGCTCACCTCTAGGCCGGTCCAGGTGATGCTGGGATCGACGGTCACCTCGGACGGCCGGGTGCGCGGATGCCAGGTGCGAAAGAGGTAGTCGGCGTGGCCGCGCGCGAATGCCGAATACCTCGAGCGCATCAACGCCTCGGCCGTTCGGGCCTGCAGCTCACCGTCATGCAAGGGCCCGCAACACGCGCGATAGGTCTCGCCGCTGCCGCAGGGACACGGTTCGTACATGCCACGACACTGACACACCCTTACGGCGACTCCCCCGGCGGCGCGGCGCCGGCCGCATCCTGCAGCACCTGCTGCAACTTGTCGAGCGGATCGCCCCCGCCCGGGTCGAGCCGCCGCGGCGAGATCTCGCGGCCGTCGGGTGCGACGGTGACGAGCGGCGGCGGTGGCGGCGGAGGGGGCGCCGCTGGTGGCGGTGGCGGGGGTGGCGGTGCTTCCGGCGGTGCATTGAGCGCGTTTCTCTTGGCCGCCAACCTGTTTGCCGCGTCGTCGCGGATGGCTTGTCGCTGCGGGTCCGGGTCGGTGTTGCCGGAGAAGCAGCCGCGCGGCGCGGCGTCGACGACGGCCAGCGCACTCGTGTAGCGTTCGTCGGCGCGTGCGCGGTCCCCCGCCGCCGCGGCCCGGTCGCCCTGAGTTTCGCGGACCAGTTCGAGGTTGACCCGCACCGGGCAGGAGCCGGCGGTGTCGCTGCGGGCCAGCGCGTCGGCGAAGTGCGCGTCGGCGTCCTCGAGTCGGCCGTCGAGCACGGCGGCGGTGCCCGCGACGAAGGGCGCCTTCGCCGGTTCCACCAGGTTGGCCATGCCGAGAATCGCCGCGTCGGCTCGCACCGCGCTCCCATCGCCACGGACGAACGACGAGGCGGCCCAATTCCCCGCCACGGCAACCGAGATCAGTTTGACGGCGATCACCAGCGCTAGGACGGTCAGCGGGGCCGAGCAGACGACAAGACGCCGTCGCAGCCGCAAGCGCGCCGGTCCGCGCGTCATGACGTCAAGTCCCGTCGGGCGATGCGGCCGCGCCGGAACTCTCGGGTCGAGAGGTAGATCTCGACGAGCAGGAGTCCCGCCGCCAGCAACGCGGGCAACCAGTACAGCTCGATCCGGTCGGCCTCGACGCGGTGCGGCGAATTGGGCAGGGTCGGCCGGAAGGGCTGCCCAAAATCCCGGTGGACGTACGGAATGTCGAGCTGTGCGGCCAGCCTGCGCAATTCGGGTTCGTCGATCGCGTCGCCGCGGCCGTATCCCAGCACCGCTCCCCCGCTCACCGTCCCCCGAGTGAGCTTGAAGTCGTCCTGCGGCGCCTGGGATCCGGGCGCACCGGAACCGAAGTAGAGCACCACGTTGCGCGACCCCGGATATTGCTGCGTCGCCTGGATCAGCTGGTAGCGCAGCACGTTGTCCGCCGCTCCCGCGTTCGCGTCGGGACCCGCGTCGCTCGACCCGAGCGCCGCGATGGTCGGTCGCAGGCTCCAAACATCCTCGGACAGCGGCCAATCGAGGGAGGCCTTCGAGGCGAAGGTGATGAGCGCGAACCGTGCCGCGGGGTATCGCTCGATCAACGCGGCGACGTCGTCGCGCATCCCCGCGATCCGTGGTTCGCCGTCGCCGATATTCGATTCTGCCGACCGATCCACGACGAGGAACACGTTGAGATCGGCGCCGGCCGCTGCCGTCGCGTCGCGGCGGTCGTCGTTCAAAAGCGCCGGGCGGGTGGTCGCGATGATGAGCAGCAGCACCGCCAGAGTCACGCCGGTCCAACGCAGCACCGCGTGGTGACGGCGGCTGCCCGCCGACGCAAGCACCCGCCACAGCGCCACCAGGCGGGCCAGGGCAAGGGCTCCGGCGACGACCGCGAGGATCGGCCAGGGCAGCAGGGGTTGAAACGTCATCGGCGCAACACCAATAGGGCCACCGAGAGCACGGCCGCCGACAACAGCGCGATCGCCAGGGGCACCGCCGGCGCGTCCTGGAAGTCCGCCGTCACGACGGCGCCGTCGGCCGTGCGCGCCGGCGGGGCGTGCGCCCGGATCCCGTTGAGCGCCGCGGTCACCGACGTCGTGCCTGCCACGACGTACCGGCCGCCGGTCTGCCGGGTGAGCGCGGTCAGCGAACCGCTTGCCGGCGACGGAGCGGTGTCGATCACATTGACCTGCGCCCCGGTCCGCTGGGCCAGGGCCCGAACGCTGCCATCGGCGAACAGTGCGGCGCGCTGCTCTGCCGCGGCACGTAGATCCGACGGTCCAAGATAGATCACCGAGCGCCGGTGCGTGTTGGGATGCTCGGCGGACGGAAACCCTGAGAGGCACAGCGCGAGAACGTCGTTCACGCTGGCGGCATAGTCCGAGTAGGGCACCGGCGGGGCAAACGACGTGTGCGCCTGATGGGCGCCGAGGTAGTCGGCGAATTGCGCCGCGGCGTACTGATGGTCGCGCGTCAGTGGCACCACGCGGCGGTTGACGGATGTCAGGCCGATGCGTTGCGCCTGAGGTGAGGTGGCGGTCTGGCGCGCGAAGTAGCCGAGCAGTTCGGCGGTGGCCGCATCGGTCACCGGTTGCCCGACGCACACCATGATGTCTTCGGGGTGAGCGGCGTCGAAATCGTCACGCGCCACGCTCGGACGGGCCGCGGCCCACGTCGCGGCGCCGAACATGACCGTCAGCACCACCAGGGTCACGATCGTCGAGAGGGACCGCAGCCGAGCAATTTTGGCGTACTCGGGCAACCGGGTCAGCCGTGCGATGTTGGCCAACGGCCGTAGCCGCCGGCGAGCCGCGGTCATCGGAAGCAGCGCCGCCAGCGCGACCACCGCGACAACGACGGCCGATCCGATGGCCGCTACCGGCCACCACCTCAGGTCCACGACCGGATCAACTCCTGCGCCCGGCCACTCACGTCGGCGACGTCGACTTGTGACTCGGCGTTGAACTGCGCATCACCGAGCCGGGCCAACACGGGTGCGGCCCCGGCGAGGTCCGCGTCGGCCATGGCGCCGACTTGCAGATATTGGGCCCGCACCCCGGTCGCCTGATGCAGAAAGCTGCGCACCGTTCGGCTCATCGCGGCGCACGCCGCCGGCGCCGAGATCTGCCCGGCGTCGCACTCCTCGGCGATGCGCTGTACGCGACGGGCGAACCGGCGGCGGATCACCTGGGCATGCATCCGCCGCACGACGGGGATGTGCCGCAACCGCTGCGACGGCAGCGTCCACGCGAAAACGCCCGCATACCAACAGATGATGGCGAGGAGCAGCACAATGGCCAGCCACAGCCACCACGGCGAGTAGGGCTGTGGACCGAACAGATGACGCAGCAGATCATCCGGCACGAGCGGCCACCTCGGTCAAGCGGACGAGTTCACGCCGAATCTCGTTGCTGCCGCTGATAATTGCGTGCGGGATCGCGCGAGCGGTCAGGAAGGCATCGAGGTGGGTGCGGCGGGCCTGCTCCGCGCGGCGATAGGCGGCGACGACGCGCGGTCCGAGGTCGGCGCCGTTCAACACGAAGCGCCCGGTGGCGACGTCGTATCCGTCGGTGTCGTCGGGTCCCACGGCGGGCATGTCCGACACCATCGCCCACATGATGTCGTGGCGCCCGGTCAGCCTGGTAAGCATTTCGCCGAGTCGTTCGTCGACCTCGGGTTCGTCGGACACCACGATGATCAGCATGGTGTGCCGGTAATGCGTTGCGACGTAATCGAGTTGGGCGGCGATGTCGCTGCGGCCGGGGCCGGCCGTCGTGTGCTGATACCAGCGGTGCAGCAGCCCCTCGATGTGTGACTCGCCGCGCCGCTGCGGGACGTTCACACAACCGCGGCGGTCACCGTAAACCATGCCGATCTGATCGGATCGCCGTAGGCCGATCAATCCCACCGCACCCATGATGTGCGCGGCGACATCGCGTTTGCACTCTCCGCTCGGGGCGAGCGCCGACATGTTGCGGCCAGCGTCGGCGACGAGCAGGATCTTGTGGTGCTTTTCGGAGACGAACCGCTTGATCAGCACACCGCCCGAGCGCGCGGACGCCTTCCAGTCGATATCGCGGACGTCGTCGCCGGGCACGTATGGGCGCAGGTCGTCGAATTCCATGCTGCGCGTATGCAATAGCGCGTAGCGGCCGCCTTCGAGCAGACCGCGTGTGTCGGTGCCGAAGTGGGCTTTCGCCCGGTTGAGGTGTTTGCCCACGATGGCCCTGTGGCCCCTAGGGGACCCGGACGGCCCGCAGCGCGGCGTCGACCACGACCTCGGCGGTGATATCGGCGCTGGCCGCTTCGAACCCGAGGATCAGTCGGTGCCGCAGCACCCGGTGGGCGAGTTTTGCGATGTCCTCGGGCAGCACGTGTGCGCGCCCGGATAGCACGGCCTGCGCCCGGGCCGCCTTGCAGAACGCGATGGTGGCGCGTGGGCTGGCGCCGTATTCGACCAGGCGCGCGATCTGCTTGGGCAACGCCCGCTCCGGGTGACGGGTGGCGTCGACCAGCTGGCCGGCGTAAAGCATGAGCGCGCGGTCCATGTGGACGTGGCGCACCACCTCCTGCAGGCGCAGCACGTCGTCGAGGCTGACCACCGGCGGGGCCGGTCGCCCCTTGTCGTAGACGCCGGCGTCGATCCGCGTCATCACTTCCACCTCCTCCTGCGGTGAGGGATAGCGCACGATCTCCTTGAGCAGGAAGCGGTCGGTCTGCGCCTCGGAGAGCGGATAGGTTCCCTCCTGGTCGACGGGGTTCTGGGTGGCGATGACCAGAAAGGGATCCGCCAGCGGGTGCACCTGCCCGGCGATCGTGGTCTGCCGCTCCTCCATCGCCTCGAGCATCGCGCTCTGCGTCTTCGCGCTGGACCGGTTGATCTCGTCGAGCAGCACGATGTTGGCGTGCACCGGACCGAGCTGGGTGACGAACGAATTGGTCGCCGAGTCGTAGATCTGGGTGCCGACGATGTCGCTGGGCAGCAGGTCGGGCGTGCACTGGATGCGTTGGAACCGGCCGTGTATCGACTCGGCGAGCACCTTGGCGGCGGTGGTTTTGGCCAGGCCCGGCACGCTTTCGAGCAGGATGTGACCGCCGGCAAGCAGGCCGATCAGCAGCGACTCGCGTAGTTCGCGCTGCCCAACGATCTTTGCCGCGAAGGCCTGGGAGATGGCGTCGATGGTTCCCAGAACGCCGTCGAGTTCGCGCTGATCCGGTTGTGTTCGAGCTGTAGACATACGCTCGCCAAGATACCCAGGCGCCGGCTTTCCACACGTCGAGGTGATAGGACCGGCGTTCACGAGCGTAAGCGCACCGCGCGATTCGACCGGATTTTTCGCAGTGGGCTTACGCTCGTCGCTCTAAAGTGGCCGCCCTGGAGGCTAGGGCTTGTTCCACGGCGGCGGCCGCTTGATTTTATTCTCCGCCTCGAGCCGCAGCCGGATTGCCCGCGCCCGCGCCTCGGCGGCCCGA
>NZ_QMEU01000059.1 GCF_003284975.1 Mycobacterium colombiense
CACCCCGTTATACGTCACCTTCGAACCCGGATCCATCACCAAACCCGCCCGCGACGCCAACATCGTCAACTCGGTCTTGGGGGTGAAACCGCCCCGGAACTGGATGTAGACCAGGGTGAAGATCACGCCGAGCACCACTACCACGAGCAGGGTGATGAACTTGTACGGCGGCTCGCGGGAGTCGTTGATCTGAACGGGTGAACCTTCCACGGCGCTACACCGTGAGCCCGAAAGTCATCGTGGACAGCCGGCGACACGGGTGGTTATCGAGGTAACCCACCGTCGCCAACCCTGCCCCTCGCCTCGGTGCCGCCGCCACCCGGCGCTGGCCTGTACACGCATGTAATAGGACCAGTGAAATGTACCGCGCCGCAGTGGCACAAACAAAGCAACGGCGGGACCGGCGGGCGCGCCGCGTCACCTTTCGAGTACGCGCGGTGGCGGGTGCCGGCCATCCGCTGCTTTCGGTGCGCGAATGACGTTGTGTAGCAGTACTTTCGCGGTTTACGGGTTGATGGTGTTGTCGCCGACCTGGCGGCCCCAGACGTATTCGTTCGCATACGGCGATCCGGTGTCCAGGTGGTTGTAGGGCGCGATGCTGTTGCCGGTGTCCATGATCAGCTCCGGTGCGGGCCACAGGTCGTGGGTGATCGGCTGCCAGCATCCCGGCGCACCACCGGGGCCGCCGCGCGCGTTCACCCGCGGCAGGTTCTCGGGCCAGATGTACGGGTTGGGTGCGCCGCCGACGAGCCCGGCGATGCCGCCGACCAGCGACGCCAGCACCGGCACGGTGGCAACGGGATTGAGCAACAGACCGAGTCCGGACGTGACCTCGGTGTCCATGTTCAGCGAGTAGCCGTTGAAGCCGCCCTCGGAGGCACCGGTGATGGGCACGATGTCGTGGTAGTTGTGCAGCGTGCAATAGATTTCGGGGCTGTAGGTGTCCAGCAGCTGCGCCGAGGGCACCAGGTCTTCGGCGCCGCGCGCCAGATACGGCCCGGCCTTGTTGAACAGCTCGGCACCGGTGTTACCGAACCCGGCCGCCGACAACAACGCCCGATCCAAATCCTTCTGCTGAGCATTGAGGGTGCGCGCGGTGATCACCGCGTTGTTCAAAAAGTCGAACAGGTCCGGCGCCGCGTTCGCATACGTATCACCCAGCGCCGCCAACTGCTGAATATCCTTGCGCGCCTGCGGCATCCGCGGATTCACATCATCAAGCAACACATTCGCATTGGTGATCGACTGGCCGAACTTCTCGCCCAGCCCCGACAGCGACTGCGCCGCCGCGCTCAACGTCAGATTCAGCTTGACCGGATCCACCTTCTCCGCGATCGAGGTGATCGTTTGAAACAACGTGTTGATCTCAGTGGTCACCGAGCGCGCATCGATCACCGTGCGCGACGAAATCTTCTGCGGCGACGGATTCGCCGGCGTCGTCAAAGACACATACTTGCCACCAAACACCGTCGTCGCCTTGATATCCGCATTCACATTCGACGGAATCAACGCCAAATACCGCGGAAACACCTCCAACGTGAACTTCGCCGCCGGCTTCCCATCACGCACCGTCTCCGCAATCGACCCCACCCGGCCGATCTCCACCCCGTTATACGTCACCTTCGAACCCGGATCCATCACCAAACCCGCCCGCGACGCCAACATCGTCAACTGGGTCTTCTCGGTGAATGCACCACGAAACTGCCCGTACACCAAGGCCAAAATCAGTACGCACACAAGCAGCACGGCGAAGGCGATCCACTTGTAGGGCGGGGTCCGTTGCGAGTTGATCTGCACGGGTGAACCGGGACCTGGATGTGTCGACAAGACCGCCGCCGCCCCTCACGTCCGCGCCGCAGCCTGCCGGCGCGGCGACAAATCCCTCCCCTGCCGTTGCCAGGGGCTTTCGTACTCACGCAATAACGAATCCAGTGAAATGTACCGCGACGGCCGAACTTGTGCGAACCGCTGTTCACAAATTCGTCGGCGGGTGTCCAGGCGCGTCGTCTCCCAACCTTCGGTGGGGCGCTGGCATGCGGTCGGTCTGATCGCCTTTCTGTGGTTGCTCAACATGTATGCCGTCAAGGCACGGGTGGCGGGCGGAGTCGACCCGTGGCTGTTTGGCTTGTCGCCGGGGCGGCTGTGGTGGCCGGTGCGGTGGCGTGGCTGGGGTGGCTTCGCGGTTGGCAAGACCGCCGTGCCCTGCTGGCCGGCTGGCCGGTCGCGTCGTTGATCCTGTCCGCCGACTGAACCGTCGGGTCTACCCTCGATGAGGACAACGAAAGGTGAGCGATGCTGGCAGCGTTCGGATTCGAATCCCTGGGTGTGGTCGTCGGCGACATGTACTTCATCGACCCGTCCCCGCTCGAAGGTCAGGAGACGCCGGAGCGCGGCGTCAGGCTGGAACTGCGGCTCGTCGACCGGGCCGCGCCCCAGGGCTCGATCTACGCCGGCGTCCCGATCGCCTTCACCCGCCCGGTGTGGCGGGTGGACCTGTTCGGATCCATCGAGAGCCCGCCCGGCACCCTGGACCGCGCCCATCACCACCCGCAGTTCAACGGTTGGGAACCCAGTCACAGGCACTTCGTCCCCGAGCTGTCCGCCGACCCGCTGGCGTGGTTGACCGAGCAGCTGGCCGACCCGGCCGCCGTACTGGCGCGGGCCGGCGTCGACGCCGACGAGGTCAGCGAGGCGGATACGGCGGGGCTCGCAGCGGCCGCCCCAGAGATCGTCGCCGCGGTGAAACGCTTGCTCGACGGGGTGCGCAACGGCGAGCTGGCTCCGGCCCCCGCCGAGCCGGTCGCCGCCGCCCGCACCGGCTGGCTCTGACGTGCGTTAGCGTCGTCGGCGTGACCCTCAAAAACATCGCCCTGACCACCCTCGACGGCCGGCCGACCACGCTGGCCGAATTGTCCGACGGCGCAACGCTGGTCGTCAACGTCGCCTCCAAATGCGGGCTGACGCCGCAGTACACGGCGCTGGAAAAGCTGGCCAAGGATTATGGCGACCGCGGCCTGACGGTCGTCGGCGTGCCCTGCAACCAGTTCATGGGCCAGGAACCGGGGACGGCCGACGAAATCCAGGAGTTCTGCTCGACGACCTACGGCGTGACGTTCCCGCTATTGGAGAAGACCGACGTCAACGGCGACGGCCGCCACCCGCTGTACGCGGAGCTGACCAAGGCCGCCGACGCCGCCGGCCAGGCCGGCGACATTCAGTGGAACTTTGAGAAGTTCCTGCTCGCACCCGACGGCGAGGTGGTGCGCCGCTTCCGGCCTCGCACCGAGCCCGACGCCCCGGAGGTCATCAGCGCCATCGAGGACGTGCTGCCCCGCTGAGCGGGCGCCTGCGGACCGCAGTCCTGCCGCGGGCAGCAAACGCCGGCCAACCTTTTCAATACCGGTTGAATGATAGGGTTCGCACGTGCCGCCGCCTGGGAAGACGACGAAGCGACGGGGCAGGCGCCAGGGTGAACCGGTATCGCGCGAGGCGGTCCTGCGCGCTGCGAAGCTGCAGTTCGCCAAGCGCGGCTATGACAAGACGACGCTGCGTGCGATTGCCGACCAAGCGCGAGTCGATCCTTCGATGGTCCTGTACCTCTTCGGCTCCAAGGCACAATTGTTTCGGGAGTCGATGAAGCTGGTGCTGCCGGCGAACTTGCTGACGAACGAGCTTGCCCACAAGGACGACGATTTAGGACGCCGCGTGGTGCGGGCCTACCTTGGCATTTGGGAGCGGCCCGATACGGCCGCGAGCATGGCCTCGATGGTGCAGTCGGCGACGTCGAACAGCGATGCCAACGAGGCGTTTCGCGGCTTTCTGCACGACTACCTGCTCACCGCGGTGTCCAACGCTCTCGGCGGCGGCCACGAGGCGCGACTGCGTGCGATGCTGGCCGCTACGAGCCTCGTTGGCACCGCCATGTTGCGATACATCATGCGTGTGCCGCCCCTGTCATCGCTCGGGGTTGATGAGGTGGTCGCGCTCGTCGGTCCCGCAGTGCACCGGTCCTTGACCATCCCCGCCGACGAGCTGGGTTTGGACCTGCCGCCGCAGTAAAACCCGAGCGCCCAGACCGCGGGCGCCGCGGCTACACCGCGGTCGCCTCGAGAGTGCGGAGCGGTAACACGGTCTCGATGACGCGGTTCACCCCGCCCGCAAACCAGCAAAATTTCAATGGCTATTGAAATACATCCCACATCGTTCTAGAGTCCTGCCAGGGGGCCGGATGAATGGAGCCGTCATGTCGCGTGTAGCCACCAAGGTCGTCGTTGCGGCGATCCTCGCCTTCACCGCGGTCACAGCGAGCGGATGCCTTCCCACGGCCAGCGTGGGACCACCTCTCGGCGTTGCAGCCGGTTAGACGGGCCGCGCCACGAGCCCACGGCAGAACGGGCAAATGTGGATGAGAGGTCGAAAAGTTCGAACTTGCGCCCCGGTATCGGGACGCGAGTTGGAACATTCGCACCTTTGGTAGCGGAGACTGGGTTCGAACCCGCGTGCGCTCGTTAAGCGAGCATGGGGTCGATCGCGGAGCGCGGTACCAACACCTGAGGGGCACCTGCCGCGTCGGGCAGCATATGACCTTGGTCGAAAAAGAAGATGACACCGTCGTTGGTGACGGCGAAATTCTGATAGTTCGCGGGGTCGTAGAGCACGGCCGGCGCGATGGTCACGGGCGGCGCGGTCGGCGTCTGGTTCGCCGGCGGCGCGGTCGGCGCCTGGTTCGCCGGCGGCGCGGTCTGCTTCTGCAGCTCGCTCTGCACGATGGGCGCGACGGTCGTCAGCGGGTCGTCGACGCGCCACAAGGGCGTGTTGTTCTTGTCGTCTGACGCTGCGGTCCACACAATCGCCTTGCGGTAAGTCTGGTCCCAGTTGAACGACTTGAACGTCGTCTGGGGGTGTGCGCCGACGTTCTGAACGACCTTCAACACCACGGCCTCGGTGCCGCGCGGCGGTATCGCCGACCCGTAATTCGCCGACGAAATGGTCAGCTGATTGGGCTGATCGCGGGATGCGGAGGATTTGGCCACGTTGAGGAAATCGTCGCGCTCCTTGGTGATGAAGTCGGCGATGGACTTCTCGTCTGGGTAGTTGGCCGGGAAGCTGATGTCGAGGTTGTAGCCGGCGTCAGCCATGTGGATCACGCACGCCTGACCAGTGTTGGCGCCTTTGAGTTCGGCGCAGTAGTCCTTCGGCGGCGCGCCAGCTGCGACGCCAGCAGGGCCAAAGAGGACGAGGGCCGTCGCGAACGCTGCCACCGTGAAGGTGCGCATGTTGAGTCTCCTCCGACAACTCGCGGTACCGATGGAGGTAAAGATAAGCCATCGCGCCGCCGGCCATGATCGCCGGACTTCCTGAGAGGGCTCGCCGGCTAAGGGCGCCCCGCCTTGCTTCGCGAACGTCTGATCGGGCATGAAAACGGCCCCCGGAGAATCCCCCGGGGGCCATTTTACCTGGTAGCGGGGACAGGATTCGAACCTGCGACCTCTGGGTTATGAGCCCAGCGAGCTACCGAGCTGCTCCACCCCGCGTTGGTGAATGCCAGGTTACCGAACCGGTCTCTCGGCGACCAAATCGCGCGGTCAGCGGCCGTGGATACCGCGAATGGCTCAGTGCGACGGCGGGTTGAGCCCGTACCGCTGCGCGATGTCGTCCATCCACTCCGGCGAGCCGTACGTCAGCCCGTATTTGTCGGCGAGCTCGCCGAACTCGGGTAGCTCGTGCAGCGGTGTGCCCGCCGGGTCCTGGTCGTGCTCGACGAGCAGCTCGCCCAACTCGCGGAAGTAATTCTCGAACCCGCCGGGGGTGATGACCTCGATGATGCGGCCCGGCTCGCTGCCGGCGTTCCACATCGCGTGCATCTGGCCGCGCGGCTTGGTGATGTAGCCCCCGGGACCCAGGACGACTTCGCTGTCGTCGGAACGGAACCCGATCTCGCCGGCCAGCACGATCGAATGCTCGTCCTCGCGGGTGTGCCGGTGCGCCGCGGTGAGCAGGCCGACGGCGAACGGATGCTCGACGATGGACACCTCGCCGCCGTTGGTCTTGCCGGACAGTTTGAACACCGCCCCGAAGCCCGGGAGGGTGACGACGTCGCCCTCCCCCGGTTGCACCACCGTGACGCCGATTGGATCCGGACCGCTCATGTGAGATACCTTCCTCGCAAACCCATTGTGCCGCAAGGCCTATTCAGCCCGCCGCGGCCAGGCCGGCCGGCATCTCGTCATGTGGCGGCCAGAGCGGTTGCGGCACTTCGATGCCGAACGGCTTGTCCCAGCCGTTGCGGGACGAAACCTGGTGCACGGGATGGCGATTGGCCGCGACGCCCCACCTGCCCAACGGGTAACCCAGGGTGAGCATCGCCGACATCTTCCAGCCTTGCTCGACGGGAACTCCCAGCAGCTCGTTCACCTCGTCCTCGAAATTGCGGAGCACCATCGTCATGACACCGCCGACCCCCTCGGCACGGGCGGCGAGCAACGCACTCCAGATGGCCGGGTAGATGTTGGCGCCGCCCAGGTCATCGATGGCGTAGACAAACAGCAACAGGGGGATTTCTTCGAAATGGTCGGCCAGGTAGTTGCCCGAGCCCTTCATTCGGCGCATCGTTTCGGCGTGCGCGGCGGGATCCGCTCCGGGCGCCGTCGCCACCATCGGTCCCGTTCCCGTGCTGAACTTTTCGTATTCCAGGGCGCGGGCCTTGCGAAACAGTTCGGCGAACTTGCCGATGAGTTCCCGATCGTCCACTGCCACGAAGTGCCAACGCTGGGTGTTGCCCCCGTTCGGGGCGCGTACGGCCGCATCGAGGATGCGGGCCTGGGTGTCCAACGGAATCGGATCCGGGCGCAGCCGGCGCATCATCCGGGTGGTGTACAGGGCTTCGTAGACGTCCATTGTTCTGCTCCTTCCACTATTCGGGCCAAGGACTGTTGTGGATCGCGTCGACCATGTTGGCGGGCGTGAAGTTCGGATCGAAGTGCGCCAGGACGTCGGCGTTCATGGTGCCGTAGGTGGTCTCCGGGCGGTGCTTCATGCCTTCGTTGAAGGCGACCAGGATGCGGTTCTTGAAGTCGGGACGCGGGTGGGCCGCGGTGATCGCCTCGACAGCGTCCGAGGGCAGGGTCTCCCAGCCGGCACCGACGACGTCGGTCGCGACACCGGCGATGAGCAAACTGATTTCTGGGTCCAGGCGGGCCGGTACGCCGGGCGTCGTGTGCAGGGCGATGCTCAACCACACCTTCTGGGCCTGCGCTTCCTCGACGCCACGTTCCACCAGGAATTCGCGCGCAGCGTCGGCACCGTCGATTTCGAAGCGCTCGGTCGAGGCGCCGTAGCGCGACGTGAGACCCAGGTCGTGGAACATCGCCGCCACGTAGAGCAGTTCCAGGTCTGGGTGCAGCCCGAGGCGGCGCCCATGAAGCGCGCCGAAAAGGTACGCCCGCCGGGAATGGTGGAAGAGGACGTCGTCCTCGGCGGCGCGGATGAACTCTGTTGCCTCGCGCACCAGCGCGGTGTCGGGGACCACGATGTCCGCAACGGCTGTTATCGATGGAATGGCCATGACCGCGTCTCCTTCACTGCTTGCCTGAAGTTTGCGCCGCGGTGCGGTCAATGGAGTAGTCGGTTTGCCGCCGTTCTTCCCACAGAATCCGACATTGGCCGTCAGGCGGTGAGGATCGCCCGGGCCACCTCGTCGGGGTGGGTGAGCAGCCCGTTGTGCGTGCCTGGAATGACGACCGGCCGGACCCCGATCCGCGCGGCCGATTCGGTCGCCGGCCGGGGCATCGCCAGGTCGTCTTCGCCGGCGATGTAGACCAACGGGATGCCCAGGTCGATCGGGTGGGTGTCGAGCGCACCGAGGAAGTAACCACCGGGCTGAACCGTGAGCAGGTCCGCCACCAGCCGCTGTAAGTCAGCACAGACGCCCTGCATCAGTTCCTGTCCGAGGTATTCCGCGGTTGCCGGAACGGCTCCGACCGGCGATTCCTTGATCCACCGCAGCGCGGACAGGCGTTTGTCGGGCGGGTTCTCATCGATCAGCGATCTGCCGGGCAGCGGGACGTGCGCGTTGTAGTACACCAGTTTCTCGACTCGACCGGCGAGCACCTGCGCGGCGCCGGTCGCCGGAAAACCGCCCCAGCTGTGGGCGACCAACACCACCGTGCCGCATTCCAGCCGTCCCACTTGCCAGGCGATGTACTCGACCGCATCGTGAAGTTGGTATCCCGAGGGATCCTCGCCGTCGCCCATGCCGGGCAGCGTCAACGTGATGGCCCGGTGACCCGCCGCGCGCAGCCGCTGGGCGACCGGCCGCCACGACCACGCCCCATGCCAGGCGCCGGGGATCAGGACGTATGTCGACATGTCCTTTGATCAGCCGTGGCGTCCGGGCCGAGTGGCGAGGTCACTGGTGGCCAAACCCCAAGTGCCGTCGTCGCTTCGCGTCATGTCCTGCTTTGTGTCGATCGAGGACGTGCTCACGCTGACGTCCGAGCCGTTGTGGGGAAGTTCCGTGCGTTCGGGACCATGCGCAGCATCGTGGATGGATGAAACAACTCCCCGCGCCGGCCGACCATGTTCATCAGATGCAGGAACCGCTGGACCATTTCCGGATCGGTTTGCGCGGCGCGGACCATGCGCTCCACCAGTGCGTTCCTGAGCCGGACCGACGTGGTTCGCTTCCCCGCTATTTGCGGCAATGCCAAGTCCGAACTCACGGCGGTATGCCAGGCCACGGCGATCTCCTTGGCAGCGCGGCCGAAGAAACGCCGTGGCAGCTTTTCGCCGCCGTCCCGAAGACAATCACGCAGGATCAGCGCCTCGATGGCGGCGATCGACATGCCTTGGCCGTAAAGGGGATTGAAATTGCACAGGGCGTCACCCATCACGATCAGGCCGTCGGGCATGCGCGTCAGCTTGTCGTAGCGTCGCCACCGATTCGAGGGAAACTTGTAATGCGTGACGTCGGCGAGCGGTTCCGCGGACCGCGCGGCGGCCAGCACATGTGGGGGCGCTACACCGGTCAGACAATTGAACACGGCGGCGCGATCGGGGGGCGCCGGCTGCCCGGACAGTGTTTGCACCGCGAGCATGTAGGCGTCGTTTTCTCCGGCGAACATCGCGAATGCGACCGGCCGGCTGGGCTGAGCGGCGGTGAGCGTGATGTTCTCCCACAAGGTGCCCGGCTTCACATAAACCGGCAGACCCGCGTAGGTGACGTGCACCTTCAATTCGTTCTCGGGTGGACGGCCATAGCCGAGTTCTTCGAGAAAGAGCGGAGTCCGCGAACCGCGGCCCGTCGCGTCAACGACAAGGTCTGCGGCCAGGACGCTTTCGACGCCCGAGTCACGTCGCGCCACCACCACACCCGTCACGCGGCGGCGCTGCTGGGTGGACGTCAGCCGCACCGCGTCACAGCCCTGCAGCAACTCGACGTTGGAAAGGACATCCACGCGTCGACGTAGGTTCCACTCGAGAAAAGCGCGGTGCGCGTAGTGGATAACGATCGACTCCGGGTCCGGGACGTTGCCCGAGCGCAGCAACTCGTGTCCACCGAAATTGATGCAGAGGCGCGACAGGTCGCCGTCGTCCCAGACTCGGGCACCGCCGACCACCAACTCGTCGAGGAAACCGGGAAAAAGCTGTTCCAAACTTCGCGTCAGCCGGGCCGGCGGGATGTGCGGCAGGCCGCCTTGCGGGACCCCGCGGCGAGTCCGCGGTCCGTCCGGGAGAACGTCTCGTTCGATCACGACAACGTCGCGATAGAAGTCGGCCAGTACCCGTGCCGCCAGTAAGCCGGTGATGCTACCCCCGAGAACTATTGCGGTGTCCCCGATTTCGGACGCATTTGTGTTCAAGCTGACTCCTGTGATCGCACCTGATGAGAACCGTCGCATCCCCTCGGCGGTCACCGCTCAGTCTGCTGCGGTGACCGTCTGGGCACCGGTGCGATTTCAGACCGCTATCCCACAATTCGCGACATCACCGGCCGCGCCGACGAAGCGCCTACTCGGGCCAGGTGTTGTCGAGGATGATCTCGACGAAGTCGTCACGGCGGAAGGTGGGATCGAAGTGTTGCAGCACATCGGCGTTGACGGTGCCAAAGGTGCTGTGCGGGCGGTGTTTCATGCCTTCGTTGAAGGCAGCCAGGATTTGCCGCTTGAAGTCGGGCCGGGGATGCGCCGCGGTGACCGCGGCGAGGGCTTCCGCGGAAAGGTCGTCGCGCCCGATGCCCAGCACATCGGTCTCGACACCGGCTGTGACCAAGGCGATTTCGGGTTCCATGAATTCGGGTATGCCGGGCGTGGTATGCAGTGCGATGCCGAGCCACACTTTGGCGGCGTCGGCCTCGCCGACGCCGTGCTCCAACAGGAAGGCCCGCGCAGCGTTGGCGCTGTCCACCTCGAAGCGCAGGGTGGACGTGCGATACCGCTCGGTGAGGCCCAGGTCGTGGAACATCGCCCCGGCGTACAGCAGTTCCAGATCTGGCTCCAGGCCGCGGCGCCGCCCCTGCAGCGCACCGAACAGGAACACGCGCCGCGAATGGTCGAAGAGCAGGTCACCCTCTGCCTCGCGGATGAACTCGGTGATCTCGCGAACCAGCGGGGTGTCCGGTATGACGATGTCGGCGATACTCTCGGCGTGTTGACTGACCATGATCAACCTCCTGTGTCGGGTGGACTGTCCTCAGTATTCGGCCGCGCCGTTCAAGCCACCCGAATCGTATGAGCCGTCTTCACCACAGAATGCGACGCGATCGCCACCGTCGGTCGGGTCGCTAGCCGCCCAGCCGCCATATTTCCCACAAATTGGGACACAATGGCTTGCGTGACCGAGGCCAGAGCGCGTGCGCGGGTGGTGGTGATCGTCGTCTTCGACGGGGTGACGCTGTTGGACGTCGCGGGCGCGGGTGAGGTCTTCGTCGAGGCCAACCGGTTCGGCGCCGACTACCAGATCAAGATCGCGTCGGTGGACGGACATGACGTGACCAGCTCGATCGGGTCTCGCCTGGGCGTGACCGACAGCATCGCGGCGATCGAGTCCGCTGACACCGTCCTGGTCGCGGGCAGCGATAACCTGCCCGCGCGCGCCATCGACCCCGCATTGGTCGAGGCCATCCGATCGGTCTCGGCCCGGACCCGGCGGCTGGCCTCCATCTGCACTGGGTCGTTCGTCCTTGCACAGGCCGGCCTGCTCGACGGACGGCGGGCCACCACACACTGGCACGACACCCGGCGGTTGGCGCGGGCCTTCCCCGATGTCACAGTCGACCCCGATGCGATCTTCGTCCGCGACGGAAAGATCTTCACCTCGGCCGGGATCTCGTCGGGCATCGACCTGGCGCTGGCGTTGGTCGAAATGGATTACGGGACCGAACTGGTCCGCGACGTGGCGAGGTGGCTGGTCGTCTACCTCAAACGCGCGGGGGGCCAATCACAGTTCTCGGTGTTGGTCGAGGCCGATCCCCCGCCGCAGTCGCCGCTGCGCGCGGTCATCGACGCGGTCGCGGCCAACCCTGCCGCGAACCACAGCGTGCAGTCCCTTGCCGCGCGGGCGTCACTGAGCACCCGTCAGCTGACCCGGCTCTTCCAATCCGAGCTGGGGATGACCCCGGCCCGCTATGTCGAATTGGTTCGCATCGATTTCGCCCGTGGGGCACTAGAATCCGGCCGGTCCGTCAGCGAGTCCGCGGGCATGGCCGGCTTCGGCAGTAGCGAAACCCTGCGACGCGTGTTCGTCAACCACCTGGGCATCAGCCCGAAGGCCTATCGGGACAGATTCCGAACGGCGTACGCCTAACGGCTATTTGGTGTTGTTGTACTTGGTGATCGCGTCGTCCAGGCGCTGCAGCGCCGCACCGTAGCCGGCGAAATCGCCCTTCTTCTGCGCGTCCTTGGCCGCGCCGAGGGCCGCCTGAATCTCTTGCAGGGCAGCCGATTTGGCCGGGGACAGGGTCACCGAACCGTCGGCGATCGGCGGCGCGGCCACCGGGGGCGCCGAACCCGGTGTCACGGCCGGCGGCGGCGCGTTGGCCGGCGGACTGGCGGCGGGCGTGCCGGACTCGGTGGGCTGGATGCCCGTCGCCGCCGCGCCCGCACCCGGACCGAACAGCCCGGTCAGGGCGTCCCGCACGGTGGGGCCGTACCCGATCTTGTCGTTGTACATCATCGCCACCCGGATGAGCCGCGGATACGACGACGCCGCGTCGCTGGCCCCCGGGGAGGCGTACACGGGTTCGACGTACAGCAGCCCGCCCTGGCCCACCGGCAGGGTGAGCAGGTTGCCCCACCGGATCCGGTTCTGGTTGTCGCGCCCGATCACACCGAGGTCCTGGGACACCGCCGGATCGGTGGTGATCGCATTGTTGGCCAGCTTGGGCCCGTTGACCTGACCCGGGATGGTCAGCACGGTGATCCGGCCGTACGTCGCCGGGTCGGAGCTGGCGCTGATGTAGGCGGCCAGGTAGTCGCGCTTGAACCGGTTCATCGCGCTGGTCAGCTGATACGACGCCGTATTGTCGTTCTTCGCAATGTTTTTCGCGACGATGTAGTACGGCGGCTGGTAGCTGCTGGCCGTCGGGTTCGGATCCAGCGGCACGTCCCAGAAATCCGACGTGGAGAAGAACGTCACCGGATCGTTGACGTGATACTTCGCCAGCAACATCCGCTGCACCTTGAACAGGTCCTCGGGATAGCGCAGGTGTTCGGCCAGCTCCGGGCTGATATCGCTCTTGGGCTTGACCGTGCCAGGGAAGACCTGCATCCACGCCTTGAGCACCGGGTCCTGCTCGTCCTGCTGGTACAGCGTGACGGTGCCGTCGTAGGCGTCCACGGTCGCCTTGACCGAGTTGCGGATGTAGGAGACCCGCTTGTCGGGTGCCAGCCTGTTGAACGCCACCTCGTTGGAGTCCGCGGTCGCCGACTCCAGCGACGTGAGTTCGGAATACGGGTAGTTGTCCAGCGTGGTGTAGCCGTCAATGATCCACACCAGCCGCTTGTTGACGATCGCCGGGTACACCGCGCTGTCGGTGGTCAGCCACGGCGCCACCGCCTCCACCCGCCGCGCCGGGTCACGGTTGAACAGGATCTTGCTGTTGGAGCCGATCACGTTGGAGAATAAGAAGTTTCGCTCGGCGAATTTCGCGGCGAACACGCTGCGCGACAGCCAGTCGCCGATCGGGACGCCGCCGAGGCCGGTGTAAGTGTAGTTCTTGGTCTCGTTGCTGGTCTCGTAGTCGTATTCGCGGTCGGTGCCGTTGCGACCGACGATCGCGTAGTCGGCCGACGTGTTCGAGATGACCGGCCCGAAATAGACGCGCGGTTGGTCGAGCTGCGCCGGGCCGTCGGACACCACGCCGCCGTTGGCGCCGACGACGTTGACCAGGAATTCGGGGTAGCCGCCATTCTGGTTGGGGTCGTTGGCGATTCCGCGCACCGTGTTGGCCGGCGACGCGATGAAGCCGTTGCCGTGGGTGTACACGGTGTGCCGGTTGATCCAGTCGCGCTGATTGTCGATCAGCCGGTCGGGGTTGAGTTCGCGGGCCGCCACGACGTAGTCACGCAGGGCCCCGGTGCGGTCCTGGTACCTGTCGATGGACAGCTGGTCGGGGAAGTAGTAGAAGTTCTTGCCCTGCTGGAACTGGGTGAACGCCGGGCTGATGATCGTCGGGTCGAGCAGCCGGATGTTCGATGTGGTGGCCCGGTCGTCGGCGACCTGCTGGGCGGTGGCCCCCACGTCGCCGGTGTAGTTGCGGTAGGTGACCTGGTCAGCCGTCAGGCCGTAGGCTTGCCGCGTGGCAGCGATGCTGCGGCTGATGTATTCGCTTTCCTTTTGCGCGGCATTGGGTTTGACGCTGATCTGCTCGACGATCAGCGGCCATCCCGCCCCCACGATCAGCGACGACAACAGCAACAGGACCAAACCGATCGCGGGAATCCGCAAATCCCTGAGCACGATCGCCGAGAACACCGCGCCCGCGCAGATCAGCGCGATGGCCATCAGGATCAGCTTGGCCGGCAGCACCGCGTTGATGTCGGTGTACCCGGCGCCGGTGAAGGGCTTGCCGCCGCGGGTGTGCGACAACAACTCATAGCGGTCCAACCAGTAGGCGAAGGCCTTGAGCAGCACCAGCACCCCGACCAGCGTGACCAGCTGGATTCGCGCCGACCGGCTCAGCGCCCCGGTGCGGCCGGACAGCCGAATGCCGCCGAAAATGTAGTGGGCCAACAGGTTCGCCACGAAGGCCAGGAACACCGCGACGAACAGGTATGACAGCAGCAGCCGGTAGAACGGCAGCTCGAACGCGTAGAAACCGAGGTCCTTGCCGAACTGCGGGTCCCGGATGCCGAAATCGCCGCCGTGTAGGAACAGTTGGATTCGCACCCAATAGCTTTGGGCGACGATGCCGGCCAGCAGGCCGACCGCCACAGGGATACCGGCGCTCACCAGTCGTAGCCGCGACAGCACCAGGGCGCGGTAGCGCGCCACCGGGTCGTTGTCGTTGCTCGGCACGAACACCGGGCGGGTGCGGTAGGCCACCGCCAGCCCGGCGAACACGATGCCGCCCACCAGCAGGCCGGCGATCAAAAACACCACGAACCGGGTGACCAGCACGGTGGAGAACACCGAGCGATACCCGAGCTCGCCGAACCACAGCCAGTCGACGTACGCGTCGATCAGCCGCGGACCCGCGAGCAGCAGAGCGATCACACCCAGTGCGATCAGGATCAGAATCCGGCTACGCCGAGTCAGCTTCGGCATCCGTGCGGTGGGCCGCATCCCCACTGGCTACGCTCCCTGATCGATTGCTAGACGGTGACAACTCTACGCATGGCACAACCCGTGTTCGCCGGGCTTCGCTAGCAGCTTGGCGCCTGCCCACCTGAGCCGATCGCTTGCAACGCATCCACTGCCTGGCCGAGCGTCTCGACCTTGACCAACCGCAGGCCGGACGGATTGTCCGAGCTGGCCTCGTAACAGTTCTTGGCCGGTACCAGGAACACCGTGGCCCCGGCCGCGTGCGCCGCGACCATCTTGTGGGTGATGCCGCCGATCTGGCCGACCTTGCCGTCCGACGAAATGGTTCCGGTCCCGGCGATGAAATTCGACTTGGCCAGGTCCCCGGTGGTCAGTTTGTCGACCACCGCGAGGCTGAACATGAGCCCGGCCGAAGGCCCACCCACGTTGGCCAGGTTGAAGTCCACGGTGAACGGCGCCCACGGCGCGTCGAGCACCGCAACGCCCAGGAAGCCGTAGTCGCGGTCCTTGTTGGCGCCCAGGGTGATCTGCGCCACACCGGCCGGCTCGTTCTTGCGGCGGTAGTCGATCGTCACGACCTGGCCGGGCTTGGTGTTCTTCAGCAAGCCGGTGAACTCCTCGACGGTGGCCACCGGGACGCCGTTGACCGCGTCGATGGCGTCACCGGTCTTCAGCTTGCCCACCGAGGGTCCCGGCTCGGGGACTTTGGCGACGGTGACAGCCGCCGGGTACTTGAGGTAGCCCAGCGCGGCATAGGCGGCGCTGTCCTCGGATTGCTTGAAGTCGGCGTTGTTGGCCTTGTCGACCTCCTCACGCGATTTACCCGGCGGATAGATGAGGTCGCGCGGTACCAGCTGCTCGGTGTCCGAAAGCCACAGCGTCAGCGCCTCGCCCAGCGTCAGGTCGTCGCGCTGGGACACCGTCGTCATATTGAGGTGCCCGGTGGTCGGATGCGTCTGGGTGCCCTCGATCGCCACCACCTGCTTGCCGTCGACCTCGCCGAGGGTGTCGAAGGTGGGGCCGGGCCCCAGCGACACGAACGGCACCGTCACCACGGCCAGCAACACGCCGAACACCACGATCGGCACCAGCGCGACCACCAAGGTCAGGATGCGCCTGTTCACGCCGATCAGACTAGACGGCGGGCGCCGCGCGGTGTTCAGCCACGACGTCGGGTCAGCCGGGTTCAGCTACAAGCTGACCCGAGGTCGCGCCGCGTGACCTAGCGGTGAGTACCGTTGAGGGTATGGCTGACCTGCCTTTCGGGTTCTCCTCGGGAGACGCTGGAGACGACCCCGACAAACGCGGGAAGAAAGATCCCGAATCGGGCTCGAACCCGTCCGACCCGTTCGCCGCCTTCGGCATGAGCGGTGAATTCGGCATGGGCGACTTGGGGCAGATCTTCACCCAACTCGGCCAGATGTTTTCCAGCGCGGGCACTGTCGGGGCCGCCGGAACCGGCTCGGGACCGGTGAACTACGACTTGGCGCGCCGCGTCGCGACGAATTCGATTGGCTTCGTGGCGCCGATTCCGGACACCACCAACTCGGCGATCGCCGACGCGGTGCACCTGGCCGAAACCTGGCTGGACGGGGCAACGGCGCTGCCGGCGGGCACCACCAAGGCGGTGGGATGGACGCCCGGCGACTGGGTCGAGAACACCTTGGAGACCTGGAAGCGGCTGTGTGACCCGATGGCACAACAGATTTCGACGGTCTGGGCGGCGTCGCTGCCCGAAGAGGCCAAGAGCATGGCCGGCCCGCTGCTGCAGATGATGTCGCAGATGGGCGGCATGGCGTTCGGCTCGCAGCTTGGACAGGCGCTGGGCCGGCTGTCCCGCGAGGTGCTGACCTCCACCGACATCGGTCTACCGTTGGGGCCCAAGGGAATTGCCGCGGTCATGCCCGACGCCGTCGAATCGTTTGCCACCGGACTGGAGCGGCCGCGCAGCGAGGTCCTGACCTTCCTGGCCGCACGGGAGGCCGCCCACCACCGGCTGTTCAGCCACGTGCCGTGGCTGTCGAGCCAACTGCTCGGCGCCGTCGAGGCCTACGCCATGGGCATGCAGATCGACATGTCCGGAATCGAGGAACTGGCGCGCGACTTCAATCCGGCGTCGCTGTCGGATCCGGCGGCCATCGAAAACCTGCTCGGACAGGGCGTTTTCGAGCCCAAAGCCACGCCGGCCCAGACGCAGGCGCTCGAACGGCTGGAGACACTGCTCGCCCTCATCGAGGGCTGGGTGCAGGTGGTGGTGGCCGGGGCGCTGGGCGACCGGATCCCGGGCGCGGCCGCGCTGGGCGAGACGATGCGCCGCCGCCGGGCCAGCAGCGGCCCCGCCGAGCAGACCTTCGCGACGCTGGTCGGCCTCGAGCTGCGGCCCCGCAAGATGCGTGAGGCCGCGGCGTTCTGGGAGCGCCTGACCGAGGCCGCCGGGGTCGACACCCGCGACGGCATCTGGCAACACCCGGATCTGCTGCCCGACGCCGAGGACCTCGACGAGCCGGCGGGCTTCATCGACCGGGTCATCGGCGGCGACACCAGCGGCATCGACGAGGCCATCGCCAAACTCGAGCGCGAGGGCCAAGGTCCCGACGGCCCGGGTCCCGACGGCGGCTCTGTGGATAACTGAGCGGAGTTGTCGCCCCCGGCGTGACACAGTTGCGCGGTGACTCAGCGGTGCCAGGCCGTCCTTTCCACCTACGCGCTGGATCCGGCGCTCCCGGTCCTGCTGAGGCCCGACGGCGCGGTCCAGGTGGGCTGGGATCCGCGGCGCGCGGTGCTGGTCCGCCCGCCGGGCAGCCTGGCCGCCGCCGAGCTGGCCACCCTGTTGCGGTCGATGTGGTCGCCGACCCCGCTCCCGGAGTTGCAGCGCCGCGCGCTCGACCACGGGCTGACCGACGCCGACGGTCTGCGAAACCTGGTCGCGCAGTTGGTCGGTGCCGGGGTGGCCACCGAATGCGGGCGGCCACGCGGGCGGGCGGCCTCGGTGCGGATCCACGGCCGCGGGCCGCTCTCGGAACTGCTGGGGGAGGCGTTGCGCTGTTCGGGCGCGCGGATCGCGCACAGCAGCCAGCCGCACGCCGCGGTGTCGGCCCACGACGTCGATCTGGTGGTGCTGTCGGATTTCCTCGTCGCCGACCCGCGCATGGTGCGCGATCTGCACAGCCAGGGCGTCGCCCACCTGTTGGTGCGGGTGCGCGACGGCATCGGACTGGTGGGTCCGCTGGTGATCCCCGGGGTGACCAGCTGCCTGGGCTGCGCGGACCTGCACCGCCGGGACCGCGACGCGGCCTGGCCGGCGATCTGCGCGCAGCTGCGCGAAACCGTCGGGGTCGCCGATCGGGCCACCGTGCTGGCGACGGCGGCGCTGGCGCTGGCTCAGGTGAACCGGGTTATCGCGGCCGTGCGCGGACGGGAGGCGCCGGCCGATCCCGACCCACCCCAGACGCTGAACGCGACCCTGGAATTCGATGTGCACTCCGGCGCGATCGTGACGCGGCACTGGGTCAAACACCCGCTGTGCCCATGCTGAATCGCGCCTACTTCCGTTATTTCGCTTGGCCTTGCCGGGCGGCCAGCGACGGCCGATTGGCCCCCTGACCCGCGTTTACCAAGTGTGACAACGAGCGTTGTCGGCGTATCTCCACATAGCGGTGGCCATCATGGATGATGGATACGTGGCAGACATCAAAAGAGGCCGCGCTGCGCGCAACGCGAAGCTGGCCAGCATTCCCGTCGGGTTCGCCGGCCGGGCAGCGATCGGATTCGGTAAGCGGCTGACCGGAAAGTCCAGGGACGAGGTCCAGGCCGAGATCCTGGAAAAGGCCGCCCACCAGCTGTTCACCGTGCTGGGTGAACTCAAGGGCGGCGCAATGAAGGTGGGCCAGGCGCTGTCGGTGCTCGAGGCCGCGGTCCCCGAGGAATTCGGCGAGCCGTACCGCGAAGCGCTGACCAAGCTGCAGAAGGACGCCCCGCCGCTGCCCGCCGCCAAGGTGCACCGGGTGCTCGACGCCCAGCTGGGCACCAAGTGGCGCGAACGGTTCAGCTCGTTCGACGACACCCCGGTGGCCTCGGCCAGCATCGGCCAGGTCCACAAGGGCGTGTGGTCCGACCGCCGCGAGGTGGCGGTCAAGATCCAGTACCCCGGCGCCGACGAGGCCCTGCGGGCCGACCTCAAGACCATGCAGCGCCTGGTCGGGGTGTTCAAGCAGCTCGCGCCGGGCGCCGACGTGCAGGGCGTGGTAGACGAGCTGATCGAGCGCACCGAGATGGAGCTGGACTATCGGCTGGAGGCCGAGAATCAGCGCGCCTTCGCCAAGGCGTATCAGGACCACCCCCACTTCGCGGTGCCGCGCATCGTGGCCAGCGCGCCGAAGGTGGTGATCCAGGAGTGGATGCAGGGCACCCCGATGGCCGAGATCATTCGGCACGGCACCGTCGAGCAGCGCGACTTGATGGGCACCCGCCTGCTCGAGCTCACCTTCGACGCGCCGCGCCGGCTGGGGATGCTGCACGGCGACGCCCACCCCGGCAACTTCATGCTGCTGCCCGACGGTCGCATGGGCGTGATCGACTTCGGCGCCGTGGCCGCGCTGCCCGACGGCCTGCCGGTCGAGCTCGGTATGAGCATCCGGCTGGCCCGCGACAAGAACTACGACGAGTTGTTGCCGACGATGGAGAAGGCCGGCTTCATCCAGAAGGGCCAGCAGGTGTCGGTGCGCGACATCGACGACATGCTGCGCCAGTACGTCGAACCCGTCGAGGTCGAAGTCTTCCACTACACCCGCAAGTGGCTGCAGAAGATGTCCGCCATCGAGATCGACCGGTCGGTGTCGCAGATCCGCACGGCCCGGCAGATGGATCTGCCGCCCAAGCTGGTGATCCCGATGCGGGTGATCATGTCGGTGGCCGCGATCCTGTGTCAGCTCGACGCCCACGTGCCGATCAAGGCGCTGTCCGAAGAACTGGTGCCCGGCTTCGCCGAACCCGACAACGCGGTCATCTAGCCGCTGCGCCCTAGGCGGCGGCTCCGTCGTCTTTACGCGGGCGTCCGCGGGGCCGTTTGAAGCTCAGGACCGAGCCGCGGTCGATGATCTCGCCGCCCCACACGCCCCAGGGCTCGGCCCGTTCCAGTGCGGCCGCCAGGCACTGGCGGCGGACCGGGCAGCCGGTGCACAGCGTCTTGGCCCGCTCGAGATCGGCCGGGGTGTCGGCGAACCACAGGTCGGGATCTCCGACGTGACACGGCAGGGATTGTCTGGGGACTGTCGGTGCCGACATGTGCTACCACCTACTTCCTGATCTGGGTTGGGCGTCCGTTGGGAGTGATCCGGACCAGGTCAGGAAGTTGTCTGCTGAACAACTATGGCCACGGATCCTGGTGACTTCGGGTCCGTGGCCATCTGGGGATAAAACCGGGCTGGTGCTTAGCTTGCCTTCGGTGGGCCCCCGACTTGTACGGACGCGTCGGTCGCGGCGGCGGCGCGATGCTTACGCGCGGCCGCCGAGGCGGCGTGTGCGGCATGGGTGGTGGCAGCGTCGAACGCCGCGCGGGCCACGCCTACACCGAAAGCGTCGTTGATCATCGTGCCCACCCCCTTCCCGTAATGCCGACTTCCGTGGTGCCGAGTTGTGCGCTTCGAGGGTAAACGGTCACCGCGGATGACCACAACCGATTTATTGACCTGCGGGTTTACCGGTCAGCGGCCGCGGACCAGCTCCAGCACGTCGGGCCCGTACTGTTCCAGCTTGCGTGCGCCGATGCCCGGGATCGCGATCAGCGCCTCTTCGTCGTCGGGCAGCAGCTCGGCGATGGCGATCAGCGTGTTGTCGGTGAAGACGACGTAGGCGGGCACCTTCTGCTCCTTGGCGATGTCGAGCCGCCAAGCCTTGAGCCGCAGCAACAGGTCCTCGTCGATGTCGGCGGCGCAGGTCTCGCAGCGCCGCAGCATGACGGCCGCCGGGGTGGTCAGGTTGTGGTTGCAGATCCGGCAGCGGGTCGCGGTGCCGCGGGTGCGCCGAGACTTGTTGGGCGCCGCGTCGGCCCGCGCCTGGGGTGCGATGCCGTTGAGGAACCGTGACGGCTTGCGCCCCTGGCGCCCGCCCGGGCTGCGGGCCAGCGCCCAGCTGAGCGCCAAATGCGTTCTAGCCCTGGTGATTCCGACGTAGAGCAGCCGGCGTTCCTCCTCGACCGCTTCGCTTTCGGCGCCGTGCGCCAACGCGTGCGAGATGGGCAGCGTGCCGTCGGCCAACCCGACCAGGAACACCGCGTCCCACTCGAGCCCCTTGGCCGCGTGCAGCGACGCCAGCGCGACGCCCTGCACCACCGGTGCGTGCCGGGCGTCGGCGCGCATCCGGAGTTCGGCCATCAGCCCGGGCAAGTCGAGCTGCGGACGCTGGGCGACTTCGTCGTCCACCAGCTCGGCCAAAGCGGTCAGCGCTTCCCAGCGCTCGCGGGCCCGGGCGCCCACCGGTTCCTCGGCCGTCAGCCCCAGCGGTTCCAGCACCGCGCGCACCACGTCGGGCAACGGGCCTGCTGGGCCGCGCTCGGCCGCCCGGTGCAGCGCCAGCAGGGCCTGCTTGATCTCCTGACGGTTGAAGAACCCCTCGCCACCGCGAACCTGATAGGCGATGCCGGCCTCGGTCAGCGCCTCCTCGTAGATCTCCGATTGCGCGTTGACGCGGTACAGCACCGCGATCTCGGACGGCGGGGTGCCGGATTCGATGAGCCGCTTGATGGACGCCGCGACCGCGGCGGCTTCGGCCGGTTCGTCGGGATGCTCGTGGAACGAGGGCGCCGGACCCGGCGCCCGCTGGCCCACCAGGTGCAGCTTGCTGCCGGCGACGCGGCCGCGCGCCGCGGCGATCACCTGGTTGGCCAACGACACCACCTGCGGGGTGGAGCGGTAATCGCGCTCCAGGCGCACCACGGTGGCGTCAGGGAACCGACGGGAGAAGTCGAGCAGGAACCGCGGCGAGGCCCCGGTGAACGAGTAGATGGTCTGGTTGGCGTCGCCCACCACGGTCAGGTCGTCGCGATCGCCCAGCCACGCCGTCAGCACCCGCTGCTGCAACGGCGTGACGTCCTGGTACTCGTCGACCACGAAGCAGCGGTAGCGATCCCGGAACTCCTCGGCCACGGCGGGATCGTTTTCGATCGCGGCGGCGGTGTGCAGCAGGAGGTCGTCGAAATCGAGCAGGGTGACGTTGTCGCCGCGGGATTTGAGGGCCTCGTAGGCGGCGTAGACGGTGGCGACCCGCGCGGCGTCCAGCGGGATGTCGCGCGCGGCGGCGGCCACCGCGGCCGGGTATTCCTCCGGCCCGATCAGCGACGCCTTGGCCCACTCGATCTCGCCGGCCAGGTCGCGCACGTCGTCGCTGCTGGCGTTGATCCGGGCGCGGGCGGCCGCCCGGGCGACGACGGCGAATTTGCTGTCCAGCAGCTGCCAGCCGGTGTCGCCGACCACACGCGGCCAGAAATACCGCAGCTGTCGGTGGGCGGCCGCGTGGAACGTCAGGGCCGAGACTGCGCCGACGGTGGTGTCCTCGCCCGCCGCGGCGTCGATCATCCGCAACCTCGAGCGCATCTCCCCCGCCGCCCGCTGGGTGAACGTGACGGCCAGCACCTGGCCCGCCGCGACGTGACCACTGGCAATCAACTGGGCGATGCGGTGCGTGATGGTGCGCGTCTTTCCCGTGCCGGCGCCGGCAAGCACGCACACCGGGCCGCGGGGAGCCAGCACGGCCTCGCGCTGCTCGTCGTCCAGCCCGGCTGTCAAGGGATCGGCGACCGTCGGCATGGCGTCCATCTTGGCAGCGGTCGCCGACAAACCCGGCGCATCGCCACACCTTGATCGGCGGCCTGGCGTGTCGCCCCGGCGAGTCGCCGGATTCCGCGGTACCCCCGGCACGGAATGCATCGTCGCCGGGCTACATCCAACCGCCCGCTCCTCCGCATCCCGTCCCCCTCGCCGCTGCGCGGCTGGGCGGTACCCCCGGCACGGAATGCATCGTCGCCGGGCTACATCCAACCGCCCGCTCCTCCGCATCCCGGCACGGAATGCATCGTCGCCGGGCTACATCCAATCGCCCGCTCCTCCGCATCCCGTCCCCCTCGCCGCTGCGCGGCTGGGCGGTACCCCCGGCACGGAATGCATCGTCGCCGGGCTACGTTAACCAGCTATGACCTCTGCCCCGCTCACCGTCTACACGACCTCCTGGTGTGGTTACTGCCACCGGCTGATGACGGTGCTCAAGTCCAACGGAATTCCCTACGAGGCGGTCGACATCGAGCACGACGCGGCGGCCGCTGATTTCGTCAGCTCGGTCAACGGCGGCAACAGGACGGTCCCGACGGTCAAGTTCGCCGACGGGTCGACGCTGACCAACCCGAGCGCCGCCGAGGTGAAGGCGAAGCTGGCCGAGACCGGCAGCTAGGCCCGCTCAGTCGAGCGCGGCCCAGGATTCGATGATCACGCGGGCGATCGAGATCGACCCGGGCAATAGCAGTTTCGACTCCGACGAGCTGGACCAGTCCCCCGCCGCCAGCGCGGCGCGCACCTCATCGCGGGTGAACCAGGCCGCCTCGGCGATCTCGCCGTCGTTGAAGGAGAACTCTTCGGCCGGGTCGGCGACGGCGTGGAAACCGACCATCAGCGAGCGCGGGAACGGCCACGGCTGACTGCCCAGGTAGCGCACGTCGCGGACGGTCAGCCCGATCTCCTCGCGGATCTCGCGGGCGACGCACACCTCGAAAGACTCACCGGCCTCGACGAACCCGGCCAGCAGCGAGAACATCCGCTCCGGCCACACCGCCTGGCGGGCCAGCACCGCGCGGTCACCGCCGTCGTGGACCAGGCAGATCACCGCCGGGTCGATGCGCGGGAACTCCTCGTGACCGGTCACCGGGTTGATTCGTGCCCAGCCCGCCCGGGCCGGCCGCGTCGGCGACCCGTCCTCGGGGCTGAAACGGGCCTTCTCATGCCAGTTCAGCAGCGCGACGGCCGCGGACACCAGCTGGCTGCTGGTGTCGTCGAAGATCGGGCCGAGGCTGCGCAGGTTCACCACCTCGGCGTGCGCGCCGGGATCGTCGGGGGCCTGCAGCGCGCCGCGGATGCCCCACACGTGCCGGCCGTCCTCCAGGCGCCCCAGGAACACCGCCTCCGACGGCGGCTTGTCGCCGATTTCGGCGGCCGCGCCGAGCACCACCCGGCCGTTGGCGGCCAGCACCTGGTTGCGCGAATCCACCCGCAGCAGCGCCGCCTCCGCCCAGCCGGCGGTGGCGGCCTCGACGTCGGTGCGCAGCTGATCGGCGCGGTCGGCGCCCACCCGCGACAACAACGGGACGCTGCGCAGCTGAAAGTCCGAGATCGCCATCAGTGGTCGGCGTTTCGGATGTAGAGCAGTCGGTCGTTGGCCTCGATGGCATCCACCTCGGGTGCGCCGATGCGCAGCAGGTGGCCGTCGCGCACGACACCGAGCACGATGTCGCGCAGGTGCCGCGGCGATCCGCCGACTTCGGTCTGTTCCACTTCACGCTCGGCGATGGCCAGCCCGGCGTCGGGGGTCAGCAGATCCTCGATCATGTCCACAACGCTGGGCGTGGTGGTGGCCAGCCCCAGCAGCCGGCCGGCGGTGGCCGAGGAGACCACCACCGAGTTCGCGCCGGACTGCTGCAGTAGGTGCTGATTCTCGGTCTCCCGGATCGAGGCGACGATCTTGGCGTTGGGTGCCAGCTCGCGCGCCGTCAGCGTCACCAGCACCGCGGTGTCGTCGCGGCTGGTGGCGACCACGATGGACGCCGCGTGCTGGGCGCCGGCCAGCCGCAGCACATCGGCTTTGGTGGCGTCGCCGTGCAGGGTGACCAGGCCCGCGCTCTCGGCGTGCTCGAGCGTGCCCCGATCGGTGTCGACGACGACGACCTCGGCCTGGGCGGTCTCGTCACCGAGGATGGCGGCGACCGCCGTCTTTCCCTTGGTGCCGTAGCCGATCACGATGGTGTGGTTGCGCACTCTGCTCCTCCAACGCTGAATCTTCCACCCTTGGCGAGACCGCTCGGAGAGCACTTCGAGCGTGGTGCCGACCAGCACGGCCAGGAACGCGATCCGCAACGCGGTGAAGATCAGGGTGTGCACCAGGCGTGCGGTTTCGGTGTACGGAGTGATGTCGCCGTACCCGGTCGTCGACAGGGAGACCGCGGAGAAGTACACGCAGTCCAGAAACGTCAGCGGTTGGTTGCGCACGTCGCGGTAACCGGTGCGGTCCAGGTAGACGATGACCGCCGCGGCCAGCAGCACCACCAGCGCGATGGCCAGGCGACGGGTGATGACGCGAATCGGACTCGCATGATCCTCAGGGATGCGCACCACGCCGATCAGCTGGTGACCGCGCTGAGTGGTCAGCGTTTCGTCCAGACCGCTGCGCTTTCGGGACCTACCGTTGCCCACGGCGGCCCGTCACCGGCTGCACTTCTGCGCACGAGACACGCACGGGTCTTATGTAACCACGGCCACAGCGTCCCCAATACTCGGGCGGCGCAGGTCACACCCCGACGCGGCCGACACCGCCGGGATCCGACAGTAGGTCCGCGACCTCGGCGTCGCTCGGCAGCTCGTCGGGAATCACCGTGGCGCCGGCGCGCACGTAGTAGAAGGCGGTGCGCACCGACGATTCGGGGACGCCGGCCAGCGCCGCCCAGGCCGAGCGATACACCGCGAGCTGGACGGCGGCCTGCCGCATTGCCTCCGGCCCGTGCGGCGGTTCACCGGTTTTCCAGTCGACCACGGTGGCCCCACCATCGGGATCGGCGAAGACCGCGTCGATGCGCCCCCGCACCAGCGTGTCACCGATCGGCATTTCGAACGGCACCTCCACGGCGACGGGAGTCCTTGTAGCCCAGGGTGATTCGGTGAACGCTCGCTGCAAGGCGGCCAGTTCCGCGCTGTCGCCGACGTCGGAATCCGCCGCACCGGGCAGGTCACCCAGATCGAACAGGCACTCGGCGCCGTAGAACTTCTGCACCCATGCGTGAAAGGCATTGCCCAGCAACGCATGCGGTTCGGGACGCGACGGCAGCCGATGCCTCAGGCGCTGCGCCGTGCCCGCTGGGTCGCGCGCCAGGCCGACCAGGGAGCTGACCGACAATTGGCCGGGCAGGGCGAGCGGCGGCGGCTGCACCAACCGGGCACGCTCGGCGAGCAGGGCATCGACATCGGCGGCCCAGCCGTCCACGTCGATGCCGGTTTCGGTCGCGCCGGCGCGCAGCGCCTGAGCCACCAGTGCCGCCCCGCGCTCGACGTCGTTGCGACGCTCGGCCAGGGGGTCGGGCGGCCACGCCGCCTCGATGACGTTGTCGCGCAGTGGATTTAGCTCACCGTCGGCGGGTGGCGGCGCCCAGTGCTCCACCGTTCCACACGGGTCGCCGGCCGCGGCCGAATCGTCGATGACGGCCTTGATCTCGCACAAAAAGTCCGACGGGCCGCGCGGCTTGATGCCGGTGACCGCCCAGTGGTGCCCGGACACCAGCAGGGTGTCCTCGGCGCGGGTGATGGCGACGTAGAGCAGCCGCCGCTCCTCGTCGATGCGCCGCTGCTCGAGCCGGCGGCGGTGCTCGGAGATCTTGTCCGACAGCTGCTTTCGGTTGGTGACGTCCGAGGTGTCCATCACCGGGATGCCCAGGGCGCCCGCGGCGGCGCGGTCGCCGCGCAACAGCGGGGGTAGCTCGCCGGCATCGGTGAGCCAGGTGCTCTTCGACGCCGTGGACGGGAAGGTGCCACCGGACAGGTGGGCCACCGCCACCACCTGCCATTCCAGCCCCTTCGCCGAGTGCACGGTGAGCACTTGGACGCGGTCGCGGGCGACCGCCAATGGTGCCGGCGCCAGGCCGTTTTCGACCGACTCGGCCACGTCTAGGTAGGCCAGCAGGCCGGTCACCGACGTGGCCGTCGATCCGTCAGCGGGCCCGGTTGCGGCGTCGGTGCGTTCGGCGTACGCGGCGACGACGTCGGCGAACGCGTCCAGGTGCTCGGTGCCGGCCCAGCCGGCCCCGACCCCAGCCGCGGCCCGGACCTCGCAGTCGATGCCCAGCACCCGGCGCACCTCGGCGACGAGGTCGCCGAGCGGATGGCCGAGGTGGGCGCGCAGGGCGCTCAGTTCGGCGGCCAGCGCCGTGATGCGTTGATACCCTGCGGCCGAATATGCCTCGGCCGCACCGGGATCGGCGATCGCGTCGGCCAGACACACGGTGTCCGCGTCGGGGTCGGCCGCGCTCGCGATCGACTCGGGCGAGCAGGCGTCGGCCACCGGCACACCCCCGTCCAGTGCCCGCGCGCGCTGCCACAACGCCGCGAGGTCACGCGCGCCCAGGCGCCAGCGCGAACCCGTGAGCACCCGCATCGCCGCCGCGCCGGCCGTCGGATCGGCGATGAGCCGCAGCATGGCGACGACCTCGGC
>NZ_QMEU01000005.1 GCF_003284975.1 Mycobacterium colombiense
GACGGTGGTGGAATCGGCATCGACCTCTACGGCCTCGATTTGGATTACCAGGGCTTGGCATTGGACGAAGCGGGCGCCGGTTCCATCCTGGGGGCCGAGGGCGCCCAGGGCATATCCGGCATGGGAGGGGCCAGCGCCGCGGCCGGCGTGGGAGGCCTCGAGCCGCTGGCGGGACTGGGCCAGGGCGCCGCGGCGAGCGTGGGCCAAGCCGGCTCGCTGAGCACCTTGTCCGTACCCCCGAGTTGGGCGACGACGGTTTCGTCCGTCGCCCCGCTGCCGGCGCTGGGCGGCGGTGTCATGCCGGGCGGGTGGGCCGCCGCACCCGCGGCATCATCCGGCACCGCGGTGTCCAAGCTGCCATTGGGTGGCATGGTCGGACGCGAATCGGAGGGCGCCGTTCAACGCATCGGCATGCGCGTCTCGCTGATTCCGCATTCTCCGGTGGCCGGCTAGGGCACCGAATCGGTCATCACAACGTCAAAGGGTGGACAAGCTCTTCGACCGCAAAGGAACTCGTCATGAACATGCCCAAGCCACACCACACCGCTCGGCACCCCACGCCGACCCGAAACCCATTGTCTTTCAGTATGAAAGCGGTGATGTGCGCCGCCCTGATCGTGGTGTTCGGCGCTTCGGCGGCGACGACGGCCGGCGCCGATCCGGGCCTTGGCGGTGAGCCCGATCCGTTCGGTGGCCTCAGTTGTCACTGCGACCAGAGCGCTTCGACCGATGGTCCGGTCGCGAGGCAGCAGGTCCGTCGGGGGATGCGGGAGGGAATCGCCACCGCGCACTAGCTGTGCCCCTTTGTGACCCGATTGCGTGGGGCGGCCGAGCGGGGCGGCCGAGCACGCATATGGTCGCGGGCACTGGTCATCATGTCGCCGAGGATTCGCACCTCGCGGGCGGACAGCGAGTCGAACAGCAGGTCTCGCACGACTTGGATGTGACCGGGCAGGACCTTGGCAACACGGGCCCGGCCCTTCTTGGTGATGTCCACCACCGTGGCGCGCTGGTCGTCAGGGGAAACCCCGCGAGTGATGAGCCCCTGCTTTTCCAATAGCCCTGCCTGATGGGTCAGGCCGGAGCGGCTGTACACCACGCCGTCGGCCAACTCGGTCATGGTGAGCTTCCGTTGGGCGTCAGCGAGCTTGGCCAAAATCTCGAACTGCACGTAGCTCAGTCCTCCCTCGGCCTGCAACTGTTCGCGCACCGCATATTGCAGCAGGCTCACCGCCTCCATCAGGGCAAAGTAGGCCCGCAGTTGGTTGGGGTTGAGGGCTTCGGCCATGCTCGGATTCTAGTGTTTCGACATCGAAGTGTCTGGGTTTCGCCACCGCTGGTAGCCTTCCCCCGGCGGCCACCATCGACCGAGCGTGAAAGACACGGCCGCACAACTCCTCTCACCAGGCGTCTGTCGGGGACGGCGGCGACCCGGGGGCATGCGGATAGACCGGAACCATAGCCCCGGTCTACCCGCCCTGAATGGTTGCGCCAGCGGTCTACTGCCCGGCGGGCAGGAGGATGGTCTTGCCGCGCAGCCGGCCGGCGTCGGATTCGGCGTGCACGGCCGCGGCCTCATCCAGGCCGCGACGGTCGGCGACCTCAATGTGCAGTTGCCCGGCGTCGACGCGGCCGACCAGGCTTGCGAGCTGCTCAGCTTCGCTGCGCACGAAGACCCGCTGCGTGCGGACGCCGCGGCCGGGATGTTCCGGCCCCGAAACCATGGTGCCGACGTGGAAACCGCCGTCGGCGACGACGTGGATGAGGGCTTCGGTCTGCTCTGGGGTGGTGGAGACCAGATTGAGTACCACGTCGAATGGCGCTCCGTCGACGGTGATCGGCACGTGCGTGTAGTCGATGTAGTCGACGATCCGGTCGGCGCCATAGCCGCGCAGACGGTCGGCGTCGTGCGGCTTAGCGGTCGCGGTGACGACGGCTCCGGCCTGCTTGGCCAGCTGAACTGCATAGCCGCCGACCGCGCCGGAGGCACCGTTGATCAGGACCGTCTGCCCCGCGGTCAGCCCGGCGATCTCGAACAGTGCCTGCCACGCGGTCAATCCGGCCTCCGGTAGCGCGGCGGCGTCGGCGAGAGGCACCGTTCGCGGCGCGGCGGCCACGGACTCGACCGGCGCGAGCGCGTACTCGGCCGCAGCGCCATCGGCATCCAACGGCAGAAAGGCCACGAGCGCATCGCCGATTCTCCACCCCTGCACTTGCCCACCGATTTCGGCTATCGTCCCGGCCACATCGACGCCGGGGACGTGCGGGAAGCTGATTTTGTACACCTCAGACAGATAGCCCCCGCGGATGCCGGCATCGACCGGGTTGAACGAGGTGGCGGCCACCTTCACCAGCACCTGCTGTGGTCCTGGCACCGGTCGCGGGGCCTCCTCGTACTGCAGAACGTCGCTACTGCCATAACGGTGGTATCGCACGGCTTTCATGATCTTCTCCTTTGTCATTTGCTTCGAATTCGAAGCAGCTATGTCGGTAGTAACCGCTTCGACATCGAAGCGATTTCCGTAACGACTGTGATCGTCGTCACGATGCTTCGAGATTGAAGCATTGGCGATGGCATCCGATGGATTGGATGCGCTCGATCGCGCCCGGGGGCCGCCTTGGCGCCGACGAGCTAGCCCACGAGCGATTGGGCGCCGATGACCGCCAGCAGCGCCAGCCGCTCGGCGTCCTCCGTGCCGGGTTCGGCGGTGTAGAGCATGATCGTCAGGTCGGTGCCGGGACGTGACCGCCGACGTGATGCGAAAGACGTTCGAGACGAATGTCTTTGGTACGGTCCGGGTGTTACACGCATTTTTACCAATGCTGCAGAGGTCTGCCGCGCCGGTGGTGGTCAACGTCAGCAGCGGCCTGGGGTCGCTGACCCTGCTCTCGTCCGCGCCGGCGGACTTCTATCCGGGGGTGGCCTACCCGGCGTCGAAGGCGGCGCTGAACATGGTCACCGTGCAGTACGCCAAGGCGCTCCCGCACATCCGGATCAACGCCGTCGATCCCGGGTTCACAAAGACGGACCTCAACGGCAACACCGGTACGCAGACGGTGACCGAAGGCGCCGAGGCGATCGTGCGCGTGGCACAGCTTGGCGCGGACGGCCCGACCGGCACTTTCGCCAACCGCGACGGTGCGCTGCCGTGGTGAGGACTGCTTGAAGAGTGTCGGCCGAGGCGCACGGCGCGGAGGCGTTGCTTAGTCGACCGTTTCGTGTCTGCCGGCGAACTCCTTGACCAGCAGTTGGAGACGCTCCGCGTCGTGGTCTGGGCGCAACCGACCGGTGCGGCTGAGTATCACCAGGCCGTGCAGCGCGGCCCAGAACACTTCGGTGAGCGTATCGGCGTCATGCTCATCAGCCACGAGTCGAACCGCTTGGCGCAGCGCATCGAACGCCGTCGTCAACTGCGGCGGTGTGTCCGGCGCGGCGAAGCGCAGGGTGGTCGCGCGAGTGAACATCGCGTCGTACACCGCCGGGTTGGCGCGCGCAAAGTCGAGGTAGGCCTGCGCGATTCGGCCCAGGGCTTCGCTGTCCGAGCCGCCATCGGAGCGAGCGGCTCGAATGACGTCGGCGAGTTCGCCGAAGCCGTCGATGGCGACGGCCTCGGCGATTTGCTCCATGCCGGTGAAGTGCTTGTACAACACCGGCTGGCTGTACTCGATCTCGGTGGACAGCCGACGGGTCGTGACGGCATCCCAGCCGTCTGCCTCGGCCAGGTTGCGAGCCGTCGTGACAATCAGCCGCCGGCGCGCGGCACGCTCCCGCTCACGGCGGTCCTCGATGCCCATGCAAAGAAGATAGCATGGCTAGAACTTCTAGCACTGCTATTGACACGGGTGCAGTCCCAGGGTTAGCGTTGCTAACACAAACCACGGAGCGGAGTTTTGACATGACCTTGGACTTGATCGCCCGCGCCGCCGCCCTGGTCGCACTGCTCGGCACCGCTGTGGTCTACGGCACCGATGTGTTCTGCGCGATGGTGCTGCGTCCGGCCCTGGCCGCGGTCGACGATCGCGCCCTGGTTGCGGTGACAGGAAGCGTGCATCGATACGGAGATCGGCGAATGCCGGTGCCAGGCGTACTCGGCGTTCTGGCCACCGCGGCAACCGCGGCTCTCGCAGCGGCGGCCTCGCACTGGCCACAGGCGATCGCCGCGGCCGCCGCCCTGATCGCGCTGTTGGTCTGGATCGTCCTCTACACGCGGGTGAGCGCCCCCATCAATCGACAATTGACCGCGGCCGCCGATACCGGACAGGACCTGCCGGACGGGCGTGCGCTGCAAGCCAAATGGGATTGCATCATCGGCCCCCGCGCCGTGCTACAGGGTCTGGCGGTGAGCGCCCTGTGCGTGGCGCTGATGTTTTAAAGCACCCGCATAGCCGCGGCAAAGACGAAATAGATTGAAGGAGGACTGGTTTCACTGGGCCCGCCACTTGAGGACATTCAAGTCGTTCGGTGTCACTACCCATGGCGTGTGAACCGAGCGCAGCGGCGCATCTCGCCTCATCGCGCCTATCGGCTACCCAGCGGGGGCCGACCCCGAACAAACTCACGCGGCAGATCATGACCAGTTCCGAATTCGCTGCCGACATGGCCGGCTTCGACGCCGGCGACATCGTCGGTGTCCAGACGATACTGCTTGACCCGACACCGTTTTCACCAATCCACTGACGCAAACCCGGGAGTCCGTTACATGTCCATCACCACCACCATCGGCTACGTCCTGGCCGGACTGCTAGCCGCGGGCATCATCTTCATCGGCGCGCGATTTATGGTCTCGCCCCGTGTCGCCGCCGCTGGCTACGGTGTGCTGCCAGATCTGGACCGGCCGGCCGCTGGCGCCTACTTGAGCGTCAAGGGCATACGTGACATCGCCACCGGATTGTTCGTCATCATCCTGTTGGCCGCGGGCGCAACTCACCTGGTGGGCTGGGTGATGCTGGCCGCCACCATCATTCCGCTGGCTGACGCGTCGATCGTGCTGCGCAACGGCGGCTCGGGGTCGGTCGCCTGGGGAGTCCACGGCGTCACCGCCGCCGTCATGCTCATCACGTCTGCGCTCTTGATCATTTCGTAGGCAGGAGCGCTCCCACCCAGAGCGGATATTTCACATCCGTTTCGCTGGAGTATGCCGGAGATTACACTGAGGACGTGCCGTCGGGGTGCGGGCCGTGCCGCCCGCTGCGCAAGGACGCTGAGCGCAATCGCCAGCGGGTGGTTGAGGCTGCCCGAGACCTCTTCGCTTCGAGAGGGCTCGAGGCGACTCTCAATGACGTCGCGCACCACGCCGGTGTCGGGGTGGGCACCGTTTATCGGAGATTTGCCACCAAAGACGAGCTGGTCGAGGCGATCTTTGAAGATGGCATCGATCAGATCACGGCACTCGCCGAGTCCGCGCTGCAAGAAAAGAACTCGTGGCGAGGGTTCGTGTGGTTCGTGGAGCAGTTATGCGAGCTCACCGCAACCGACCGGGGGTTGCGGGAAGCCGTATTCAGCAAGGCCTACGGGGGTGACCGCGTCGAGGCTTCGCGGCTGCGACTGACCCCTACAGTGACGAAACTCGTTGAGCGGGCCAAGGACGACGGCTATTTGCGCCCGGACATCTCACCTAACGACATGCCGTTCTTGGGCCTGATCGCGGGTACGGTCAGCGAGTACGCCGGCCATATCGAGCCGGAACTGTGGCGGCGATATGTGCAGATCCTCCTCGACGGTCTGCGCCACCGCAGGGGACAGAAACCGATGACCGTCGAAGCGCTCGATGACGAACAGCTCGACGCCGCGATGCGCACCTGGTATCCCGCAGCGTCTACCTGACCAGGCACCCGACCGATCGTCTCCGAGCGCGTATGACGGGCGAGCCATAGTCATCCACGGCATACGAGCCTTACCTTGTTGCCGACAGCATCGTACCCATGAGCGCCAACGGATCCCGAGAACCCTGACTCAACCCTGACGATTGGAACCAGGTGCCGACGCGCGCGCCGGTCGAGGTATCGACCCCGCGTGCCGATGTGACCACCGTCCCACAGAAGCGGATTGACTTCATCCACTTAGGCGGATAGGTTACCTCTTGCTCCCCCACGTCGTCGTCGGTCATCCACTTCGCGCTGGCCGCATTTTCGCCGAAAGGCCCGCAGTTGATTGCCCCTTCCGATGCGACTCGAGTTCACACCATCCCGTCGGGCCCGAGCGCGACCCCGCCCGAACACCCCGGTGCTAGGCGATGGGCGCAAGGCGAGTCACGCGCCGGGTGCCGGCGGTGAATGCGACGGTCGGACTCGTGCGGCGGGTGTGGCTGCCGCTGCTCATCGTGGTGGCAGTCGCGGTCGGTGGCGTCGCGGTGTCGAAGTTGCGTGCGGTCTTTGGCTCCAACCCCATCTTGGTGGCGCCCAACAGTTCTGACAGCGCGGCGGACTTCAACCCCAAGGTCGTCACCTACGAGGTGTTCGGCCCGGCGGCCAGGGCGGTCATCAATTACCTCGACCTCGACGGGAAGCCGCAGCGCGCCCCGGACGTGATGCTGCCGTGGTCGTTGACGCTGCAGACCACCGCACCGGCGGCATCGCCCAATCTGCTTGCCCAGGGCGACGGTGCCTCGATTGCCTGCCGGATCACCGTTGATCACGAGGTCAAGGACGAACGATCGGCGGCCGGTGTGAATGCCATGACCTTCTGCTTGGTGAAGTCAGCATGAGCACCCTGATGGACCAAACCCAGACCGAGCCCATCCCGGCCGCCCGCCACGCGTCGCGCCCCGGGATACCCCGCACGATCCGGGTGCTGGCGGTGCCGATCATCCTGGCCTGGGTCGCGGTCGTCGTAGTTCTCAATACCGTTGTGCCCCAACTGGAAGTTGTCGGCAAGACCCGCGCGGTGTCGATGAGTCCCAACGATGCGCCGTCGATGATCGCCACCAAGCGGGTGGGCAAGGTGTTTCACGAGTACGACACGAGCAGCTCGGTGATGATCGTGCTCGAAGGCGACAAACCGCTGGGTGCCGACGCCCACCAGTTCTATGACCGCGTGGTGCACGAGCTGCGGGCTGACCCGAAGCATATCCAGCACGTGCAGGATTTCTGGGGTGATTCGTTCACCGCTGCTGCGGCGCAAAGCGTCGACGGCAAGGCCGCCTACGTGCAGGTCTACATCGCCGGAGATCAGGGAGAAGCACTGGCCAACGAGTCGGTGGAGGCGGTGCGCCACGTCATCGCCAGCGTGCCCGCACCGACGGGCGTCAAGGCCTTTGTGACCGGTCCTGCGGCAATGAGCGCCGATCAAAATGAGACCGGCGACAAGAGCATGCAGGTGATCACGCTGCTCACCTTTGCCGTCATCATCACGATGCTGCTGCTCGTCTACCGGTCGGTGGTCACGGTGGGCATCGTGCTGGTGATGGTGCTACTGGAATTGGCTGGCGCGCGCGGATTGGTGGCGTTCCTTGGCTATTTCAAGGTTTTCGGCCTGACGACGTTTGCGACCAACCTGGTAGTGACGCTGGCGATCGCCGCG
Source organism: Mycobacterium colombiense (assembly GCF_003284975.1). GTDB lineage: Bacteria > Actinomycetota > Actinomycetes > Mycobacteriales > Mycobacteriaceae > Mycobacterium > Mycobacterium europaeum_A. Next base: position 7,520 of record NZ_QMEU01000005.1, read on the forward strand.
GCCACCGACTACGCCATCTTCCTGATCGGCCGATACCAAGAAGCGCGTCGGCTGGGCGAGGACCGAGAAGCCGCTTATTACAGCATGTTTCACGGCACAGCCCATGTCGTGCTGGCGTCGGGAATGACTATTGCCGGGGCGGCCTTCTGCTTGCGCTTCACCCGTCTGCCGTACTTCCAGACCATGGGGATACCTTTGGCGATCGGCATGACGATCGTGGTCGCTGCGGCGTTGACACTCGGGCCGGCGCTGATCGCGGTGGCCAGTCGCTTTGGCCGGCTCCTCGATCCCAAACACATGACCCAGCCACGGGGATGGCGGCGTATCGGTGCGGCGACGGTGCGCTGGCCCGGAGCCATCTTGATCTGCGCGATCCTGATCGCGCTGGTCGGCTTGCTGACGCTGCCCGGCTACCACACCACCTACAACGACCGCATCTATCTACCCGCTAGCGTCCCGGCGAACGTCGGCTATGCGGCCGCGGATCGCCACTTCTCCCAAGCGAAGATGAATCCCGATCTGTTGATGGTCGAAGCCGATCACGATTTGCGTAACCCCGCCAGTTTCCTGGTGATCGACAAGATCGCCAAAGCCCTTGTGCGGGTGCACGGTATCGCCCAGGTGCAAACCATTACGCGGCCCGAGGGTCGGCCGATCCAACACACCTCGATCCCCTACAACATCAGCATGAACAGCACCGGCCAGGTGATGAACAACGACTACCAACAGACCGTCCTGCAAAACACCCTCAAACAGGCCGACGACATGCAGGTCAGCATCGACTCGATGGAGAAAATGCAGGCCATCACCCAGCAACTGGCCGGCGTCACCCACAACATGGCGACCAAGATGAAGAAGACCAGCGGGGACGTACAGGACTTACGCGATCACATGGCCGATTTCGAAGATGTCTGGCGCCCGATCCGCAGCTACTTCTACTGGGAAAAGCATTGTTTCGATATCCCGGTGTGCTGGTCGTTGCGTTCGGTGTTCGACGCCCTGGACGGCATCAGCACGATGTCCGACGACCTCTCCGACCTGGTTCCCGACCTTGACCGCATGGACGCGTTGATGCCACAGATGGTCGCCCTGATGCCCCCCATGATCGCGTCGATGAAAAACCAGAAACAGATGATGCTCAACCAATATCAGGCCCAGAAAGCGCAGCAAGACCAAACCATGGCGTTGCAGGACAACGCCACGGCCATGGGCCAGGCGTTCGACGAGGCGAAAAACGACGACTCTTTCTACCTGCCGCCCGAAGCTTTCGACAACGCCGATTTCAAGCGCGGCGTGAAGCTGTTCTTGTCCCCGGACGGCCACGCCGTGCGGTTCACCATCATTCACCAAGGCGACCCGTTGACCGAGGAAGGCACGTCGCGCACCGCGCCGCTCAAAGTCGCGGCAGCGGACGCTATCAAAGGGACACCGTTGGAGGGATCAAGGATCTACCTCGGTGGAAGTGCAGCGATGTACACCGACATGCAGAAGGGCGCCAACTACGACCTACTCATCGTTGCCGTCGCCGCACTGATCTTGATCTTCATCATCATGGTGATCTTGACCCGAGCTGTGGCCGCCGCGGCGGTCATCGTGGGAACCGTGGTGTTGAGCCTGTCCGCTTCGTTCGGGCTCTCAGTGCTGCTGTGGCAACACATCATCGGCATTCCCCTGCACTGGATGGTGCTGCCGATGACGGTCATCATCCTGTTGGCGGTGGGATCGGACTACAACTTGCTACTGGTCTCGCGGATGAAAGAGGAAATCCACGCTGGGCTCAACACCGGCATCATCCGTGCCATGGTCGGCACCGGTTCCGTGGTCACCTCCGCCGGCCTGGTCTTCGCCTTCACGATGATGTCCATGGCCATAAGCAGACTCATCGTGATCGGACAAGTCGGGACCACCATCGGTCTCGGCCTGCTGTTCGACACTCTGATTGTCCGGTCGCTGATGACGCCCTCCCTGGCAGCCTTGCTGGGCAGGTGGTTCTGGTGGCCGCGCCGCGTGCGGCCTCGACCCCTTCCCCAACCATGGCCGCAACCGCTGCGTCATGAGTCCGAGGAGATGCAAGGAGTATGAGCAGCCCCGCAGCACGTAGGTGCCCCCTGAGCTGACTGAGAAGCGGGTAATTTCGGGACCAGCACTGGGTGCATGAAGAACGTTTGGTGGACAGTTGATTTCAGCACCTACCACGCCGCGCTGAATCCAGTGGTACCGGTGTGCTGATGAGCCGGAAACGCGACTTGCTGCGGTCGGCATCGCCACATTGATCCGCAGTTGCGGGCTCGTCTGGTTCAGCGCTGCTTCGTGCTCGTCGCTGGTGAATGACCTTGCGCGCCAGACCCCAATGCTCGCAATGTCTTTGGCCCGTGCGGATGCCAGCGACGTGCGGCAACCATCGTGGTGGCCAGCGGTCAATGCTTTCAGAAGCGAGATTCGGGGGTGCGCGCGGTCATGTCGTTTGCTTCCTCCAAGGTTCATCCCAATGATCGGTCGCCGCAACCTCTGTCAGCGGTTTGCGCCGCACCGGATGGTGGCCGCCCGTGGGCCAGCCCACCGTAAGCAGGGTCGCAATCTTCCAGTCGTCAGGGATTCCGACCATGGACCGCAGCTGGTCCTCGCAGGCGCCGTGCCACAGGGTGATCGCCGCACCAAGTCCTTGCGCGCGGGCGGCCAGTAGGAAGTTCTGCACCGCGGGAAAAATCGAGCCTCCCTGCTGTAATTCAGTGGTTCCTCGCTGTGGCTGAACGCAGAACAGCACCAGCACAGGCGCCGCGCCACCAACGCTCATGTGCTCGGCCATCGTGCGCAGGACGCGTGATTTGGGATCGTCAGCCCCGTTCTCAGGCATCGAAATCCGATAGAACTCGCTCATGACGTCCCACGTTTGGTGGGCCGCGGCGGTGACAACGTCGCGCAGGTCACGCGATTTCAGAACGACGAACTTCCATGGCTGCTGATTGCCGCCGGACGGAGCCCAGCTCGCCGCACGCAGGCAGGTGTCGATGGCCTCGTCCGGGACAGGTTCGTCGCGATAGCGCCGCACGGCCGAGGCGGTGCGCATGACCTCCCACAAGTCCGCCGATACGTGCGGGAGAGGTTGGTCATTCACGCCTGCACCGCCGCGGGCAGGACGCCTTGCCAGGTTCCGCCGCGCATGGGACCGGTGACCAGCGGCAGATCCAGCGTGGAAAGCAAACCGCACGGGGCGGCCATCACAGCGGGGATGGCGTTGAGTTCGCGCATGACGGTCGCGTAAGTCAGACCCCTCATGTTGCTACCGCGCCCATGCATTTCGATGTCGACGGTGTAGGTGGGTAAACCGTCGACGATCACCCGGTAGCCACCGTGAGGTGACGGATGCCGCGGCCAATCCGGCGCAGACCCTTCGCCCATCCTGGTGACGTGTTCCAGCACGACTCGTTCTTCTCCGTTGACCATCCCGGCGAGTTTGAATCGCATCCCTCCCATGGTTCCCGGTTCGATCCACCCGGATGCAACCTCGTATCGCTCTGTCGCCAACCACTTTTCGATCGTCGTTTCGACGCGGTCGAGCGAGAGTCCGACACCGTCGGCGACCAGGTGAACGATGGGCGCCCACAATGCGGCGAGACGCTCGGGGTCGAATAGCGGCGCCGGATGGTCGGGGGTATGCCCGAACCCCATGAAGTCGAACATGATGTCGGGCTGATTGATCGGGGCGTAGTCAAGTAGCTCGAGCATCGTGATGGTATCGACACGACTGCTGAAGCCGGTCATGGTCAGCGCGATCACGTCGTTCGCCCAGCCAGGGTCGACACCGCTGTTGAAAAAGCTGGTGTTGCCCTCTTCGCACGCCGCCGCGAGCAGTTCAACTGTTCCCTTGTCGGCCGCTGGCGGATAGCACATCGGCACCAGCGAGGTGCACACCACATGCTTGCCCGCGCGCAGGCAGCGAGCGATGTCCTGCGCGGCATCGTGATAGCGGTAGTCACCCGAAGCGAAGTAGGCCACCACGTCGGCCTCGATCGACAGCGCGGCTGCGATATCCCGCGTGGCCATGACGCCGGTCGCAGGCATCCCGCAAAGCTCGCCGGCATCCTTGCCGTCCTTGTCCGGTGCGTGCACCACTACTCCGGCAAGCTCGAGGCCCGGGTGCATGATAAGGGCACGCAGCGCACAAATGCCGACCTGGCCGGGGCCCCACAGAATCACTCTTGGCTTCCGTTGCCCCATCTGCACCCCTTCCCGCTCGACACCGAGCCGAACTGTGAGAACATCACTTCTCGTATATTGATAACACCATTTCCGATAGCAGACGAGGGAAGAGGCGAACGGTGAGCGATTACGAGTTCTTGAAGTGGGAGACTTTCGACGACGGCATGATCGTTAGGATCTCGCTAAACCGTCCCGACCAGCGCAACGCCCAGAATCGCGGCATGCTGGTCGAACTCGACGAGGCGTTTGCCCGCGCCGAGGCCGATGACAGCGTTCGCGTCGTCATCCTCGCCGGCGAAGGCCCGATGTTCTCGTCGGGGCATGATATCGGTTCGAAGCAGGCGCGGGCGGAGTTCAGTCCGGGGCCGGGCCAGCATCCGACGGTGACGATCAACGGCGGAACCCGCGACGGCGCGGAAAGGACCATGCTGCAAGAGTGGCACTACTTCTTCCAAAACAACCTGCGATGGCGCAACCTGCGCAAGATCACCATCGCCCAGGTGCACGGCGACGTGTTCTCGGCCGGACTGATGCTGATTTGGGCGTGTGACCTGATCGTGGGAAGCGAAGACGTGCGCTTCGCCGACGTGGTGGGCACGCGGTTGGGCATGTGCGGGATGGAATATTTCGGGCATCCATGGGAGTTCGGACCGCGGCGCACGAAGGAACTGATGCTCACCGGCGACGCGATCGAGATCGAGGAGGCCTACCGGCTCGGGATGGTCAGCAAGATATTCAAGCTCGACGAACTCGCCGAGCGCACCCTGGCGATGGCAAGGCGCATCGCAAAGGTACCGACGATGGCGGCCCTGCTGATCAAGGAATCGGTGAACCAGTCAGTTGACAACATGGGCTTCTACAACGCCCTGCAATCCTGTTTCGCGTTGCACCAACTGAACCATTCCCATTGGGCACAGATCCGCGACGACAAGCTTCCGACCGCGGGCGAGGAGCAGGGAGTGCCGAACTGGCGCACCGCTCCCCCGGTTGTCTTGGCTGTCAAAGATCGGGTTCGGTCCGATGTCTAGTGCTGCACGGATGACCACCAACTCACCCGCGGCGCCACGCCCAATGAGCGTCACCATCCCGGGCCACCTCTTCGCCCAGCTGCCCTTCTACGACGTTGTCGACGCACATGACTCGGTCGTCGTTGAGCTGCACAACCGACCGGACCTGGTGAACATCCGGGGCGCGCTCCAAGGAGGGCTGGTCGCCACGCTCATCGACGTGGCTGGCGGCCGCCTTGCGATCAAGTACGCCGGCGACGGTAGCGGTGCGGGCACCGCTGACATGTCCATCCATTTCCTGGCGCCGATCGTCGAAGGACCTGCGCGTGCAACCGCCACGCTGGTCCGCGCCGGAAAACGCAACATCGTTGTCGGCGTTGACGTTTCCGACATTGGTCGAAATCGACTCGCGGCACGAGCGACGCTCAGCTTCGCGATCCTTGCACCCCGTGATTCCGTTCAGCCTGCGGCCACTCCGTAGCGCGCATCGGCTACGCGATCCAATGCGACGGCGGCCTCGCCGAAGACCAACGCCCATCCCCGAACCCGGCGGTAGTACAGCTGGATGTCGCCTTCCATGCCGAACCCGTACCCGCCATGGATGTGCAGGCTACGCCGCGTGGCGTCCCGGGCCGTCTCATAGGCGAATGCGAAGGCCATCGCGGCCAGTTCTCGAACGCGCTGGGGCTCATCGGCAAATGCGCATGCCGCCTTGAGTCCCAGCAACCGCGCTCCGTCAGCGGCAGTGGCGCTGTCTGCCAGTGGATGGGACACCGCTTGGAAGCTACCGATTGCGGCTCCGAAGGCATGACGTTGCTTGGCGTAGTCGACGCCGATCTCGACGGCTTTCTTGGCCGCACCCCCTAACGCGACGGCCGTGAGGGTGAGCCATAGGTCAAGAGCGCCGTCGAACAGATGGCCCGCTCGCTCTCCCTCCGCGAGCACGATGGGCTCGTTCTCAATCGATATGTCCGCCAGCGGCATTGATCCCAGGTTCTTCACCGCCGTGCGGTTCTTCGCGATCGGCGCCGCCAACAGTCGTCCATCCACCAGAGCGATCACATGGTCCGCCACGGCCCCGGCGGGCACCAACCTCAACCGCCCATCGCGCTCGCCGCGTGGCGCAAACGTGACCAGCTGATCACCGGCGACAATGGTGCTCAGCAGCCCCGCGCCCACGTCACCGGACTCGGCCAGCAGACGCACGGCGACCTGCGCTTCAATTATGGGCGCGGACGCGACGGCGCGGCCAAACTGCTCGGCAATCAGCGCAAGTTCCAGTTCGGAGGCGCCCCATCCGCCGGCCGCCTCACCAACCGCCATCTCCACCGCCCCAGTCTCCTGTAACGCTTTCCACAGCCTGGGATCGAAGCCCAACGGCTCGGCCGCCCGGACACGCTCCGAGGTCGACTCGCGCGCAAAAAGCGCGGCGAACGAATCCACCAACTGTCTCTGTTCGCCCGTTAGGCTCAGGTCCACTGTTGTCGTCCGATCACGAGTGGATATGTTTACTCTCAAAAATAAAGATTAGCATTCCCGTTCATACGGTCCGGGATGCTCGTCGACAGATTGGCGTACGCACATGCACTTTCAGCTCGATGAAGATACCGCGAGATACCGCGACGCGATCCGCGCCCACCTTCAGGACGTGTTGACTCCCGAATTCGAGGAGCGCATCTACAAGAATGGCGTCGCGCATGATGATGCGTTTGCGAAAGGCCTTGTCAGCAAAGGCTATTTTGCGCCTGCCTGGCCTGTCGAGTTTGGTGGGCAGAACCGTAACGCGTGGGATGACCAGGTCCTCAAAGAGGAGCTCATGCGTTTCGACGCACCGGTGTACCTCTCCGAAACCACCAGGATGGTGGCGTCGATCATCCGCGAGGTCGGCACCCCGGCCCTGAAGGATCGCATCCTGGCAGGTGCGATCAGTGGCGAGATCACCATCGCCCTCGGCTTCACCGAGCCGGAATGCGGATCGGACGTCGCGGCGGCCGCCACCAAGGCCGTTCGGGACGGTGATGAGTGGGTGATCAACGGCTCCAAGATGTTCACCACCAACGGTCACATCGCCGACTTTGTGTTCCTACTCGCGCGCACGAACCCGGACAAGCCCAAACATCAGGGCCTAACCATGTTTCTGGTGCCGTGTGACTCCGATGGCTTTGCCGCACAAGCCGTATGGACCCTTTCCGGAGAACGTACCAACATCACCTTCTACAGCGATGTCCGCATTGGCGACCAATGGCGAATCGGGGAGGTCGATGGCGGATGGCAGGTGCTCGGTCTGTCCTTGCGAGATGAGCACGCATCCGGTTGGGGCCCGCATCTGATTCGGTTGCTCGACCATGCCGAGCATTGGGCCACCACCAGTAGGGCCGATGACGCCTCCCCGCCCATCGTGAAAACCGATGTCCGGCGCCGGCTCGCCCGCGTCGCAATGGAGGCCGAGGTGTCGATGCTGTTGCAACGGCGGTGCGTGTGGATGCACGAACAGGGTGACGTACCGGTGGCCGAGGGGCCAATGTCGAAGGTGTTCAGCACCGAGGCGCTCGAACGCGCAAGTCAGGACGTGTTCGAACTCATCGGCACCGACGCCTTACGCAGCTACCTGGAGCCGACCGCCCCCGAACGCGGGCGGTTCGACCACTCATTGCGATTCTCGTTGGGCACCACGATCTATGCGGGTACCAGCGAGGTCCAGCGCACGATCATCGCCCAACGTGGGCTCGGTCTACCCCGTTAGTTTCTTTGGCCGTCCGGCCCGACTGGAGGACCTCGCACGCGGGACTGCCTTGCGCGCAGGCTTGGCGTTGACGTCCTGGGCAGGCGGTGAGACAGCCTGCTTGCACCACGCCCACAGTTGATCCTCGGTCAGCTTCGGACTCTTACCCCCGAGATGGAACACCCCAATTTGAGCGAGGGCGGTGAGTGTGGTGTTCAGCAGCGTAGTCAGCTGCGCAGGCGTCAGGTCGGTGCGGACCAGTCCGGCACGTGCACATGACGTGATGATCTTGGTCAACAGTTTCAGGTGCGGCTCCCACACCTTGGCGAAGTCGTCCGGCCGCTCGATTTCTAGGCTCAGGTTATAGATCGTCATGACCCGGCCGCCGACCGCTTCAGACGACTCGGCGCGGGATAGCACTCCCCGGCAGAATGCCTCGAGTTGCTCCATCGGACCGTCGGCCGCTGCAACATCTTGCCGGATATCCTCGGTGAACTGACTCGTGACGTTCTCGTAGAGCGCCAACATCAGTTCTTCTTTACCGGCGAAGTGTTGGTAGAACGCCCGCAGGCTCAGATTCGACCTGTCGATGAGCGTCTGGATCGTGAAATCGGCTTTACCCGACTCCTCTACCAATTCGAGCGCCGTGGCCAAAAACCGCGAACTGCGGGCCAGGGCACGCGCTCTGGCGGTGCTCAACCGCCGTTCGATCGTGCGTTGCTGCCACGTGCCGGGCACCTCGACGTCGTTGTCAACTAGTTCTAAGCCGGTTTCGAGGTTGGAACCGGCAGGCTTCTTCGTAGGCATAATGCGGTAAGAATACGCGCCCGGAACGGAAAACGTGCGATCTACCTACACGTGTATGTTGATTCTCCCTGCGCGTAAGCGCTTGTTGTCGACTCGACCGCGCCCATCGACGCCCGCAGGTGCCGCGGGCGTCCCTCCCAGTCCCTCGCTGGGCGTCGCTGGCAACGGGTTCGCGCGAGGCCCGGCGCGTAGCCGACCTTTGATGCGGTACCGTGGAAACGATCATTCTCATTTACCGTCATGCCCCGCACATCGAGCCCGCGGACCGTTGTCGAAGGAGAGCAGCCTTGAGTGCAGATATCCTGATCGTCTCGCCGGACGACCATCTGGTGGAGCCGGCCGATCTGTGGACCAGCCGGCTTCCAGAGCGTTATCGGGACATCGGCCCGCGAATCGTTCGCACCCGCGGGCGCATGGATCCGTCTGTCACGTCCGACGTCGCATTCGTCGAGGACGACGAGGGCCGGGACGCGGACATCTGGCGCTACGAGGACGCGGTCATTCCCATCCCGCTCATCAGTGCGGCCGCCGGCTACGAAATCGACGAGCTTACCACCGACCCGATCACCTACGACGAGATGCGACCCGGCTGCTTCCGTCCGGCGGATCGCCTTGCGGACATGGACGTTGCCGGCATCGAGGCCTCGGCCTGCTTCCCCAATACGCTCGTCCGTTTCTGCGGTCAACGCTTCCTGTACGGCAAAGACAAGGAACTCGCCAAGCTGTGCGTCGAGGCATACAACGACTTCCAGATCGACGAGTGGGGCGGTAGCTCGAACGGTCGGCTGATTCCGCTCGGCATCATCCCGCTCTGGGACGTCGAACTGGCCGCGAAGGAGGTGGACCGGGTCGCCGCCAAGGGCATGCACGCCGTGTGCTTCTCCGAACTGCCCTCTCGTCTCGACCTGCCGTCGATTCACAGCGGTTACTGGGACCCGTTCTTCGCCGCCTGCGAGCGAAACCAGGTGGGGATCATGCTGCACATCGGATCGAGTTCTTCACTCACCAAATCCTCCCCAGACTCTCCCCATGTCGTGACGAGCGCACTGATGGCGGTCAATTGCACGATCGCCCTGGTCGACTGGCTATTCTCCGGCAAGCTCAAGCAGTTCCCCGACCTCAAGCTCGCTTTCGCCGAGGCGCAAGCGGGTTGGATCCCGTACTACCTGCAGCGGGTCGACGAGGTATGGGAGGACCGGCGAGCGTGGGGCGGGATCCATCCCCTGCTGACCGAGCCGCCGAGCACCCAGGTACCCGGTCGAGTGTGGTTCTCCACCTTTGGCGATCCGGTCGCCTTCCGCATCCTAGATTTGGTCGGTGAGGACCAACTCATGTTCGAAACCGACTACCCGCACAACGACACGAACTGGCCGCACAGCACCGAGGTCGCGAACAAGGCGACGGAGGGATTGGACGAGGAGACCAAGCGAAAGGTGCTGTCCACCAACGCAAAGACCTTCTTTGGCATGGAGTAGCCCACCAAGCCCCGACGCTACCGCGCCTTCCACTCCGGCTTGCGCTTCTCCAGGAACGCTCGCGGCCCCTCGATGGCGTCTTTCGTGAGGGCCACCTTCATTCGATAATTCTCTGCGAGCAGCTCGGCCTCGTAGATTGGCAATGTCAGTCCCTTGCGGACGGCCATTCGCGAACCTCGCACTGCAAGGGGCGCATTGGAATTCACCACTTCGGCGATCTCCCACGCGCGCGCCATCAGCGCATCGTGAGGCACGACCTCGGTGAAGACGCCCAAATCGTAGGCGCGCTGCGCGTCGAGTTGTTCGTGCTTGCCCATCAAGATGAGCCGCATCGCGACGGGCAGGGGCAGCAGCCGGGCAAGCCTGACCCCTTCACGCCCGGACGTGACCCCGATGCTGACGTGTGGATCCATCAGCGTGGCCCGCTCGGAGGCGATGGTGATGTCTGCCGTCGTCACGAGGTCCATTCCCGCGCCGCAGGCGATTCCGTTCACCGCGCAGATGATGGGCTTGGTCATTTGGAGCCATGGCGGCGTGGCCTCCTGCGGCGCATCCCACTGCCGCATCGAGCTCAGGATGGGCTCGCCCTGGTTGTCGATCCCCGCCGCGTTCTCCATATCATGGTCGGCCGCCTTGTTGACATCGGCTCCGACGCACAACGCACGGCCCGCACCGGTGATGATGACCGTCCAAATACCTTGCGAGCGTTCGATATCCGAGTACGCCACGGCTAGTTCTGCGATCATCTTGTCGTTGATCGCGTTGAGCACCTCCGGGCGATTGAGCGTCACACACGCCGTGTGACCCCTGACCTCGACTTCGATCGTGTCGTAATCGGTCACCGACTGCCCTTCTCGTAAACGGCGGTGGCGCTTGGACGAAATCCGAAGGCGTCGTGAAACCGGTCGCAATAGCGGGGCCAGACGTCGGGATTGAGTAGGCGTGGGGGCAGGCCGCCCTCGAAGATCGTCTGCCACTGCACGGCGGTCGCAACGGCGATATCGCGCGCGGCCTCCACGGTGATGCCCGCGGTGTGCGGTGTCGCGACGACGTTGTCGAGTTGCAGCAGCGGGTTGTCCGGCCGTGGCGGCTCCTCGTGAAACACATCGAGACCGGCTCCCGCGATTGCGCCGCTGACCAGTGCGTCGCGCAGGGCCGCCTCGTCATGGACAGGGCCGCGAGCCGTGGTGATGAAGAAGGCGCTCGGTTTCATCGCCGCGAACTGGGCCCTGCCGATGAGGCCACGTGTCTCGCTCGTCAAAGGGCAGGTGATCTGCACGAAGTCCGACCGTTCTACCAGCTCGTCAAGCGTCACCTGCTGCACACCACGAGCCTGCGCGGTCAGCGCGTCCAGGTAGGGGTCGAAAACCAGTACCTCCATGCCGAACGGGGCGCACAACTCGACGAGACGGCCGCCGATGGCACCAAGCCCGACCACACCGAGCGTCTTGCCGAGCAGTTGGCTCCCTTGTAACCCGAGCCGATTCGCGACCGGACCGCTCCGCAGTGCCCGGTCCGCAACGGTGATCTTCTTCGCGAGGTCGAGCATGAATCCGAGCGCGTGTTCGGCCACCGCCTCTGCCCCCGGTCCGGAGTTGTTGCATACCGCAATCCCGGCGCGGGTGCACGCGTCGACGTCGATGACGTCATAGCCGGCGCCGGCCGAACAGACGGCGAGCAGCGACGAACATCGCGCAATAAGCTCCTCCCCCGCCAACCACTGGGCCCCATTGCCCACCGCCGCGACATCGGTCCGGGTGGCAACTTGGTAGCCGTGTGCGGATTCCAATGCCGCCCAACCCTCTTCGGCGGGCGCGGTCAGCTCGAGCCGGACGATTTCGATATCGGAGACTTCGAGGATGTCTCCTGCGGCGGGATCGGTCCACCGTTCTACGACCAACCGCGGTCGTGGCCGGTCGGTCATCGTCCTGAGGCGCCTTTGCAGCCGCCGGTCACGGCCGGGCCTTGGGTTTGGCCTGCGCCGCCTTGAACATGTCGGCCAGTGCGGCGTCGACATTGCGATAATCGTTGCGCGCTATCGCGCCGTCGCGACCGGGTACGACGTCGTATCCCAGCCGCAGATCCTTATTCTCCATATGAAAGTACTCACGCCCGATCGGCAGCCGGCGATCCTGCTGCGGGACCTCCATCCAGGCGCGCAGGAAGCACCGGGCCTTCTTCGGGTCGTTGCTGCTGACGAAGTCGGACCGGGAGTGGCACATCGCGAAGTTGTTGGCCACGGCCGCTTCCCCGGATTCCAAACGGAATTCGACCTGTTGCTCGACGAGTATGTTGCGGAGCAGCTCGATGGCCTCTTCTTGTTTCGGAGTGAATTCGCGCCCGAGGGTCTTCATCGCCGGCAAGATGCTGCTGTAGGTGAAGTTGATGCAGATTCGCCCGTTGATCTGCGAGAAGACCGGGACGTCGTAGGGTGTGACATCGGGCTGGTCATCCGGCTGTTCGCTGCGCCGATGGTGCGGAAAGCCTTGATAGAGCACGTCAAGCAGGTCGGGGCGTTCGGCCAGGATGCGGTTGTGTGCGGCAGGGCCGCTGGCGAACTGGCTTTCACCGCCCTGAGCCGCCGGGTAGACGCACAGCAGCGACAGGATGTCGGCGGCGTCGTTGTGCATGGCTAGTTCGGCGCGAGATTTCGTGCCCCGGGCAGGTTGAACTCCGCCGGGCAGGATCTCTTCCTGAACGCGCACCATGCGGTGACCAAACGAATTGTTCGACACCAGATAGCCGAGATGCGTGCAGAACGCCCAGTAAATGCGCTCGAGGTCTTCGATCGAGTGCTGCTCGACGGGAAAGCCGCGCACGCAGGCCAGACCTTTGCCGAACATCAGGTCTTGGTAAAGCCGTGCCAGATCGTCATCGAGGTCGGGGTGTCGCGCGTCCTGTGGCGTGATGTCGTCGCGGTCCTTCTTCGCGGTCTTGGCCAGGATCGATTCCAGCGCAGCCACATTGCGGGCGGACAGATCGAAGGCGAAGTCATCCTTGCTCGCGAAGTCCGCGCCCGTCCACGCCATCGGGTCGGTGACACGTTCGGTGTAGATGGCTGTCGGCATCCGGTCCTCCTGTTGTGTTGACTTCGCTTCCGGCTATCAATGTCATTCAGCAGCCGCGTTCTCGCAGCGACCCGTGAGCTCGCGGAGCGCTTGCGCACGGGCGGTGGCCGCTTCCGTCATCATCCCGACGTCGGTCCCCGCGGATATGAATCGCAATCCCAGTCCCACGAAACGATTCAGCAGGTCAAGAGACTTAATTCCGGCCACACCGAGCGCTACGCCGTGACTACGACAAGCCGCCGCTACCGATTCTACTGCACGATGGAAATAGTGATTCTCATACTGCCCGTGGATGCCCATCTCGGCGGTCAAATCGCTCGGCCCCAGCAGCAACATGTCGATGCCGTCGACCGAGGCGATGGAGTCGGAAGCTTCGACGGCTTCGGGCGTTTCGATCATCACCGCGACGACCGTGCGTTGTTCGAGCAACTCCACCAACTGCGGTGCGCTTTGCGGTTGGTACCCACTGAGCGCATTCGAACCTGAGATGGACCGATGGCCGACCGGAGGGAACCGCGCGGCATGCACGACCCGCTCCGCCTCCTCCTTCGAATTCACATGGGGCACAATGACTCCCACGGCACCGCAATCCAAAACCCGCGCGATGGTGCTTGGCTCATGCGAAGGCACCCGCACCAGGCCGGAGATTCCAGCACCGAGGGCACTGGCACAAAGCAGGTGCGCGGTCTCCAGAGACGTCGCTGTGTGCTCAAGGTCGACGTAAACCGCGTCGTACCCGCATGCTGCGGCGATCGCGGGAACGTCCGGGGTGCGCGAGTTGAGCAGTGCCAGACACAGCACGAGCGCTTCCCCCCGCAAAGCATCGCGCAGCGCTGTCGGCATAGCCCCACCGTAGCGGACCGAGAATTGCGTTTCCATCTTTTCGTGAATGGTCATTATCCACTGGAAGGGCGATGTGATAACCATTAGCTATGCCGTCGAACCGCGTCGCCATCGTGGGCGCAACCCTGTCCGACTGCGGCCGAGTTCCCGACAAGTCCGCCATGGCCCTGATGGCCCAGTCCTCGCGCCTGGCCATCGCGGACGCAGGTCTGACGAAGGAGGACGTCGAGGGGTTCGGTGGGCACGGAACGTTACTTCCGCCGGCCGAAGTCAGCGAGTACCTCGGCCTGCGTCCCGCCTGGGTCGATGCGACCAATGTGGGCGGTTCTTCGTGGGAAGTGATGGCCGGACATGCCGCTGCCGCGATCGCGGCTGGGGAGATCGAAGTGGCTCTGCTGACATACGGGTCAACCGCTCGATCTGACGTCAAGCGCCAGATTCGCCCGTCTGCCGCCGCGCTGGGCACCGGGGGCGCGTTACAGTACGAGGCCCCCTACGGCGCTACCCTGATCGCCAAGTACGCCATGGCCGCGCGCCGGCACATGATCGAGTTCGGCACCACCATCGAGCAGCTGGCCGAAGTCGCCGTCGCCGCCCACGAATGGGCCGCCATGAACGACAACGCATTTGAACGCGAGCGAATCACCGTCGCCGACGTCGCGGCCGCACCCATACTGGCGGACCCCTTCACCTCGAAGCATGTCTGCCTACGCACGGATGGCGGCGGTGCCGTCGTACTTGCCAGCGAGCGAGTGGCCAGGGATTGCGCGAAGGAGCCGATTTGGATCCTCGGCTCGGCCGACGCGACGTCTCACGTCAGCATGAGCCAGTGGCAGGATTTCACGACGTCGGCTGCGGCGTCCTCCGGCCCACGCGCATTCGCCCAAGCGGGCGTAAGCCCCGCGGACATCGACGTCTGCCAGCTCTACGACTCCTTCACCTGCACGGTCCTATTGACCGTCGAGGACCTCGGCTTCTGCGCCAAGGGCGAAGGCGGACCCTTCATCGAGTCCGGAGCGCTGCGCCCCGGCGGGGCGCTTCCGACCAACACCGACGGCGGTGGTCTGGCATCGTGCCACCCTGGCATGCGGGGAATGTTCCTCATGGTGGAGGCGGTCAGGCAGTTGCGCGGCGAATGCGAACAGCGCCAGGTCGGTGGGGCCGATCTGGCATGCGTTCATGCGATGGGCGGCTTCTTCACCCACAGCGCCACGATGATTCTCGGGAGGCAATAGTGACGGCGCCGGATCGACCGTCGGTCGACACCGACAGCCAGGCGTGGTGGTCGGCCGTGCAGGACCGCATCCTGATGGTCAACGCCTGCCGGTCCTGCGGCCACGTGTCGTTGTACGTGCGGCCGTTTTGTCCTCGGTGTTGGTCCGAAGACGTCGAATTGATCCCGGCAAGCGGACGCGCGCGGCTTTACACCTGGACCGTCATCCACCAGAATGCGGCGCCATTCGACACCCGCACGCCGTACGTGCTGGCGATGGTCGACCTTGAGGAGGGACCCCGGCTGATGTCCGGCATCGAGAATTGCCCAATCGAAGATCTGCATGCCGACTTGGAGTTGGTGCTCGCCTTCCGCGACGACGAAGACGGATTCGTCGTCCCAGTTTTCCGCCCGTCTACCCGGTAGTGGCAAGCCGGTCGGCGAGCAATCGCTGCCGGCCGGCTGACCGTGCTTCGAGCGTTTTCCGATCGACCTTGCCGTTGGCGTTGACCGGAAGCGGCTCGTCCCAGATCACGAGCTCTTCGGGCAACTTGAATTTCGGCAACCCCTCCGCCAAGAGTGCCTGGGCGACGTCGTCAAGCGACAGCTCGACGCGAGGCTCGAGCACAACTGCCATCGCCAGTCGTTCGCCGGTGGTGCCGTCGGCGACCGAGTAGGCGGCACACTCGCGGACTCCCCCTATCCGCGAGACAGCCTCTTCCACTTCGGCGGCGGGGATTTTCAGCCCGTTACGGATCACGATGTCCTTGAGGCGGCCCACGATTCGGACCCGTCCGTCGACCACCTCTGCCACGTCGCCGGTGCGGAACCATTCGCCGTCGAACGCGTGCCAGTCGTCCTCGTGGTCGGTATAGCCGAGAAACGCATGTGGCCCCTTGACGCAGCACTCGGTGGGATCGGTACCGGACCCGACGCGCACGTCGACGTCGGCAAGCGCGACACCGTCATCGGCGTGACGCACGTCGCGGGACTCCGTACGCAGGCCCGAGGTGCTGATCGGAATCTCCGAGGAGCCGTAGGCGCGCATGACGACGATGCCGAAGCCGTCTTCGATGCGCTCGACGATGCGCCGGTCCAGCATCGTGCCGCCCAGATACACCGCACGCAGTTTGACGACCGCATCGCGCGCGAGCGCTTCGTCGAGTATGCGGTCCAGCAGCCGGTCGGGACCCCCATACCACGTCGCACCGGAGTCGACTAACAGCTCACACGTGGTGGCCGGGTCCCAGCGATCCTCGAGAATCACCGGCGCCCCGAGCATCGGACCGATGAACAAGGCTTGCACCACTCCGGTGACCGAAGCCAACGGGCTTATCAAGAAGATCCGGTCGTCCTGATCGAGACCCGCCGCCCAGACGTAGTTCGCCGACGCCTTTGCCAGCGTGCTCAAGGAGTGAATCACGCCCTTGGGTCGAGACGTCGTCCCCGAGGTGTACAACACAACGGACGGCTCGTCCGCCGGCCTCGCGGGACGCAACGGCTCGGCTGGCGCACGGCCACTACCGCTCGGCTCAATCCACCGACAGCGTTCGAACATTTCCGGCTCCCCTAACGCCGTCCAGTTCGGCGCCGCGCCGAACCGCGCGCCGGTGCGCGCCAGAATGTCGGCGACCTGCGTCGCTCCGGCGCTGCGCGGCACCAGCAGAACCACCGCGTCGGCGCGCAGGGCGGCGTGGACCACCACCACCGAGTCCACGTCGTTGCCGACCACCAGGACGATCATGTCGCCTGCCGAGACACCGGCGTCGACCATCGCCCGGGCTGAAGCATCGACGCGTTCGTCCAGTTGACCTGACGTCAGGTCGGTGCCTCGATCCGCCACGGCAAGGCGGTTGGGGTGTCGCGCCGCGGCAGATCGGACGACGTCGAGCGGTTGCCCCGACCAGAAGCCCGCCGCGCGGTACCGGGGCCGTAACCCTTCGGCTCGCCGGCGCGCATCTCGCAGCAACTCAGTCGAGCCATTCATGTAGCGCCCTCCCGATGCAAATGATTGTTCTCGATTAGGTAAATGTAACCTCTCACCATGCAGTCATTGACTTTCGACAACCAGGTAGCCATCGTCACCGGCGCCGGCGGCGGACTAGGACGCTGCCATGCGTTGGAACTCGCGCGGCGCGGCGCGCGCGTCGTGGTCAACGACCTGGGCAGCTCGGTGGACGGCAGCGGCGCCTCGATCTCGGCGGCACAGAGCGTGGTCGACGAGATCACCGCGGCTGGAGGCGTCGCGATCGCCAACGGCGACTCGGTGGCCACCGAAGAAGGCGGGGCGGCGATCGTGGCGGCGGCGCTGGACGCGTACGGGCAGGTGGACATCCTGGTGAACAACGCGGGAATCCTGCGCGACGCCGCGTTCAAGAACATGACCGCGGACCAAGTTGACGCCGTCCTCGCGGTACATCTGTCCGGCGCATTCAATGTGACGCGGGCGGTGTGGCCGGTGATGCGCGAGCAGAATTACGGGCGAATCGTCCAGACCACCTCGGGCACCGGTCTTTTCGGCAACTTCGGGCAGGCCAACTACGGCGCGGCGAAGATGGGCCTCGTCGGCATGATGCATGTCCTGGCTATCGAGGGACAGCGCAACGGCATCCTCATCAACGCGATCGCCCCCATCGCCCGAACCCGCATGACCGAGGACATCATGGGCGAAGCCGGCAAGGCCATGGACCCCGAGCTCGTCACCCCGGTGGTCGTTTACCTGGCCCACCGCAGCTGCGACCGCACCGCGCACATCTATTCGGTGGGCGCGGGAAAGGTATCGCGGGTATTCATCGGTGTCACCAAGGGGATCGAGGACACGTCACTGACGGCGGAGTCGGTGGCCTCATCAATCGGCGAGATCGACGACAGTTCAGCGTTCACCATTCGCGGCGGTCCGCTCAAAAGCTGAGCATCACAACCCCCGGAACCGCGGCGCGCGCCGCTCGGCGAACGACCGCAGGCCCTCTTGCAAATCGGCGGTCCGCGACACCACCTCCTGTGCCCAGGCTTCCTGTTCGAAGGCGCGATCGCGGCCGGACTCCGACGACACGGACAACAGTCGCTTGGTGAGCCCCAGCATCACCGTCGGGGCCGCGGCGAGGCGCCCGGCGAACTCTTCCGCGGTGGGTTCGGCATCGTCGGGGTCGGTCACCCGATTGACGAGTCCCAGGCGCTCACAGGCCGCGGCGTGGACAGGCTCGCCGAGCATCAACAGTTCGGTGGCCCTTCGTAGCCCGACGATTCGTGTCAGCAGGTAGATGGCGCCGGAATCCGGAAGAATGCCGCGGTGCACGAACGACTCGACAAGCTTTGCCTCCGTTGACATCACGACCAGATCGCAGGCAAGCACGAGACTGACCCCGGCGCCCGCAGCGGTTCCTTTGACCGCCGCGACCACCGGTTTGTCGCAGTCCAAGATGGACGCGACCAGACGTTGCCAGCCCTGCTGGAGCATGCGGGCGACGTCACCGGGCCGCTTCTCGCTGACCGGTTTTGATTGCCCATCGGCGGCCAGACCTGCGCCGGCGCAGAAGTGCCGGTCACCGGTGGCCCTCAACAGCACGGCACGAACGGCGGGATCATCATCCGCCCGCACAAATGCCTCCGTGAGGGCGTCACGTGCCAAGGGCGACAACGAGTTTCCCACCTGGGGGCGGTCTATGGTAATCCGTTGCACTGCATCGTCACCGACGGCCACAACAATGCCGGGCGCCTCTTCGTTCATCTTCACATCCCCGCGTTAACGACGTTTCCGATTTTCGGGTATCTTAATTTCCATGCCGGAGACCGGTCACATTACCGACGAGGGGCTGGCCAGGTTGCGCGCCACCATCGGTATCGCCGTTCCCCACACTCAGCCCCCGCATTACTTTCGTCCGAACGAGGACTGCTTCCGGCACGTTGCGGAAAGCTACGGGGACTCCAATCCGTTGTGGACCGATCCCGAGTATGCGGCCAAATCCGTGTGGGGTGAGTCGATCGCGCCCCCCGCGCTGGTGGGTGGCGACACCCTGATCGGCGACGACGAGGTGACCACGCTCTCCGCCGAAGATCGTGCCTTGACCAAAGGGGATCCGCTGCGCGGCGTCCACGCCTTCTACGCGTCGTCGTCGCGCGAATGGTGGGCACCGCTGCGCGCAAATCATCGGGTTTTCCGGCGCAACGCGCTGGTGGCGGCACTCGACAAGAGCAGTGAATTCGCCGACCGCGCCGTGCACGAATGGTCGGCGCAGGTATTCCGCGACGACGAAGGCGTCATCCTGGGCGGCCAGTACCGCAACATGATCCGCACCGAGCGCAAAAAGGCGCGGGGACGAAAAAAATACGAAGCCGTCGAGCTGAAGTCGTGGACACCGGACGAGATCACCGAAATCGACGAAAGATTGGCGCTCGAGTCACCCCGGGGCGCCGAACCACGATGGTGGGAGGACGTCGACGAGGGCGACGAGCTCGGCCCCTTGACCAAAGGCCCGCTGACGGTCACCGACATGGTCTGCTGGCACGTCGGCATGGGGACCGGGATGTACGGCGTGCGGCCTCTGCGGCTGGCTTGGCGCAACCGGCAGCGCATTCCCCGTTTCTACACGCCCAACGAGCACGGCGTCCCCGATGTGCAGCAACGCGTGCACTGGGAACCGGAGGCCGCCCGCAATGCGGGCAATCCCACCACCTTCGACTACGGCCGCATGCGTGAGACCTGGCTGATCCACCTGTGCACGGATTGGATGGGTGACGACGCCTGGCTGTGGAAGCTCCATTGCGAGTTCCGCCTCTTCAACTACGTCGGCGACCTACACACCCTCACAGGAAAAGTCGTGCACAAGTATCTGGCCGGTGGGGATCGGCCTGCCGTCGACCTCGAACTCGCGGCGACCAACCACCGTGGCCAAATCACTGCCCCCGGACACGCCACCATCCTGCTGCCGAGCCGCGACCGCGGGCCTGTCCGGCTGCCGGAGCCACTCGGCGGCGCCGATAACCTGACGGATCTGCTCACCGCCGTGTCGGCGCAGTTCGCCGGGCGCTGAGGCCATGAGCTACCAGAGCGTGCCCGGCCTGAGCGCCGAACAGCGGGGTCCGGCGCTGCATCTCACGCTGGAGCGCGCCGATCGTCGCAACGCCGTCAACGACACGATGCTAGACGCAATGATCGCGCACCTGGCGGCAGCGGGTACCGACGAGTCGGTGCGCGTCATCCGGATCGACGCCGAGGGACCGGACTTCTGCGCCGGGTCCGATCTGATCGCCAACAACACGCGCTCGGAGCGCAAGCCGCGGGTGGGCAGTACGCAGCGCCGCCTGCCGAACAAGGCCAATCGACTCATCCCGTTGATGCTCGAGACGCAGGTTCCCCTCGTGGCGGTGGTTCGCGGCTGGACGGCCGGTCTCGGGTTCCATATCGCGATGGCCGCCGACTTCTGCGTGGCGGCCGACGACGCGCGGTTCTGGGAACCGTTCATGGCTCGCGGTTTCACCCCGGACAGCGGCGCGGCCTGGCTGCTGCCTCGCCTCGTCGGCATGGTCCGGACGCGACAACTCCTGATGCTCGGCACAGAGATCTCCGGAGCCACCGCTGCCGAGTGGGGCATCATCCACGCCGCGGTCGCCGAGGATGAATTGGACGCCACAGCAGCCGAACTCGTCACGAAACTCGCGCAAGCGCCCACAGTGGCGCTGGGGCTCACCAAATGGCTGTTACAGAGCGGCAACGGACTCGATCTCGACCGTCATCTGCAGAACGAGGCAATGGCTCTCGAGATATCAAGCCGCAGCGAGGATTTCCGTGAAGGCCTGGCGGCATTTCGGGACAAACGCGATGCGAAGTTTCAAGGCCGGTAGACGATCATGACAACGCTGCCGATCACCGCAGCCACCAGTGCCGCCGATGCTCGGGTGGCGGTCGAGCACTGGATCGACGCCGAGGTGCCCCGATCGTGGCGGACGGCCGCGGCCGAGGGACCGGCTGCGTTACGGGCGGTACGCAGTCACGCCGACTACCAGCACTGGTATCCGGTGTTCGCCGCGTCGGGACTTGTCGTGCCGACGTGGGCGCCTGAGCACGGCGGCCTAGGTGTCGGCAACGACGTTGCCCGCACCATCGAACAGGCGCTGCGCCCACTGCGGCTGACGCGTCTGAATCCGTTAGGCCTCAACAATGCCGCCGCGGCGCTGTTCAGTCATGGCACCGAAGAACAGCGGCTGCGCTTCCTGCCCCCGATAGTGCGCAACGAAGAGAAGTGGTGTCAGCTCTTCAGCGAGCCTGGTGCCGGGTCAGACCTCGCGTCGTTGGCGACCCGCGCGGTTCGGGACGGCGACAGCTGGGTCATCTCCGGCCAGAAGGTTTGGACTACCTGGGCCGACGAGGCCGACTTTGCGATACTGCTGGCGCGCACCGATCCGGAAGCGCCCAAACACCAGGGCATTACCTACTTTCTGCTCGACATGCATCAGCCCGGCGTGCAGGTCAGACCGCTGCGCCAGATCACCGGCGAGGCGGAGTTCAACGAGGTCTTCATCGACGACGCACGCATCCCCGACGCCCACCGGGTAGGCAAGGTCAACGACGGCTGGCGGGTCAGCGCGTCGACGCTATCCAGTGAGCGGCAAATGGTTTCGGGATCGGGCTCGGGAGGCATGGGCCGCCTGGGCGGCTCGAGTTCCGAACGCCTGATCACCCTGGCCAAGGAGACCGGGCGTTGGGACGACCCCGTCGTCCGAAACAAGGTTATGCATCTGTGGGCACAAGAGCAGATCCGGGGATGGACGAATGCTCGAGTGCGCGCGGCCCTGTCGGCCGGTCAGTCACCCGGTGCTGCGTCCTCGATCGGAAAGGTACACCAGGCCACGCTCAACCAGCAGATCCAAGACCTCATGGTCGATCTGCTGGGCACGGATGCGGTTGCTTGGCCGGCCTTGCAGGATCCGGACATGCTGCCCCGCGATGTCCACGGGATGATGCGCAGCCTCGCCAACGGCACCGAGGGCGGCACCACCGACATCAACAAGAACATTCTCGGCGAGCGCGTACTCGGGCTGCCCAAAGAGCCGGACCCGTGGAAGGGCAAGCCGTGGAAGGACGTCCCTCGCTCATGAGCGCGTATCGGCGTCTGATGGTGGAGAAGGCCGACGGCGTCGGCTGGCTTATCCTGAACCGGCCCCACGCGGGAAACGCCTTCGATGCCCTGATGCTCGATGAGCTCGAGGCCGCCTGGGCAGATCTCGACGCGGACCCCGACGTTCGCGTGATCGTCAACACCGCCAACGGCAAGGCGTTCTGCACCGGAATGGACGTGGTGCAGGTCGCCCGCGACAAGGAGGCGATGCGTCGGCATTCCCGTCGGACCCGGGATGCCGAGCTGAGGATTTCGTCATGGCACTGCGGGGTGTGGAAGCCGGTGATCGCCGCCGTCAACGGGGTCTGCGCGGGCGGTGGTCTGCACCTGGTCGCCGACGCGGACATCGTCATCGCGGCCGAGGACGCATCTTTCGTCGATCCCCACGTCTCGATCGGCCAGGCGGTCGCCTACGAGGCGATCACGTTGCTGCGCAAGTCGCCGATGGAGGCGATCACCCGGATGGCGTTGAGCGGCCGCGGTGAACGCATCTCGGCGCAACGCGCCTACGAGTTGGGCATCCTGTCCGAAGTGCTGGCTGCCGACCAGCTTCGGGCGACCGCAGGGCGGCTCGCCGCCGCGATCGCCACCAACTCGCCAACCGCGATGCGGGCCACCAAAAAGGCGTTGTGGCATTCCTTCGAGGTCGGTATGGCGCAGGCACGCCGCGATGCCGCCGACGAGATCTGGCGGCTGCGTAACCATCCGGACCATGCGGAGGGTGCCCGGGCGTGGCGCGAGAAGCGCACGCCGCAGTGGCGACCGCTCGCGGACGCAGCGGAGGTCTCATGACATACCAGAGACTCATTGTCGAACGGCGCGGTCCCGTCGGCTGGATCATCAACGACCGACCCGACCGTCTCAATGCCTATGACACCGTGATGCGCGAGGAATTTCCCAAGGCCTGGGCGGAATTGAACGCCGATCCGGAGGTCCGCGTCATCGTGCACACCGGCAACGGCCGGGCCTTCCAGGTCGGCGCCGATGTCGAAGATCTGGATGGCGAGGCGGTGCTGCAGTTCCAGGAGACCATGCGCACGCTGGACCTGAAACTGAGCGCGTGGCACTGCAACGTCGAGAAGCCGGTCATCACCGCCGTCAATGGGGTTTGTGCGGGCGGCGGGTTGCATTGGGTCGCGGACGCCGACATCGTCATCGCGTCGTCGGACGCGACTTTTGTGGACCCGCACGTGTCCATCGGTCAGGTCAGTGCGCTCGAAACCATTGCGCTGATGCGCAAGATGCCCGCCGAAGCCGTCCTGAGGATGGCGCTGGTGGGCAGCCACGAGCGCCTCAGCGCGCAGCGCGCCTACGAACTCGGCATGATCAGCCAGGTCGTCGACCCGCCCGACCAACTGCGTTCCGTCGCCCAGGAACTCGCCGAGA
The DNA here is from genome assembly GCF_003284975.1 of Mycobacterium colombiense. Taxonomy (GTDB): domain Bacteria; phylum Actinomycetota; class Actinomycetes; order Mycobacteriales; family Mycobacteriaceae; genus Mycobacterium; species Mycobacterium europaeum_A. Next base: position 31,356 of record NZ_QMEU01000005.1, read on the forward strand.
AGATCGCCCAGAATTCGCCCGCGGCGATGCGCGCCACCAAGCGGGCGCTGTGGGGCGCCCTCGAGTACGGACTCACCGATGCCTGCCGGGAGGGCGCCAAGCACCTGACGTCGATGTGGGGCCACCCGGATCAGAACGAAGGACCGCTTGCCTTCGCGGACAAGCGAATTCCGAATTGGGCTGCGCTGGAGGCCGATTCGTGAGCCTCGCGGAGCTGCTGGACGGTTTGCCCGAAATCGCGGTCCACACGCTCGGCGCCGAGGTGTCGCGCGACGACCTGTCGGCCAGTGCCGCACGGCTGGAGGCACTGCTCCGCGACAGCGGCCTGAGAACCGGACAGGTGGTCGCCGCGATGTTACCCAACGACGCCACGACCATCGCCGCGCTGTTCGGCACCTGGCGCGCCGGTGGCGTCTACACGCCGCTGAATCCCCGGGCCGCCGACCCAGAGATCGTGACCCAGCTCGAGACTCTGCGTCCCGTTGCCGTCATCACGACTTCCCCTCTGGTCGAACGCTTTACGGAATTCGGGTTACCCGTGGTGAGCTGCGACGACTTGTCGTGGGGGATGACCGCCGGCACCCGGCCTCCAACCGATCCGCGCCAGTACGACCCCGACGTGGCCCTGTTGCAGTTCACCTCTGGCACCACCGGCCCACCGAAGCCGGTGCCGCTTCGTCATGCCACGGTCGTGGACCTCATCGACCGACTGCTCGCGAAGCTGCGGGGCAGCAAACCCGCAACCGACCAGCGGAAGCGACCTCCGATGCCGAACCTCGTTCCGCTGTCGTTATCGCTGTGGGCCGGTATCTATCAGGTCCTCTTCGCGTTCCGGGCCGGGTCGGGTGTCGTTTTGATGGACCGTTTCTCGCCCACCGACTTTGCCGCCTTGGTCCAACGACACCAGCTGCGTTCCACCGTCCTGCCGCCCGCGGCGCTGACCATGGTGCTGCACGACGATTCCGTCACAGACCTGGCGCCGCTGAAGATCGTGCGGTCGATCACCGCCCCGCTGTCGCCCGCGCAAGCGGCCCGATTTCGCGACAAATTCGGTGTGATCGTGCTGAACTCGTACGGGCAGACCGAGCTCGGCGGCGAGGTGGTGGGCTGGTCGGCCGCAGACGCCCGCGAGTGGGGCGAGACCAAGCTCGGGTCCGTCGGCCGACCGCTACCCGGCATCGACGTCACGATCACCGACGATGAGGTGATGGTCCGCACGCCAACGACGGCAGCCCGCAAGATCGATGCGGCGTTCCTGGACCGGCTGACCGACGACGGATGGTTCCACACGGGCGATCTCGGGTGGTTCGACGAGGACGGCTTCCTGTGGCTCGACGGTCGGGTTTCGGACATGATCAACCGCGGCGGACTGAAAGTGTTTCCCGGAACCGTTGAGGACGTGCTCGTCGCCGCCGAGGGCGTGCGCGAGGCCGCCGTGGTAGGCGTTCCCGACGAGCGGCTCGGAGAGGTGCCGTGGGCGTTCGTCGTACGCGGCGACGATACGGTGTCCGAAGACGGGCTGGTGGCGTGGTGCCGGGAGCGCCTGACGCCGTACCGCGTCCCGGTCCGCATCATGTTCGTCGAGCGGCTGCCGCGCAACGATGTCGGCAAAGTTGTCAAGCGCGAGCTCACCGCGCTGGCCGGCGGGGAAGCCCGGACTCCTCGCCGGTAACCTCAATTCTCGCTTATAAGCAGCGGTGCTAGCATCGTGCGGAAATGTACATTTCCATCTAGCGAGCATCCGGCGACGGGAGTAGCGGCTGTGATCGAAGAACTGGTCCGGATGGCGATCACCTGGGGCGTCATCTGCGGGCTGGTCGCCTTCTTCTACTGGATGCTGTCGAACATCGGCACGTTCTAGGCGGCAATGACGAGGAGGACCCACCCCAGTGGATGACCAGGACCGCCGGCGTCGGCGCGGGCTCATCGTCTTCCAGGTCTGGATTTACGGCCTGCTCCTGACGATGTTCTTGATCCAGCTCTCGATGCTGCTGACAAGAAATTGGTAGGCCGATGAGACTGCCCCCAGCAATGTCGCGCCGCAGGAACGGTGGATCCGACTCCCTATCGGCCACTCTCGACGAGCACGAATTTCAAAGTCGCCAAGCCCAACGACACGCGGATCGCTGGCTGATCGTCGGCACGGCCCTGATGGGCACCCTGGTGCTGGGGATCATCGGGCTCCCCATCTTCGTGCGCGGCTTATACCTCTTGCGCAATGCCCAACGCGGCGGCCTGTCGGTGCGTCCGTTGATGATCACGCTCATCGGCTACGTGATCATCTTGGATGCGGCCTTGAACAGCATCGGCTGGGCGCTCGACCTGTTCGCCAACCACGCACTGATAACCCGCACCGTGTTCACCGCGTGGGGAAATTTGATGGATGCGGGGTACTTCTGGCACTACAACGAACTTTGGATCGGTGGCGCCAGTGCCCCCGGCGAGAAGGCGTGGGTTCTGGTGTGCGTGCTGATCGCCTTTCCGATGCGCATGGCTGCGGCGATCGGGCTGCTGCAGATGAAACGCTGGGGCCACCAGTGGACGATCGTCACCTGTTGGTTCGGCGTCGTGGTGTGGACAGGCTACATCTTCAACATGACGTTGTATGCCGACGTCCGCTATGCGGCGGTCGGTCTTCCGGTGCTGGCCTGGTGGGCCTTCAACATCTTCTACATCACACCGTTTCTCGCGATCCCCTACCTGCACACCGTGAACCGAGAGATCTTCTCCGACTAGCCGATCCGAGGAAGGAAGATCGTGGGTACATCTATGACGGACGAAAGCGCGCCGGCTGAGCCGCTGCCGCCCGGCACGACCGCGACGTGGGCGGGGATGCATAAGTGGCTCAAGCGCGGACTTTTCGTCTGCCTGTTCGGCCTGGTGATCGAGGGATCGCTCACCGTGCCCGTCATCGCCGTCTGGTATGGATGGCCCACCCTGTCACTCACCGAGATCTGCAGTGAACTGCTCAAAGTGCGTTACTCCAATGACACGCTCGAATGCACCCAGCCCTACCCCCTCGGCGGGCCCCCGTTCGGCGGTGCCCCCGAGGCGGCCGGGCAGCACACCGCAAGAGATGACTGGGGAGTGCAGCCCCGTCCGCGGTACGACCGAATCGGATTCCGCGAACTAGTCAAGATCCACGACGAGCGAATTGCACGGCAGGCCAAGGTGTCTGCGACTCCACAACCGTAGATTCACCGCGAACATGACAGCCCCTTACGTCGTCGGACGCAGCGATTCCATCTCGTGGGCGATTGCGGCCAGCCTCAAAACAGTCGTTCACGACGTCGACGAACCAGGTCGCCCGGGATCCGGCGACGTCGTCATCGTCATCGGTATCGATCCGCTTGTCGAGCCGACACACGTCAGCGCTTTGAGTCCCGCCGAGTGGCGCCGTTTCGCCGAACAACCGATGCGACAGGCGCTCGATGTGCTGCAACGGTCATACAGGTCGATGCGGCAGGACGGGGGACGAATCGTCCTGGTGTTGCCGTCGATCGGTATGACGGGCGGGCCGCACCTCGTCGCCTGCGCCACCGCACTCGAAGGAATCCGCGCGATGGCCAAATCAGCTGCCAGGCAATGGGCACGCGAGAACGTGATCGTGAACACGATCACCGCCCCGCTTCATCTGTTTGCACCCAAACTGAGCGGATCGGCCGCGCACGTGACCGCCGCCGCTTTGCAAGACGATGACAAACTCATCGAATCGATCGTCGAGACGACGCGATTCCTGCTCAAGCGCGGGGTCAGCGGGCTGGTAGGAGAGACCGTGATCGTCGACGGCGGAGCGTTGATGCTGCCATGACACTCGCCGGTTTTACGGTGTTGGTGACCGGAGCGGGCGGTGGGGTGGGACACGGAATCGCCCGCGCACTCGCAGCGCAGGGCGCACACGTCTTCGTCGCCACCCGGTCGGAAACCGGAAAGACGGTTGCTTCTGAGCTCACCGGGAAGGGCTATCGGGCCAGCTGGGTCTGTTGTGACGTGACGGTCGCCGAGTCGGTTACCGATGCGGTCGAAGCGGTGATGAACGAAACCGGACGCCTGGACGCGCTCGTTCACAACGCCACGAGCAACGCTTCGAGCCAGCCGCACCGGCTCGAGGACGTCGATGACGCGCTGTGGCAGGACCATGTCGGCGTTTCGGTGACCGGTGCCTACCACTGTGCGAGCGCAGCCTTCGAGGCGCTGCGCCAACGGGCAGGAACCTTCCTGGTCATGACCTCACCCGCCGGCATCGAGGGCAGCGCCACGCTGCCGCTATACGCCACGATGAAAGGAGCGCTGCGGGGCTTCGCCAAGAGCTTGGCTCGCGAATGGGGACCACACGGCGTCACCGTCAATGTCATTTCGCCGCTTGCCTATTCGCCTGCGATGACCGCGGCCATCGAGGCCGAACCCGCGATGGAGGAACGACTGGCACGCCGGATTCCGCTGGGCCGAATCGGCGATCCGGAGGCCGACATCGGTTCGGCGGTCGCGTTTCTGGTGGGCCCGCAAGCCCGTTATGTCACCGGTCAGACGATCGGCGTCGACGGCGGGCACTTCACCAATCTCTAGGAACTCGTGGAAATCCGCTTAGCGCTCCCCCGCACCGGCCCAACCGCGTCGCCGTCGTTCATCCGTGATTTCGCCCACGCAGCCGACAGCTGCGGCATCGACCGGCTGTGGGCGGCGGACCATCTCGTCCTGGCTCGTCACACCGACTCGCCATATGTGCTGGGCCGCAAGCCAACCCCAGTCGCCGACGGATGGCTCTCGGAGACGCAAAGCCCACCTTCGAAGCTGCGAAATTCGGGCTGGCCGACGCCACCTATGAACTGCCTTCGCGATTTACCATCAGCGGTTCCGAGTTTGGGTGAAGTAGCGCCGGCCCGGGCCGAGTACGCGCATCACTACCACTTCCCTATATCGCTTGTTGCCCATCGCAAGCTTGCCCTCTGCGGCGGTTTCGGCGAGTATTACTCTGAGAATGACTACTCTCGATTTGTGAGAGCGGCGTTACTGGGTTCGCGTCCGCGCCGTTCCCGTGCGCATGGCAGCGGACCCGCGAACCGGTTTCGGAAATCTGTTTGGGAAGGAAATGACGATGACCGAGGCAAAGGCCTTCGAAGTCTGGGACGCCGACAACCACATGTACGAGACAGTCGACGCCTACACGCGATACCTGCCGGAGAAGTATTCCGAGGCCTTGAAGTTTGTCGATGTCAACGGTCGCCAGAAGCTACAGATCCTCGGCGCTATTACCGAGACCATCCCGAACCCCACCTACGAGGTGATCCCCACGCCGGGCGCGTGGGCCGACTACTTCCGGGGCATAAATCCGGAGGGCAAGACGCTGCGTGAACTGGCCGAGCCGATCCGCTGTCCCGATGAATTCCGACGTCCCGACCTGCGACTGGCGTTGATGGAACGCCAAGGTGTGGACGGTGCCGTGATGTTCCCGACGACGGCCGGAATGCTCGAGGAACGAACCAAGTCCGACACGGAACTCACCCACGCAATCACGCATGCGTTCAACCGGTGGCTACTCGAAGACTGGACGTTCAACTACCGGAACCGAATCTTCCCCGTCCCCGCGATCTCGCTGAATGACCCCGCGTTGGGCGTCCAGGAGCTGGACTGGTGCCTGGAAAACGGTGCCAAGACGGTGTTGATCCGGCCGGCACCGGTCCCGCGCGAGGACGGCACCTCTCGTTCTGCGGCACTGCCCGAATTCGACGCGTTCTGGCGTCTGGTCGAGGAGTCGGGTATCTCGGTCCAGATGCACAATTCGGACTCCGGCTATGAGCGCTACGTCGACGATTGGGAAAGCCCCACGGAGTTCAACGGGTTCGCCCTGAGCAAGCTGCGGGGTTTCATCTACGAGGAAAGCCGAAACATCTTCGATACCCTCGCCGCGTTCATAGCGCATGGAGTCTTCGAGCGCTTTCCCGGGGTGCGCATCGGAGTGGTCGAGAACGGCGGTTCCTGGGCGCACCGCTTACTAGACGTGTTCGACCGCGTATACCGCAAGAGACCCTACGACTTCAACGAGCATCCGGGTGAGGTGTTCCGCCGGCACGTGTGGGTCAATCCGTTTCACGAGGAGGACATGTCGCACCTCATCGACATCCTCGGCGCGGACCGCGTGATGTTCGGATCGGACTACCCGCACCCCGAGGGACTGGCCGAGCCTGCCAAGTTCGTCAAGGAACTGGAAAACCTGCCCGCCGCCACAACGGCGCGGGTGATGGGCGGCAACCTCAAGGAGCTCATCGGAATCTAGGCAAACATCCATGATCAGCTGGGTTAGCCGCAGTTCCGCTATCCGCCATGTCACCGGCTCCCGAATCTCGCCCTCAGCTCGGTTTTGAGCACCTTGCCGGTGAGATTGCGAGGCAGTGCGTCGATCAGTTCGAGTCGTTCCGGCGCCTTGTGCTTGCTCAATCCGTGAGCCTGACAGTGTTCAAACAACGAGGACAGCGTTACAGCCGCGTCCGCGTGCGCAACGACGACGGCGCAAACGCGTTCCCCGGTCCGCTCGTCGGGCACGCCGATGACGGCGACATCGGCCACCGCGGGATGACTGGCCAGAACGCCCTCAATTTCGAGCGCGGAGATATTCTCCGCGTTGCGAATGATCGCGTCTTTGATGCGCCCGGTGACCACGACATTCCCGTCGTCATCGATGCTTCCCAGATCGCCCGTGCGAAACCAGCCTTCGGCATCAAAAGCGTTGGTGTCCAAAGACGAATCGACATAGCCGAGGAAACATTGCGGGCCCTTGAGCCGAAGCTCGCCTTCTTCACCGAATCCCAGCTCGCGCTCCGCCTCGTCGACGACTCGCACCGACGCCCCCGCGACCGGCACTCCCACGGTCCGGTCCAAGACCTCGGGTGCAGCCTCCGGCGACTGCGAGGTGGCGACCGGGAATTCGGTCAGGCCCCACGAATTCGCCGCACCGTTGACCGAAAACGTCTCCCGGAGCTGGCGTCCCAACTCCGCGGTGATCGGCGCACCACCGCCGACGCAGCCGCGCAGATCGGGATAGAGCGGGTCGGCTCCGTGCGCGCGCTGCGCGTCCATGAAGGCGACGAAGAACGGGGTCGCGCTCCCCAGCAGCGTCGGGCGGTGCGCCGCGATGGCGAAGGGGGTCACGGCCGGATCGAAAGCATCGAACAACACCAGGCGCATGCCCGTTTGCAGGCTGGCCGCGAGCATGGCAGCTCCCCCGATATGAGTTATGGGGAAGGCGATCGGGTTGACGTCACTGCTCGACGCACCGACAATCCCGACCACCCCTGCAGAGCCCGCGATAACCGAGCGGTCGCAGTGCCGCGCGCCTTTCGGTGCCGCCGTCGTGCCCGACGAATAGTAGATCCAGCGCGGGTCCTGCGCACCATCCGGCGGTGACGCCAGAGTCGCGGGATCGCCCGCGGGCAGCCGCAGCCCGTCCGTGATGGGTGACTCGTGGTCGATGACAATGACGGACATGGGATGCCCATCCGCGAGCTCGTGTGCGAGCGCGGCATGGTCGAAGTTGCGCCATGATCCAGGAACGATCAGGAAATCGGTCCCGAGTTGCGTTGTCACAAAACGCAACTCGCTCTCCCGCCAGATCGGCAACACGGGGTTCTGCACCGCGCCGAGCCGCGTCAGCGCAGCCATCACGACCATGGTTTCCAGCGTCGTCGGCAATTGCCAGGAGACCACCGTGCCCGTCCTGATCCCCCGCTGCGCCAACGCGGCGGCGCACGTCAGCGCGGAGTCCCGCAGCTGTGCACAGGTCAGGTGGCGCCCGTAGTCGTCGGCGAGGACGACCCAATCGGGATGCGCTCGCGCCGCGGTCTCTATCAAAGACCAATACGTTTGCCTACTCACCGGCTCGGCAGGTGTAGTCGGCGTTTGGCCAGGATGTTGCGCATCATCTCTGAGCTACCACCCGATATCGTATACGCGCGCGACCACAGCCAGCATTCACGCAACCGCTCCTTGGCTTGCCCCACGTCATGATCCGTGGCCTGCGCGCCTGTCGTCGACGCCGCGAGTTCCGCACCGTAGGCCGCTACGCGGTGATACGTCTCGGCAAAGCTCAACTTAGCGATGGAGCCGTCACCCGGTTGCTCATCACCCGATATCAACCGCTCTACGTGGTCATCGATGAACGCCTTGGCCACCTCGACCTCGACGGCCAATTCGGCCACCTGCTGGCGGATGTCGCCGCACTCCAGCGCCGGCGCGCCGTCGATCTGCGTGTTACGGGCCACGGTCACCAGATCATCGATCAACAGTTCGAGCAGGACGACATTTCCGCCAATGCCGAATCGTTCAAAGTCCAGGCCCGCCATAATGATTGACCAGCCTTGGCCCGCCTCGCCGATCAAACTTTCCGAATGAAGCCTGACTCCGGTGAGGAAGACCTCATTGACCTCGATTGCGTCCCCGATGGTGCGGATTGGACGGACTTCGACGCCGTCGGCCGAGAGCGGCACCGCGAAGACCGACAGACCATGGTGGCGTGTCGATGTCGGATCGGTCCGGACCAGCGCGAGGCCCATGTCGGCCCAGTGGCCGTCGGTGATCCAGGTCTTCTGCCCGTCGATAACCCAGGTGCCATCCGCCTGGTGCGCCCCGCGGCTGCGCACCGCGGCGATGTCACTTCCGGCGTCGGGCTCGCTGAGCAGCTGGCACCAGACATGCTCACTGCGCCGAATCGGCGGCAGCAACGTGCGCTTCTGCTCGGCGGATCCGAAGTGCAAGAGCACGTGGGCCGCCAGATTCACCTGATCGACGGGCCGTGGCGCTCGGGCCCGGAGAATCTCCTCGCTCACGATGCGGTCGTGCAGTGGGTGGTGGTCGGCGCGACCGCCGTACTCGATGGGCCAGTCCGCACCGGCGAAGCCCGCCTCGAACAGGCCCGCGAACCACGTTCGCAGCTGCGCCTCTTGCGCGGCGGTCTGCGGCGCCCGGTGACCCTCGCGCGCGACGACGGCCGGGGCGTGTTCGGCGATGTGCGTCCTGATCCGGTTCCTGAATTCGGTCAGCTGCCCGTCGGAAGGCCGGTTACCTAGAGCGCTCACCAGCCGGACACCTGCGCCAACAGCGATCGACTCGACCGAGCGGTGCCCACTAGGTGGGCGTTGGTGAACACGCGGCGAAGCTCATAGTGCAGCGGGTATTCCCAGGTGAATCCGATGCCGCCGGACAGTTGCATGCACTCGTCCACGGCGGCCGTGGCTTTCGCTGCCACGAATGCATGCGCCGCGGCGGTCAACGCGGTCGCCCCCTCGTCGGCGCCGGCGATGGCACGCGCCGCCTTCATGATCATCGCGCGCGCTTTGACCTCGAAGACCAGCAGCTCGACGAGCCGGTGCTGAATCGCTTGGAAGCTCGCGATCGGCACCCCGAATGCCACCCGCTCCCGCAGATATGCGGTCAACCGTTCCAGGGTCATGGACATGGCGCCGACCGAGTCGGCGGCAACGAGCAACCGAGCCACGGCGAGCAGCCCATCGGCCCGGTCAGGCGATCCGATCAAGACACAGGGGGCATCCGTCAGATCGACACGCCATACCGTTCTGGTGACGTCCAACAGATCCGTGTCCGAATTGAACCGTGCGGGATCGAGATCGCTGAGTAGCTGAATCCCGTTGCGGCCAACGACAATCACGGTATCGATGTCGTCGCGGACAACGCGTATGCCGTCGTCTGCGACCGCGAACCCCGCCGTCGCAGTACCGGCAAGCAAGGCTGGCAACAGCCGTTGCCCGACTTCACCGGGCGCGGAGGCGAGCGCCGCGGCGGCCATCGTGGTTCCGAACCACGCCGACCGGTCCTGGGCTCGCCCTAATTCCTCGGCCACGACACACGCCTCGACCGGACGCCACCCGGCGCCGTCCAGTGATTCGTCGACCAGTAGCCCGATCCAGTCCATCGCCGCAAGGTCTTTGATGGAATCCTTCTCCCCCCGTTCGGCCAGGAACTTCCGCGCCGACGACCTGAGAAGGTCGAGGTCAATGTCGGCTGAGCTCTCGTCGGCCACGCCGCTAACTCCGGACGAGCAGCTGGTGGGCGTTGTCGCGCATGATCCGCCGTTTGGCGGCGTCGTCGAGGGGATCGAGCAGTTTGACGAAGTCGGCAGGTTCGGCCATGCCCTCGGCGTGCGGATAATCCGAACCCATGACCAGGCAGTCATCGTAGCCCAGGCTTGCCACGATGGCTGGGATGTCATCCTCGGGATACGGGACGACCCGAACATGCCGCCTGAAGATCGCCGACGGCCGCTCGGTCAGTTTCCCGCCGATCCACGGACCGTTGCGGCCCATGCCACGGCTCTTATCCATGTGCTTGACGAAGAACGGCACCCATTCCGCCCCGTGTTCGGCGACAAGGACATTCAGGTTGGGGAAGCGCCCGAACAGGTTGTCGAAGATGAGCGCGGACAACGTCTCTTCGATCGGCCGTTGGCCGTAGACATTCATCCACTGCCAAGCCGACATATGCCAGGAAGCGGGGTCGGCGTTCTGTCCCCAGGCGGGCGAGATCGCGTTGAAGTACCAAAACGGCATGATGTGGTAAACCAGGATGCACCCGGCCTCTTGTAAGCGCGCATATATGGGGTCGAAGTACGGGTCACCGGGCGACCGGCCGTAAGCGGGCCCGGTAGGCAGCAGCACGAACTTTGCGCCCTGGGCGATAATCGCCTCTGTCTCCGCGATCGCAGAATCCAAGTCGCGCAATGACATTAGCGCCGTAGCGTAGATCTTGTCTTCGTAGTTGAAGCCCCACTCCTCATCGAACCATCGGTTGAACGAGCGCAGATTGGCATACAACGCCGCCGTGTCGTCGACGTAGTGTTCGGCGGCCAGCGCCATTCCACTGGGATAGATGACCATTCGCTCGATGTTTTGGTCCGCCATCACGGCCAGGCGCGCAGCACGTTCAATGAACTCCGGTTGCATCGGTTGAGGCTCGTAGGACTCCTCGGGGTTGCCCGATCCCATTTGCTTGAGCATCTCCTTGAGCGAGCCCGGCCGGTAGGCGACGTCGAGCCCGAGGCCCCCTTCGCTGTTGAACGTGGCGACTCGATGCCCCGCCAGGATCACCTCCACGCCGTCAGCACCCCGCACCGTGGTGATCGCGCGGTCCCGAAACTCTTCCGGCAGATAACGGGTGAACGCGTCCCGCGTCTCGTAGCAGTGGGTATCACAGTCAAAGATGCCGTAATCGAGTTTCGTCGTCACCGCGTCCATCCCTTCTCCGGGTGAGAATGCATATTCTCTAATTTTAAAAAAGATACTATCCTGATCCGGCAATGGCTAACTCGGGCGGGATGGTCCAGGTTAGCCCTGAGTTGGCGGCGACCGCTGAGGGGAAGACATGACGCGATCGATGTCGGCGGCCGCCGACACGCCCGGCGGATCTGGATGAAGCTTCGAATTATCCTGCCGCACAAGCCCGTAATCGACGCCCACCTGGGCAGCGAGGTCATGCATGCCAGCGACTGAGGTGGACGACCTGCGCGGTGTCGTTCGCGACTACCTGACCGCGACGTCGCCCAGTGCGACCGTCCGCGAGCTGATGGCGACGGACCCGGGATACGATCCGGCGTGCTGGCGGCAGATGGCGAACGAGTTGGGCCTGCACGGCATCGCGGTCCCCGAGCAGTGGGGCGGGGCGGGCGCCGGCACGGCCGAATTAGCGGTCGTCTTCGAAGAGATGGGCCGCGTGCTCCTATGTTCTCCGTTCTTCGCCACCGTCGCGCTGGCGACACAGGCCGTGTTGGCCAGCGGCGACGACGCGGCGGCGGAGCGGTTCGTCCCGAGCTTCGTGGACGGCACAACCACCGCCGCCCTGATCCTCAATGGCCGACTCGACGCGTGGGACCCCGCCGCGGTGACGCTGCGAGCCCACCGGGAAGGCAGCGGTTATCGGATCCACGGTGCGGCTCCCCTGGTGATCGACGGTCACACCGCCGACGTCCTGCTCGCAGCGGCCGTCACGGAGGCGGGCCTTTCGCTGCTCTCGGTGCGCGGCAGCTCAGCAGGGGTTAGTCGCACGCCGCTGGCGGGGCTTGACCGCACCCGCAAGGTGGCCCGGGTTGAGTTCGACGGCGCGCACGCAGAGCTGATCGGGCCGGAGGGGGACGCGGCCGGCTTCCTGGCACAGACATCGGACCTCGCCCTCGTCGCGTTGACCGCCGAACAGGTCGGCGCGGCACAGCGCTGCCTCGACATGGCTGTCGGCTACGCCAAAGAACGAATTCAGTTCGGTCGGCCAATCGGCAGCTTCCAGGCCGTCAAACACCGTTGCGCGGACATGTTGGTTCAGGTGGAAGGTGCGCGTTCGGCCGTGACGCATGCGGCCGGTGTGGCCTCTACCGATGAGCTGCCTACTGCCGCGTCGGTCGCGAAAATGGTGTGTTCGGAAGTCTCGCTGCAGGCAGCGCTCGACAACATGCGCATCCACGGCGGCATCGGGTTCACCTGGGAACACGACGCCCACCTGTTCGTCCGGCGCGCCAAGGCCAGCCAGCTGATCTTCGGCGACCCCGACTACCACGCTCAGCGCCTCGCCAGGCTTGTCTCCTGAAAGGATCCTTGTGACCATTTCGTTCTCCCTCGAACTGCCCACCCAGCGCGTCGAGGCGGTCGACGAGTTCGTCACCGCCGAAGCCATCGCAGACATCGCGCGAGTGGCCGAGGCATCCGGGTTCGCCGCAGTACATGTCACCGACCACCCCGCACCGGACGCAAAGTGGCTCGACCACGGCGGCCACCACGCGCTCGACCCGTTTGTCGCGTTGGCGTTCGCCGCCGCCGCGACAACCGACGTCAAGCTGCTGACCAATGTCTATATCGCCGCTTACCGCAACCCGTTTCTCGGCGCCAAATCGATCCAGAGCCTTGCCGCGCTGTCGAACGGACGGCTCATCCTCGGGACCGCTGCCGGCTACCTCAAGCCCGAATTCAAAGCCCTTGGCGTCGATTTCGACAACCGCGGCGCCCTGCTCGACGAAGCGCTCGACGTGCTCGACAAGGTGCTCACGGGAGACGACATCGCCTACGAAGGGACATCGTTCGCCGCGCGGGGAGTCAGGCTGCGTCCACTGCCGCCGGCCCCGCCCCCGGTATGGGTCGGCGGCAACAGCAAGCCGGCCGTCCGCCGCGCGGTATCGCGAGCCCAGGGCTGGGCGCCGTTCAATACGTTCGGCTACGCCGCAGCATCCCGCACGGCAGAGATCTCGTCCATCGACGAGCTCGAGGCCGCGATCGACTGGGCCAAGCAGTACGCGGCCGAGGTCGGGCGCACCGCACCATTGGATATCTGCTTCTCCGCGGGAAACCTGATGGATGACAGCAGATCGTCCGACGAACGCCACGCGATCGTCGCGAGACTGGAAGCGGCCGGCGTTACCTGGCTCACCGTCGCGCCCTCAGGTGCCGACCGGGCGGAGGTCGTCGAGCGTTCGCGTGCGTTCGCCACAGAGTTCATCACCGCATGACGGCCCTTCAGCCCATCAGGCTGTCGGCCGCGAAGCCGTCCACGCTGATCCGGCGGTGGGCGAACAACCAACTCCCATCCACGGGAACCAGCACGTCCCGGTAGCGGCCCCAGTGGTCGAGCCCGATGTCGGTGTGGACGGCGAAGTAACTGCCGACCTCGACCCGGTCGCGGGCCACCGAGCCGAACCGGACGCTCGAAACGTGGTGCCGCACATGAGTCGGTGTCCGGCGCGCCGGCTGCCCAGGTCGGGTCACCGCGGCCGCGAGGCCCGCCTCGATCTCCGCGCGCCCCTTGAGCGGCTCGGCGCCTCCGGTGAATTGCAGCACGCCATCCGCGCCGAAACACGCCGCCAGCGCGCTCAGGTCGAAGCGGTCGGTGGCCGCGGTGTAATCCGCCAATGTCTGCCGCACCGACTCTCGCACCGCGAGCTCCCATGCCTCCATGTACGCCTCCTCGTGAAACGCCCCTTTTCGGCGCGCGATAACGTCTATTCTCATGCCCCAACCTAGCCTTCAGGACCTGCTCGACCCCGCCACCACCGCACTTGTGACGCAGGAGTGCCAGGGCGGGGTGATTGGGCCACAGGCCGGACTTCCGTACCTCGCCGAAGAGGCCCGCCGCGAAGCCATCCCCAACATTGCCAAGTTGCTCGACGCCGCCAGAGCGGCAGGGGTGGCGGTCGTGCACTGCCTCATCGAGAAGCGCCCCGACAACCGCGGGTCGAACACCAACGCCCGGCTGTTCATGGCCGGGAAGTCGTTCGCCGCCGACCTGACTCCGGGCAGCCCCGGCGCGTCCGTACTGCCTGAGCTGGGCCCGGCCCCCAGCGACCTCGTGCTCACCCGCACTCATGGTGTCGGGCCCATGACTGGAACGGACCTCGACTCCGTACTGCGGAATATGAGCATCAAGACCATTGTGGGAGTTGGTGTTTCGGTCAACATCGCTATCCAGAACTTCGTGATGGATGCGGTGAATCGCAGCTACCAGTTCGTGTTGCCACGCGACGCCGTAAGTGGCGTTCCACGTGAATACGCCGAATCCATCATTGACAACACACTGGCGCTGCTGTCCACCGTGACCACTACCGATGCCGTGGTCGACACGTGGGCCAAGTTTCGCACATTCTGACCCCGCCTGGATGTTGTCGGGTAAGGGTGATAACGTCGTTTTCACATTGCGTAAATGATCATATCCGCTGTTCAGGAGGAAAGTTCAATGTCGTCCCGTTCATTGCCGTATCCGGTGTTCGACATCGACAACCACATGTACGAGACGACGGATGCGCTCACGAAGTACCTACCGAAGGAGCACCGCGGAAAGGTCGGTTACGTCGAGGTCAATGGCCGACCCAAGCTCGTAGTCAAGGATCACATCAGCCACATGATTCCCAACCCTACCTTCGCGCGTGTCGCCAGGCCGGGCAGCGCCGAGGATTACTTCCTCGGCAACAATCCGGAGGGTCTCAACTTCCGTGAATTTGTCGGCGAGGCAATGGATGTCATTCCCGCCTATCAGGCTCCCGCTCCCCGCCTCGAGCTGATGGACGAGCTGGGGATCGATCAGTGCGTCATGTACCCAACCCTGGCCAGCCTGATCGAGGAACGCACCACCGACGACGTCATCCTCACCCACGCGATCATCCACGCACTCAACGAATGGATGCACGAGCACTGGACTTTCAACTATCACGACCGCATCTTCGCAACCCCGGTTATCTGCCTGCCGCTGGTCGACGAGGCCATCAAGGAATTTCACTGGGGCCTCGAGCGCGGCATGAAAACGTTCCTGGTCCGGCCCGCCCCCGTGCCCAGCCGCTTCGGCGGATCCCGCTCCATGGGCCTTCCGGAATTTGACCCGTTCTGGCAGGAGGTCGTCGACGCCGGCATGCCGGTCACCATGCATGCCTCGGACAGTGGCTACCAAAAGCACCTCATGGAGTGGGAAGGCGGCGGCGAGTACCTGTCCTTCAAACCCAGCGCGCTGCGCGAGGTGGTAATGGGTCATCGCGCCATCGAGGACACCCTGGCCGCCCTGATCTGCCACGGCGCGCTGTCCCGCTTCCCCGATTTGAAGATTCTGTGTGTCGAGAACGGCAGCGGGTGGGTGCGCAATCTGCTCGAGCAACTCGATACCGCGTACAAGATCATGCCGAAAGAATTCGACGAGCATCCCGTCGAGGTGTTCAAGCGCAACATCTACATCCACCCGTTCCTGGAGGACGACGTCAAGGGAATCGTCGAGATCATGGGCGAGGACCACGTGATGTTCGGCTCCGATTTCCCGCATCCGGAGGGCATAGGCGACCCGCTGAGCTTTGTGGACCGGCTCGACGGCCTCTCGGATGATGTCAAAGCAAAGATCATGGGCGGCAACGCGATCGAGCAGTTGGGGCTCAAGGTTCCGGCATGACCCAGGCGCCCACGTCCCCGAAGGAGTACAACGGGATCGCCGATTTCGAGGCGCACGTCGGCGAGCACCTCGGCTATAGCGACTGGCTCCGGATTACTCAAAGACAGATCGATCTATTCGCCGAGGCGACCGGTGACCATCAATGGATCCACGTGGACCCCGAGAAAGCGGCGGCCGGCCCGTACGGCAAGACCATTGCACACGGCTACCTGACCTTGTCGCTGGTGCCCATCCTGGTCAAACAGATCTACCGGGTGATCGGGCTGTCGATGCAGGTGAACTACGGCTCTGACAAGCTGCGGTTCCCCGCGCCGGTACCGGTCGACTCTCGCATCCGGGCCGGAGCCGAGCTTCTCAAGGTCGAGCGCAACGACCGCGGAGGCAGGGCAACGGTCCGTGTCACCGTGGAGGTCGAGGGAAACGACCGGCCGGCGTGCGTCGTCGACACGATCGCGGCGATGGTCGACGACTGACGGACCGGCAACCACCCGCAGCTAGGCGTTCAGCAGGCGTTGCCCGATCACGTGTTGGTCGCGCAGCACGGCGATCTCCGCGTCGGAAAGTCCAAGTGCCCGAAGCACCTCGTTGTTGTGCTGACCCAATGTCGGAGGCGCGCAACGGTGCTGGTGCTCCGGACCCGGCGAAAAGCGAAAAGGCCAGCCCGGATACCGATGCCGCCCGGTTATCGAGTGCTCCAGATCCTGATAGAAACCGCGGGCATCGAGCTGCTCGACGTCGTACATCTGGTCGGGCGATAGAAGTCGCTCGCCGGGCACGCCGTGTCGACCGAGTGCGGCCACCAGCTCCTCGGCTCGTTGATTGCGCGTCCAGGTCGTCACTAGTTCGTCGAAGTTGTCGTGATTTTCCAGGCGTCCCGCTGCGGTCGCGAATCGCGGGTCGTCGCGCAGTTCAGGACGGTCCATCGCCGCCAGCAGCGCAAGCCAGTCGACGTCGTCGCGCACCGAGAGCGCGATCCACTCGTCGGTAACGCAGGTCGGGTAGACGCCCTGGGCGTATTCGCGGTGGCGGTTCCCTTCGCGGGGCCGCACCGATCCCGTCAACGAGTACTCGATGATCGGTTCGGCGGTGACCGCCGCACCCACCTCGATCTGCGCAACCTCGATGAGCTGTCCGGAGCCGGTGGCGCGCCGGTGCTCGAGTGCACCGAGCAGGGCGACGCACGCGTGCACGCCGGCGATCGGGTCGGCAGGCCCCTGAAGATTGCAGGGCGGCCCATCTGCGTAACCGGTCGTGGCTGACATGCCCGAAACCTGTTCGATATTCAGCGCCCAACCCACGTAGTCGCGCCATGGGCCCTCCAACCCGAATCCGGGCATCCGTACCAGGATCACGGCGGGATTGATCTTCGCGATGGATTCGTAGTCCAAGCCGAATTCCTCGACGACGCGAGGCGAGAAGTTCTCCACCACCACGTCGGCTTCGGCGACCAACCGCAGCGCCAGCTCGCGACCGGCGGCAGACCTGAGATCCAGGGTGATGTCACGCTTGTTGAGGTTGGTTCCCTGCCATAGCGGCCCGCGCTCGTACCAGTCGTCCCCCTCGCGCAGTAGCGAGCCCGAGTACCGATGCCCGTCGGGGCGTTGAATGGACTCGACCTTGATCACGTCGGCGCCGAAGGCACCGAGATAGCAGGTGAGGTATGCCCCTGCCCAGAAGGTGGTCAAGTCGAACACCTTCAGTCCGGCGAAGGGCGATGAGACATCGCAGACATCGCCCTCCCGGCGGGGTGCGCCGCGCTCCCCCCACGCCGGACGCGCATCACCGCCGAGACCAGGAGCCGGAGGCGGCGTCCGAACGGGTGTTTTGGATAGCCGGAATGGCGCACCCGGCCTGGTGAATCGCCAACCGTCGGCGGCCGTCTCGACAAAGAACCCGCGCTCGGCGTACTGCGGGCAGCTCAGGATGGTGCCGCCGTCGGTCACCGGCGCCGCGGGAATTCGCATGGCCTGACTCAGGTCGACGAGGTCGGCAACGGTCATCGAATCCAGAAAGGGCTGGGCTTTGGCGAAAAACTCGTCGCGCTCGGGGCCGCCGAGCATGATCGCGATCTGATGCTCGCCGAACTCGGGCAAGCCGACCATTGCGCACACGTCCAACCAGTGCTGGCCGGTCAGGCAGTTGATCCCGATCCAGCCGTCGGCGGCGCGCACGATGCCCAGCATCGGTGCGGCTTTCGAGTTAGTGGGCAGGCCAAGGCTTTTCAGACGCGCAGCCATCAGCATGGGATAGGGCAGGGCCGACAGCAGCGACTCGAACATCGAGACGTCCGCCTCGACCGGCCGGTTGCCCCCCGCTGCGGCGATCCGTAGTGCCGTCAGCGCTGCCAGGGTCGCATACGCGCCTGTGATGTACTCCGGGATCCGGGCACCGGCTTGAACCGGTGTCCGCCCAGGCTCACGCACATTGACCCAGCCCGCCGCCGCCTGCAGGGTCAATGGCGTCGTCACCCGGTCACGCAGCGGCCCGTCCTGGCCGAAGTTCGATATCCGGACCACGACGACGTTCGGATTGATCCGGCGGAGAGTGTCGGTGTCCAGACCCCAATCCTGCCGCTCTGGTGCACCCGCACGCAGGTCTTCCACGAGCACATCCGCGGCCGCGATGAGCTCGTGCAGCTCCACGCGGCCGCCGTCGCTTGCCAGGTCGATTGTCGCCCCGGACTTTCCGGCGTTCAGGTACGCGAAGAGGCCGCTTCGCTCCGGATCGAGATCGCCCGGCGGAAACGGGCCCCAGAGGCGCAGCGGGTCGCCCGTGAGAGGCTCGACCTTGCATACGTCGGCGCCGAGATCGACGAGCAACTTGGTGCAGTACGGACCGGCAATCTCGGACGCCAGCTCAACAACACGCAAACCCGCAAGGGGCCGGTTCACGCGGGAACCCCGATGGCCTTGGGCTCCATATAGGCCCGCAATCCCATCACACCGCCCTCCCGGCCGATACCGCTCTGATTGAAGCCCCCGAACGGCGCGTCGCCCGGAATAGTGCCATTGATCGAGACCTGTCCGGTCCTGATCCGGCGGGCGATGTCGACCGCGCGGTCGACATCGCTTCCCCACACCGCGCCCCCGAGCCCGTACGCCGAGTTGTTGGCGATGGCCACCGCGTCATCGTCGTCGCGATACCGCAGCACCGTCAGCACTGGACCGAACACTTCCTCTTGCGCTATGTACGAATCGGCAGAGGCGTCGGTCAGTATCGTTGGCTCGAAATAGAATCCGTGGCTCAGATCCTTCGGGCGGGCCCCTCCGGCGACCACGGTCGCGCCGTCGGCTTCGGCACGCTTGACAAATCCCTCCACGCGGTCGAGATGTTCGCGGCTGATCAACGGTCCCATCGTGACCGCCGGGTCGACGGGATCGCCGATCACGACCTCG
This sequence comes from Mycobacterium colombiense, assembly GCF_003284975.1. GTDB lineage: Bacteria > Actinomycetota > Actinomycetes > Mycobacteriales > Mycobacteriaceae > Mycobacterium > Mycobacterium europaeum_A. The sequence goes on from NZ_QMEU01000005.1 coordinate 50,657, forward strand.
CGCGACAGCGCGGCGAGCCCATCCACCACCTCGTCATAGATCGCATCGGGCAAGAGCAGCCTGCTGTTCAGGATGCAGGCCTGACCGGCATGCATCGTGCAACCTTCGAACAGCAGCCGCCCCAACAGTTCGTCGGTGATGTCGATGTCGGGCAGCAAGACGGTCGCGGACTTACCACCGCATTCCAACAGAACACGCTTCATCGTGGTCGCCGCACCGGCCATCACGTCGCGGCCGACTGCCGAGCTTCCGGTGAAGCTGACCATGTCGACCCTCGGATCCAGCGTCAGGCTCCTGCTGGCCTCGACACTGGTCGGCGTCACGACGTTGACGACGCCGGACGGAATGTCGGTTTCCTCCTCGATGATCCGGGCCAAGGCCAACCCCGCCAGGGGCGTCAGGGGCGAAGGCTTGAGCACGAGCGTATTTCCCGCCGCCAGCGCGGCGCCCAGCTTCATGACGTTGATGGTGTGCGGAAAGTTCCACGGCGTCATGGCGGCCACCACACCGAGCGGCTCGTAACGCAACAGGGTGGTCCCCGCGGCGCCCCACGCATCCATCGGCGCCTCGATAGGCTCCGTCGCCAGTTCGGCGGAGTGGCCGACCATGAATGCGGGGCCTTCCACGTGGATCACGCGCTCGTTTGCCGAACACCCCCACTCGGCTTGGGCGAGCGCATTGAACTCCTCGCTGTTGGCCAGTAACGCGTCGCTGAGCTGTTGCAGGCAACGTGCGCGTTCGGCGGGCTGCGCCGTCGGCCACGGACCCGAGTCGAAGGCTGCCCGGGCCGCGGCGACCGCCTGCTGGACTTGCGCGGCGCTCGCGTCCGGCGCCGTACCGATCACCGTCTCGGTGGCGGGGTTGATGACGTCGTAGCGCCCGCCGTCCGAATCGACCCAGCGGCCGTCGATGTAGTGCCCGTAAGCATCGTGGAGAGGCCGAGAGCCAGCCATCATCTGCCTACCTTCCTGACTGCTTGATCGCGGCGCGGCGCGGCGAGGTAGCCAAAACATACATACTCTGACTGTGTGTACACGTCCGCCGAGACGCCGTCAACGGGCAATTAGCCGTAAATTCGGGCAAATAGGCGGTGTTTGACATACGCGACAGCTCTACTGTAGACACCTTGGAAACGGACATTCTTATACTATTTGTCCGGGCAGCTCTCAATGTCGAGGAAGGCATGCGGTGCCCACTACTACTGTTCCTTTGCATTCACCGGACTTCTACGCCGGTGATCCCTACCCGACCTATCGGGAACTTCGGAACACAACGCCGGTTGTGTGGAATGACGTCACGAACTTCTGGGCGCTGTTGAAGTACGAGGACATCCGCTTCGTCTCGGGCCACCCGTTGACTTTCTCCTCGACGAAGGGCATCTCGATCCCGGATCCCGCGCAGCCCGAACCCGTTCAGGAGGGAAACCTGATCTTCACCGATCCGCCGCGTCACCGGCAGCTTCGCAAGCTCATCAACTCCGGCTTCACCCGCCGCCAGGTGCAGTTGCTGGAACCGAAGGTACGCGAGATCGTGCGGGGCATAGTGGACAACATCGACCCGACGAAGACCCAGCAATTCGCCGAGGACATTGCGTCGCCCCTCCCAACCCGCATGATCGCGGAGATGTTGGGCGCCCCGACCGAGGATTGGGAAAAGTTTCGGACGTGGTCCGACGCGGCGGTGGGAACCGCCGATCCGGAAATCGAGATGGATCACCTCGTCGCACTCGGTGAGCTGTACGAGTACTTCACTAAGCTCATCGCAGCGCGCCGTTCCGGTGAGGTCAGTGGGCAGGACGACTTGCTGAGCATTTTGGCGGCGGCCGAGGTCGACGGCGAACAACTCAGCGATGAGGACCTGCTGAACTTCTCGTTTCTGTTATTAGTCGCCGGCAACGAGACCACCCGCAATCTCATCGCACTGGGCACGTTGGCGTTGATCGATCATCCCGATCAATTCGCGCTGCTGCGATCGGACCCGACGCTGCTTCCGTGCGCCATCGAGGAAATGCTGCGATTCACCAGCCCGGTTACCCACATGGCCCGGTGCGCCACCGTGGACGTGGAGATCCGCGGCCAACAGATCAAGGCCGGTGACACCGTGGTGATGCTCTACGGCGCCGCCAACCGCGACGAAGAGATCTTTGGCCCCACCAGCGAAGAGTTCGACATCACGCGTAACCCCAACCCGCACATAGCATTCGGTGCCGGTGAGCATGCTTGTCTAGGTGCGCAACTGGCCCGGCTGGAGGCGCGGGTGTTCTTCGAGGTGCTGTTGGGAACGTATCCCACGATCGAACTCACCGGGGATGTAACAAGGCTGCGCGCCACCATGACGCCTGGCGTCAAGAGCATGCCCGTACGACTCGGAACGAGCAGCTGATGGACTTCGACTACACACCCGAACAAGAACAGCTCCGGAAGGACTACCGAACCCGCCTCGAGGCTGTGATGACCCCGGAGCGCCGCGCCGCCGTTGCCAGCCTCCTCGAGGGAGGCTCCGCGATCGCCGAATGCCGCCGAGCGCTCGGCGAAGCCGGCCTGCTCGGCGTCGCCTGGCCGGTCGAATACGGCGGCGGCGGACTGACAGCGCTCGAGCAGTACATCTTCTCGGAAGAGGCGCGCCGGGTCAACGCGCCGTTGCCGATGATCACCCTGAACACGGTCGGCCCCACGCTCATTCAGTACGGCACCGAGGAGCAGAAATCTAAGTTCCTTCCCGCGATTCTCAAGGGCACTGTTGACTTTGCGATCGGCTATTCGGAGCCCGGGGCAGGCAGCGACCTTGCGTCCCTGCGGACCACGGCGGTTCGCGACGGCGACGAATTCGTGATCAACGGGTCGAAGATGTTCACCAGCGGCGCCGAATTCGCCGACTACATCTGGTTGGCGGCGCGAACCGATCCGAATGCCAAGAAGCACAAGGGAATCACCCTGTTCATCGTGCCGACCTCTGCACCAGGGTTCTCCTGGAAGCCGCTGCACACCATGCCCGGCGTGTCCACCTACTACACCTTCTACGACGACGTCCGGGTACCCGAGAGCGCCATAGTGCTCGGCGAGAACCAGGGTTGGACGCTGGTGACGAATCAGCTCAACCTGGAACGCGCCGCCCTGGGCAATCTCGGAGCCTTGGAGCCGTTGTTCAGCAAGACGCTCAACTGGGCCGCGACGACTCAGCTCGACGACGGCCTGGTCATCGACCAGCCCTGGGTGCAGCAGGCGCTAGCACGGGTGGAGGCGCAGGTCGCCGCCTACCGGCTGCTGAACCTGCGGGTGAACGCAACGATGAGCGGCGGGGCGCTCGGCATGGCTGAGGCATCCGCCGCAAAGGTTTTCGGTACCGAACTCACCCAGCAGGTCGCGCGCGAACTCCTCGAAGTCGTGGGACAAGCCGGGGTGCGTAAGGACTCCGCTGCACCGCTCAAGGGCGAGCTGGAGAGCGCGTACCGCATGGCGGTCATCAACACATTCGGCGGCGGGGCCAACGAGCTTCAACGCGACATCATCGCAATGGCCGGTCTGGGGATGCCGCGCGCACCCCGGGACATGCGGGCCGGCGCATCCTAAGAGGAAGGTGCATAGCCGTGACCGAGACTACGAAGGACCCACTGCGCGAGCGCCTTGATGCGCTCATCGGCCAACCGATCAGTTCCGGACAACCGGTCAAGGCGCCGGATCCCGTGAACGCGGCGATGATTCGGCACTGGGCGTACGCCTTGGACGATCTGAACCCTGCATATCTAGATCCAGAGTTTGCCGCCTCCTCCCGCCACGGTGGCCTCGTCTCGCCGCCGGTGATGCTGCAGTCATGGACGATGGCGCCACCCAAGCTTGTCGGCATCCATGAGCGCGGCGGAGTCCCCGTCGAGCTCAAGGAGAATCCGCTGCAGTTCCTCACCGATGCCGGCTACACGGGCACGGTCGCCACCAATTCCGAGTTTGAGATCGAGCGATATCCGCGCGTCGGTGACGACATCACCGCCGAGACTGTTTTCGAGACGATCTCCGACGAGAAGAAGACGGCGATGGGTAAGGGCTATTTCGTCACCTGGATCACGACCTACCGCGACCAGCACGGTGACGTGATAGGTCGCCAGCGATTCCGCACGCTGCGATTCAAGACGGGTGGGGCCCCCGCCGGAACGGTTGGGGACTGATGGCCACCAGACTCGCTCCGTCGATAAGTCCGGACACCGAGTTTTTCTGGTCGGGCCTGAAGGACCACAAGTTGCTGATCCAGCGGTGCACGGACTGCAAGACATTGCGCGTGCCGCCCCGCCCGATGTGTGGTCACTGTCAATCGCTCAGGTGGGATTCCATCGAATCGACCGGGCGTGGCGTCGTTTACAGCTTCATCATGCCGCAGTATCCGCCGCTGCCCTTCCTTCAATACCCATACGTGGTGGCCCTGATTGAACTCGACGAAGGCGTGCGCATGGTCTCGAACCTGTGCGACATCGAGCCCACGGCGATCGAGGTCGGGCTGCCGGTCGAGGTCTTCTACGAAAAATTCGAAGCCATCCCGAGCGGCGAGGAGCTGGTGCTGCACCAGTTCCGGCCCGCACGCTGACGAACGAGGCATGACGCGATCATGGACTTTTCCTTCACCGAAGAACAAGAGACCGTCGGGAAGGTGGCCCGCCAGCTCTTCGAGCACCGCGCGACCCCCGAACATCTTACCGACCTGGAATCAGGCGAGGTTCGCTTCGACGAAGCCCTGTGGCGCGAGTTGGCCTCCTCGGACCTGCTGGGCATCGCGCTCCCCGAGTCCGTTGGCGGCAGTGGCGGCGGCTTCCTTGAGCTCGGCGTGCTACTAGCCGAGGTCGGCTACAGCGTTGCGCCAGTCCCCGCGTACGCAACCCTCCTGCTCGGCGCGGATACCATTGCACGGCACGGCGATTCGGCGATTCAGCAGCGCTACCTGCCGAAAGTCGTGGACGGCAGTGCGATCCTGACCGCCGCACTCGCCGAACCCGGTAACTCGGATCCGACCAGGCCGCGCACGACCGCACGCACAGATGGTGACGCCTGGATCCTCGACGGTACAAAAGAACTCGTACCCGCGGCCCAGCTCGCCGACGCTGTAGTGGTCTCGGCACTGACCGACGACGGCCCGGGACTGTTCGTGGTCGACAAGGCGGCCGTGACCGTCACGCCGGCGGCTACCACCAACGGTGAACCCTACGCGGACGTCCAACTCAGCGGCGCCGCCGGACACCGGCTCAACAGCACGGGCGGCGCGGACGCAGTCGGTTCGCTGTATACCAGGGCGCTCGTCGGGCTGTGCGCGATGCAGGTCGGCGTGGCCGAACGAGCCCTGAAGATCGCCGCGTCCTACACCAGCGAGCGCGAGCAATTCGGCAGGCCGATCGGCTCATTCCAGGCGGTGCAGCAGCGGCTTGCCGACGCCTTCATCGACGTCGAGGCGATCCGCTGGACCACCTGGCACGCAGCCTGGCTGATCGCCGAGGGCCGGCCCGCCGACCGCGAAGCGGCCATCGCGAAGTTCTGGGCCGCCGAGGCCGGATCTCGGGTCGCCGCATCGGCCCAGCAAGTGCACGGCGGGATGGGCATCGACATCACCTATCCACTCCATCGATATTTCCTGTGGGCCAAGCAGATCGAGCTCTCCCTCGGCTCCGCCCCCCAACAACTCGCCCGGCTCGGTGCCACCTACCCGGAAGGAAGCAAATGACCTCCACCGTCGACCGCACCACGACATTGGCGTGGAACTCCATCAACGTCGGTGACGAAGTCACCCCGATGGACGTGCCGGTCACCACCACACTGATCGTCGCCGGAGCCATCGCATCTCGTGACTACATGCCGGTCCACCACGACCGTGACTTCGCCAACTCGCAAGGATCCAAAGACATCTTCTTGAACATCCTGACGACCAATGGGCTGTGCGTGAAGTTCCTACATGACTGGGCAGGCCCTGAGGCGTTGATCAAGAAGCTCTCCATTCGGCTGGGCGTGCCGGCGTACCCCAATGACCCGCTGCGGTTCACCGGGTCCGTCACGGACAAATCCTCGACCGACGGCGAAGGATTTGTCGAAGTCACATTCAAAGGCAGCAACAGCCTCGGCGACCACGTTTCCGGCACCGCAGTGCTCAGCCTCCTGCAGGGTGTGGACGCATGACCGACGGCTCGCGCGGTATCGGCGGCAAGGCCGCCCTCGTCGGGATCGGGCAGACCGAATTCTCCAAGGAATCCGGCCGGACCGAGATGCAGCTCGCCTGCGAGGCCGTCAAAGCGGCAATCGATGACGCCGGGCTGCGACCCGCCGACATTGACGGCATGGTCACGTTCAGCGTCGACGAGAACGAAGAGATCGAGGTCGCACGTAATGTCGGGATCGGGGATCTGACGTTCTTCACCAGGGTTCCGCACGGTGGCGGCGCGGCCGCGGGGACGGTGCTGCAGGCCGCGATGGCGGTCGCGACCGGCGTTGCGGAGGCGGTGGTGTGCTATCGCGCGTTCAACGAGCGCTCCGGCTTCCGCTTCGGGGGCGCCGGCCGCCAGCCGGGCGTGACCCCGTTGTGGATGGCGCCCTATGCCCCGTTCGGCTTCATGACGCCCGCCGCCTGGGTGGCGTTGCACGCACAGCGGTACATGACGACCTACGGCGTCACCAATGCCGATTTCGGCAAGATTTCCGTGATCGACCGCAAGCACGCCGCGAAGAACCCGGATGCCTGGTTCTACGAGAAGCCGATAACTCTTGAGCAGCACCAGCAATCGCGGTGGATCATCGAGCCGGTGCTCAGGCTGCTCGACTGCTGTCAGGAGAGCGATGGGGGGGTTGCGATGGTGGTGACCAGCGTTGAGAGGGCGCGAGACCTGGCCAAGCCGCCCGCGGTGGTCACGGCCGCTGCGCAGGGTGCCGCCTACGACGGCGAGGTGATGACGAGTTACTACCGCGAGGACATCACTGGCCTGCCCGAAATGAGTGTCGTCGGTGACAAGCTGTGGCGGGATTCCGGCCTTAAGCCGCAGGATATTTCGACGGCGTTCCTGTACGACCACTTCACGCCCTTCGTCTTCACCCAGCTCGAGGAACTGGGATTCTGTGGTCGAGGCGAGGCCAAGGACTTTGTCTCGGTCGACGAGTTGTCTCTCGGCGGCCGCATGCCGATCAACACGAACGGTGGACTGCTCGGCGAGGCCTACATCCACGGCATGAACGGCATCACCGAGGGCGTACGTCAGGTGCGCGGCACGTCCTATAACCAGGTCGACAACGTCGAACACGTGCTGGTCACGTCGGGCACGGGGGTACCGACGAGCGGTTTGATTCTCGCGCCCGATCGCTGAGCATGGAACGCCAGGCACCCGGGTGACGCATGCAACCGCAGTCGATACGCGTGCGGTGCTTATCTCGGCTGCCTTTGCCTGTTTCCGCACGCAAGGACTGCGCAAGACGACGATCGTCGACATCGCTCGGGCCGCGGAGGTGTCCAGGAGTACCTTCTACGAGTACTTCGGGGACAAAGAGGCGATCGTCGAGGCTTGCGCAGAGGCGGCGTCGCAGAGCTTTTATCGCAAGCTGGCCAGGGCGATCGAGCGTGACGGCGGCAACACCCTCGAGCAAAAGCTGGTCCGGGCAGGCGTTTTCGTCGCCCAGGCCCGTCGGCTGGTAGAACCCGAATTGTACTTCGACCAAGAACTCATCGACCGGATGTCAACCAGAAGCGCAGTGCCAATATTGCGAGACTGCAGCGAGTTCTTAGCACCCTACATCTCGGCAGCGAGGCGGACCGGTGAGGTCCGCAGTGACCTTGACATCCATTCCGCAGCCGAGTGGTTCGCGCGGATATTGTTGTCGCTGTTCACAACTCCATCACCCTACATCGACGTAAGCGATGACAATGCGGTGGCCGGCTTCGTCCGCCCTTATGTCGTGCGGGGATTTGTTCATGACCGACACAAGAGGTAGCAGCGGATAGCTCACCTAAGACGGTCTCCGTGTTCCTCGGCGAGCGTGAGGGCGGCCTAGAGCTGCATGCGGCGGCCGTCGATCGGCCGGCCGCGCAGTTGCTCGGCGCGTTGCACGCGGTAGGCGAGTTTTCCCGCGACATGCAACCTGTCGGCCGCAGCGCACAGGCTGCGTTCGGTGTCGAGGTAGCACTTCAGGGTGGCGCGGAGAGTGACCGCGGTGTCTCCGGGGCGATCCGCCGGACCGGCCAAGCCTCCCGGCAACATGGCTGACCTGCCAAAGCTCTTGAGCCGCAAGCCCACAAGCTACGAGAATTTCGCGAGACGTGTGGCAGCGTCAAGCGGGGTCACCGCTCACATCCGCGTCCCCGCGGGAGACGTCTTAAGCATGAAGCCGGCATCAAACCCAGAACGGTTCAGACTCCGCCTGCCCACCTCATGGCGCTCTGTGGCCTCCCACTCGGGCGATCTCGCGCAGCAGCGGTTCCGCCGCAGCATGGATTTCGCTCATCGCCATAACGCGTAGCGGGTGGAATCCGAGAATGAGTCGCACATGGCCTTTCTCGTCCAGGACGGGTGCCGAGATAGTGGCAACCGAGAGCGCGTCGCGTGCGCTGTCGCCGGATAGCAGGTTCGCCGAGATGAATTCGACCCGCAGTTGGTCGATGACGGAGCGCACATTGTGGGGCACTGTCTCGGTGGACAACGTTTCGATCGCATGGGCCGCCTGCGCCAGCGCCGGGGTCATCCAATCGACGTCATAACCGCGCTCTCGCGTCTGAGCCAACACTGCGCGAAGGCGTTCTGCCAACGACGCGTCTCCTGCCGCGCCGCGCTGAATCCACAATTCTTGTTCGCTAGGGATATCCCAAGCGGCGCAAGCAATCCCGAACGGCGGCGCATAGGGGATCCGCTCGAGCGGAGCGACCGGTTTGGTAGACCCGTCGGGGGTTTCGAACGCGGTAATCACCAGTTCATCTCCAGTGCGCTCGACTACCGAGGTCGCCGCACCGGTTATCTCTGCGAGACGGTGGATGGCTTCGCGAGCGACGGCCAGAAGTGGGCGCGCCGCTTGGAACCGCTCCGCAATGAGGGCCACAGTGGGGCCAAGGTCGAACTTCTTGGAAATGGGATCCCTAATCGCCCAACCGCGGTCGCACAGAGTCTTGAGTATGGAGTGTGCGGTGGCCTGAGAAAGGCCGAGTTCGCGAGCGACGTCGGAGAAGCGGTGCCCGCCGCTTTCCGCCTGGCTGAGCAATTCAACGACGTCGAGGACACGCCCGGCCGGTGCTGAAGTGACTCCGCGCATCTTGACTCCCCTCGCGCCGCATTCTACGGTCGACTCAGTATTCAGATAAATTATCCTCTAATAATAGAGATTACTCGCCGAGGATGTGAGTGCCCTGCGTGCCGTAGTGCTGCGAGGCGGTGAGCTGACGGTTCGCGAGACCGCCGATCCCGTTCCCGGGCAAGGCGATTTGCTCCTCAAGACCCTCAGCACCGCGATCTGCGCGTCCGACGTGCACTACATGGACCATCCGGAGTTGGCGATCGACGATCCGACGGGCCGGTCGCTCTACGACCCCGACCGCGACATCGTCATGGGTCACGAGTTCGTGGGTGAGGTCATCGGCCATGGGCCTGGATGCAGCGACGCGTTTCCCATCGGAGTCCGGGTGACGTCGATGCCGATTCGGTTGGTGGACGGCGGAGCCGGCGGTCTCCGCATCATCGGACAGCACCCCGAGGCCCAGGGCAGTTTCGGTGAGTTGCTCGTCGTACCAGAAGCCACGGCAAGGGTGGTAGGCGATTCGGTGTCCAGCGATGCCGTCGCCGTGGTCGATGCCTTTGCGGTCGGCGAGTTCTACGTCCGCGCCTCGAACCTGCAGTCCGGCGAGATCCCGATCGTCGTTGGCGCGGGTGCCATCGGGCTGTCTGCGGTCGCCGCGCTCAGCGCACGCGGGGTCGATCCGATCATCGTCTCCGACTTCAATGCCGATCGCCGCGAACTGGCTCAATCCGGTTTCGGCGCACACGTTCTGGTCGATCCAGCACAGCAGTCGGTGTTCGAGGTCTTCCGCAAGGTTCGTGCCGAACGCCACTTGGCCGGCTCCGCGGTGGTGTTCGAATGTGTTGGGGCGGCGGGTCTCATCGACAAGATTGTCGCGGAGGCCGAGTTCTCGTCGCGGATTTACTGTGCGGGCGGCTGGTACAGCGGCGATACCCTCGACATCACCGCAGCCACCCGAAACGGCCTCACTCTGCAGTTCGGTGGAGGGCCGTTACCGCAGGACTGGTACGGGGTTCTGGATGCGGTTGTCGAGGGGACGCTGGACCCGCTGCCCAGCGTCGGCAAGATCATCGGTCTCGACGAGGTGCCCGCGGCGCTGGAGGCGGCGCGGCGGTCCGAAGGGCCGCCCCGCGTGGTGATTCACCCGAACGGCGACCGCTGATGTCCGACCACGACGACCTTTTCGACCTCACGGTCCGATACGCGACGGCAATCGACAGTCACCAGTACTCGCTTCTCACGACAGTTTTCACCGAGGAGGCACGCGTCGACTACGGTGTGGTGGGCCAGTGGACCGGTGGCGCAGCGGTTGCACAGTTTATGGAGGCGGCCCACGTCGGTGCGGCGCACACGATCCATCGAATGACCAACCAGGCCATAGCGATCGACGGCGACACCGCGACGATGCGCACCTACGTCGATGCTCTCATCCTGATGGTGGACGGCTCGGGTGCGAATCCTGTCGGTTACTACGACGACCACGCCGTACGGACGCCGGACGGTTGGCGGATTAACCGTCGTACCTACACCTCTGTTCGGCTTGCTGCAGTGGCGGCCACCCATGGGTGACATCGCACAGAAATACGGACCGTGGGCGCTGGTCGTCGGCGCGTCCGACGGATGCGGCGCATTGTTCGCCGAGCGGTTGGCGCAGGAAGGAGTGAACGTCACGCTGGTCGCTCGTCGCCGGCACCTTCTCGACACGGTGGCCGATACGATTCACAGGCGCAGCGGTGTCGAAACCCGGACGCTTGCCGTCGATCTCACCGCGGCCGACGCTTCGCAGTCTATTGTCGACGCCACCGCAGACCTCGAGATCGGCATGCTGGTGTACTGCGCCGGCGGGGATCCGAACTACCAACCATTCCTTGCCAACCCGGTATCGGCAGCCGAAGCGTTGCTGCAACGCAACTGCCTGGTGCTGATGCGGTTGTGTCACCACTTCGCGGGCCTCATGGTCGAGCGAGGACGAGGCGGCATCGTCAACTTTACGTCGGGTGCTGCACTGGCCGGTGGCCGAAACATGGTGGCATACGGTGGAACCAAGGCCTTCGACCTGGTTTTCACCGAGGGACTGTGGGCGGAGTTGCACGACCAAGGCATCGATGTCCTGAGTCTGGTCCTCGGCATGACCGACACACCGGCTCTGCGGCAACTGGAGTTCGAGCGCGGCCGACTCAAGTCTCTTGACGAGATTCCTCCGGGTGCGGTGAGCGCGGCGAGCGTGGTAGAGGAGGCGTTCGCCAACCTCGGCGACGGACCGACGATCGCCACGGGCGACGACGTTCGCATGGCGTCTGAACTTTTCAAGTCCATGACACGCAACGAAGTGGTTCGCCTGATCATGCAGGCAAGTGCCGAGGTCATGGGCTCCGACGTGCGGCAGCGGGGTTAGACGCGGCTATGTTCACCCTTCGCTTCGACATGCGAGCGCCCGCCATCGGAGCGCCCCCCACCGAGTTGTACGCCGCGGCCAGTGAGATGTCGGCATGGGCCGAGCAACGTGGGTGTAACGCCGTCGTGCTGTGCGAGCACCACTGCGCAGACGACGGATATCTGCCGTCGCCGTTGCTGCTCGGCGCGGCCATTGCCGCTCGCACGAGGCAGCTGATGCTGACCCTGACGATTCTGCTGCCCTTCTACGATCCGGCGCGGCTTGCCGAGGACATCGCCGTGCTGGATCACATCAGCGCGGGCCGAGCCACCTACGTATTCGGAATCGGCTATCGCGCTGAGGAATACGCTCACTTCGGACTCTCTATGTCCGACCGCGGCAGGCTGGCAGACGAGAAGCTCGGGTTGCTGCGACGCTTGCTGGCCGGCGAAGAGGTCCAACGCGACGGCCGTCGGATGAAGGTCACGCCGCGACCGCGCACGCCGGAAGGTCCCATGATGAGCTGGGGCGGTGCCAGCCTGGCAGCCGCCCGGCGTGCTGGACGCAACGGTCTTGGGTTGCTTGCCAACGGCGGAGTGCCCGGAATGCGGGAAGCCTACGAAAAAACCTGCCGTGACAACGGATTCGAACCCGGCTTCGTTCTCATTCCCGAGCGTGACGCCGCGACCAACTGTTTCGTCGCCGACGACGTCGACGCGGCGTGGGACGAGATCGGCAAGTACCTGCTGCACGACGCAATGTCCTACTCGGAGTGGAATCCCGACAACGGGGTGTCCGCCAACATCACCACCGCCACGACCATCGACGAGCTCCGCAATGCGTCGTCACATGTGATTCTCTCGGTCGACGAAGCGCGACAGCGCATCGCGACGGGTGAGTTGTTCAACCTCTCGCCGTTATGCGGCGGGATCCCGCCCGCGATCGCATGGCCCTACTTGAAGAGATTCGCCGAGCTGTCAAGCGACGGGGCATAAGATGACCCAGGACCGCGCGAAATGCGGCACGTCTGCGGAATCCGTGCACTTCGATCCCTTCTCGGATGAATTCTTCAACGATCCGTTCGAGACTTACCGCCAACTCCGCGATCGGGCGCCGGTCTACCACAGCACGCAGTACGACTTCTGGGCACTTTCCCGCTATGAGGATGTCGCGAGCGCAATGCGGGATCACGAAACGTATTCCTCGACAAAGGGTGTGACCCTCGACCACTTCATCGATCCCGACGCGATGATCCCGCGAGGGGTGATCATCATGATGGACCCTCCGCAGCACACCAGGATGCGGTCACTGGTGAACAAGGTATTCACCCCGCGCGCAATCGCCAAGCTCGAGCCGATGATCCGGGAGGTGATCGACTCAATCGCGCAAACCATCGATGTGACGTCATTCGACATGGTCGAGGACTTCTCGGCGCTGTTCCCTGTCGAGATAATCACCACGATGTTGGGAGTGCCGCCGGACGGTCGCCAGCAGATCCGGCACTGGCTCGACGCGCTGCTGGAACGCGAGCCGGGAAACGTCAGCACGACGCCGCACGGCCGCGAGGCGGCGGTGACCATGTGGAGGTATTACTACGACCTTGTCGTCGAGAAACGCGCCAGCCCGCAAGACGACATGATTTCGCGGCTCACCCAGGTCGAGGTCGAACGCGATGACGGCACCATGACCCGCCTCGACGACATGGAGATTTCGGCTTTTGCGTCGTTGCTCGGCGGTGCGGGCGCCGAGACGGTGACCAAGTTGGTCGCCAGCGCCGCTGTGGTGTTTGCGCAGCACCAGGACCAATGGCAGGCACTAAGGCTAGACCGTAGCCATATCCCCGCCGCATTCGAAGAGCTGCTGCGTTACGAGGGGCCATCGCAATACGACATTCGTTTCAGCAACGTCGATGTCGAACTTCATGGCACGGTGATACCCAAGCACAAGCCGGTGATGCTCATCAATGGCTCGGCCACCAGGGATGAGCGTGCGTTCGTCGATCCAGATCGCTTCGACATCACTCGTCGGCACTCCGGCCACAACCTGGGATTCGGCTACGGAATACACAGCTGTCTCGGCGCCGCGCTGGCGCGCATGGAGGGCCGCATTGCCATCGATGCCCTGTTGGACTTGATCCCCGAGTTCGAGGTAGACATCGCGGGCCTGCAACGGGTCAAAATGCCGAATGTATTCGGATGGGGACGCGTACCCGTGCGTGCGGTGGCGCAATGAACTGTGCCGATCACGAATTCATTACTGCCACATAGGAGATCGACCGATGGCGACTGAGGAATCCAGAAAGTATCGAGTTGTTCACGTAGGTACGGGACTGACCGGGAAGGAGGCACTGCGGGCGGTCATCGATGATCCGGCACTTGAACTCGTCGGAGTCAAAGTGTCCACGGCCGAGAAGGCCGGAGTCGACGCGGGTCGCCTGTGTGGCGTCGACGATGTGGGTATCTCGGCAACCGACAATCTCAATGCGGTACTGGCTCTCGCGCCGGACTGCGTCACCTACTGTGCCACCGCCGTCCGGCGGGAGAACGACGCAGTCGCCGACATCGTCACTTACCTCGAGGCGGGGATCAACGTTGTGACGATCTCGACGATCCCGATGGTCTACCCGCCTGCGGCACCGCCGCAGTGGCGTGCGGCCATCGAAGCCGCGGCAGCAAAAGGCAATTCGACTTTCTATGCCACCGGCGCAGAGCCGGGCTTCGTGAGTCTTAACATACCTACCGCCCTGCTTGCCGGTGCCGGAACCGTCGAGTCCTATCGGATGGACGAATACGCGATCGACCTGGACAAGTCCTATCCCATCTGGGATGTCCTACACGAATCGATGGGCTTCGGCAAGCCGGACGGGCACGTGCCCGCTCGGATAGCGTCGGGCAAGGTCAACCACGATTGGGAGACCGTCGTCCGCTACATCGCCGACATCCTCGGTCTAGAACTCGACGGTGTCGAGCTGGACTGGGAAACATTGCTTGCCCCAACGGATCTGCAATCGGCGATCGGTGTGATCCCGGAAGGGATGATTTGCGCGCACCGTTGGCAGCTCGCCGGCGTCATCGATGGTCGGCCAGTGGTTGCGGTGCAGTATTTCGCAACGGTGAGTTGCACACCCTGGCCGCAGCGATGGCCGAGGCCGTCGAGGCACGACCAAGGTGGCATGGTCATCCGAGTTCAGGGACGACCCAGCATGTGTGTCGAGCTGTACTTCGACCAATCGCCCTCGGATCGGGTCAATCCCGGTGTCGCGGTGACAGCGCTGGCCGCGGTCAACTCGGTACCCGCAGTCGTAGAAGCGGCGCCCGGAGTGCTTGGTCATCCCTTGGCGGGTCCCGCAGTCGTGAGCAGGCAATCACGAACGCGCCCTGTCCAGTGACCCGCTTGCGCGAATCAGCCAGCCGACGCGCGAGCGCGCTGTGGTCGAAATTGCGCCGCAAACCCGGCACGATCAGAACCTCAGTCGCGAGTTGCGTTGTGGTGAAAAGCATCTCACTATGCCCACACTCGTGACCAAAGCAGCGAAGGACGGCTTGCGCGAGCGTCTCCATGCGCTCATCAGCGAACGGATCAGTTCTGGACGGCCGGTCAAGGCGCCAAACCTCAACCTACAACGCTGCCTTCGCGCAGGAAGTTGACGGTGTAGGCCTGATACGTCAGGTTGTCGCGGTCGAGGCCGATGAGATCGACGAAGGGGTACCACTCCCGGGAGTCGACGAACCAGTCCCACCGGGTGATCTGGCCCTTGTCGTTGGTCCAGACGTAATCCCATTCGTGAAGCTGGAGCACCGTGCCGTCGGCCAGCGTTCCCGCGTAGGTGTCGCGGACTGCGAACCCCCAATCGGCAGGCCTGCAGTCGAACGGGGTGACGATTCGAAAGTCGGGCATGTGCTTCCACCACATGCGGAATTCACAGGTAAGCATGTCGCCGTCGGGCGCGTAGCGTTGCATGGCCGCGAGAACCTCTTCGGAGGCGAGGTCGGCCATCACGTGATCGGCGCCGCCATTGAACAGGGGGCACATCATTACGGCGTCTGGCGCGTAGATCCACTCATCACCGTAAGTGATCTTTTTCGTTTCCGGGGCCCTAGCGTACGTCTCCCATTTTGAATGGGCCAGCCTGTGGTGCAGGGCGACTCGATCGGAGCTCATGCTCTTTGCTTCTTGCGCACGGGCACATTTGACCACCCACAAACATTGGCCATCGCCACCCGCCGCAGTCCGCTGCGGTCGACTTCATAGTCAGGGAGGAGATCGAGCAGCGCCTCGAGCGCGATGCGGCTCTCCATCCTCGCCAGCGCTGCCCCCAAACAACTGTGCACGCCATACCCGAACGCGAGGTTGAAGCCCATCCTGCGTTCCCGGTCGATGTCCAGCCGGTCGGGATCGGGGAACATCCGTTCGTCGCGGGTCGCCGAGCCCGTGACGAGCAGGACGGCGCTGCCTGCGGGAATGGTGCTGCCGTGCAAGGTCACGTCGCGGGTGGCGGTGCGTACCTGGTACTGCGAGGGCGCCTCATAGCGCAACAATTCTTCGATGGCGGCGGGCACCTTGCGGCGGTCCTGCTGCAACGTGTGCCACTGATCCGGAAAGTCAGCGAAGGCAACCATGGCGTTGCCGACGAGTTTCGTCACCGTCTCGGCGCCGGCTCCCCCAAGCATGGTCGCAAATCCGGTGATATCGACGTCGGTGAGCTTCTCCACCTGTCCGTCCCGCTCGATCTCGGTCTCGATGAGCCGGCTGATCATGTCGTCACGGGGTTCGGCGCGGCGCTGCTGCACCAGGTCGTAATAGTAGAGCCCGGTTTTCATCGAGGCTTCCCGGCCTGCGGCGGTGGTGGCGATCCCACCCGGGTGGCGTTCAAGAAGCAGATCCAGCCAAATGCGGATCTGGTCGCGATCCTGCTTGGGCACTCCGAGCATGGTGGTGATGACCTCATTCGGGAACAGCGCCGAGAAATCGGCCACCACGTCGAACGACGACGGGTCGAGCGCGTCGACGCGTTCGTAGACTTTCTCACGCACCATGTCTTCCAACGCCGCGATGGCGCGCGGAGTGAATACGTTGCTCACGAGCCTGCGCATCTTCTGGTGCTCGGGTGGATCCATCGAGATGATCACTTTGGGCACTGGTATCGCGTCGTCGTGCGCCTGCACCATATCCAGCGTCGCACCCTTTGCCGACGAATAGGTTTCGTGGTCCTTGGTAGCGGGCGCCACGTCATCGTAGCGGGTCAGTGCCCAGAAATCCCACTTCGGGTTGTAGTAGACGGGGGCATTGTCGCGCAGGCGTCGGTAGGTGTCGTACGCCCCGTTGAAAAAATCGTCAGAGAAAGGATCGAATTCGACCTGGCCTTCCGAGACCTGTTGTGGCGGGGTAGGAGTCACAGAATCGCTCCGGCCTCTTTGTAGGCTTCGATGGTGTCCCAGTCCAAGCCCGCTTCCATCAGCACCTCCTCGGTGTGCTGGCCATGCTCGGGCGCCCCCGAAGGGGTGACGGCCGTTTCGTCGAACTGAACGGGGTTGGTAGGCAGTGCGTACGGCGAACCGTTCATCGTCTCGGTCTTCGCGACATAGCCGTTCGCGGTCACCGCCGGGTCCTGGCACAGCTCCGCCGGCGTCTGCACAATGCCCCAGGCGCCGGAGAGGTGTGCGAGCGCTTCACGCCATTCGGCGAGTGTACGTTGGGCAAACGCTTCGTCCATCAGCGCGATGAGTTCCGCCCGGTTGGCGAAACGCGTTGCCGCATCGCCGAATCGCGGGTCGTCGATCAGTTCGGGTAGGCCGATGACGTGCATTGCTTCGGCATAGAACCGGTCCAGTTGCAACATCATCAGCTGGACGTAGCGCTCGTCTTTCGTGCGGTAGGTCCCCACCAATGGGTTGGGTGCATCGGCGTGGCGCCAGTTCGGGACCGCGCTGCCGCCGTGGATCTGGCTCACGGCGACATCGGGGCTGAGGTTCCAGGCCGCCAGCCCCAGCAAGGAGACATCCACCACCGATCCCTGTCCAGTCGTCGCCTTTCGGTACAGCGCGGCCGCGATCCCGCCGGCGATCGTCATTCCTCCGAGCAGGTCGCCGAAGGCGGGCCGTGAGCGCACCGGTTCCTCGGCGTCCTCGGTGAGCATGGTGGCGATGCCGCCACGTGCCCAGTAAGAGACGCCGTCGTATCCGGGTTTATCCGCATCGGGTCCCTTCGGCCCGTGGCCCGACCCCCGCACGTAGACGATGCTGGGATTGGCGGCCCTGATGTCGTCGACGTCGATGCCTAACTTCTTGCGACGGCCCGGCAGATAGCTAGTGAGGAACACGTCGCAGGTGGCCGCGAGCTTGCGGATGACGTCGTGGCCGCCGGGAGTGCTCAGGTCGACGCCGATCGACTTCTTCCCGCGATTCGGGATTTCGATCATGTAGTTGACGGTGCCACCACCCTCGTCCACGATGCCCATCGTCACGAGGCCACGCTGCGGGTCCCCGCCCTCACGCGGCTCGACCTTGATGACCTCGGCACCCCATTCCGCTAGCACGGCACCGGCCGACGGTACGAAGGTCCACGCGGCTACCTCCAGCACGCGCACGCCGCTGAGTACTTTGTCGACGGAAATGACGGCCTCCATTGGTCGCGGTGGGACGAGTGCGGGTGTACCGACAGCCTAGCAACGACGGAAACGCGTGCTTACATCTGCCGAGAATGTCAGTTTCCGATGAGTTTGTAAACCGCAGGCGGGCCAGGAGGAACGGCCCTACGGGCACGCCGACAGGCGTTCGGGAAGTCCCGGATCCCCGTCGGCCCAAAAGGCCCGCCACGTCGGCATCCGCTGAGGCATCGCCGCGCGCAACTGGACGTCGGTCGGCCAGCGCATGAATTCGGGCCCCGGGCGCTCCGTCACATCGACGGAGTACCAGGGATGCTCCCGCCGCTTTACGAAACACCACTGGCCGTCGCGGCGCTCATAGACGTCGTCGTAGCGCATGGTGATCACGTACCATCCGTCGCCGTCCTCGTGTTCGGCGCGGCAGTAAATCGCTCCGGTCGCATGATCGGCGTCGACGAAGTCAAACTGGTGACCGCAGATCAGGTGGATGCTGCGGTAGAACCGCCGGAGCACGCGGTCATACCAGCGCTTCAACGCATCCCTGCCGTGCCCCTCGGCGCCCGCGTCGACATCGTCGACGAACAACGCCACCAATGCGTCGAGATCACGGGCATCGAGGGCCATCGCATACCTGCTCGGCAACTGAGTGATCGCCAGGGCCGACTCCATGCGGTCGAATCGGTCGATAGCGGCGACCGAACTGCCCGATTCCCTTGGCATGCGCCGAATTGTAGGACAGAGCCAGTGGATGAGAACACCTATTCTCGTGATTAGCAAAGCCTACTATCCTGCGTTCATGCCCTTCCCGAACATTTCACCCACGATCCCCGCGCTAGTGAGGTCGTGCTCTGCACTTTTCGGGGACAGGCCCCTCCTTATCGTCGACGGCCAGCAATTGACCTATGCCGAGCTTGACCAGCGCTCGGCCACTCTTGCGACCAGCCTGCTGGCCGAGGGTATCGGGAAGGGAGACCACGTCGGAATCTTGATGCCCAACAGCATCGACTGGGCACTGGCATGGTTTGCCACGACACGCATCGGTGCGGTGGCCGTGCCACTCAACACCTTCTATAAGGCGTCCGAACTGGCGTGGACCATCCGCCATGCCGACCTGCAAGCGATCCTCACCTGGTCCCGTTTTCGCAATCAGGATTTCCTCGCCCTCCTTGAGGAAGCGCTACCGGGATTGGCCGATCAGCGCGAACCAGGCCGCCTCGCGGTAGCCCAAGCCCCGTTCGTACGGACCGTAGCGGTGTTCGGGGCGTCCGATCGGGCCTGGACGACGAGGATCGATGCCGACGGCGCACTGCCGGCCGCCGACGTCGACTTTCTCGTCGACGTGGAATCGTGCGTGACCCCGGCCGACGACGCGATGATCATCTACACCTCAGGCAGTACCGGTGACCCGAAAGGGCCTGTGCACAGCCAGGGCACGCTGGTCCGCCACACCTACAACCTCACGTTCATGTACGCCGTCACCCACGACGACGTGATGTTCACGTCGATGCCGTTCTTCTGGGTGGGCGGCCTGATCACCGGATTGCACGCGGTGATCCACCACGGCGCGACGCTGATCACCCAGCCCGCATTCGATCCTGCCGAGGCGTTGGAACTCATGGAGCGATACCGTGCGACCATCGCGTTGGGCTGGCCTCAACAGGGCAAGACGTTGTCCGAACATCCCGACTTCTCAGCGCGCGATCTGAGTTCGGTGCGCCGCACCAGCATGCCCGCGATGGCGCCGCCCCAGCGCCAGCCCAAGGGCTCAAGCGGCCTGGGAATGACGGAGCTGTGCGGCAATCACCTCGGCATCGATCCGTATTTGCCCCAAGAGCCCGATCGGGCCCAAACCGGCGGCCCACCAATCGAAGGGCTGCACCACCTGCTCGTCGACCCCGACACGGGACAGCCGGTGCCCGTCGGGGCCCCGGGCGAGATCTGGGTTCGCGGCTACTCGTTGATGCAACGGCTGCAGAAGCGTGAGCGCGAAGAGGTGTTCACCGCCGATGGCTACTACCGAACGGGTGATTGCGGCATCCGATACGACGACGGCTGGATCAAATTCACCGGACGACTGGGCGAGCTCATCAAGACAGGTGGCGGCACCAACGTCACACCGAGCGAAGTCGAACTGGCGCTTTCAGACTGCGACGGCGTGTTAGAGGCCTACGTCGTCGGAGCCGAAAGTCCGGCGGGCGGAACGGTCGTCGCGGCAGCCGTTGTGCCGCGCGGCGCATCGACCCTTGACGCCGAATCCCTGCAAGCGCAGCTGCGCGACAGGCTGTCCGCTTACAAGGTGCCCAAGTTCATCTGGATCACTGAAAAGCAGGACCTTCCGTTCACAGCGACCGGCAAGGTCAAGAAGTCGCAGCTGGCACAACAGCTCACTGAGCTGTTGACGAAGTCCTAAGGGGTGCCGGCTGTCCGCCAGGCATGTTTGTGCTCATCAGTGTCAACGGGATTCCGAACAACGCGGTCGAGCCGCTCGAGTCCGATCGCGAACACAACGTGGTGCAACTAAGGCAGCGGCGCTGATATGCCGACGACTCTACGAGCGCATAAAGCGAGATTTCAATTATCGGAAATAATAATTCTCATTGCGGTAAATTCGCGGCTGCATACCCACACGTCCTGGCGGAGAGGCGCTTCGTGGCACTCGAACAGTTCAACCTAGAGGGTCAGGTCGCAATTGTCACCGGCGCCGGGCGCGGCGTCGGCCAGGGTATCGCCAAGGTACTCGCCGAAGCCGGTGCCACGGTCGTGGGTACGGCGCGGACCTCGTCTGAAGTCGAGCAGACGTTCGACGAGATCGAGAAATCGGGCGGCAAAGGCTTCGCAATCACCGCCGACGCGCTGCAACGCGCCGACAGCGAGCGCGTCGTCCAGACCACCGTCGATAACTTCGGCCGCATCGACATCTTGGTCAACAACGTCGGATTCGCAACTTACGGCCCATTTCTGGGCCTGACCGACGACAACCTCCGGGAAACGTTCGATTATTGCGTCACTTCCGCGTTCACCATGAGCCAACTGGCCGTGCCGCACATGTTGAAGGTGGGCTGCGGCTCGATCGTCAACATCTCCTCGGGGGCGGGCCGATTCGGGATCCGGGGATTGTTGCCCTACTCGGTGGCCAAGGGTGGGCTCGAAGCCCTGACCCGAGCCATGGCGCAGGAGCTCGCGCCCAAGATTCGGGTCAATGCGATCGCCCTGGGCGCGTTCATGACCACCGGGCTGCAGTCGAGCTTCGACCTGATGCCGGGCTCCGAAGAAAAGCTGAAGGAGCTGACCCCGCTGCATCGTATCGGTGATGTCGCAGACCTCGGCCGGCTGACGTTGTACCTGTGCACCCGCGATTGTTACGCGACGAACTCGACCTTCATTGTCGACGGCGGCCTGCAGGGTCCGAATTCCTCTTTGCCCATCCCCGATCTATAGCCAGACGTCCCTGACGAAGGAGTAATGACTGTGACAGAGAAGGTTTTGCGCGTCGCCGTAATATCGACGGGCGGCGTGGGAAGCATCGCGTTGCGGGCCATCCATCGGCGCGCGCACCTCGACCTGGTCGGCGTATGGGTGCACAGCCCCGAAAAGACGGGGCGCGATGCCGGCGAGGTCGTCGGCCTCGGCCCCATCGGCATGACGACCACCGGCGACCTCGACGACATCATCAAACTCAAGCCCGACTGCGTCGTCTACGCCGCCATGAGCGACGAAATGGATGCCGCAGCGGTTCGCGACTATGTCCGCTTGCTAAAGGCCGGCATCAACGTGGTCACCACCAATACACCGGGAATGATGTTCCCGGACAGGTGGATTCCCGAGCTTGCCGACCAGGTGCGAGCCGCGGCGCTGGCCGGCGGCGTCACGATATACACGTCCGGTATCGAACCGGGCTTCGCCGGCGACCAGTTCGCGGTCATCCTGTCGACATTGTCGAACACCATCCGATCGGTCCGTGCGCAGGAGATCTTTGACTACTCGGCCTACCCCAACGAGTACCTGATGTTCGACGCGATGGGCTTCGGCCGTCCGTTGGACTTCACTCCGCTTTTGGAGCTCGAAGGCGCACAACAATTCGCCTGGGGACCACCGATCGGTCTGGTGGCCCGTGCACTCGGTGTCGAGCTCGAAAAGGTCACCGAAAAGTATGAGCGCGTAATCACACCGCGGGACTTGCACGTGGCATGCGGGGTGATTCCGGCCGGCACCTGCGGGGCGGTGCGGGCCGAGACCACCGGTATCGTCGATGGCCGTCCGCTGATCACCATCGAACACATCAACCGCATGGCGCCCGACCTGGCGCCCGAGTGGGCGTCAGCGCCACACGGCACTTACCGCATCGTCATCGAGGGCGAGCCGCACATCCACTGCGATCTTCGCTTCGGCACCGAGGGCACCGCCGCGTCGGCGAATGACAATGCCATGGAGGCGACGGCCATGCGTGTGGTCAACGCCATCCCGTACGTCGTCGAGGCGGCTGCGGGGATCGCTACATCACTGGACCTGCCGATCACCGCGCCGCGCAACGCGTTGGATTTCGGCTAGACGGTAAACATCGGGCCGCGAGGAGCGCCCCGTACCTCGTTGCCGCCGTCGATCGCGAAACTCTGCCCGGTCATCCAACTCGACTCGGGACCGGCCAGATACCTTACGCCGGGGGCGATATCGTCGGACACGCCGAGCCGGCCCAACGGGACGCGTTCGAGGAAGCTGCTGGTCAGCTCTTCCAGGTGAATATAGCCCTGGGTGGTGGCCGCTTCGGTCAAACCCGGCCGGACGGCATTGACGCGAATTCCCTTCGGACCGAGTTCGGATGCCGCCACCCGGATCATCATCTCGAGGGCGGCCTTGCCCGCCGAATAGTGCCCCAGACCCTCCATGGGAATCTTCGACGACGTCGACGAGATGAACACGATCGAGCCGCCGTTCGTCATCAGCGGCGCCGAGTAGCGCATCGCCAGGAAGTTCGACCGCAGATTGCCCATCACGAAGTTGGTGAAGGTCTCGAGATCCTGCTCGATCAGCGGACCGGTGCCTCCGGCGGCCACCGTACCCACGACGATGTTTAGCCGCCCCTTGACGTCATAGGCCGCCTGCGCGGCGGCAGCGACGGTGGGCTGGTCTTCCGGATCGCCTTTCTGTAGCACGATTTCGGCCTCCGGAGCTACGGCGAGGATACCTTCGCGCGTCGCCTCGAGGCGCGTGGTCGACCTACCGAGCAGATACAGCGTGGCGCCGTTGGCGGCCAGCAGCTTCGCACTGGCCTGAGCTATTCCGGCCGATGCCCCTAGGATGAATGCGGTCTGTCCGTCGAGTACGCCCATGCGACCGTAGAATACTCATTGTCATCGCGAGATAACGACTGTTCTCGAAAGTTGGCGCGCTGGTGTAGCGTACCTGTGTGGCGGACATGAGCGGAAAGGTTGTACTCATCACCGGGGCCGCTCAGGGCCAAGGTCGGGCTCACGCCGTCCGGTTGAGCGCCGACGGCGCCGACGCCATCCTCGAAGCGATGCAGGAGGCGGCGGAGTCCTATTCGCTTCTCCTGTACGGCTTCAGCAAGCAACTCATTCCGGAAGCGGTGACGATGCCCGAGGATGTCGCCAACGCGGTCGCGTGGCTGGCCTCAGATGAGTCGAGATCCGTAACGGCCGCCGCGATTTCCGTCGATGCCGGCGTCGCCCAGGCGTAGCAGGAGGGTGCTCAGGTCGGCGGGTCGGGCAAAAAACGGTGAGTGGCCACCGTCTAACTCGATGACGCGAGCCCCGATCCGGTCGACCGCGTTGCGCCGGGCCCAGGACGCCCCGACCGCGCGGTCGTCGCGCATGAGCACGTAGTCCGAGGGCGTGTCGGGCCAGCGGTCGATCGGACAACGTTCGATGAACACCGTGAAGGATTGGTGTCGTAATTCATTGAACGCTTTGCGGCCCAGGACTTCTGGGCAGTCGTGATAGAAGCCTTCCCGCACCGCCTCCCAAGACAGGCCGAACGGTCCGCCGCCGTGTTCTTGCGGCTCCGCAAAGGAGATCGCGTCGGGGTTGGCGGCCAGGTGGTCGGCGAACGACTGTCCGGGCACGGGCAGGAGGCCACCGACGAAGACCATTCTTCGCACCTCGTGGAGCGTGGCGATGACCGGCGCGCACAGCCCCGATAGCGAATGTGCCACAACGACAACATCATCGTCGATGTTGGGGGACGCGGCACCGACCCGGGCTCCCTCGATCGCGTCGATCGCCACGCGCGCCCATTCCAGGGCACCCGCGGAGTCATCATCGACCGGCAGATCCGGCGCAACGACCCGATGACCACGCCGCGCGAGCTCCACGGCGACCCTGTCCCAGCACGAGCCGTCATGCAGCCCGCCGTGCAGCAGCGCGAACAGCGTCATGCCTTGCGGCTCCCTTCGGCTCCGTATTGCCGTGTCCGAAATACCTGTTCGGTGTGGCTCACTTGTAGAAGGGCCCCGGTTTGCCCGACTTCTCCAGATGCCCGTAGGGGTCGTAGACCTTGATGTTCGGATACGGGTTCTGCTCGTACGCGGGCTTGGACAGGCCCGCGGTACGCAGCCCCGCCAGTATCGCCAGCGGTACGGCGAACGATACGAGCCCCACCGAGACAGACACCAGGAGCTGGCGCGTCAGGGACAGTTTGTCGCGGCCCGGTCGCGCCGGTAGCCGGCGGGCGATCCGGTTGATCAGCACCAGTTCGCCTTCTTCGTCCCGGACGCACATCACGGCGACCATCGCGAATATGAACGAGTCGTAGACCGCCATGATGAGCGGGAAGTGAATGTGGCCGATCTGCACCGTCGGTCCGACCGCCTCGGTGTAGTAGAAGATGCCGAACCTCATCCAGGTGAACTGGACAACTCCGTTGAGCGGTAAGGCGATCACGAACGCGCCGAGGAAGACCGCGGCAAGTCGATGGCGCGCCGGCCAACTCATGGGCCGAATTAGTGGCGCTAGGAATCGATCGTGCAGTTGCAGAATCCCCAGACCGGTCAACAAGTAGTACGCCGCGTAACCCCCGAGGAAGGACAGCGCGGGTTCGAGGTTCGGCGCGATGTTCACGTACGGCCATGACATCGGGAAGTGCAACATCCGCGGATCGAAGATCGCGAACGTTGCCCAGTTGGCCAACGGATCCAGGGCGCCGGTGATAAGCCCCGCGAACGCGATCACCACCGTCCAATGCACCCTGCGTTGCTTCGCCGAGAGCCACACCAGCGTGGCGATCATTCCGATGGCCATCGGAACGGAGCTCAAGGCGACCACAAGCGGCCAGTTGTCGAACCCGAGGAACGGTGGATATGGCGCGGTCCCCGGGTTGGGGTTGGTGGTGCGCGGATCCCCGTGCGTACCCGATTGCATTGTCGCGACGGTCGCGAGCGCGAACACCAGGTATCCAACGACGAAGCCCACCCATCCCGCGCTCGACAACGGCGGCGAACCCCCCACCCGAGCGGGCCCTGCGGACCCGGAGACGGGGTTGGCGCCAACCGTGTTCGTCATGCCAAACCTTGACATCCTCGCAATTCCGAAAGCCTGATCCGACGAGAATATGCGTTATCCCCGATTACAAACAGCCTTTTCAACAGGTTGATCCAACTTCAGCCCGACGTCTCGGCGGGTCTTGCGCTGTTGCCCTTGATGACGGGCATGTTCGTCAACGCGCCACGGTCGGCGCGATACCAATCGGCGGCGGCCAACGCAGCACCGTCGGCATGCACCCCACCCTAGACGGAAATATTGATTCTCACATGCGAGAATTGCGGCTAACCTTCAATGAGGACGGATTCAGCTAGAGGAAGCGGGTTATGAGCGACCGGCACTCCAACATCGCGGGGACGCGGATGCTGATCATCGGAGCGTCCTCCGGCATCGGACAGGCGCTGGCAATCGCCGCCCACTCCAGGGGAGCTCATGTCGCGCTCGCCGCACGGCGAGTTGACCTGCTCTCGGCACTGGCCGATCGGCTGCACGGATCGGCATATGAACTAGACGTTTCCGACCCGCGGGCCGTAGAGACCGTCATCGATGATGTCGCCGCGAATCTGGGCAAGCTGGACGCTGTGGTGTTTACCAGCGCCGTGGTGCCCTTCGTGCTGATCGAAGACACTGATGTTGAGACCTGGCTGCATTCGTACGCCGTCAACGCCGTCGGTGCTTCCCATGTGCTGCGGGCGGCTCTGCCTCACTTGAGTGACAACGCCACGGTCGTCGTCGCGTCAAGCCACGATGTCGGCCGCCCCCGCGCCGGTGTGGCGGCCTATCACGCAAGCAAGGCCGCGCTCGATGAGATCTTGCGGTCTTGGCGGGCTGAGCATCCCGAGCTGGCCGTGATCCGGGTTAGCGTTGGTCCTACTTGTGACACTGAGATCCTGCGCGGCGCCGACCGCGATCTGCTGGCCGATCTATACCGGGCCTGGGCGCGCGGGGGCCAGATTCCCGACGAGATGTCCACGGTGGACGACGTGGCCAACGCGATGCTGTCCCTGATCGCCATCTCACGCGCGAACCCCACCGTCGTCAGCGAGATCGTGCATCTTGCCCCGCGAATCGGCACGAATCGGTGATGATTACCGAACCGCCAAGGGCGGACGACTGAATGGATCTCGGTTTAACGGGTGCGACGGCGGTCGTGACCGGCGGTAGCAAGGGTATGGGGCTGGCGATCGCGGAGAGCCTTGGGGCCGAGGGTGCCTCCGTGGCGATCATGGCCCGCGGCCGGGCGGCGCTGGACTCGGCCGCCGAGCAGATCCGTTGCGCCGGCGCCCCGGAGGTACTTCCGATCACCGTCGACATGGCCGACGCTGATTCCATTGCGGCGGCGTTCGCAGCCGTTGGTGACGCCTGGCACTCCCTGAACGTCTTGGTGCACACGGTCGGCCCGAACGCGGGCGCATTCGACGACCTCGACGACGAAGATTGGCACGCTGCATTCGATCTCGGCACGCTGTCCGCCGTGCGCTCAGTCAGGAGCGCACTGCCGCTGCTGAGATCGGCCGAGTGGGCTCGCATCGTCACCCTCTCTGCGCACTCGATCCAACGACAGAGCCCGCGTCTGGTCGCCTACACGGCAGCCAAATCGGCGCTCTCGAGCTTCACCAAGAATTTGTCGAAAAGCCTTGGAACCGAAGGCATTCTTGTGAACTGTGTTTGTCCAGGGACCATTGTGACGGCGAGCTTCACCCAGACCCTGCGCGATGTGCTGGCCGCCGACGGGCTGGACGCGTCGGATCCGAAGGACGTGATGACGTGGGTCGAGAAGACTTACGGCCATCCGTGCGACATCGGTCGCGCCGGCTTGCCCGAGGAGATCGCTTCCGTCACCACTTATCTGGCGTCGCGACGCAATGGCTATGTGACGGGGGCAACCGTCAACGTCGACGGTGGGTCGGATTTCATCTGACGTCACGACCATTCACCGGAACCTGGAGGTAGTTGAGAAATTGACCGCGAGTTCCCGGCCCCTTCGGGTCATTCAATGGGCGACCGGCGCCGTGGGCACAGAGATGGTCAAGACGATCCTCGACCACCGGACCGACCTCGAACTTGTCGGAGCGCGGGTGTACTCCGATTCAAAAGACGGCGTAGACGTGGGCACGCTGGTGGGCCGGAGCCCAGTCGGCGTCAGCGCAACCACCGACGTCGCGGAGATTCTCGCGATGGACGCCGACGTCGTCCTCTATGCGCCGTCGTTCACGAGCCTCGACGATGTGTGCGCACTCCTGGAGACGGGCAAGAATGTTGCGACGGTGTCATTCCTTTTCCACCCGCAGCGCATCGTCGACGCCGACCGTCGACGGCTGTTGGCCGCCTGCCACAAGGGCAACAGCACAATCCACGCCAGCGGCCTCAACCCGGGCAACCTGTCCGGTGTGTTGCCGCTCGCGCTATCCGGTATGAGCCGCTCCATCGATAGATTCACTCTGCAGGAGCGTGCCGACTGGTCGCTCTGGGAGAGCACCGAAATAACCTTCGACGGAATGTGGTTCGGACGGCCGATCGAGGACATCACCCCGACGGCCACCGAGTTCCTGACGTTCAACACCGCCCTGTTCACCCAGCAGACCTGGTTCATCGCCGACACCTTGAACGCTGCCATCGACGATGTCACAGTCACTGTTGACGCGGTGCCGGCCACCAAGGACTTCGAGATCTTCGACCACCAGGTCCGCGCCGGCACGACGGCGGGCCAGCGGTGGAACTTTGTGGGGAACCGTCGCGGCGAGCCGATCATCGAGTTCGAGACGCTGTGGACGGTCGGCGGCGAGTACCCGGAGCATTGGCCCACACCGGATGACGGCTGGACCCTCACGCTCGAAGGCGATCCGTCTATGCGCGTGCATTTCTTCTGCTTGGCCAGCTTCTCGCGGCCAGCGCCGGTCGCCGAACACGTGCGGGCCGGGCTCGTGGCCGTCGCGCTGCAGGTCGTCAACGCCGTACCCGCAATCTGTGCCGCACCAGCGGGTTTCGCCACCATGGCGGATTTGCCACTGATCCGCAGCCACACGGGTTTCGGGGACGGACCCATGATCATCACAGATTGACGTCAAGGGCGTTTCGCCGAGGGCCGCCGACCGGACCGGTCAGGGACTCGCCTGCGACTCGACAGGAGCCGCCGCGAAAGCACACTCCATTTCGTCAAAGATGCTGCCAGGCACGAATAACCCCGACGGATCGAGAATACGGTCGAGGTTGGCCGCCACGTCCTCGGCGTCGAAGGAACCGTCGGCGGCGAACCAGCCACGGGTTACACCGATCTGCAACGCGGCCACCCGGCCACGGAAAGCGCTCAGAACCCGGTGTGTCAGCGTGCAGCTCTCACTGGCCAGGTAGGCCACGACCGGTGCCACTTGATCGAGCCTCAGCGTCTCCAGGAAGGCCCGAGCGTCGGCCGTGCGGCCCGCCTCCCCCATCAGTGCCACGGCCATCCGCGTGTCGCCCATCGGCATGATGGCGTTGGCGTGTATGTCGTACGCCGCACCCTCGAGCGCCGCGACGTTCATCAACCCGAGCATTCCCGTCTTGGCCGTGGCGTATCCCGTCAACCCCGGCTGCCCGAAGACCCCCGCGGCGGAGGAAACGAACACCAGTCGGCCGTATCCGGCGTCCCGCATCACCGCGAAACCCGGTCGGATGACGTGAAAGGCTGCCAACACGTGGTGGCGCAGCAGCGCCTCGAAGCGTTCGGTCGGCCAGTCCGGCAGCGGGTCGTCGTGGATGATGCCAGCGTTGGCGACGATCGCGTCTAATCGTCCGAATTCGCGGACGGCCAGGTCGACCGCGTCCTGCCCCCCTTGTTCTGCGCTGGCGTCCGAGGCGCACGCCACCGCCTGTCCCCCCGCGGCGCAAATCGCGGCGGCGACGTCATTAGCCGGGCCCGGATCGCCTCCGCTTCCGTCGGTTTCGGCACCGTTGTCGTGGACCACCAGAGCGGCTCCGCGACGGGCAAATTCATGGCAATACGCCTCGCCGAGGCCGCGGGCACCGCCGGTCACCAGGACGACGCGATCGGCGAACGAGATCAATTTGGGCCTCCTGCGGACAGTTATGTCGTGGGGACCGCGCCGCGTTCGGTCCAGTGCGCGGCGAACGGGGTGATCGTCGAAAGATCGTAGAGCCCCGGCTCAGCCGCGATCACGGCCGGGATTGCGTTGATGGCGTGCATGGCCGTGGCCAGGCATCCTTGCTCGGCGTGATCCTCCTCGTGCGAGCCGATCACGAGATGAAAACTCATGTTGGGCTTGCCCTCGAAGGCCACCTGATAACCGATCTCCGTCGGCCACTGCGGCGCCACGTCGTCGGCCATCCTGGTGAGATGCTCTACCGCGAGTGTGGTTTCGCCGGACTCGACCAGCACGCCGAAGCGCATCGCCGCGACCGTGCCCGCGGGAATGTCCCCGGCAGCCACCGTTAGGGGCCTCGGTGTCGTCGCGACTTCCCGGAATCCCTCGACGGAGCGAATCTCGAGCCCGAGGGACTGCGCGAGTATCGTCGCGCTGCCGATCCACGCGCTCGCGGCGTAGTCGGTGTTGGTCAGCAACGGGGTGGTGTCATCGGGTGCATGCCCGAAGCCCATGGCGTTGAAAATCAAGTCGTGGCTGGCGTACGTCGAGTAGTTCAGCACCTCACGAACATTGACCCGGTCGGCGCGCTCGGTGAGCCGGGATAAGATCGGGACCAGCGACTCGCCGACGAAGCCCGGGTAGAGGCCCAGCCCGAGAAATGACGAACGGCCAGCACGACATGCATTTTCGATTGCGTCGGCCAGCGATTCGTGCAGCGAGCGGGGATGCACGAACCGGCTGCCGGTGGCCACCACGTTCTTGCCCGACGCCAAAAGATCGCAGACGTCGGCGAAGCAGCCGGGCGTATCGGTTTCCACCTTGCCCATGTAGAGCACCACATCGGCATCGGTAGCGATGACGGCGTCCCGATCGGCAGACGTCAGCACCCCTGCTTCCGCGAACCCGCACAGGGTGCCCGCGTCGAGGCCGGTTTTCGCCTGGTCGTACACGCGCACGGCGACCAGTTCCAGGTCCGACCGGCCCAACACGTGTCGCAGCGACATCATTCCGGTCACCCCGGTTGCCCATTGGATCACTCGAGTCATATCAGGCAAACCTCAATCCCATACCACGTCCAGCCGCGGCGGCGAACGAAACATCGTGCCGCTCACATAGGGCGGCGGGGCGTCGGGATCGAGCCGCAGGCCTGGAAGTTGGTCGAAGATCGCGTTGAAGAACTTGGTGCTCTCCAACCGCGCCAAGTGCATCCCCAGGCACAAGTGGGCACCGTGGCCGAACCCGATGTGCGGCTTGCGCTCGCGGAAGATGTTGAAGGACTCCGGGTCCGGCCAACGCGTCTCGTCATGATTGGCACTACCGAGGTTCACCATCATCGTCGATCCTTTCGGGATCTCGAGCCCGAAGAATTCGGTGTCGGCGCTGACCTCCCGGATGAAATTCAGCAGCGGCGTCTCCCACCGGATGCCCTCCTCGATCGCCTGTGGCAACAGGCTGCGGTCAGCGCGCACGGCGTCGAGTTGGTCGGTGTGGGTCAACAGGGCCAGCGCGAGGCTCGCTGTCGATCGCGACGTGGTCTCCGCCCCGGCGGGCAAGAGATTGCGCATGAACCCGTAGATCTGCTCGTCCGACATCTTGACGCCGTCGATGTCGGCCTGCGACAAAATGGTCACCATGTCGTCCTTCGGCGACTTGCGCCGGTCGGCCAGCACGCCGATGAAGTACTCCTTCATCTCCGCCGACGCCTTCAGCGCGGTTTCCATGTCCCCACGAAAGCCGAGCAGATCGATGGCCAGCCGGTGGAATTCGCCGATATCAGACTCCGGCAACCCGAGCAGTGCTGCAATGACCCGCACCGGGATCGGCATGAAGACTGCTGCGACCAAGTCCGCACGCTTGCGGTCGCGAATCTTCGCGATCGTGCGATCCACGAGCGGCCCGACGAGTTCGGCGTCCCAGCGTTTCATCGAGGACTTGGCGAACGCGAATTCGTGCAGGCGGCGATAGACCGCATGTTCGGGCTCCTGCATCTCCAGGATCGTCGGCCCCTGCAGCGGCCGCACCATATCCTCGTAGATGCGGGTGCTGAAAGTGATGTTGTCAGTGAACACGGCCTTGACGGCGTCGAACGAGTACGCCGTGAACGTCTGCTTGCCGTCGGGCCCGTCACGCGGAACGCCCATCTCCGGCCAGCCGGGGTGAACGGGCGCCTTTTGACGCAACTCCCGCAGCAGCGGGTACGGGGTCGCGTCGCCGTCGGCGCCCATCCCAGCGTTGAACTTCTCCTGCGCCTCGCGGATGCGCTGGTCGATGTCGTCTTTAACCGTCGGCTCCGCCACTCGCCACCTCATCAGCCCATCAACCTACATATTGTCGGTTGCAAAACTACATGATGTAGGTTGAATGAACCAGAAGCTTTGCCACATCGCGAAAGCGCAACCTGGAGCGTCCGATTGGTTATTCGAGTCGTGCAGTGGGCGACCGGCGCCGTGGGCCGGGCCGCCCTGCATGAGCTTATCGAGAATCCCCGTTATCAGCTGGTGGGAGTCCTGGTCTACGACCCGGCGAAAACAGGCCTCGACGCGGGCGCGCTTTGTGGTCTCCCGCCGACGACCGGCGTGATCGCCACGGCGGACAAGGACGAGATCGTCGCACTGGGCGCCGACGTCGTCGTGCACACGGCCAGCAAGGCACATGCCATCGAGACGAACGCCGAGGACATCTGCCGCCTGTTGGCTGCCGGGAGCACCGTCATCACGACCACGTCGTATAACCATTTGCCCAGCTACGGCGCGGAGACCGAATCGGCATTCATCGACGCCTGCCGGCAGGGCGGGTCGCGGTTCCACGCCGCGGGCGAGAACCCCGGATTCATGTTCGAGCGACTCGTCGCGACGGTGACGGGGCTGAGCAAGACGATCGATCGCATCGATCTCTATGAGGCGACCGACGTTTCGGCCGTGGACAGCCGCCCGATGCTGGTCGACCTCATGGGCATGGGCAGACCACCGGAAGACGTCAGTGTCGATTCCCCGATCATCAAAAAGCTCGACATGGCCTACCGCCAGGCGCTCAATGCCACGGCCGACGTCTTCGGGATCACCTTGTCGCACATCGACGTGGCGGTCGACGCCACCACACTGCCGCATGACATCGAGGTACTCGCCGGCACCATCGAGGCGGGAACGGTTGTCGGACAGCGATTCTCGTGGGTTGGCCACTGGTCGGGCCGGCCGCTGCTGGCCATTCACGAGGAATGGGTCCTCACCCGCGACCTCCCCCAGTGGGGCATGGCTCCGCTGGCGCCCGGCGAGAAGGCGCCCCTGATCCGCGCGGTCATCAAAGGTCAGCCGAGCTTCGAACTCCAGCTCGACGTGGGCTTCGATGGCTCGGCCCAACCCGGTCAGCACGCCATGCCGGGCCACCTGATGATCGCGATGGGCGCGGTTCGCGCGATTCCGTACGTGCTTGCCCAACCGCCCGGCATCGTGACCGCACCGGTATTCGGGGCCATCCAGCTAGCATGAGGCGCGCGCGACCGCGCGGGCAATGTGGTTGCTTGGCGCCGCATGGAAGACGTGCGCACTGCCGTCCGGCAGGACCCTGCGGGCGACCAGATAATCGGATCCCATCCAGCCCTGCCGGATGAACCGGCCGAACCGCAAGAATGTCCCGGGGGCGCCGCTCGCCGACGGGATCAGCTTGACCTGCTCGATCCCGTTCTTCACTCCCTCCCCGGTGAGCGGGCGCGCCGCCGCGAGGCCGCGCACGATCACGGTGGCCGCGTCGTGCGACAGCCCGGGCATGGAGTGTGTGGGCCGACGACCGTATCTGGCCTCGAAGCGGTCCAGGAAGGCCTGACCGACGGCGTTGCGCTCGTCGTAGCTGTCCAGACCGATCCAGCCGGACAGCTGCCGCCTCCACTCCGCGTTGATATGCGCCATCTCGAAGGCTGTCGTCGTGTACCGCGGGGGGTCCCAGTCCGCCGCCAGCAGCGCGTCCGTAAACCCCCAGAGGCCGTGCCCAAATCCCACGTGCACCAGAGCGTCGGGGGCGGCTGCGCGCAACGCAGCGACCGCCTCCGACTTATCGGCCTCCACCTGGGGAATCGCCACGGTGCCAACAATTTTCAGGCCCGCGGCATCGTAGGCACGCTCGGCGAACGCGAGGTACTCCTTGCCGATCAACGACGACTCGTAGGCGATGGCGATCCGCGAGCGGCCATCCCCGATCATCACCGCGGCGAGCATAACCGGCTCCTCCGGCATCGAGCCATTGTTCAGCGCGAAGCACCACTCGCCCAGCGCACCCTCCGACCCCGACAGGGTGACGATCGGAACGCGAGCGGTGGCCTCGACGTGGGAACGCAGCGGCACCACATTGTCCGATACCCACGGGCCGTAGATGACCAGACAGCCCTCGGCCACCAGCTCGTCGAAGGCCCTCTCCACCGCGGCGTAGGTACCGTTGGGCAAGCCGACCACGTTGCGCAGGCAGAGTTCGATCGGCCGATCGACCAGCCCGGACGAGACGGCTTCGTCCATCACCAGGCGCAGCGCGTCGAGGCTGTCGTTGTCGGTGTCCCCGGTAGTCGGATAGTCGTTCAGCAGGCCGACTTTCAGGGGAGCAACCGACCCGTATGCGCGAACCTCATCGTCTGGCATAGCGGCAACATACCGGATGAAGGTTGTCCGGGCCGATGCCATCCCTTTCCGCGAACCGGAAACGGTGGTTTCCGGAACCGGCATATCTGCCCTTTCGGGGGTGTAGCTTGCGAGGGGGGCCGCCCCGAAGGAGACGCAATGACGCTCGCATCACCGCTGGAATCCCGCGCGCCGGCTGTCGAGAAGAAGTATCGCGTGATCCAGTGGGGCATGGGCAATGTCGGGACGCTGGCGCTGCGCCACTTCGCCCACAACCCCCTCTACGAAGTCGTCGGAGTGCTCTGCAATCGTCCGGAAAAGGTCGGGAAAGACGCGGGTGAGCTCGTCGGGGTGGCACCGATCGGCGTGCTGGCAACCACCGACAAATCCGTCCTGGAGGCCCTCGACGCCGACTGCGTTTTCTATGCACCACTCTGGTCGGACGTCGACGAGATCTGCCGCCTGCTTCGCGGCGGAAAGAGCGTCGTCGCCTCGGGCGGAGCCTGGTGGCATCGGACCGAGACCAACAGTGCGGACATCGACAAGATCGAAGCGGCGTGCCAAGACGGCGGAACCTCGTTCCACGGAGGTGGCATCCACCCCGGCTACGCGGCGGATCTGCTCGTCCTGACGCTGGCCCGGATCGTCGGCAAGACCGACCACATCCACATCTACGAGGCGGTGAACTTCAACAAGGACACGTTGAAGTACTTGGACGAGATGGGCTTCGGAAAAACCCCGGCCGAGTTCGCGAAGGGCAATCTCTTCCAAGAGGCGTGGACGTTGTTCGCGCAGTCCCTGACCATGGTGGTCGAGGGATTGGGCAAAACGGTGGAGAAGTTCACCACAGATGTGGAGCTGGGCACGGCAACCCGTGACATCCCCTATGAGGGGACGCCGGACATGGACATGCCGGGCCTAAAGGGTGTGATCAAGGAAGGCACCGTCGCATCCCAACACCACCTTTGGACGGCGTGGGTGGACGGCAGGCCGTTCATCACGCTGCACGAGCTCTACTCGTTCATCGAGCACGACGCCATCGACCCGAAGCCTGACTGGGAGCCGTACTACCACTACCGCGTGGTGATCGAGGGCGATCCGGGAACCGAGTTGATCCTGCGGGGCAGCCAGGAAGCCCGAGAGAACGCGAAGCCCGGCCACATCGGCTACGCCTGGACGGCGATGGAACCGGTGAACTCTATCCCCGCCATCTGCGACGCCCCACCGGGCTTCAAGTCCCACGCCGACTTAGGCCTCATGACCGTCCGCGGGATCGTGCGCTGAGAGAGCACGGGCCGACGCTCAACATTCAAGCTGCAGGTTGCTACGATCGTCGGCATGGCGAAGCGTGGCGGGGCGGACGAGGATCGACGCGCCCGGGGCGAGCAGACCCGTCGCGACCTGATCGACGCGGGTCGCGAGCTGTTCGTTGAACACGGGTTCTTCAACACGAGCATCAGTGACATCGTGACGAGGTCGGGTGTCGGGACGCGCGGCGCCTTCTATCACCACTTCACGGACAAGGCCGAGCTGTTTCGAGCCGTATTCGAAGATGTCGAGAACGATCTGACGCTCAGGTCCATCGCCGCTCCCCCGCCGGGCGCGGACGCCTGGGAACGACTCACGCGCGGATTGCACGGATTTCTCGAAGCCGCACAGGAACCCGCGGTGCAGCGGGTGATACTCGTCGACGGACCGGTGGTACTGGGCTGGCAGACCCTGCGTGAAATCCAGGAGGGCAACAGCATCGCCCTGATCAACGAGGTGGTCCGCGAGGCGATTGCCGAGGGCATCATCGACGATCAACCCGTCGGGGAGCTGACGCACATGCTTGTCGCCGCGCTCGAGGAGGCCTCGCTTCTGGTCGCGCATGCCGCAAACCCCAGCAGGGCGCGCCGGCGGGCCGCCAAGATCCTCGACCGTCTCCTGCTCTCTTTTGCCGTCGACCCTCAAAAAGTTCTGCGGCGGTGATCGGTGCGGCCACTGCTTTCGGACCCCTCGCCGCCGTATCGGAAATAGTTATTTCCATAAATCGAAATAGTCCCTTCGCTCTACTGATAACCTCGTTTCCAACCTCTGCCCAAGGAGACCCATGCAGCCCGAAGACATGATCCTGGTGAGCGTCGACGACCACCTGGTCGAGCCCCCGAACCTGTTCGAGGGCAGGGTCGCGAACAAGTACGCCGACGAGGCGCCGCGGGTGATCCGGCAAGCCGACGGCTCGGAGGTCTGGACCTTCAACGGCGCGATCATTCCCAACATCGGCCTCAACGCGGTGGCGGGGCGCCCGCGCGAGGAGTACGGCATCGAGCCCACCGCCTTCGACGAGATGCGACCCGGGTGCTACGACATCCACGAGCGAGTCAAGGACATGGACGCGGGCGGCGTGCTCGGGTCGATGTGCTTCCCGTCCTTCCCCGGCTTCGCCGGCCGGCTGTTCGCGACCCACCCCGACAAGGACCTCGCGCTCGCCGTCACCCAGGCATACAACGACTGGCACATCGACGACTGGTGCGGCTCCTATCCGGGACGCTTCCTGCCGATGGGACTACCCGTGCTCTGGGATCCGGAGTTGTGCGCCCAAGAGATCCGTCGTAACGCCGATAAAGGCTGCCACTCCGTCACTTTCACCGAAAACCCCGCCACGCTCGGATTCCCGAGCTTCCACGACGAGTACTGGGACCCGATGTGGCGGGCACTGTCGGACACCAACACGGTGCTCTCGGTCCACTTGGGATCCTCGGGCAAGATCACGATGACCGCCGACAACGCCCCGATCGACGTCATGATCACGCTGCAGCCGATGAATGTGTGCTCGGCGGCCGCCGACCTGCTCTGGTCGCGCGTCATCAAACAATTTCCCGACGTCCGGTTCGCGCTCTCGGAGGGCGGCACCGGCTGGATACCTTATTTCGTCGACCGGCTCGACCGCACCTACGAAATGCATCATTTATGGACGGGACAGGACTTCGGCGGCCGGCTGCCCAGTGAGGTCTTCCGGGAGCGCTTCCTGACCTGTTTCATCGCGGACCCGATCGGTGTCAAGCTGCGCCACGACGTCGGTATCGACAACATCGCCTGGGAGTGCGACTATCCGCACTCCGATTCGTCGTGGCCCACGGCCGCCGAGGAACTCGCGCTCGTCATGGCCGGACTGCCAGATGACGAGGTCAACAAGATCACCTACGAGAATGCCTGCCGGTGGTATTCGTTTGACCCGTTCGAGCACCGAACCCGCCAGCAGTGCACGGTGGGCGCCCTGCGCGCCACAGCCGGTGACCACGACGTCGAGATCCGCAGCTTCGACCACGGCCGGTTCGAACGGGCCGCGGGTGCGACGCTTGGCTCCGTCAGCGCGAAACTCGATGTCTGACAACGGAGATCAACCGATGCGGGTCGCAATCGTCGGCGCCTCCGCCGGTCTCGGCCGATGCATCGGCACGGGGCTGGCCAGGCGGGGTGCTCAGGTCGCGCTGCTGGCGCGTCGATACGACAGGCTGGTCGAGGCGGCTAAGGATGCCGGCAACGGCGCGGTGGCCGTCGCCTGTGACGTCACCGTCACCGGTAGCTGCCAAAAGGCGATGTCCGAGGTTGTCGGTGCGCTCGGCGGCCTCGACGCCCTGGTGTACACGACCGGCATGGGTGTGCTGGCGCCACTGCGCGAGGTGACCGCCGAACAATGGGCCCAGTTGTTCGCCACCAACGTCACCGGAGCATCCTTAGTGACCGCGGCCGCCGCGCCGCACCTGGCCGCTTCGGCAGGTTCGGCCGTTTACCTGTCCTCGTTGAGTGCCTCCTACACGACCCCCTGGCCGCTGCTCGGCGCCTACGCGGTGACCAAGGGCGCTTTGGACAAACTCGTCGAGGCCTGGCGCATCGAGCATCCGGAAATCGGCTTCACCCGTCTCGCCGTCGGCGACAGCCTCGGTGGCAGCGGTGACGCCCAGACCGAGTTCAACAAGAGCTGGGATCCCGACGCTTTGGAGACGGCCATCCGGTTCTGGATGGAGAATAAGTACATGCTTGGCGGGCTCGTCGACGCCGAGCATCTGACCGAAGTCGTCAATTCCGTGATCCGTTGCGGTAACAGCAGTTTCATCCCCTACCTGACGCTGGCCCCGCGCACTTCCGACGCAGTGAAGGAACTCCGCAAATGGTGAACCACGAATCGCGGATGCTCGTCGACGGCAAGCTCGTCGAGTCCGAGACCGGACGGCAGTTCGACAACATCAACCCGGCTACCGAAGAGATCCTTGGTGCCACCAGCGATGGGACCCGCGCGGACATGGAGCGCGCGATCGCCGCCGCGCGGCACGCGTTCGACAACACCGAGTGGTCCCGCGATGGTGAAGCGCGCGCCGAGGGCCTGCGGCAACTGCAGGCGGCCCTGGAAGCCGAACGCGAGGACCTGCGCGCCGAGCTCATCGCCGAAGTGGGGTGTCCCCTGCTATCGACCTACGGTCCCCAACTTGACGTGCCCCTCAAAGAGGCTCTCTCCTGGCCTGCCGATATGATCGGCGAATTCGCCTGGACGCGTTCGCTTCCCGATAAGGACGCATTCGGGATGGGGAGCCTGACCACCCGGGAGGTCTGGAAAGAGCCAATCGGCGTTGTCGGTGTCATCACTCCCTGGAACTTCCCGTTTGAGATCATCCTCAACAAGATCGGGCCGATCTTGGCGATGGGCAACACATGCGTGCTCAAACCCGCCCCGGACACGCCATGGAACGCCACCAGGATCGGCCGCATCATCGCCGAGCACACCGACATCCCGCCCGGCGTCATCAACATCGTCCCGTCGTCCGAGCACCTTGTCGGAGAGGTCATTTCGAAGTCGCCGCTGGTTGACATGGTGGCATTCACCGGGTCAACGGCCACCGGCAGGCGCATCATGGCCGCCGCCGCCGAAACCGTCAAACCCACCTTCCTCGAGCTCGGCGGCAAGTCGGTGTACCTGGTCCTAGACGAGGACGGTGACATCGGCGGTGCGGTGGGCGGGAGCGCGTTCATCTGCATGCACGCCGGGCAGGGCTGCGCGATGCCGACGCGCCTACTGGTGCCCAATTCGCGCTACGACGAAGCGGTTGAGATCGTCAAAGCCGCAATGGAAAAGAACAAATACGGCGACCCTAGCGATCCGTCGGTCCTGCAGGGACCCCTGGTTTCCAAGAAGCAGCACGAACGGGTCCTCGGCTACATCGAGAAGGGCAAGCAGGAAGGCGCCCGACTGGTCACCGGTGGCGGAGTGCCCAAGCACCTACCGAAGGGTTACTTCGTGGAGCCAACCGTGTTCGCGAATGTCGACAACAAGATGACGATCGCGCAGGAGGAGATCTTCGGGCCCGTGCTTTCAGTCATCGGATTCGACGGAGACGACGACGCCGTGCGGATTGCCAACGAATCGATCTATGGCCTGTCGGGTGTGGTGTTCGCCAATGACCTGGATCGCGCCAAAGCCGTGGCACGCCGGATCAGAACCGGCACGCTCGGCATCAACGGCGGACTGTGGTACGGCGCGGACGCGCCTTTCGGCGGCTACAAGCAGTCGGGCGTGGGCCGGCAATGCGGCATCGAGGGACTCGAGATCTTCACCGAGACAAAAACTGTCGGCTGGCCGGCCTCCTGACCGGAATCAGTCCCAACGGAAGAGACGCAATGAAATCCAAAGCAGCGGTGTTGCGCGGTGTCGGTGAGGACTGGGAAGTCACCGACGTAGAGCTCGACCCACCGCACGCGGGCGAAGTGCTGGTCAAAATGGCCTATGCGGGAATCTGTCACTCCGATGAGCACTTCTACACCGGCGACAGTGTGCCGACCGCGGACATGGAAGAGATGATGCGGGCGTCCGGCCTTCCGGTGCCGGAATGGTTTCCCATGCTCGGCGGCCACGAGGGTTCCGGGATCGTCGAGGCGGTCGGCCCCGGGGTGAAGACGCTGAAGCCCGGTGACCACGTGGCTATTTCGTTCCTGCCCGCCTGCGGCAACTGCCGATGGTGTGCCAGCGGCTACACCTACCTGTGCGACGTGGGCGCCGACATCTACAGCAAGGCGATGACCACCGACGGCACCCGCCGGCGCCACCTCGGCGACGAGGACCTGATGGCCATGATGCAGGTCGGTACCTTCTCCGAGTACGTGGTGGCCTCCGAGCGCTCACTGGTCAAAGTCCACGACTGGATTCCGCTGGAGGCCGCCTCGCTGGTGTCCTGCGGTGTGACGACCGGATTCGGGTCGGGTTCGGTGGCAGCGGGTACCCAAGCCGGCGATACCGTCGTCGTGGTCGGCGTCGGCGGGATAGGCATGAACGCCGTGCAGGGCGCGAAAGTCGCCGGCGCCAAACACATCGTCGCGGTCGACCCCAACGCGTTCAAGCGCGAGGTAGCGCCGACGTTCGGGGCCACCCATACCGCCGTCGACATCGGCGCCGCGTTGGACTTGGTCAAGGAGATCACCTGGGGCGTGATGGCCGACCGGGTTGTGCTCACCCCCGGGGTCGTGCCGGCGGACATGATCTTGACCGCGATGATGTTGTTGCGCAAGGGCGGAACCTGTGTGCTGACAGGAATGCCGAAGATCACCGACCTAATGGTGCCAATCGTCCTCACCGACATGGTCAGTTCATGCAAGACGTTCAAAGGCGTGCTCTACGGCGAGCTGAACCCGCGAGAGGCCATGCCGAAACTACTGGCGATGTACGAGGCGGGTCTGATCAAGCTCGACGAGCTGGTCACCCAGAAGTACAAGCTCGACGACATCAACGAGGCCATGAAAGACCTTCGCGCCGGCAAGAATATCCGGGGCGTCATCGCCTTCGAGTAGTCGAGATACCGACGGGGCTCAGGAGAAATCGTGATTCGACTCAGCGGGTGGGACGCGTCTTTTCTGTACTCGGAAACCCCGACGGTACATATGCATACTCTGAAGGTCGCGATCATCGATCTGGCAGATGGAGGACAGCACTACGGCATCGAGGACTTCCGCCGCGTGGTCGCTCATCGATTGTGCAAGCTGGACCCATTCCGCTTTCAACTCATCGACATTCCCTTCAAGTTCCACCATCCGATGTGGCGAGAAAACGTCGAGATAGATCTGGACTACCACGTCCGAGCGGTTCAGGTGGCACGTCCGGGCGGGCGCCGGCAGGTCGACGAGGCGGTCGGCAAAATTGCCAGCACGCCATTGGACCGCAGCAGGCCGCTATGGGAGCTTTATCTGCTCGAAGGGCTTGCCGACAACAGGGTGGCTGTAGTCGGAAAGATTCACCACGCTCTCGCCGACGGCGTCGCATCTGCAAATCTTTTGGCCAAAGGTATGGATCCACGCTTCGGCGCCGGCGACGAGCGCGACGACTACCCGACCGAACCGCTGCCGTCACGCGGCGCTCTCGTCGGCTCGGCGCTGCGCGACCACCTGCGGCAGTTAAGCCGCCTGCCCTCGGCGATCCGATACACAGCTGATGGACTGCAGCGCGTTCGGGCAAGCAAGCGGCGATTGTCAAAGGAACTGGCATGGCCGTTCACGCCACCTGAGTCTTTCATCAACCACAAGGTCGACGCGATAAGGCGTTTCGCGACTGCATCGCTGCCATTGCGTGAGGTCAAGGAAACCGCTTCTGAGGTCGGCGTAACCATCAATGATCTGGTTCTGGCCATTTCCGCAGGCGGGCTGCGCACTATGCGGCTGCGCTACGACGGTGCCGCGGATGACCCGTTACTGGCATCGGTGCCGGTGAGCTTCGATGTGTCGCCAGATCGTCTCTTCGGAAATCGGTTCAGCGGCATGCTCGTTCCGCTTGCCAGTGACGTCGCCGATCCTCTCGAGCGCGTGCGGGCCGCCCGTGCTGCCGCGAGCATGGCGAAGGAGAATCACCGACTGCTGGGTCCCGAACTGGTCTGCCGGTGGTCCGAATACCTTCCACCCGCCCCGGCCGCTGCAATTTTCGAGTATCTTGGGCGCCGCGACACGCGGAACAAGATCTTCAGCCTGCCCATCTCCAACGTCATGGGTCCACGTGAGCGTGGCCATATGAACAACAGGGTCGTCTCCGAGATTTACTCGGTGGGGCCACTGACGGTGGGCAGCGGGCTAAACATCACGGTGTGGAGCTATGTCGACCAGCTCAGCATCTCGGTGCTGTCCGACGGGCAGACCCGCGGAAGCCCACACGAACTGGCGGAGGCAATAGTCGACGACTTCGTGGCGGTGCGCCGGGCCGCCGGCCTGTCGCCCGCCTTATCCACACCCGAGGGAGTGAGGGTGCCGTGACGGGCAAGGCGGGGCCGACGATCAGGCGTTCCTCGGGTCGAGTCCCGAGCAAACCGACTTGCCGCCTCGCCAAATGGCTACTGCTTTCGGCACCAA
This sequence comes from Mycobacterium colombiense, assembly GCF_003284975.1. Lineage (GTDB taxonomy): Bacteria > Actinomycetota > Actinomycetes > Mycobacteriales > Mycobacteriaceae > Mycobacterium > Mycobacterium europaeum_A. Next base: position 93,405 of record NZ_QMEU01000005.1, read on the forward strand.
CTGCCTACCTGACGGCGGTCAGCAAGACGGTGGCGCACGTGCCCGTCGTCGGAACGCAACTCCAGCCGATTGCGGACGCGGCAGCGATGTGCGCGTGGATTTATCGCCAAGTTCCAGGATTTTTCGAAACGGCAACGCGTTCGAAGCGCGGTGACGCAGAGCCCAGACGACAGCATTATTCTCACCGCGCGACCGTCGAAGCGTGCGAAAGGTCATTCAGCGGCTTGGTAAGTGTCGACCCAGCCGAGTGGCCCCCTCCGCTGCGTAGGCCACCGGTGTTGGACCGCTCTGAACTGCGCCGCCGATACGTATATAGGGCTGACGTCCCTTACGGCCATGATCCGGCCCAAGTGCTCGACGTCTGGCGTGCCAGCGCTGCACCGTTATCACCGGCGCCCATCCTGATCTATGTGCCTGGCGGCGCTTGGGTGCACGCCAGCCGACGATATCAGGGGCATACGTTGCTGGCTCATCTCGCTGAACGTGGCTGGCTGTGCCTGGCCATTGACTATCGCGTCGCACCGCGACACCGTTGGCCGCGCCACATCATGGACGTCAAGGCCGCGATCGCGTGGACTCGCGCGAACGCGGCGAGCTTGGGCGGAGATCCAACCTTCGTCGCAATCGCCGGAGCTTCAGCGGGCGGTCATCTCGCGACGCTGGCGGCAGTCAGCCCAGGTGATGCCGTATTCGACAGCGAACTCGCCAAAACCGGCACTGCTGTCGACGTCGCGGTGTCCCTGTACGGGCGTTATGACTGGGAAGATCGTTCGACGCCCGAGCGCGCCCGTTTCATGGGATTTCTGGAGCATTTGATCGTGCGGCAGACGCAGCGTTCGGCGCCCGAGGTGTTCCGCCGCGCTTCCCCGATCGCGCGGATAGGAGAAGATGCTCCGCCAATGCTCATCGTGCACGGCAGCGGGGACTCCGTCATTCCTGTTGGGCAAGCTCGCGATTTTGTCGAGCAATTGCGTCTGAGATCGCCGTCGTTCGTGGGCTACCTCGAAATGCCCGGCGCCCAGCACGCTTTCGATCTCATCGATGGCGCACGCACCGGGGTTGCCTGCTCGGCGATCGGGCGGTTTCTGGACGCGATGTACCGCGAGCACTGCAGATCGCTGGTCGGGTAAGACGGGGTTGTTACCCACACTTATTATCGGGTGCGCATTCTGGCCACCGGGCGCGGGCAATGCGCCACGGCGTCGCGAATTGGCCTGGTGCCCTGTAGTAAGGCGAACGACGAGCGATCATGGGCCGTAGGAACGGCACGGAAGCCCGCAGCGGATACCGCAACCATTTTGTCCGCGCGTGAATTTCATCGAGCATTTGAGGCCACGAATGGTGTTGGTACTGCAGCGCTTCTTGAGCGGGTGCCGTGTCCATCCAGTCGCAGACGAACCATTCGTCGTCGTCGTCGGGGTCGCCAACGCGTCCGCGGGGATAGACACCGCTGAGTCCGACAGCCGCTACCAATGCCGGCCCGACATCCCCCTGCCGTTGGCGATGCGATTCGTCACCGCCAATAAGCAGCGTGCGGCCCACGACGTCCGCCGAAGTCGCGGCGGCGAACGCGGTTGCGACATCGCGAACGTCGACCGTAGTGATGCGGCCATCGACGGGAAAACTCCATTCCATGAACAATTGGTCCGATCCAACCGTCATCGCGCGAAGTTGCGTGGAGATGATGGCGCCGAGACGGAGGATGACGTACGGAAGCGATGAACTGCTTACCGCCGTCTCTGCTTCGATCTTGTGTTGGCCGTAACAGTCCGAGGCGCGAAGCGGGGTCGAAGCAGAAAGAAGTTCTTCACCACGATGCGGATTACGTGATCCGTAGACAGCCACGCTCGACGCCTGTACGAAGCGGGGCGGATCCCGAAGCTGCTCGGCGGCTCGGATTAGAGACGTTACCGCATCCACGTTGACCGCCCTGGCGACGCGGGCGTTGCGATAGCACGCCGGCGGGATCACCGCCGCGAGATGCACGATCGCCTTGGGCCTCACATCCTTCACGAGCCGATCCACGGCCGCAGCGTCGGTAAGATCGGCGTAGCGCACGTCGGCTTCACCCCGCAACCGCCGAGCGCTCCTGCGGTTCTTCCGGGTGTCGAGGTCGGTCGCGATCACATTTGCACCGCGAGTTGCCAACTCGTTCAACGTATATCGCCCCACGAGTCCTAAAGCTCCCGTGACAAGCACGCTCTCCGGCATAGTCACGACCGTCTGTGATGAGTCTGCAACACGCTCTGACGATAGCCTCTATTCTCGAAAACTAACAATTGGCGTTCTCTATGAAACATGACGGCTGGCACGGGTGCCGCGGGACCTCGTTTCGTCGGCGGCCGGGTAACCCCCCTCCGCTGGCGGCCCGCGCCACCGTTGGCGGAAATATGTATTCTTGTTTCTAAGAACCAGTGATACCGTCTTCGCATATTGCAAGAGCTCATCGCGTGGCCTTCACCTGGGAGCCGATGCAGGCCGTCGTCTGGTCTTGGTACCGGCTGATGTCCGACATCGGCGCCTTCTGGCATGAGCCAAGCAGCGATAAGGGGTACTCCAATGGCAGGCAGGACCGCAGTGGCGGGCTGCAGTGCACCCGCTCGTCGTCAGGGATCGGCCCGGGTTGCAGCTGCCCGCACTACTGCAGCGAGTAGACCAGCCAGCTTTCGACCGCATCGGGTTTCGACGCTGCCGGCTGCGACAAGCGCACCGAACGGAGTCGCGACATCATGACCGCGAATAGAGAACCGTCCGTCGTCGAGTTCTTCGATGCGGAGAACATTCAGAACCCGTATCCGATGTACGAGCGGATGCGCAGGAAGGGGGGAGTCCACCAGATCGGAGACTCCGATTTCTACGCGGTGTGCGGATGGGAGGCGGTCAATGACGTCATTGCACGACCGGAGGTGTTCTCGTCCAACCTGACTGCGACGATGACCTATGCCCCCGAGACCGGCGTTTCGTCGTTCAAGATGGATGATCTCGGGGGTCCTGCTCAGGTGCTCGCCACGGCCGACGATCCGTTGCACGCGGCGCACCGGAAGCTCCTCGTACCACAGTTGGCCGCCAAGCGGATTCGCGCGGCAGAAGACTTCGTTGCGGACACCACCGAGCAACTGTTGAAGCGTGGGCTTCGCGGCGGTCACATCGAGTGGATGAGTGCGGTGGCAAACCGGTTACCCATGATGGTGGTAGCCCGGCTCATCGGGCTACCCGACGATGACGTGGACATGCTGATCACCGGCGGATATGCGACCACTCAACTTCTGGACGGCCTCGTCGATACCGAGCAATTAACTGCAGCCGGCATGGCTGGGTTCGAACTCAGCGTGTACGTCGACAAACATTTCACCCTCGCGGCAGAGAACCCAGTCGACAACTTGCTTGGTGACCTCGCAACCGCACGCGCTTCGGGGGCGGTGGACGACACCACGGCCAGGGTCATCATGCTCACGCTGTTCAGCGCCGGCGGCGAATCCACTGCCTCACTGCTGGGCAGCGCCATGTGGCTGCTGGCGACAAGACCGGAGATTCAACGTCAAGTCCGCGACGATCCGAGTCTGCTCAGCGCGTTTATCGAAGAGTCGCTGCGATTCGAGCCGCCATTTCGCGGTCACTACCGGCACGTGCTCTCCGACACCGTGCTCGACGGTGTCGCACTCACGGCTGGTACGCGCTTGCTGCTCCTGTGGGGTGCAGTAAATCGGGACCCTGCGCAGTTCGACAGACCTGACGAATTCCTCCTTGACCGACCAAAGGGCAAAGGACACATGACCTTCGGTAAGGGCATCCACTTCTGTGTCGGTGCCGCGCTGGCACGCATGGAGGCCACGATTGTGCTGGGCAAGCTGCTCGACAGCACATCATGGATCGAACCTATCGAGGTGGGACGCTGGCTTCCCAGCATCCTCGTGCGCCGGCTGGACCGACTTGAAGTGGCCTTCATCTGACTTGAAAGAAGTAAGCATGCGTATAGATCTGCAGACCTGCTTCGAGTTGGAACAGGCTAAATCCCGGTACTGCCGCATGATGGACATTAAGGACTGGGCCGGCGTGGCAGACCTGTTCGCGGAGGACCTTGTGTTCGATCTAGGCGGCGGCTATGACGCGGCACCGATAATCGGTCGAGACGCAGCTCTACAGGCAGTGCAGTCATCGATCGTCGACGCGGTCACCGTTCACCAGGTGCATAGTCCGGAGTTCGATATCAATGGAGACGAGGCGCGCGTGGTGTGGGCGGCCCAACAGCGGGTGAAATGGAACAACGGCGCAGGTTTGACGACCTTTGGTCATTACCACGAACGGTGGGTCCGCCGCGACGGGAGATGGCAGATCGCCGAACTGCGGCTCACGCACCTCCTCATTGATCTCGATTCATCACAGGAGTCGTAGATGAGCAGCGCCATTGGTGCGCCGCTGCCACGAAGTCGATCTCGCGGACCTGGGTCCGGTGAACACGAGTCGAGGCGAGACATCGGCGGCGCAAGGGCGCTGTGGCGCTGTAACGCTAGGTGCTGCCCTTCGCGTTAGACGCGATCATCGCGACCTAGACAAATCGAGCCCGGATGGATGCGCAGCGCCTCCTCGACAGCTCCGATTCCGCCTTCACTCATACCATTCCGATGGGCCCTGGATAGGTCGAAACATCTTTGATATCAACGCGTTTCAAGCCCACGTCGGCGACGGCGGCCAGGCAGGCGTCCACGGTCAGTGACCGCGGATCCACCATCAACCGGCGCCCGGTTGCAGACCGGCCGATGCCCGAAATGACGGATCGGTGCTCGAACCGCTCGGAAGTATAACCGACCACGCCGCCCGGCCCGAAACCACCTCTGGCTCGCCTGATGTCGCACGGCACGACGGACCGATCGGCACGGCGGGCGCACGTAAGTATGGCACTCGGTGCAGCGCTGGATACGCAGCTGGCCGTCCCGCCCGGACGTCCAGAACCATTGATTCCACGGTGTGAGCTGCGGCAGTGGCCTCATCGCGTGACGTTGCCCAGTCGCCGACGCGCAACGCCCCCTTTTTCGGCGCCGGGGCGATACTGTCGAAGCTCAGATGGCGAACGGCCTCAGCTGTAGGAGTATGTGTATTCTCGAAATTAAACAATAGGCATTGTCATGATGGTCTCACATTCGGCGAGGGGGCGTTCTCCCGCACGCATCCCGGCGGCGGCCGAATGTGCTTTCCATCGCGTCCGCATGGAGCTAATCCCATTAACCGCGACACCGGATCGCACCGCTTGACGAAAGGGAACGACGAAATGAGCATGCCGGACATGCAAGCCCAAGGGCCTTTTCGAATGGATCCATCCGTCGCCGTGTGGTCACTCGTGCGTGAGTTGATTGAACAGCAACGCTCACTCGTCCAACTGGAGCAAACACTTGCCGCTGTCAAAGCCGAGCACGCCAATGACATTGACGGAGTCGTCAGCCTCACTTACGACCTCAAAAATCTGTGCGATCTCGTCGGCCTGAGACGGCTTTGGTACTCGAAAGGCCTACCGAGCATGCTCGCAAAGCTTGCAGTTGTCCTCGAGGCACACGAAACGTTTGGCGGTCAGGCGTTTTCCATCGACGACCCTGTCGACGCTGAGCTATGGAGAGGCAAGTACTTTGTCGCCGTGGATGATATGACAGCCGCCATGCCTTGAATCGCGCCACCGATGAGCGGATGTCGACCAACTCGACGTGCTGCTTCTTCGACCGCGAAATCACCCGGCGCACTAGCTGAGACGTTGGTTCGTCCGTGGTTCGTCCGATGTGGTGGTCGCCGGGTTCAGGTTGCGATCAGCCGCACCGGCAGGTGGTCGTGGCGATGGATGATGTTGTTGATCGCCCAGGTGGGCTCGGCGGCGACCTCGATGCGCTCGACGGTCGCGGTGAGGGCCTTGAGCATCGCGGTGGTCTCGAGCCGGGCGAGGGCTTGGCCGGCGCAGGCGTGCGTGCCGTTGCCGAACCCGACGTGGCGCCCGGCATCGTTGCGGATGTCGAAGACGTCGGGAGCATCCCACTCGCGCTCATCACGGTTGGCTGATGCGTAAATGACCAGCAGCCGGGCGCCAGCAGCAATGGGTACGCCCTCGATCTCTGTGTTGTGCAGGGCCTTTCGGGTGAAGGCGCGCAGCGGGGATTCGTAGCGCACGACTTCGTTGACGGCGTTGGGGATCAAGGAAGGATCGCTTTTGAGCAGTTTCCACTGGTCGGGGTGTCGGGCGAACAGGTAGATCGCATTCGAGATGGCGCTGATGGTGGTGTCCAGGGATGGGGCGATGTAATCGATCATCAGCGGCGGCACTTCTTCGACGGCGAGGTTGCCCTCGTCGACAGCAGTCAGGAGTTCATGGGCCATGCTGCCGGGTAGCACGTTGCGGTCGCGGACGATGCGCCGGGCAAAGCGCAGCATTTGCAGGCTGCGCGGGACGGCCCTGAGCGCCTGCAGATTCACCGGTCCGAGGACGTCGAATGTGGCTGCGCCCCAGTCGAGTAAGCGGCTTCGTTGATCGCGGGGCCACCCCACTAGATCGGGGACAACAGCCAGCGGTAGGGCCGTGGCGAGGTCGGCGACCGCGTCCACCTCTTTCCGGCGCACGGCGTGCTCGACGATGGAGTGGGCTTGGGCGTCGACGTCGTCGCCGAGCGCGCGCAGGGCGCGAGGCATCATGCGGTGCGCGAGGAGTTTGCGGCGCCGGTCATGGTCGGCGCCGTCGCTGTTGAGGGTGGTGCCGCGCGACAGTCGGTTGGTCAGCGGGTTGGCTGCGACGCCGTGTCCGGATAGGAACTGGCCGTCGTTGCGCAGGGTGGCCTTGCATGCGGCGTAGCGCGGCAGGGCGTAGAGGCGGTGACGCGCCAGCCATACGACGGGCCCGAGTTCACGTAAGGCGCGGTAGTGCGGATGAGGATCGAGAATCGCTGAGCGGGTGTAGATGTCGGGCCGGTACACCGGAACGGCAGAGGGACGACGAAACACGGGGATGATTCCTATTCGTAGTGGGTCGGTCCGGTACGCGGTGAGGTGTCCGACGCCTGGTCCACCAGGAACGGCGGGACAGCGCGGCACAGGGCGGTGAGATCGCGGCCGGCGAGCATGACCGTGCGGTCGGGTCGGATCACCGCGGCCTTGACGTGGTGGCGGTTCAGCCAGTGGGCCAGCTCGGACCCGGCGGCGGCGTGGACCGTACGGGCGCCGCGTGCCGCCACGATGTCCTGCTGCGACGGGGTCAGCTCGACGGTGGTGATCACACCGAAGCCTGAACCCACTGCGTCGTCGAGCCGACAACCGTTGCCCAGGACTGCATTTGGGCAGAGCCGCCCCGTGATACGGCGGGTGGTCGGGGTGCGCTGCACCAGCGCCGAGGACCGTAGCGGTGGGGTCTGCGAATCGGTGATCTTCGCCCGTAGTCCGGGCACCAGGTGCAGGCGGGGCAGCACGACGGCGCGCGCGGGCGCGCCGAGCCCGCCCCCAAACGTCATGGCGCGTCCGACATTGAGCGCCAGGGCGATCATGGCGCGGGCGTGCGGCCGCCGTTCGGCTTCGTAGCTGTCGAGCACGCTGGGCGCGAGACCTCGGCGTTGGACGGCGGCGATCTTCCACGCCAGGTTCATCGCGTCGCGCAGTCCCGCACCCATGCCCTGACCGATGAACGGCGGGGTGAGATGGGCGGCGTCGCCGAGCAGGAAAACGTTCCCACGCCGCCAGCGGTCGGCGATCTGAGCGCGGAAGGTGTACTCGGCGGCCCGCATCACGCGCAGGTCCGCGTCGGCAACGTGTCGCGTCCACGGGGCGATCAGCGGCCGCAGGGCGGCGAGGGTGGCGTAGTCGTCGACCGATTCGTGATCGAGCAGGGCGAACTCCCAGCGGTACCTCGTGGGCCCGATCCGCATGTAGGTCCCCGCCCGATCTCCGTCGCAGACCTGATGCACGCCGTCCCACTGCTGCAGGTCGGCGGTGGTGGTGATGTCGACGACCAGCCAGCGCTGGTCGAACTTCAGGTTGCGCATCGACGTGCCGATGGCGCCGCGCACCGTGCTGTTGGCGCCGTCGCAGCCCAGCACGTAGTCGGCGCTGATCGTCGACTCGAGGTTGGTCATGCGGTCGCGGATCCGCACGTGCAGCGGACCTGCCGCCGCGCTTGCGGTGACCCCGAGGACCTCGACGTCACCGCGGAGTCGGGCGCGCGGATACCGGGCGAGGTTGCGGCGGAGCAACTCCTCGAGTTCGGGTTGGTCGAACATGCTTGCCGCTGGAAAGCCGTTCTGGGTCGCCGGGGCGTCACGCCGAAATTCGGCCATTACCTTCAGATTTCGGTCCACCAGGCGCAGACCGCGGGCGGGACGGGAGATCGCGGCGAAGTCTTCGGCGATGCCGAGCCGGGCCAGGATGCGGTAGACCTCGTCATCGATGTGCACGGCGCGCGGCTGCGGATAGACCTGCGGCCACCGGTCCAGCACCAGGGTGTCCACCCCGTACTGCGCCAGCAAAGTCGCCGCGGTGATACCGGTGGGACCGCCGCCCACAATGGCCACCGAAACGTGTTCGGTGGGCGCGCCGTTGGGGGCGCTCATGCGTGGCGCACCGCCAACCTCTGGGTGCCGAGATCGATGGCGCCGTCGTCGGTGGCAATGGAGGCCTCGACGACGTCGCCGTGCTGCAGATACTTCGGGTTCTTTGCCTGTCGGGAGAAGAAGGCTTTCCACTTGATGGCCGGTGGTAGCAAGTTGCCGATGATCTCGATTGGCTTGGGCGGGGCCGTCAGCGCGGTGCCGGCCGGGGTGCCGGTGAGGATCAGATCGCCGGCCGCAAGGTCTTGGAAACGGGTCAGCGATTGCAGTGCTTGGAGCGGCCGGTAGAGCATGTCACCGTCGACGACCGAATTCTGACGTTCCTCACCGCTGACGCTCAGGCGCAGCCGCAGGTCGCCGAATCGGGCCAGCTCGGTAGGGTCGAGGAGCACCAGCGCCGGGCCTACCGGGGTGAAGGTCGGGTACGACTTCGCCTCGTAGAACTGCGTTTGCGGCAGTTGGATGTCGCGAGCGGACACGTCATTGGTGATGGTCAGACCGGCGATGTACTCGGCCAGGTTCGCGTCGGTGATGGTGGTACCCACCGGGATGTCGCGCCCGATCACGAGGCCGATTTCGACCTCGTAGTCCAGCAGACCCACATGTGGCGGGCGGACGATCTCGCCGAAGGGCCCGGTGATGGACGCCGAGGACTTCCGAAAAAAGGTCGGCGGCACTGTCTTTGGGTCCATACCGGCATCGACGACGTGGGATTCGAAGTTGGTCATCTGGGCGACGACGCGGCATGGGGTGGTCACCGGGGACAGCAGTTGAAGTTGGTCGAGGGCGAGGGTGCCAGCGGTGGCGGCCGCCGCGTCGATCGCGGCTCTGTCGGCGAGGAGTTCGGCTGTGGTGGCGGCGCTGGTGTTGATGCGGGCGGCGCCGGTGGGGCTTTGCACCCACCAGCCGTCCGCGGTGCGGAGGACGGAAACGGTCACGAGATCGCTACTTTCAGTAATCCGACGAGCCGGTTGAGGTCGAATTCGTTGTCCGCGCGCAGGGCGGTGAGCATCGCGGTCACCTGGTGGCGGGCCGCGCGGGGGTCGGCGTCGAGGAAGTCTTTGGTCGCCGGTGGTCCCCACTGCGCCAGGCCCGATGCGGTGAAGGGGGCCCAGCCGGGTTCGAGGGTGTTGTCGAACATGTCACCGTCGGTGAAGTGCTCGACGAGGAAGCCGTCCGGGTCGCGCCAGTAGTCGAACAGTTGGCTGCCCTGGATGTGGCGACCGATGCCCCAGGACCGGTGGTAGCCGCGTTCACGGAGGTACTCGCCGCCGGCGGCCAGCGCGTCGAGATCGCTGACTTCGTAGGCGGAGTGGATGTAGCGGTTGGCCGGACCGAGCGCGAGGGCGAGGGTGTGGTGGTCGGCCGGGGTGGTGCCGCGGTCGCAGCGGATGAAACTCATTGCCGGGCCGCGGGCGCGCTGGCCGGGGAAGAACAGGAAGTCGCTGACGATCATCCCGAAGGTGTCCAGATACCAGTTGAGTGTGCGCAGGTAGGTGGTGGACTGCAGCACGACGTGACCGAGGCGCTGCACGCGGGCGGGCACGCGCGGCGGCCGCACGGTGGCATTGATCCGCGCGTGATCGGGACCGGTGTTGCAGACCTGCGGTACCTGGGCGGGTTGGGCCGGCAACGCGTGAAGACCGGCGACGACCTTGACCGCCATGCCGCTGGGATCAGTCAGATGCACCGCCACTCCCCCGATCGATTCCGGGAGCGGCTGCAGCGAGGCGCCGGTTTTGTCCGCCAGCCGCACCAGGTCGACCTCGTCGGCCGCACGCAAGGCGAGTCCGGCAAACCGGGTGCGCTGCCCCCGGCGCAGAATCACGCACGGAGCACCGGCGTTGGTGCCGCGGAGCTGCAGTTGCTGGGGATCGCGGAGCGCGATGCCGAACCCAAAGGCCCGGGCGAAGGCCTCCGCGCGGACCAGATCCGGCTTGGCGAATTCCAGCCAGGCGATGTCGGCCACCCGAATGATCGGATCCCGCGACCGGCCGGGATGCTCGCCGCGCAAGGCACCCTGATCGCTATGCAGACCCGTGTGCCCGTCGCTCATCGGCGTCACCGTTTGTGCCATGCGTTGACCTTCTCCCTACGATCTGACGAAATCGTCACATACGTACAAAAGCTCAGTCAAGGGTTTTGACGATATCCTCAGAATTGAGCCGAACTGATAACCTGTGGCCCATGAACATGCCCGAGCGCGATGCCGCTGAGTCGTCGAACACGCCGGTCAACCGCCTAGAACGACGCAAGATGCGCACCCGCAACGCTCTGGTGCGGGCGGCGAAAGGGTTTATCGCGCAGGGCAAACTCAGCGTTCCCATCCTGGAAATCACCCAGGCTGCCGATGTGGGTATGGGGTCGTTCTACAACCACTTCTCGAGCAAGGAGGAGCTGTTCGCCGCCGCCGTGACCGACGCCCTCGATGACCTCGGTGCTCTGCTCGACGGCTTCACCGGATCGATCTCGGACCCAGCCGAAGCTTTTGCCGCCAACTACCGCCTGAGCGGGCGACTGTTCCGTTACCGCCCGCAGGAGGCCGCGCTGCTGCTGGCGCACGGCGGCTCGCTCATCCTGTCCGACCGCGGATTGTCTCCGCGAGCCCGACGCGACATTGCCGCGGCGATCGACCAGAGGCGGTTCACGATCGGCGATCCCGAACTGGGCTTGGCCATCGCCGGCGGCATGTTCATCGGCCTGGCCACGCTGCTGCGGGAGCGTCCCGAACGTGACACCGACGCCACCGTCGACGCGGTCGCCGAACGTCTCCTGCGGACGCTCGGCATGACGCCCAAACAGGCCAGCACGTTGTGCCGCAAGCCGCTGCCCGACATCTCGTCATTGCGCGAATCGCCCGTCGACTGGCCCACTCCGATAGCACCCGACCCGATCGACCCAAACTGAAAACACGTTCGCCTCCGCGCGAACCCGACACCTCCTCGCGCTGCGAACGCGCACCGGCGCGGTTAACATCGGTACATCCTCCTGCGGCACAGCCAGCAGCCGCAGTTCGTTATTTCGCCGGGGACTCAGGACCTTACAGAAGCCTGCCCTCACATGATCCAAGGAAACTTCATGAGCGACCCGCTGTTTGCCGGCTTTTCGGACGCCGGCTGGGATCACGCACCATGGGATGTCGAACCGACATTCTCGGCCGAAGAAATGCAAACCCTGCTAAATCCGGAGCTGTCGGTCGCCGAGGCTGCCGACCGCGTGGGCTGCGTCGAACACGACGTCCGACGCTTACGGCGAGCCGCCTCCTAGCCCCAGTGCATTCACCAAAACGGCCGGCTACTGGGCGCTGCGCTCGGCGCTCTATGTTTAATCCTGATCGCCGGAGCCGACGTCTTATTGCGAGACGTGAACTGCTCGCGCATCGCCAAATAGCATTGGCCCTTCATGCAATTTCGTCCGGTGGCGGTTTTTCGATCAGGCGCGGTCGTGGAGCGTGACATGGTAGCCGTCGAGGTCGGCGAAGGTGAATGTCCGGCCGAAGGGGCCGTCGATCGGCGCGGAGACGATGGCGTGACCGTCGGCGACGAGCGCATCGTGGATGGCCTGGACCTCGGTGGCGTGGAACCAGATCGCGGTACCGATGCCGGGCTGAGCAACGGATGCGAGGTCGGTGCCGGGAAGGACGTCGCGGAGTGCGAACGCGATCGGCTTGGTCTCGAAGACGACGGCGTGCGGAGGTCCGGCCTGTGAGCGGACGAGGCCGAGGTACTGCTCGTAGAAGGCCTGCGACGCGTGGAGATCGCGCGCTTGCAGCGAGATGAAGTCGGGACCGGTGGCAGGCATGAGGAAACTCCTTCGGCTTATGTCAGTTTTCTGACACACGTCACTGTATGTCAGAATGCTGACATGAGTCAAGGCGGTGTGGGCGTCGACTTGGAGACGTCACTGGGCTACGTGCTGAAAGAGGCGTCGAGTGCACTTCGCGCAGCCATGGAGGAGGTGCTGAGGCCACTCGGGATGAGCGTGACGCACTACTCGTGCCTCGAGTTGCTGGCTCAGCGCCCGGGCTTGTCGAATTCGGAGCTCGCGCGGGGCGCGTTCGTGACACGGCAGTCGATGAACGTGCTGCTCCAGGCTCTGGAACGAGACGGCTTCGTGACCAGGCCCGCGGAGGCGCCCGTCGGGAAGGTCCTTCCCACCCGGCTCACACCCCGCGGCCGACGGAGCCTCGAGAAGGCGTCGGCGGCGGTCCGTTCCGTCGAGGTCAGAATGGTGGCCGGCCTTAGCGAGGCCGAGCAGTCAGACGCGTTCCGGATCTTGCAGAGCATGGTCCATTCCCTGCGCGACGGGAAAGACGGCGCGTAGCTCGTTCTTTCGCGATCCAGGGGCCTGCATGTCCGCAGGCGCCGCCGCCCGAGCATCCGTGATGTCGAATAACGATATGGCACCGCGTCTTTCGGGCGCCAAGCTGTCCGCTCAAACGCGTTACGCCGCCGGCACCTGGGAGACTCTGCGAGACTGGTTCGCCGGGAAGCCCATCCGTCCCGAGTACCTGATCGTCGAAGTCAGAAGGCTCGCGGGCACCGGGACACTGTCCTATCGGAACTAGTCCGGCCCACCGGTCGTCGGGGTCGGCGGGCACGGGTGAACGCACCGGGCGGTGCGGACGTTTATCTATTCGGAGCGCCCGCGGTGACTGCGGGCCCCTACCGAGAGGAACACCTGTGGACGTCAGTGGATACATCGGCCTGTTCGGCGAACCGGGGGCGGCGCGCAGCGCCGCGGACTGGGTCGCGCACGCCAATAACAACCTGACGCCCAACCTTTCGGCATTGAACGCACAGTACCTGGACGGCGACCGCTCCGAGAAATGGTTGCGCATGGCGTATCACCCCGGCCCCGGTTCATTCAATTTCGCCAGCCTGAGCGGAGGGGCGATCGCGGAGATGTTGGATCAGACGGCGACGCACTGTGGTTCGCTGGTCACCGGTTATCCCTGCCCGACGCTGAGCATGACGGTGAACATCATGCGGGCCGGAAGGACGAAATCCTTCGTGGCGACCGGCCGAGTACTCAAACTGACCAAGACGAACGCTGTTCTGGCAGCGGACCTTGGCGACGACACTGGGCGCCGAATCGCCACGGGCACGGTCGTTTCGGCGCTCGTCACCGATATCGGCAGGTTGGCCTGAAGCCACGCTCGCCGACGGTTCGGGTGCTCAACTGGCGCTGGCCGGCGTCGACAGGGGATTCTTTTTGAGAGCCTCCTCCTACTGTAGGTTCTCGGCCTCTGGGCGAAGACCGACCCTCCCACCTGCGCGTTTGCAGGATTATCACCAAATGGCGGATGGCGTTTTCTCATCTTCGTAGCGGATCCGTGAACTGCACGATTGTGCAAGGTTACGACTATCGAGGCCTGCCGACGCGGCGTTCCACAGATCGTTGGGGTGCTGCGCGATCGCTGCATGTACCTGCGCCTGGGCTGCCCACCCCTTCGACTGCTCCACCGGGTGGTGTGGGAACCGCGCTATGCCGCGCATCTCCTTGGCACTGACAGATTCCGCGGCGATCGGCCTGCACGGCCGACCCGCTCCTCTGTTCAGGAGGGCCATCGCTGCTCTTCTGGCCCGGGCAGCGTTGACCATTCTTTCTTAAGATTCCAGCGACTAACACGCGGGATGCGAATCCCCGTGTAATGCAGCGGGTCACGGGCGACTATCTGTTCTGCGGCGGCTAGTGACTCCGCCCGCAGCACGTAAATTCCGTTTCCGGAGTTCTTTCCGTCCGGCGTCTCGAGGGGCCCGCCCATGACGAGGATTCCGTTGCTGGACAGCTGGGACAGGAAGCTCAGGTGTTCGCCGAGGCGCGCGAAGATCGCGTCCGGTTCTCGGTCGGCGAGTTCGCTAGAAACGAAGTAAAGCACTTCGTGGCTCGCGCCTAGAGTGGATTGCTGAGTACCAGTGGGCATTTGATTCCTTCCCGAATCAGCTGTCGATGTGTTTGTGGTCGGTTTGTCATTGATGCCGCTCCAGTCGCGGGTCGTCAGACGAGGTCTCGGCGAATCGCACGTTGTCGGTGTATCCGCGTTCGGGCAGCAGCGGTTTCGACAGGGAGCACTCTCAGGATGTGGGCACCGATCGCGCGCCCGAGTCACTGCCCGATCTCGCTTCCCGCCTAATCATTTGCCACAGGCTTGGAGTGTTTTCAGTGGTCGACACGATCACGGTGCGACGGACCGCCGCCGCGTCAGCGGCCACGGCCACCAGATAGTCGGCCAAATCAACGCGCGCAGTGAACGCACCGACGGGATTAACCTCTCCGCATAGGTACCGGGTGCGCTCGGGAAGATCGAACAGCCCCGATGGGCGAACAACCGTCCAATCGAGGTCGCTGCCACGCACGATCTTCTCCATGCGCCGGATGTCGTCATAAACAGTCTTGCCGATCGTGCGAGTCAGGACCGGCTCGATCAGCCGGAGCGACAATGGAACTCGCGACCGACGCACAGGAAATGCAGCTGTCGAGCTGACCACCACAAGGCGCCGGGTGCGCGCGCTGCGCATGGCGGTCACGATGTTTCCGGTTCCGAGCGAGTATGTGTCTACTTTGCCCCGAGTGAACGTGACACCCAGCGTTGACACCACCGTATCGACACCCTCGACGAGCGGCCGGACCGCCGCGGCATCCCGCACATCAGCCCCGGCGACGGTCAGCCTCGGCCCTGCCAGCGGGAACTCACCTGGCCTTCGGGTCACCGCGACCACATCATGGCCGGCGCCGAGAGCGATCGCAGTCGCCAGCCGGCCGGTTTGGCCATTGGCTCCAAAAATGACCAGCTTCATGACTTCTCCCCTACTATGCACTATTAATGATTATCACTATAGATGATTATCATATGGGTTGCTAGACTCCGGTCTATGACGAGGGTCGCAAAAGGCATCGCCAGCCTCGATGAACGCATCCCATTTCTGTTGTCGCAGTTGGGCTCCTACGTGGCGGCCGAGTTTCAGCGCCTGATCGCAGACAGCGGTGTGCAACCGCGCACCTATGCGGTGCTGGCTGCGCTGGCTGCGCGCAATGGCCAGTCGCAACGCGAGTTGGCGTCGCAGCTGAGCATCCACCGCAATGTGATGGTCAACATCATTGACGCGCTGGAAGCCGATGGCCTGGTGCAACGCAGGCCGCATCCCGCTGATCGCCGGGCGTTCGCGATCACCCTGACCGAGCGGGGCCACCGACTTCTGCTCAAGCTGGATGGTTCCGCCCGCGCGCTCGAAGATGCGGTCACCGCCGACCTTTCGGCACGCGAACGCGACACCCTGCGCAGCCTATTGCAGCAAGTCGCCCGCAGCGCCGGACTGATATCGGGCGTGCACCCTGGATTGTCTGACGATCTCGCAACCTGCTGATCCGGTGGTCACAACACGGGGCACATACGCCAGCGCGCACGGGCGTCAACGCGCCGCGGTCAGACTGCCGCGGTGTCGGCCGCCAACGCCAGAAGCGGGATGAGTGCCACAGCGAACCCGAGAACAGCCATAGCGGTCACCCGGCGGTCCCCGACCAGCTTGTAGAGCAGGTATGGTCCCGCGATCCAGTACAGCTGAGCGGTGATCAGTCCGGGGAAGTAGGTGCCGAGCATGATGCTCCACCACGTGTGCGCGATGGCGTTGCCGATCGCGCCGTAGAAGATGAAAAACATGGCGGGAACGATTGCGAAGCGCAGCCGAGTCGTCAACGCGACCACGCAGGCGACGAGCATAACCGCGTAGGCGCTCATGTTGACCGAGACGAAGGCGTCATTCGAGTAGGGAGCCCCACCGTAGAGCTCGGCGAAGTGGGTTCGAAAGCCGGTGACGAATTCCTCGGTGAAGTGAACGAATTGCACGGCCAGGACACAGCAGAAGGCCGGCAGGAATTTGTTGACCGTGGGCAGCGGCAGCCGACTTCGATAGCACCACACAAACAGCAACCAGGTGGCGACGACCCCTGGGATGAAGGTGACTTTCAGGCTGGCCCCATGGCTGGCAAGCCAGAACCCGACGCCCATGGTCAGAGCGATCAGCGTGCCGGGCACGAGGTCCCGCCTGGCGATGGCGCGATCGCCAAGCGCGCCGGCAACGCGCGAATCCAATTGGTCGGCGATCGGCTGAAACGACATGATGGCTCCTAAAACGAATATTCGTTCTTTATACTGAAACGAGCGTTCGCTGTCAATGTAGAATCACTGGTGATATGCCGAAAGTGACCGATGAGCACGTCGCGGCAAGGCGCCGCCAGATCTTGTCAGCGGCGCTTGCTTGCTTCGCGCGCGATGGGTTCCACCGCACTACGATGCAGGAGATCTTTAAAGAATCCGACCTCAGTCCGGGTGCGGTCTACAGCTATTTCGAAGGCAAGGACGACCTCGTACGCGCCATCATCGCCGAGACGATGGGGTTCCTCACTCAGGCGGCGACGGTGATCACCGAAGCCCTGCCTGGTGGCCGTCTGCGCCGGCCCGGCGAAGCGTTGGCAGAATTGATAGAGCAAAACCGCAACGTCGAACTGGGCACCGTCGAACAGCGCGCCCGTATCTTCCCTCACCTGATCGGGGAACAACAGCGCGACCCGGAACTCAACGCCGCCGCCCGCGCTGGGCTATCGCGCCTACGCGACGGCTTTGCGACACTCGCGCACGCCGCGCAGGAGCGCGGCGAACTCGCCGCGGCGATCGACCCCGATCAGTTCGGGCGGCTGGCTATGTCGCTGCTGCAGGGTGCCTTGATCCAGATCAGCGTGTACGGCGACGATATGGACGTCGACGCCTATGTCCGCACGGCCGTCGCACTGCTTGACACGGCGCACGAGTCCGCTACCCGCCAAAGTTGACGCTGGGCGTCCCGGGTGCCGTGACGTAGTGGCCCGCGGGATTTGGGATTGGAGGCTCGCGCGTAGGCACTCTCGGCGGATTCGCCTGCACTCGCCATTCTTGTGAGAAATTCGCCATCCAAGATGAACACCTACAGCGGCAGAGGACTACCAGCTCCCAAGCACCAAAGCTGCCATTGACCAATGTCACCATTTGGTGTTGACTGCGTTGCATGACGGACGGCGTTCCGGCTCGTGGGTCATTGCGATCCCGCGGCGCGGCAGCGGTAAGTACGTACACCCTGCGGCCGATCACCAGCGTGATCCCGCCCGAGCGGGCCTGGGGTCTGTGGTTATCACGCCAAATCGTCGCCAGGATCATGGGGACGTTCGGCCCCTCGCTCGCGGGCACCCGCGTCGAATCCGTCGACACCAGGCTGCCCAACGGCCGGCGCGTCAAGGGTGAATGGGTCTATGGACCGCGCACGCCCACCAGCGGCACCGAGCGATCGTCGACGAGCGAGGGTGCGATCTACTACGTGCACGGCAGCGGCTACGCCGTGTGCTCGCCAAAGACCCACCGCCGCTTGACATCCTGGCTATCGGCCCTGACCGGGCTGCCGGTGTTCTGCATCGACTACCGCCTCGCCCCGAAGCATCGCTTCCCCACCGCGGCCGACGACGTCCGAGCCGGCTGGGACTGGCTGGTCGACGCCTGCGATGTTCCGCCGAAACGCGTTGTGATCGCCGGAGATTCGGCGGGCGGTCACCTGTCGGTGGACTTGCTGCTGCAACCCGGGGTCGAGCATCCCGCCGCCATGGTGCTGTTCTCGCCCCTGTACGACCTCACGTTCGAACTGGCGCTGGCCCGCGAGCGGATACGCCCCGATCCCGCCACCCGGGCGTCGAACGCGGTCCGCCTCGTCGGCCTCTACCACAACGGCATCGACCTCACCCACCAACGGCTGACGCTCGACGTCGCCGGTGGCCCCGCACTCCCACCGACTCTGATCCAGGCCGGTGGCGCTGAAATGTTGCAGGGGGACGCGCGCCAGCTCGCCGCCGACATCCAAGCCGCCGGTGGCAGATGCGAACTGCAGATCTGGCCCCATCAGGTCCATGTCTTTCAGGCGCTGCCGCGCATGACACCGGAAGCCGCCAAGGCGATGGCCTACGTCGCGCGCTTCATCGCGCACGCCCTGCAGGACGCGCGCGCCGTCACCGAAGGGACCCGCTGACATGTTGGACAGACTCCTCAACAGGCCGAAAACCAGCCAGGGCGCCTCGGCCGTGGTGACCGGCGCCGGCAGCGGCATCGGTGCCGCGTTCGCCATCGAACTCGGCAAGCGTGGCGGCGCGGTGGTGTGCAGTGACATCGACCAGGACGCCGCACAGCAAACGGCGGACGCGATCACCAAGCGGGGCGCCAAGGCGACCGCCATCCGTTGCGACGTATCGAGATTCGAGGACGTTCAAGCGTTGGCCGAACAGTCGCAGGCCTGGTTCGCGGCGCCACCCACGCTGGTCATCAACAACGCCGGTGTCGGCGCCGGCGGTGCGGCCATCGGCGATGCGCCGCTGGACGATTGGGAGTGGACCCTGGGAATCAATCTGTGGGGGCCCATCCACGGCTGCCACGTATTCGCCCCGATCCTGCGCGAGGCCGAGCGGGTACGCGCCCCCCGCGGCATCATCAACGTGGCCTCAGCCGCGGCGTTCGGAGCGGCGCCCGGCATGGCCGCCTACAACGTCAGCAAGGCCGGTGTGCTCTCGCTCTCGGAAACCCTTTCCGCCGAACTGGCCGGCACGCCGGTGCGGGTCACGGTGCTGTGCCCCACCTTCGTCAAGACGAACATCCTCGAATCCGGCCGAATCAGCGAGCAATCCAGCGAACTGGCCGCAAAACTGATGCGCTGGACCGGACTATCCGCCGAGAAGGTCGCCCGGGACTGCCTGGACGCTCACGACCGCGGCGAACTGTACTGCATGCCGCAATTCGACGCCAAGATCGGCTGGAACATCAAACGGCTTGCCCCACAGACCTATACGCGTGCGACCGGCCTGGTGTCCCGCATTAACCTGCCCTGATCACCGAACGAAAAGGAGCTCCCGATGGCCATCGACATGGAAGCCATGCTTGCCAAGATCAAAGACCGTCAGTGGGCACTCGCCGACATCGACTGGGATGCGCCCGGCGCCGAACTGATCAGTGACGAACAGCGGCCACAACTCAAGGCTTTCATGGCCGACCTGTGCTGGATCGAGAACATCGGCGCCAGGGGCTTCGCGGCACTGGCGAAGAAGGCACCCACACCGACCATCGCCGAGATCTATCGCTACTTCCACGCCGAGGAGCAGCGCCACGCCAACGCCGAACTGGCGCTGATGAAACGCTGGGGCATGCTCGAAGACGGCGAGATCCCCGAGCCGAACGTGAACATACGACTGGCGATCGACTGGTTGGACCGCTGGGCCGACGACATGCCGCTGTCCCTGCTGGGCACCGTCATTCCGATGCTCGAAGTCGCACTGGACGGTGCCCTGTTGAAATTCCTCCTCGACGAGGTGCACGACCCGCTTTGCCACCAGGTTTTCGAGAAGATCAACAATGACGAATCGCGCCATCTGGTCGTCGATTTCGAAGTTCTCGACATGATCGGACACGCGAAGATCCGACGGTTGCTGATCGACTTCGTCGGCCACAATGCCACTCCGGGCCTCATCATCGGTGCGATCATGGGCGCGCCGCTGATCAACAGGATCCGCAACGAGATCACCGCGATGGGCATGGAGCCAGAACGCCTCTACCGGGCCGTAAAACGATTCAAAGAGCTTGGTGACCGCGGCGAAAGCACCAGGCGGGTACCGACTTACCGTTTCCTGAGGCGCTACGCCGGAGTGGTCACCAACCCACGCCACCCGTACCACCTGCTGGCGAACTCGATGGTATGGCTTTCCGACCGATACCCGCGGCCGCTGCTGCCGTCGGTACCCACCTGGGTCGGCGAACTGACCCACGAGCCGGCGGCATGACCGTGGCAAACAACCGCGCCCACGCGGCGCTCATCATCGGGGCAGGCTTCACCGGACTGGGCGCGGCCATCCGCCTGGCCGAGGCCGGCGTCGACGACGTCGTGCTGCTCGAGCGCGCCGACCGCGTCGGCGGGACCTGGCGCGACACAACGTATCCCGGCGCCAGCTGCGACGTCCCGTCGCTGCTCTACTCCTACTCCTTCGTCAAGAACCCGACCTGGTCACGCACCTACTCACCCGCCCCCGAGATCTACCGGCACCTCGAGGAGATGGCGAACAGGTTCGACATCCGCAGCCGCATCAGGTTCGGCCACGAAGTCAAGGACTTGACCTTCGACGACGAAGCCGGCATCTGGACTGCGACCACCAAGAACCGCAAGAGGTTTCGCGCGCGCACCGTCGTGCTCGCCTCGGGTCCCTTGTCCGACGTCAGTTTCCCCGACATCCGGGGCCTGGACAGCTACCGCGGACACAAGATTCACAGCGCACGCTGGGATCACGACTACGACTTCGCCGGCAAGCGGGTCGCGGTCATCGGTACCGGCGCCAGCGCCATCCAGATCATCCCCGAGCTGGTCAAGCGGGCCGGATTCGTCAAGGTCTTTCAGCGCACACCGTGCTGGGTATTGCCACGCTTGGACGTAGCCACCCCGCCGGCCGTGCAGTCGTTGTTCACCAAACTCCCTGCTACCCAACAGCTTGCGCGCCAGGCACTGTACTGGGGCCACGAGGCAAGCGCCACGGCCCTGGTGTGGGACACACCGCTGACGTCGCTGGTCGCCCGGCTTGGCCGGGCCCACCTGCGCGCCCAGGTGAAGGATCCTTGGCTGCGCCGCCAGCTGACACCGGACTTCCGGCCGGGCTGCAAGCGCATGCTGGTGTCCAGCGACTACTACCCTGCGCTGCAACGCCACAACTGCAAGCTCATCGACTGGCCGATCGCCACGGTGAGCCCCGTCGGCATTCGCACCAGCGACGGCATCGAGCACCCCCTCGACTGCATCGTCTTCGCCACCGGGTACGACGTACATCTCACCGGTCCACCCTTTCCGGTCACCGGGCTCGGCGGTCGCTCGCTGGCCGCCGAGTGGGCCGACGGCGCACAGGCTTACAAGAGTATCAACGTGCACGGGTATCCGAACCTGTTCGTCATGACCGGTCCCAACTCCGGACCGGGCCACAACTCGCTGCTGGTCTACATCGAGGGTCAGCTCGACTACGCCGTGCGCGGCATCACCACCATCCTCAACGACGACCTGCGTTATCTCGACGTGCGTGACGAGGTCCAGCGTCGGCACAACGAGGACCTTCAGCGC
The DNA here is from genome assembly GCF_003284975.1 of Mycobacterium colombiense. Taxonomy (GTDB): domain Bacteria; phylum Actinomycetota; class Actinomycetes; order Mycobacteriales; family Mycobacteriaceae; genus Mycobacterium; species Mycobacterium europaeum_A. The sequence goes on from NZ_QMEU01000005.1 coordinate 115,126, forward strand.
CGGCTCACCAAGACGACCTGGATGTCGGGGTGCCGCAGTTGGTACCTCACGAAGGACGGATTCAATGGGTCGATGTACCCCGGTTTCGCGACGCAGTATCTTCGCCAGATGAGGGATTTCCGATACGAGGACTACCAGGCGGTGGCACGCCGCGCCCAGACCCAGGCCACCGCGTCGGCCTGAGGGCCGCACTGACATGGCCACCGAGCGCGCACCGCGGCCCGAACCCGGCACCATCGCCGGCGTGCTGCACAACGTGCGGCGCGCACCCAAGCGCGTGCGGCGCCAATCGCGGGAATACCGCCAACTCATCGAGGGCGCGGTGTCCCAGCTGTTCGAATCCGCCGTCCGGCAGCCGCACGGCGACGCGAACTCCGGTGAGTACCGCATCGACGACCTAGCCAGGCTGGCCGGCACCACCACCCGCAACATCCGCGTCTACCGTGACCGCGGGTTGCTGCCGCCCCCGCTGCGGGTGGGGCGCATCGCCCTGTTCAACGACACCCACTTGACCCGGCTGCGGCTCATCACCTCGATGCTCGACCGCGGATACAACATCGCGCACGTGCGAGAAATGCTGAGCGCGTGGGAGGAAGGCAAGAACCTCGGCGACGTGCTGGGTCTGGAAACCGCCATCGTCGGCACCTGGACGACGGAGAAGCCGGAAACCGTGTCGCTGGCCGACGCGCAGCGACTGGTCGACGACGCCGATGCGTTCGAGCGCCTGGTGGCGCTTCAGGTGATCCGGATCGATGGGACGCAGGCCACCATCACCCGCCCGAAACTCATCGAGGCGTTCAACGAAATCCGCGGCTACGGCGTCAAATTGGACAAGCTCATCGACCTACACGAACAGATCGTCCCCGAGATCGACAAGATCAGCGACATGCTGGTGCGCGCCGGCGCCGAACACGTGCTCGACCGCATCAAGCCCGGCGAACCGCTACCGGCCGACGCCGAAATCGCCGAGCTGATCACCATGTTGGTGCGCTTCCGCACGCAAGCGGTCGCGACCGTCACCGCCACACTCGCATCCTCGATCGAATCCAACATCGAGTCGCTCGTCGGCCGCATTTTGGCCGATTACCTCGAATCGGGCTCGTCGGTCTGACACTGTTCGCGCGCACCTCGGGCCGAGCGCGCGATCACCGTCGCGCCAGAATCTCAGTGACGGTCCTCGGGCCCTCTAGCGGCTTCATCGATCAAAATCGCCGCGGCTGATTGCGCGTAAACCATCGGCGCGGTGTCGTTGAGTGTGGTCGCTAACGCAACTGCTCCCTCGAAGAGCACCGCGAGCTGATTACCAAGTAAGGACGCGTCGTTGACTCCTACTTCGGCGCAGGTATCAATCAAACGCGCGATGAAGGCGTCTTTGTGGGCGCGGACGATGCCATGTACCTCCGGCAACTTTCCGGCCGCCTCGACAGCGGCATTGTGGTATGGACACCCGCGAACGAGTTTCTCTTTCCCGCGCTCGAACACCGCCAGCAACCGGTCCCGCGGCGCGAGCCCTGGCTTGTCGAGCGCCCGCTCTCGGGGCACCGCCCGGTTGGCATCGGCATCGCGCAGATATGCCGCAACAATGTCCTCTTTGCTTGAAAAGTGTTTGTATAGAGTTCTTTTGGACACATGTGCATGCTCGGCGAGCTGGTCGACTCCCGTCGCGTGGATGCCGTCGCGGTAGAAAAGCACTCGCGCGGAGGCCACTATCCGATCGCGGGCCCCGCGCCCGCCGCGATCGAAGGCCACTCGCGAGGCTCGGTCCATACTCTTCACAACCGCAAGTATACCGAACTGTTTACATCCGGAGCGCTGCGCGGTAACGTCGACACAACAAAGTAAACAGGTCGGTATACATTCGTGGCGATCATCGTCCGCGGTGAGGTGACGGATCCCTGTATACCGTCGCGATCGAAGGGAAGTGGTTCGGCATGCCAAGCGATGGGTTGTTTCTTATCACCGCGGCGACCGGGAAGACGGGCATGCCCGCCGCTGCAGCTCTGATTGAGCGTGGACTGCGTGTCCGAGCGTTGGTGCATCGTCTTGATGAACGAACTGATCAGCTCACCGCCTTGGGTGCGGAAATCGTGCAGGGCGATCTGCTCGATTTAGATGACGTCAGTTCGGCTCTCGCAGGCGTCGATGGCGCGTATTTCTGTTTCCCTATCGATCCCGGCCGGTTGCTGGAGGCGACGGTCATCTTCGCCCAGGCTGCCACCGAGGCCGGCGTCCGCTCGGTCGTTAACATGTCCCAAATATCGGCCCGCCGCCACGCCACCAGTCACGCGGCACGCCAACACTGGCTGGCGGAGCGGTTGTTGGATCGCACCACATTCATCACCACCCACATCCGGCCGACGTTCTTCGCTGAATGGCTGACAATGCAGTGGTCACGGCGCAACGACGAAGCAGTGCTACGACTACCGTTCGGCGCCGGACGTCATGCACCGATAGCTGCGGCCGATCAAGGACGCTTCGTCGCCTCCGTCCTCGCTAACCCCGAACCGCACAACCGTCAGATCTACCCGTTGTGCGGACCAGTCGAATTGAACCACTACGAGATCGCCGACAAGCTTTCTGGGTTACTCGAAATCCCAGTCCGCTACCAGCCGGTCGAGATCCCCGAATTCGCCGCGGCATTGAAATCTCAAGGCCGCAGCCCGTTTCTGGTGCAGCACCTCAGCAGCGTCGCCCAGGACTACCGCGACGGCATCTTCGCCGGCGCCAACAACCTCATTGAGGTCGTCACCGGCACGCCGGCGATGACCGTCGAAGAGTTCGCGCGGGCCAACAGGACGGCTTTTGACGGCCCGGGCCTCGCCGGTCGTCTAGGCGAGGCACAGGCCAAGGCGAACTGACGTTGGCGAGCAGTGCTTGCACCGCGTCCGCCACGGCGATGTAAACCGCATAGCAAGAAAGGACGAGACATGGCACCCAAGGGCAGTCCACGCGATATGAATGCGTGGCGGAATACGCTGCGCGACAGCAACATCAAGTTCCCGGGTGAATCGGCTGAGTACCGGCGCGCTCGCAATCAGTTGTTGGAGACAGAAGATGCGCTACGGCGGCTCAGCGAACAAGTCGCCGCCCAGCGCCGGGCGCTTCCGGTGGGCGGTCTGCTGGCAGAGGACTACGTTTTCGAGTCCGCGGCCGATGGGAGCAGAATCAGGTTCTCGGAGTTGTTCGCGCCGGGTAAAGACACGCTGGTCATCTACCACATGATGTTCCCGCGTTGGTCCAGAGACGCACGCGCGGGGGCTGCCGGAGGTCAAACGGCGTTGCTGCCGCTTGCCGAACAACCTTGCCCGTCATGCACTTCGGTCGTTGACGGCCTCAACGGTCCGGCCACACATATCGCCGACCGGGTGAACCTCATCGTGGTCGCCAAGACAGATCCCGCTCGCCTGGGCAGCTATGCGCAGGAACGCGGCTGGCACAACGTGCGGCTGCTGTCTTCGCGCAACAATACCTTCAACCGCGACTATCACGGCGAAACGCCCGACGGCGAACAGCTCCCGGTGCTCAACGTGTTTTCACGCGACGAAGACGGAATCCGCCACCGCTGGTCGAGTGAGCTGACGTTTGTGCGTGGCGACAATAGCCCCATCGACCCCATCTGGCCGATCTTTGGCCTTTTGGACCTCACTCCCAACGGGCGCGGAGAAACAGCTACCTACCCGTCATTGCAATACGAATAGAAGACAGGCTTTGACGGCCTTCATGGCTATCGAACAGCGGGCAGACCACGGTCGCCGGTCTCCAAGATGGCACGCGAGCGAACCGGGCAAATAAGGCCGAAAGTCCGTACGGCACCAATCGTGACGCAGAAAGCACCGCGCGGCCGGCCGATCGGGATTACCGATTAAAAGCTATTGGCGCGCAATCAGATACGGCGCCAACGTGGACAGCTTCTCGCAGGTCTCTTCGAACTCGCGATCGGGTGTGGACTCTTCGATGATGCCCGCACCCGCCCGCAGCCACGTTTTCCCGTCGCTTTCGTAGGCCGCCCGCAACGTCAGCGCCGCGTCCAGGCCGCCGTCGGCCGAAATCATCACGACCGCACCAGAATACAGCCCCCGCGGGCCCTCGTCGAGGCGCATGATCGCTTCGACACCACCGGCTTTCGGGATGCCCGACGCGGTGACCGCCGGGAACAGCGCTTCGAGCGCGTCCATCCGGTCGTTCGAGGTGTCGAGCCGACCGCTGACCGTGGAGCCGAGGTGCTGCACGCTCCCCCGTTCCCGCACGGTCATGAAGTCGGTGACGACGGCGGTACCGGGCTCGGCGATCTCGGCCATTTCCTGCAGCGAGCTTCGTACCGAAATGGCGTGCTCGACAATCTCTTTGGAATTCGACTCCAGGTCGTCGCGGGCCTGGCGGTCATGGACCTCGCCGCGCCCGAGCGCGCGGGTACCCGCCAGCGGCTCGGTCACCACGACGCCGTCGTGGTGCACGGCTGCGACCAGTTCGGGGCTGTAACCCACGGCGCGAATTCCGCCCAGCCGCAGCAGAAACGACCGCACCGGGGTGTTGTGCCGCCGGGCCAGCCGATAGGTGGACGGGAAATCGAGCGGGAAAGGCACTTCGAGTGAGCGAGAAAGGATGACCTTGTGGTAGCGGCCCGCGGCGATCTCGCCCACGGCCGCCGCGACCCGATCGCGATAACGGGACGGGTCGGCCACCACGTCGACCGCCGAGGCGGCGCGCACGCCGGGCACGCCGTCGCCGAGCACACCCAGGACTGCGTCCCGGTGGTCGGCCGAGGTACCGAACAGGCGGATCCCCTCCCGGGTCACCACGATGCGGCCGTTCGGCCAAAAGACCCTAGCCAGTGGGGTTCCCGGCGCCAACCGCTGCTGCAGCCCGTAGCGGTAGACGCCGAATTCGAAGGCGATCCAGCCGAAGAGCTGGTCGGTCTCCAGCAGCAGCCGGTCGATCGCTTCGCCGAGAACCGGGCCCGGCCGGCCCGACCATTGCTGGCATTGCGTCACGCCGTCGCGGATCACCCGCAGCTCGTCGCTGTCCAGCTCGATCATGGCGCGCACGCCGGTGGCGAGCACCCATTCACCACCGCGCTCATAGAGCAGATACTCTTCCCCGACGCGCTCGGATAGCACCACGGCCAACTCGGCCGCCAGGTCCGCCGGGTCGATATGCACGGGAAGCGGGATCGACGGCGACTCAGAGCCGGCGGAACTTGTCTCGACGCTGACCTCGGTCACGGTTAGTAAATGTAGCCTAACCTATGTAGCTGTGCGCAACCGCTCCCGCCAAGTGGCCCCGCGATTGCCCCGTTCAGCTAAAACTCCCGCGGAGTTAAAGCCTCGGCCGGCCCGCGGCCGAGGGGCCGTGCATGGCGAGATGCCGGTGCCCGCGACCCGTTCACGCAGCTAGAGCCATGCAAGCGACGCCGCCGGGGTGCCGACCATGCGTGCCCCTGTGACGATCGCCCCTCCAAAGGTTTCCCAAGCGTTTACGTCGCGGCCGCACAAGATGTCGCTGCGCCAGCCAGACTTTTCCTAGCGCGCGCACTGTCGCCGGAGCCCGCATCCGCCGGATCGGAGGAACACGATGTTCATCATTCGGCTTTTCAACGGCGAGGAAGTGCATGCGAGCGAAGGCGACGAGCTCGAAATCAATCCACAAACCGGGGTGCTTTCGGTTTCCCGGGTCGACGGCTTCGAGGAAATAACCACGCATTACTCGCCGTCGGCGTGGCTTTCGGTGACGCACCGTAAAAAGGGGGTCGGCGCGCGACCCTCGCTCGTCCCGTCGGCGCGTTGAGCCGAATTTGACTACACAGTAAACACACAGCACCTTCACACCAAACTCGCGGCCGACGCTGTACCCTCGCGCGCGCGTTTCCGCCCCGCCGATTTCGCCGTGAGCAGCAGTTTTGCCGGTTATCAACAGCGTCGCGACACGACGCCGCCCTGTGTGCTTTCAAGTGGCGACGAGTTGGCGGCGGGGATAAATTCTTCACGGTCGTCGGGATGTTTCGTGGTTGCTCCGCTTGCGGACGGTGCTTCCCCAGATCAGCGCTTAAACCAACGGAGGCATCGATGCTGCAAGAGTTCTGGCACAACTTCACCCATAACCTGTTCAAGCCGCTACTGCTGTTCTTTTACTTCGGATTTCTGATTCCCATCCTGAAGGTGCGGTTCGAATTCCCCTACGTCATCTATCAGGGATTGACGATGTACCTGTTGCTGGCCATCGGCTGGCACGGCGGGGAAGAGCTCGCCCAGGTCAGCGCGTCCAGCGTCGGGGCCATCCTGGGCTTCATGGTGTTGGGCTTCGTGCTGAACTGTCTGATCGGCGGGCTGGCCTATTTGGGGCTCAGCCGCCTGAAATCGCTACGCAAAGTCGACCGCGCGACCATCGCCGGCTATTACGGGTCTGACTCGGCGGGAACCTTCGCCACTTGCGTGGCCGTCCTGGCCGCGGTGAATATCGCTTTCAACGCCTATATGCCGGTGATGTTGGCCGTCATGGAGATTCCGGGCTGCCTGGTGGCGCTGTATTTCGTTGCGCGACTGCGCCACCGGGGCATGGACTCCACCGGCTATATGCCCGACGAGGCAGGCTACACACCGCCGGTCAAGGTCGGGGTCGGCCCGGGCACCGCCGCGCGCCCTCCTCACGGCCAGAGCCTGGAGAGCCAGGAGGAAGCGGCCATCGAGCAGGAGCTGGAGCTCTCGCTGGAAAAGCTGGAGCATCCGGATTGGGAGCCCGACCAGAGCCCGCCGCGCCCGAAGGGCAAGCGGGTGCCCATCTTCTCCCGGGAGCTGTTTCAGGAAGTCTTCCTCAATCCCGGCCTCGTCCTTCTGATGGGGGGCATCATCATCGGTCTGGTCAGTGGGCTGCAGGGACAGAAGGTCGTGGCTGACGACGACAAATTCTTCGTGATGGCCTTCCAGGGCGTGCTGTGTCTATTCCTGCTCGAGATGGGCATGACGGCGTCGCGCAAACTGAAGGACCTTCGCACTGCGGGACCCGGATTCATCGTGTTCGGCCTGGTGGCCCCGAATGTCTTTGCGACGCTGGGCATTATCGTCGCCTGCAGCTACGCATCGCTGACCCACACCGATTTCAAGACCGGGACCTACGTGCTGTTCGCGGTCCTCTGCGGTGCGGCCTCCTACATCGCCGTCCCCGCGGTCCAGCGTCTGGCGATCCCGGAGGCCAGCCCGACGCTGCCGCTGGCCGCCTCACTGGGTCTGACGTTCTCCTACAACGTCACCGTGGGCATCCCGCTCTACATCGAGATCGCCCGCGTCTTCGAGCGCTGGTTCGGGGTCTGACCGCGCCGACGACGCCGCTACCCCAGGATCGTTCGCACCACGGCGTCGGCCAGCAGCCGTCCGCGCGGAGTCAGCACCAGCCTGTCACCGTCGGGCACCAACAGCCCGTCTGTGACCACGCCCTCGGCGCGGCCGCGCTCGGCGGAACTGAGCAGGCCAACCGGAAGTCCTTGGCGTAGACGCGTTTTCAACAACACGTCCTCGGTGTGTACGGCGTCGGCATCGAGCTGCTCGAATCCGGCCACCGGCAGCTCCGCGGCGCTCAACCTCTCCGCATACGCGTTGGGATGCTTGACATTCCACCACCTCGTCGTGCCGAGGTAGCCGTGCGCGCCCGGTCCGGCACCCCACCACTGACCGCCGTCCCAGTAGCCCAGGTTGTGGCGGCATTCACCGCCGGGTCGCGACCAGTTGGAGACTTCATACCAAGACATGCCGGCCTGCGACAGCCGCGCGTCGACCATTTCGTAGCGGTGGGCCAGCACGTCGTCGTCCGGTGGGGCCAGTTCGCCGCGACGGACCCGCCGGGCCAGCGCGGTGCCCTCCTCTACCACCAGCGCATAGGCGGACACGTGATCCACGCCGGTCTCGATCGCCGTGTCGACCGAGCGCAGCAGGTCATCGTCGGACTCCCCCGGAGTTCCGTAGATCAGATCGAGGCTGACGTGCTCGAAGCCCGCCGCCAAGGCTTCGCGGGCGGCGGCCGCGGACCGGTTCGGGGTGTGAATGCGGTCGAGGACGCCCAGCACCCTCGGCGACACCGACTGCATCCCCAGCGACACCCGGGTGAAGCCGGCCGCGCGGATGGCATCGAAGAAATCCGGCCAGGCCGACTCGGGGTTGGCCTCGGTAGTGACCTCGGCGTCGGCCGCCAGCGTGAAGTGGCGGCGCAGCGTGTCCAGCAGCGTGGCCATCCGCGCACCGCCCAGCAGCGACGGCGTGCCGCCCCCGACGAACACGGTGGTCACCGGCGGTGCCTGCAACCGCGCGGCGGCCAGTTCCAGTTCGGTCCCCAGTGCGCTCAGCCACGCGTCGGGGTTGACGCCGCCCAGCTCAGCGGGGGTGTACGTATTGAAATCGCAGTAACCGCATCGTGTTATGCAAAACGGAACGTGCACATAGATGCCAAACGGGCGCCCAGCGTCCACCCCGATGTCGGGCAGCTCGACCGGTTTTTCGCGAATGGCCATGCCAAATGATCCCACGACGAGCGGGGTGACCCGGGCCCGTCGACCCCGCCTGAGCCGCAGCCGCTCGCGCCGCTTCGCCGCATGATCCTGCTGGGCATTCGGGGGGATCGCTTGGACTTGGCCGGTAGTTATAATCACCGTGAGCCAAGATTTGACCTGCTCGCATGGCCCTTCGGCATCCATGGCACAATGGAGGCGTGACTGTCGACCAGCCCGGCCCGCACATGGTGCTCGTGGCGCGACGGCACATTGATCTCAAGCGCGTTTGCAGCTGTATCTGTCTGCCTTGACGTGGTAGACCCAGCCCCCCTGTGTCTCCAGCTGGCAGACGGTTTTGCGCCGCCCGAAAGTATCGGTGAACTGTGCTCGCCGCGCTGGCGATCTTTGTGAAGGAGAGAACTTCCGATGACCACCGCCCGACCCGCGAAGGCCCGTAACGAGGGCCAATGGGCACTGGGAAATCGTGAGCCGCTGAACCCAAACGAGGAGATGAAGCAGGCCGGCGCCCCGCTGGACGTGCGGGAGCGCATCGAGACCGTCTACGCCCGCAACGGCTTCGACAGCATCGACAAGAGCGACCTGCGGGGGCGTTTCCGCTGGTGGGGGCTGTACACCCAGCGCGAACAGGGCTACGACGGCACGTTCACCGGCGACGACAACGCCGAGTTGCTGGAAGCCCGGTACTTCATGATGCGGGTGCGCTGCGACGGCGGCGCGCTGTCGGCGGCCGCACTGCGCACGGTGGGCCAGATCTCCACCGAATTCGGCCGCGACACCGCCGACATCACCGACCGCGAAAACGTGCAGTACCACTGGATCGAGGTGGAGAACGTCCCCGAGATCTGGCGGCGACTGGCCGCGGTCGGGCTGCAGACCGCCGAGGCGTGCGGCGACTGCCCTCGGGTGATCCTGGGCTCACCGCTGGCCGGTGAGTCGCTCGACGAGGTGCTGGACCCCACCTGGGCGATCGACGAGATCGTGCGCCGCTACATCGGCCAGCCCGACTTCGCCGACCTGCCGCGTAAGTACAAGACCGCTATCTCGGGTCTGCAGGACGTGGTGCACGAGGTCAACGACATCGCCTTCATCGGCGTCAACCACCCCGAGCACGGTCCCGGCCTGGACCTGTGGGTCGGTGGCGGGCTGTCGACCAACCCGATGCTTGGCCAGCGGGTCGGCGCCTGGGTGCCGCTCGAGGAGGTGCCCGAGGTGTGGCACGCGGTGACCTCGATCTTCCGCGATTACGGCTATCGGCGGCTGCGCGCCAAGGCGCGGCTGAAATTCCTGGTCAAGGACTGGGGCATCGAAAAATTCCGTGAAGTTCTAGAGACCGAGTACCTCAAGCGGCCGCTGATCGACGGCCCCGCCCCCGAGCCGCTGAAGCACCCGATCGACCACGTCGGAGTGCAGCGGCTCAAGAACGGGCTCAACGCGGTGGGCGTCGCCTCCATCGCCGGACGGGTGTCGGGCACCATCCTCACCGCGGTGGCCGACCTCGCCGAACAGGCCGGCTCGGACCGGATCCGGCTCACCCCGTATCAGAAGCTGGTCATCCTCGACGTGCCCGACGACAAGCTCGACGAGCTGATCGCCGGCCTGGAGGCGCTCGGCCTGCAGTCGAAGCCGTCGCATTGGCGCCGGAACCTGATGGCGTGCACGGGGATTGAGTACTGCAAGTTGTCATTCGCCGAAACCCGGGTCAAGGCACAGTCTTTGGTGCCCGAGCTGGAGCGCCGGCTCGCCGACATCAACGAGCAGCTCGACGTGCCCATCACCGTCAACATCAACGGCTGCCCCAATTCGTGCGCCCGCATTCAGGTCGCCGACATCGGCCTCAAGGGTCAGATGGTCGACGACGGAGAGGGCGGCTCGGTCGAGGGTTTCCAGGTTCACCTGGGCGGAAGCTTGGGCCTGGACAGCGGATTCGGCCGAAAATTGCGCCAGCACAAGGTCACCAGCGACGAGCTCGGCGACTACATCGAGCGGGTCACACGTAACTTCCTGAAATATCGCGGTGAGGGTGAGCGTTTCGCACAGTGGGCTATGAGGGCAGACGAGGACGATTTGCGATGAGCGAACGAACAACCAAGCTTCCAGAAGCCGAATTGCGGGCGCTTGCCGCCCGCGGTGCGGCCGAGCTGGAGGGCGCCAGCGCCGCCGACGTGTTGCGTTGGACCGACGAAACATTCGGCGGCATCAACGGGCCCCGCGGCTGGGCTACCTGCAATTACGTGGTGGCTTCCAGCATGCAGGAGGCCGTGCTGATCGATCTGGCAGCCAAGGTGCGTCCGGGTGTGCCGGTGGTGTTCTTGGACACCGGCTATCACTTCGTGGAAACCATCGGCACCCGTGATGCGATCGAATCCGTATACGACATCCGGGTGCTCAACGTCACTCCGGAACACAGCGTCGCCGAGCAGGACCGGCTGCTGGGTAAGGACCTGTTCGCGCGCGATCCCGGCGAATGCTGCCGGCTGCGCAAGGTCGCGCCGCTAGGCAAGACGCTGCGCGGATACTCCGCCTGGGTGACCGGGCTGCGCCGGGGTGAGACCGCCGCGCGCGCCAACGCCCCAGTGGTCGGCTTCGACGAAGGCTTCAAGCTCGTCAAGGTCAACCCGCTGGTCGAATGGTCCGACGAGGACGTGCAGGACTACATCGACGAGAACGGCGTGCTGGTCAATCCGCTTATGTACGACGGCTATTCGTCGATCGGCTGCCAACCCTGCACGGCCAAGCCGCTGGCCGGGGCCGATCCCCGCAGCGGACGCTGGCAGGGCCGGGCCAAGACCGAATGCGGTTTGCACGCGTCTTAGAAGTTCAACGTTCCATAGCGCGTTGGCGAATCGGATAGTGGTCGGCCCGCGGTTCTCGTGCGGCGACTACGCCGACGTCAGCGTGCTCTCATCCTTGTCGGCCTCGTCCGCACGACTTGCGTTGGCGGCCAGGGCGATCGGCGGAACCCGGGTGGCCCGCACGTAGACGGTGTCGCCGTCGCGCAGAGCCAGCGCCTCGGCGTCGCCGCGGGTGATCTGGGCGGTGAAGAATCCGCCGGTGGCCGCGCTGGTCAACTCGACCCGCACCTCGAAGCCCAGCGTCACCACGCGGTCGACGACGGCGCGCACCACCCCGACGGACTCGGCCGTGCCGTCACCGCCGGCGATCGCCATCTCGGGATTGCGGCCCACCCGGATATCGTGCGGGCGCACCAAAGTGCCGTTCAGGGTGGACACCGCACCGAGGAATGACATCACGAACGCGTTCGCCGGGGTGTCGTAAACGTCGGTCGGGGATCCGACCTGTTCGATGCGGCCCTTGTTCAGCACCGCGATGCGGTCGGCGACGTCGAGCGCCTCGGCCTGGTCGTGGGTGACCAGCACCGTGGTCACGTGCACCTCGTCATGCAGGCGCCGCAACCAAGCCCGCAGATCC
>NZ_QMEU01000060.1 GCF_003284975.1 Mycobacterium colombiense
CGCAGCTTGATTTCTCCGACATCTATCTCCCGGCGCCGACGTCCGCCGAACCCGACGTCCCGCCGCAGACGGCGCCGGCGGCCCCGCGCGGGGGAGCGCCCGACGCGACGGCGCTGGCCGCCATCCCGTGGTTCGGCGGCGAACCGGGTGCGTTCGCGGTGCCCGGCGGCATCGTGCCCACGGTGCCCGGCGTGCTGGCCGGAACGACACCGACCGTGCCCGCAGGCTCGCGCGGTTCGGCGCCGTCGTGGCTGCCCGATGCGCCGGCCGTCACCGACCTGGGCTGGTCCGACGCGCCCGCGTCGGCACCGACCGCGCCCGCCGGTGATGACGGGGACTATCACTTCCTGACCAAAGCCGCTCCTGTGCCGCGGCTTTCCGACGAGCACGAGATATTCGACGTCAACGCGGTACGGGCGGACTTCCCGATCCTGAAGGAGATCGTCAACGGTAAGCCGCTCATCTGGTTCGACAACGCGGCGACCACCCAGAAGCCGCAGGTCGTGATCGATCGGTTGTCGCACTTCTACGCCCACGAGAACTCGAATATTCACCGCGCCGCGCACGAATTGGCGGCCCGGGCCACCGACGCCTACGAGGAGGCCCGCAACACGGTAGCCGATTTCATCGGCGCCCCGAGCGCCGAGAACATCGTGTTCGTCCGCGGCACCACCGAGGCGATCAACCTGGTGGCGCACGCATGGGGTGGCAAGCATCTGCAGCCCGGCGACGAGATCGTCATCACCCACCTGGAGCACCACGCGAATATCGTTCCCTGGCAGCTGATTTCGCAGAAGACCGGCGCGATCCTGAAGGTGGCCCCGATCGACGATGCGGGCAACCTGCTGCTGAGCGAGTTCGAGGAGCTACTGGGTCCGCGGACCAAGCTGGTCGCCGCGAGCCAGGTGTCCAACGCGTTGGGCACCGTGGTACCGGTGGACAAGATCGTCGAGCTGGGCCACCGCTACGGCGCCAGGGTGCTGATCGATGGCGCTCAATCGATTCAGCACATACCGATCGACGTCGCCGAACTCGGTGCGGACTTTTTCGTGTTCTCCGGACACAAGATCTACGGCCCCACCGGAATCGGTGCGCTCTATGGCACCGAGGAGGCGCTGACCGAGACACCGCCGTGGCAGGGTGGCGGTCACATGATCGCCGACGTCACGCTGGACCGGTCGCTGTACCAGGGGCCGCCGACCAAGTTCGAGGCCGGCACCGGCAACATCGCCGACGCGGTCGGGCTGACCGAGGCGCTGCGCTACGTGCAACGGTTGGGCGTCGAGCGGATTGCCGCGTACGAGCACGCCTTGCTCGAGTACGCGACGCCGCGGCTGGCCGACATCCCGGGCGTGCGCCTGGTGGGTACCGCGCAGGAGAAGGCCAGCGTGCTGTCGTTCGTGCTGGCCGGCCACGAGCCGCTCGAGGTGGGCAAGGCGCTCAACGCCGAGGGCATCGCGGTGCGAGCGGGCCATCACTGCGCACAGCCCGCCCTGCGGCGGCTGGGCCTGGAGGCCACGGTGCGCCCGTCGTTCGCGTTCTACAACACCTTCGACGAGATCGACGTGTTCCTCAAGGCGGTGCGCCGGATCGCCGAGGGCGGTACCAACGTTGGTTGAGCGGTTCGCTTGCCGAGCGCCCGGCCAGCCGGGCGTGGGGATTCGAGCGCCCGCCCAGCCGGGCGCGTAGCGCGATGCGGTTGAGGCGCTGAACCTTTAAGTTCCCGCGCCCCAACCGAATACGCGCGACGTCAGCAGCACGATGCCGAGAGAGACGGTGGCGACGACGGTCAGCCCGATGACCGCGACCACCAACGGCCGCCACCCGGTGCGCGCGATCTGACGGATGTCGGTGTTGAGTCCCACGCCGGCAAAGGTCAGCAGGAACGCCCATTTCGACACGTTGGCGAGGTTGGCGGTCTGGCCCTTGGTCAGCCACCCCGCCGTGGCGATCGCCGAGACCACCAGAAAGCCGAGCACAAACTTCGGGAACTTGCTCCAGATGAACGCGGCCTTGGCCTTGGCGCCCCGGGCGATCTCGTCGGCTTCCCCTCGCGCGGCCCAAAACAGCGCGAAGCCCAGCACCACGAAGCCGATCAGCGCGTTACGGGTCGACTTCACCAGCACCGCGATCTTGCCGGCGTGGTCGGAGTACAGGTAGCCGGTGGCGGTGGTTTCGGCCGTGTTGTCGACGGAAAGTCCCGCCCACAAACCGAATTCGTGGTCGCTGAGTCCGATGGCGTGGCCCAACGGCGGCAACACGAACAGCGACACCGCGCCCAGCGCCAGGATCGCCGCGATCGCGTAGCTGACATCGGAGTTGCGGGCCCGGATCGCCCCCTTGGCCGCCACGATGGCCGACACCCCGCAGATGGACGTGCCGATCGCCAACAGCGAGCCGAGCTTGCCCGACAACCCGAACGCGCGGGCCACCACGATGATGATCGTCCCGGCAATGGTCATGTCCACCAGGATCTGCACCAGGCTGATCCCGCCGAGTTTGGCGATGTCGCCCAGCACGAACCGCGAGCCGAGCGCCACGATCCCGGCCTTGAGCCAGAATTCGTAGGTCAGCACGCCGGGGCGGAATATCGGGTGCAGGCCGATCGTGTTGGTGATCAAGAGCCCAATCACGATCGCCCACAACACATATTCGATGTCGGGCACGGTCCAGTGCTGGTGCTTGGCCAGTGTGTTCCACCAGATCTGGGCGTACTTGCCCAGCACCCCGACGCCGATCAGAAGCAGGATGCCGGGCACATAGTCCAGGGGACGGGTGCTGGTGAAGGTGACCTCGTCCGACGTTTCGTCGGGTGCCGTGCGGACGGTGCTCACGCCGGTCACCACGGGATCCGCGGAAGCACGTTGGCCACGGCCAACGCGACGATCACGCCAGCCACCGCGGTCGCCCACCAGTCCACCGACACCGAACCGAGCCGGGCCGCCCAATCCGGCCCCTGCGGAGCGTCGGGGTCCTTTCCGTTAGTTGGCACGCCTTCACCCACGATGACCGCTCCTCAAGCGCTTATGGCGGCGTGTCCCAGCCGCACCCCTTTGACCGGAATGGTGGCCTCCGGGCGCGCTACATCGGAAGTGATTGGCTCGGGCTGAATTTAGCTCGGCCCGTCGATCAGGTTGGCAGGCCGTGCTCCTCGGCATCGGCCCGATAGCGGTCCACCCACTCGTCGGAGCGCTGGTCGGCCTGACGCTCCAGCACCGGCTCGGGCGCCAACTGTGGATCCAGGCCCAACGCTTCCAGGATGGACCCCACCACCTGAGTCAGGTTGCGCCACAGCATCGGATACGAAATGTCCATGGGTTCGATGTTCTCTTCGGCGAACCAGTTCCGCCAACCCTCTTCCTGCGCGCGCAACATGGTGACGACGTGGGCGATGGCCCCGGCGTGATAGGTGGCGCGCGCATCCCGGACCGGGTCGGGCCGGCCGCGCCAGACCCGGGTCTGCACCGCCCGCCAGAACGACACCGCCTGGGAGATCACGTCGGGCCGGTAGACGTGAATCAGCAGCGGCTGCTCACCGACCACATCGGTGATCGCCGCCAGCAGGCCATCGCCGCTGCGGTCCGGCAGGTTCTTCGCACGGTCGAGCAGCAATGGCGTCTGGTTCCACATCAGCTTGCCGCCCCACACCCCGTTCGGGGTCCGCCCGACCGTGCGGATGTAGGCCCGCCAGATCTCGGGCGGCGCCAGGTCGGGCGTCCCGACGTCCAGCGGGTCGAGCAGGCTCAGGATCGACTCGTCCTCGACGCCGGCGAACCATTCCCGGGGCTGCGGGGACTGGCTGGTGGACGGCAGGTACTGGAAGAACTCCTGCGGCTCGCCGGCCACGCCGGTGGCGCGCAGCGACTCGACCAGCAGCGTGCTGCCGCTGCGCTGCGACGCCAACACCAGATATGACGACGGGCTATTGGTCACCGGCAGAGTGTATCCAGAACGCTCGAATCTTATCCGGGCGCGCGCGCTTAGGGTCAGGCTGAAGGAAACCATTGTGTTGAAACGGTCTTGCCCGAACTGTGGCTTTCGGCGACGACAGCCGAACGGGACGGTGGCCGTGGGTGCTCATCTGGTTTCGGAGCGGACGGACAGCCGCGCACGCGGCGCAGGCCGTGCTGCGTTGAGAAACGCTGCGTTGCAACCTGATTCGGACGGTCGCCCCGGCTTTCCCGCGCGCCGGACCCTTCGTCTGCGTGCGCCACCGGTCACTACTCGGTCCGTCTGCCGGCCGCCGCTGCGGGGCCGCTGCGTCGGGCCGGTTCCAAATAATCACGCAGGCCAACGGCCTGATAGCAACATCGGCGCAGGCCCGGCGGCGCCACCCAATATTTCTTCTTGTTGATTGCAAACCTGACGCCGGGCATCGTTTTGCCCGTACATTCCCTCATCTAGTGCGCTCAAGCAGACGCGGCGCAGGTAAACAGTGCTGATTGCCTTGGGGCCAGCGAATTACGAACGTATAAACGCTGTTACGAAAATGGGGGTCGGGTTGAGTCAAAGACCGCCGTTGGGTTGGACGAGCAGCGTGAACGCGGCGACCCTTGCGCGGCCCATGAACGCGCTGGGCCAATTCTTTCTGCTCAGCGCCGAGGCGTTGGTGGCGGCGGTGCGCGGCCCATGGGCGTGGCGCGAAGTGCTCGAGCAGATTTGGTTTGTCGCCCGCGTTTCCATTTTTCCGACGATTATGTTGTCGATCCCATACACGGTGCTCATCGTGTTCGTCCTCAACATCCTGTTGGTCGAGATCGGCGCGGGCGATCTGTCGGGTGCCGGCGCGGGGTTGGCGTCGGTGACCCAGGTGGGACCGGTCGTCACAGCGATGGTCGTCTCGGGTGCCGGGTCGACGGCCATGTGCGCGGATCTGGGCGCGCGCACCATCCGCGAGGAGATCGACGCGATGAAGGTGATCGGCGTCAATCCGATTCAGGCACTGGTGGTTCCACGCATCATCGCGGCGACGTTCGTCGCGGTTCTGCTGTACTCGGTGGTGGCGGTCACCGGGCTGACTGGCAGCTACATCTTCGTGGTCTTCGTCCAGCACGTCACGCCCGGCGCGTTCGTCGCGGGGATGACACTGGTCACGGGGCTGCCGCAGGTGGTGATCTCGCTGATCAAGGCGACGCTGTTCGGGCTGTCCGCCGGCCTGATCGCCTGCTACAAGGGCTTGTCGGTGGGCGGTGGCCCGACCGGCGTCGGAAACGCGGTGAACGAAACCGTGGTCTTTTCGTTCATGGCCTTGTTCTTCATCAACATCCTGACCACCGCGCTCGGTGTGAAGGTGACGGCCAAATGACCGACGCCGCGCGCGAGCCGTCGTGGTTCGTCAGCCTTGGCCCCCGCCTCGCGGATTCCACGCGGAAGCTGGGCGAACAGACCGCCTTCTACGGGCAATCCCTGACCGCCACCGTCGATGCGGTACGGCGCTACCCGAACGAACTGTTGCGCCTGATCGCCGAGATGGGAATGGGCACAGGGGCATTGGCCGTCATCGGGGGCACGGTCGGCATCATCGGGTTTCTCACGCTGACCACCGGCGCCCTCGTCGCGGTACAGGGTTACGACACGCTGTCCAACATCGGCGTCGAAGCGCTGACCGGCTTCCTCTCGGCGTTCTTGAACGTCCGGATGATCGCGCCCTGCACCGCCGGTCTGGCACTAGCCGCCACGATCGGTGCGGGCGCGACCGCGCAGCTGGGCGCGATGCGCATCAACGAGGAGATCGACGCGCTGGAAGTCATGGGCATCCGCGCGGTCACCTACCTGGCGTCCACCCGGATCATCGCCGGCATCCTGGTCGTCATCCCGCTCTATGCCGTCGCCGTGCTGATGTCGTTCGTCGCGGCGAAGTTCCTCACGATCTACGTGTACGGGCAGTCACGAGGCGTCTACGAGCACTACTTCGCCACCTTTTTGCGCCCCACCGATCTGTTCTGGTCATTTTTGGCGGCGCTGACCATGGCGGCCGGGGTGATGGTCGTGCACACGTATTACGGTTTCACCGCCACGGGCGGTCCGGCGGGCGTCGGGGAAGCGGTCGGTCGGTCGGTGCGGTCGTCGATGATCGTCACGGCCTTCGTGTGCCTGATGATCTCGCTGTCCGTCTATGGGCAGTCCGGCAACTTCAACCTGTCGGGATGACCGGATGAGTACGCACAAAGCCGACGGGGCGTTCCAGCGAAACAGGACCCGCCACAGCAAGATCGACCCGATCTGGTGGGCCCCCACCTTGTTCATCCTGATCGGTGGCCTGATCGCGATGACCGCGGCCTCGTTCTCGGGCAAATTCCAGGCCTTCGTCCCGCTCACGCTGGTGTCCGACCGCGCCGGTCTGGTGATGGAAGACGGCGCCAAGGTCAAGCTGCGCGGCGTCCAGGTGGGTCAGGTCGCGTCGATCGGGACCGACGTGAAGACCGCTCGGCTGCAGCTGAAGATCCAACCGGACGCGTTCAAGTATCTGCCGAGCAACCTCGAGGCCGAGATAAAATCCACCACGGCGTTCGGCTCGAAATACGTCGATCTGATCGTCCCCGACCATCCGAGCGCGACATCGCTGAAGCCCGGTGCGCTGCTGCATTCGCGCAACGTCACCGTGGAAGTCAACACCGTCTTCGAGAACCTGCAGTCGGTGGTTCAGGCGCTCGACCCGGCAAAGCTGAACGCGATCTTGTCGGCCTTCGCCCAATCCGTGCGCGGCAAGGGCGACCGGCTCGGACAAGCGATCACCGACGCCAACAACGTGCTACTCACCGTCAACCCGCGCATGGACACCATCGGAAAGGACTGGCGGCTGTTCGGGAAGACCACCGCCATCTATTCCGATGCGGCGCAGAACATCTTGTCCATCTTGGACTCGGCGACGACGACGAGCGCGACCATCACGGACGACCAGCGCTCGCTGGATTCGTTGTTGCTGTCGGCGATCGGCTTCAGCCAGACCGGTATCAACGTGATCGGCCGCAACGAGTCGAACATCGTGCGGTCCATGAACCTGCTCGATCCGACCATGACCCTGCTGGAGAAATACTCGCCGACCTATACGTGCCTGTTCCAGGGTGCGCAGTGGTACGTCGACCACGGTGGCCGAGACGCCTTGGGCGGCAACGGCTATTCGGTGATCCTCGACGCGGCGCTGTTGTTCGGCGACGACCCGTACCGGTATCCGAAACACCTGCCCAAGGTCAACGCCACCGGCGGGCCGGGCGGAAAGCCGAGCTGCGGCTCGCTGCCCGACCCCAGCGCGAACTTCCCGGTGCGGGCGCTGGTCACCGATACCGGCTGGGGGGCGGCGCCGAACGAGATCCGCACCAACGTGGCCGCGGGAAATCCCTGGTGGGCCAACTGGTTCCCGACCACCAAGAACCCTCCGGAAGGGCCTCGCTACTTCTGGCGCGGGGGGCAGCCGCCGCCATGAGAAGGAAACTATCCAGCATCATTCTGCGGGTCGGCATCTTCACGGCGGTCTGCCTGCTGTTCACCTTTGCGCTGGTCGCGGTGTTCGGGCAGTTGCGATTCGAGGACCGCACCGGCTACCGCGCCATCTTCACCAACATCTCCGGCCTCAAGTCGGGCAACTTCGTGCGGATCGCCGGGGTGGAAGTCGGCAAGGTCGGCGACCTGAGCCTGCACCGTGACGGCACCGTCGCCGTCGACTTCGAGGTGGACAAAGGCGTTCGGCTCAACGAGGGCACCAAGGCCGTCGTACGTTACGAAAACCTGATCGGTGACCGCTATCTCGCGCTCGAGGAAGGCCCGGGACCGCCACGGCGGCTGCCGCCGGGGGCGACCATCCCGCTGGCCCGGACGTCGCCCGCGCTCGACATCGACGCGTTGATCGGCGGTTTCCGTCCGTTGTTCCGCGCACTGGACCCCGATCAGGTCAACGCCCTGTCCGGTCAACTGCTGCGAATCTTTCAGGGACAGGGCGGGACGCTGGCGTCGGTGCTGTCGCAAACCTCGATACTGACCTCCACCCTGGCGGGGCGCAGCGAGCTGATCGGCCAGCTGATCACCAACCTGAACACGGTGCTGCACACGTTCGCCACTCGCGATCGCGAGTTCTCCGACGGCGTGGACAAGCTGGCCCAGCTGGTGGACGGGCTGGCCCAGCGCCGGAACGACATCTCCACCGGCCTCGCCTACATCAATGCGGCCGCGGGTTCGATCACCGATCTGCTCGCCCAGTCCCGCCAGCCGATCAAAGACGTTGTGCATGAGACGGATCGCATGTCGGGGCAGGTGCTTTCGGACAAAGAGTACGTCGACAAACTGCTCAAGGATCTCCCGGACATCTACCAGGTGCTCTCCAGGCAGGGCCTCAACGGTGACTACTTCGGTTTCTACTTTTGCGAGGTATTGCTCAAGCTGAACGGTAAGGGGGGCAACCCGATCTTCGTCAAGCTGTTGGGCCAGCCCAGCGGGCGGTGCACGCCGCAATGAGGCTGAAAATTCCCAAGGTCAAATCGGGTGACCAGCGAAACCCTTTCGTGCTGGGCGTGATGGGAACCGTCATCCTGGCATGCGTGGCCATCGTCGCCTTCCAGTACAACAAGCTGCCGTTCATCAAGAACACCGACGACTACGCGGCCTACTTCTCCGAGGCCGGCGGCATCAAACCCGGTAACACCGTCCGGGTTTCGGGGATGGGCGTGGGCCGGGTCTCCGACCTTCGCCTGGAGGGCACCAAGGTCCGGGTGGGTTTCACCGTGCACAAGGGCGTCGAATTGGGCGACCGCACCGAGGCGGCGATCAAGACCGAAACCATACTGGGCGCCAAGATGCTCGAGCTGACGCCGCGCGGCGGCGGGAAGTTGTCGGGCACCATTCCGTTGGAGCGCACCACCTCGCCGTATGAGTTGCCCGACGCCCTGGGCGATCTGACGACAACCATCAGCGGCCTGGATACCGCCCAATTGTCCACGTCGCTGGGCACGTTGGCGAACACCCTCAAGGCGACGCCGGCCAATCTCAGGCCCGCGTTGGAGGGCGTCGCCCGGTTCTCCGATACCCTCAACGGCCGCGACGCGCAGCTACGCAGCCTGCTGGGCAACGCCAACAAGGTGTCGACGGTGCTGGGCAAGCGCAGCCAGCAGATCGCCGGACTGGTGGCGAATTCCAACGCGCTGTTGGCGGCCCTGCTCGATGAGCGGGATTCGCTGGACGCGTTGATGAACAACCTGACCGCGGTGTCGCATCAGATCTCGGGGCTGGTCAACGACAACAGGACCCAACTCAAACCCGCCCTGGACAAGCTCAACGGCGTATTGGAGATCCTGGACAACCGCAAGGAAGACATCCAGAAGACGTTGCCCAAGTTCAAACGTTACGCGATGTCCTTCGGCGAATGCCTGGGCTCGGGACCGTTTTTCAAGGCCTACGTCGCCAACCTGGTGCCCGGTCAGATCGGCGGCCCGGTGCTCGACGCGGACATGTACGACCGATTCCTGGACCCCAACCAGAAGCTGCCGTCGGAGGTGGTGGACCCGCCGACCGGCACCCCGCCGGTGCCGCCGGAGAACGCGCCGGTGCCGCTGTGGTCGCAGCCGCCGTCGCCCCCGCCGTCCACCCCGCCCATCCGGACCATTCCGCCGCCCTCGCCACACGATTTCGATTCGCCATGAACATCAGTCGGGGCACTCTCCAGAAGGCAACCGCCGCCACCCTGATCCTGACGCTGGTCGTGGCGTCGTTCGTGGTCGGCAACAAGTTGTGGAAAGACGTCGAAAAGAACACGTACTCGGCGTATTTCACCGAGGCCAACGGTCTGTTCGTGGGCGACGAGATTCGCATCCTCGGCGTCGCCGTCGGCGTGGTCGACAAGATCGAGCCCCAGCCCGGCAGTTCCAAAGTGACGTTCTCGGTCGACAAGCAGTATTCGATCCCCGCCGATGCTCGCGCCGCGATCCTGTCGCCATCGCTGGTGACGTCGCGGGCTGTCCAGCTCGTCCCGGCGTACTCCGGCGGCCCCAAGCTGAGCGCCGGCGCCTCGATTCCCCTGAGCCGCACTGCGGTTCCCGTCGAGTGGGATGACTTCCGCAAGCAGCTGGAAAAGCTGACCGACGCCCTGCAGCCCACCAGCCCGGGCGGGGTCAACTCCGTCGGCGAGTTCATCGACTCGGCGGCTGACAACGTGCGCGGCCAGGGCGACACCGCCCGCGACACCGTGCTCAAGCTTTCCGAGGCGATCTCGGCGCTCGGCGATCACGCCGACGACATCTTCAGCACGGTGCGCAACCTGCAACTGCTGGTGTCCGCGCTGTACTCGAGCAGCGATCTGCTGGCCTCGTTCAACCAGAACCTGGCCGGCGTGACGACGCTGCTGTCCAACACACCCAACGAAGTCGGCAACGCGTTGAAGTCGCTGGACGGCGCGCTCACGGATGTGCGTGATTTTCTGGCCGAGAACCGCGAAGCAGCGGGCGTCACCTTCGACCGATTGGGTTCCATCACCACGGCGCTCAACGACAGCCGCGGTGACATCAAGCAGATCCTGCACATCGCCCCGACGGTGTTCCAGAACTTCTTGAACATCTACCAGCCGGCCCAGAGCGCGATGACCGGCATCCTGGCCCTGAACAACTTCGCCGACATCCCGCAGTTCATCTGCAGCTCGATCGAGGCGGCGTCGCGGGCGCGCCTGGCGCGGGTGTCGAAGCTGTGCCTGCAGTACCTCAACCCGATCATCAAAAACCGCATCTACAACTACATTCCGGCGGGAATCAATCCGTTCGTCGGAACACAGGCCCGGCCCAGCGAGATCACCTACAGCGAGGACTGGCTGCGGCCCGGGTACACACCCCCGGCACCACCCGAGGCACCCGCGCCGCCGGATGGCGCACCCGCGCCGCCTCCCGAGCAGCCGGCGCCGGCCGACCAGCCGCCGCCGACCGAGGCCCCGTCCGCGCCGCCGGCGAACACGACCAGTTCGATCGAGGTGCTACAGAACCTGATGCTGCCGACGGGGCCCTCATGAGGCGCGCTGGGGCCGCAGTCCTGGGGCTGATATGTGTTGTCACTCTGTCGGCGTGTGGTTGGCGCGGCCTGAACTCCTTCAGCCTGCCCGGTACCGCCGGCGGCGGACCGGGCTCGTACACGATCCAGGCGCAGATGCCCGACGTGGTCACCATCCAGGAGAACACCCGGGTCCGAGTGGACGACGTGAACGTCGGCAACGTCACCAGGATCGAGCTGCAGGATTGGCATGCGCTGGTCACGATGCGGATCAACGGCGACGTGCACCTGCCGGCCAATTCGACCGCCAAACTCGGGCAGACCAGCCTGCTCGGTTCGATGCATATCGAACTCGCGCCGCCCAAAGGTGAAGCGCCGGTGGGCCAACTCAAGGCCGGGTCGGTCATCCCGTTGTCGCGCGCGAGCCTGTATCCCACCACCGAGCAGACGCTGGCCTCGGTGTCGATCCTGTTGAACGGTGGGGGCATCGGCCAGCTGCAGGAAATCACGCAGGCGGTCGCCAGAGCGTTCGCCGGCCGCGAAAACGACATGCGCAGCCTGCTCAACCAGATCGACGAGTTCATCGCGCGCACCAATGATCAGACCGACGACATCATCTCCGCCGCAGAGAATCTCAACTCTCTGGTCGGCCAGGTCGCCTCGAACGACACGGTCGTGGACAAGGCCTTGACGTCGGTGCCCAAGGCGCTGGACGTTCTGGCCGAGGAGCGCACCAAGATCGCCGACACGATCGATCAGGTCGGCAAGTTCAGTGCGATCGCCGCCGACACCATCCACCAGAGCAGGGAATCTCTGGTGAACAACCTGCGCAACATCGCGCCGGTGCTGCGCTCGCTCGCCGATGCCGGACCCTCCCTCACCAAGGGTCTGGATGGCCTGGTGACCTACCCGTGGCCGGCATCCACCGTGCGGAACTGGTTCCGCGGCGACTACGCCAACCTCACTCTGATCGTCGATCTGACGTTGAGCCGCATCGACCAGGGGTTGTTCACCGGTTCGCG
The DNA here is from genome assembly GCF_003284975.1 of Mycobacterium colombiense. Lineage (GTDB taxonomy): Bacteria > Actinomycetota > Actinomycetes > Mycobacteriales > Mycobacteriaceae > Mycobacterium > Mycobacterium europaeum_A. Next base: position 11,982 of record NZ_QMEU01000060.1, read on the forward strand.
CTGGGAGGGCAACCTCACCCAGCTCGAACTGCAGTGGGGTCGCACCATCGGCATGCAGCCCAGCCCGGTCACCGGGGGTAACCCGCTGACCTATCCGTACCATTTCGGGGGATACTGAATGCTTCGGTTGAATCGCCGGACGTGGATCCAGTTGTCAATCCTGACGCTGGTGACCGTCGTCTCTTGTGGCGCAATGGCATTCAACTTCATGAAGCTGCCCGCCACGTTATTCGGGATCGGGGAGTACAAGGTCACCGTCGATCTGCCGCAATCGGGTGGGCTCTACGAGACGTCGGTCGTCACCTACCGCGGCACCGACGTGGGGCAGGTCAAGTCGGTCGACGTCACCGCCACCGGGGTGCGCGCGGTGCTGGCCATGCGATCGGGAGTCAAGGTGCCCTCCGACGTGCAGGCGTCGGTGCACAGCCGATCCGCGATCGGCGAGCAGTACATCGAACTGACCCCCGGCAAGGACGGCGATGGTTCCCACACGTTGCACGACGGTGACGTCATCACTGCCGGACACGTCGACGTGCCCGTCGACATCGGGCACCTGCTCGACCTGACCAACCGTGCGCTGCAAGCGATTCCACGCGACAACCTGCGCACGGTGATCGACGAGACCAATCGGGCGGTCGGCGGCCTGGGGCCCGAGCTGTCCCGTATCGTCGACGGCTCGACCGCGCTGGCCATCGCCGGGGGTCGCACCGTCGACCCGCTTGCCGCCCTCATCGACCAGTCGCCGGCGGTACTCAATTCGCAGGTGCAGACATCCGAGGCGATCGCCACGTGGGCCGGCCGCACCGCGGCCATCATGGCGCAATTCAAGGCCCAGGACGCCGCGGTGCGAGACCTGTTGACACAGGGCACTTCCGGCGTCGAGGAGGGTCGAGCGATGTTGGACCGGGTGGCGCCGGCGTTGCCGGTGCTGTTCGCCAATCTGGTGAGCCTGGGCGACATCGCCGTCGTCTACCGCCATGACATCGAGCAACTCCTGGTCCTGCTCCCGCAGGGCATCGCGGCCATGGCGGCCATCATCGTGCCCAGCTCTAACACCAAGCAGGAGTACCGGGGTGCCCAGCTGGACTTCAACCTCAACCTCAACCTGCCTCCGCCCTGCACCACCGGCTACCTGCCGCCGCAGCAGCGCCGTTCACCGGCCAGCATCGACGCGCCGGACCGGCCGGCCGCGGACCTGTTCTGCCGGGTGCCGCAGGACTCGGAGTTCAATGTCCGTGGGGTGCGCAACATTCCGTGCGAGAGCAAGCCGTGGAAGAGGGCGCCCACGATAGAATTGTGTGAAAGCGACGAGGAGTACGTGCCGCTCAACGACGGCTACAACTGGAAGGGCGACCCGAACGCCACCACCAGCGGCCAGGGCGTGCCGCTTTACCCGCCGGGGCAGGATCCGCGACTGCCACCACCGCGTGGCACCGCCGCGGCGCCGGCGGCGCCGCCCCCGCCGCCCGCCGTCGCGACCTATGACCCGGCCACCGGCGACTACATCGGGCCAGACGGCCGCCGCTATACCCAATCGGACCTGGCCCACCCGCGTGCCAAGAACTGGCAACAACTACTTGTCCCGCAACCCTGACAGTTTTAAGGAGCACCATGGCGGACAACCCCGAAATTCCTACGGCGGAGGAAACCGTCGACGAGCCAACGGCAATCGACGTCGCCGAGGACATCGACGCAACCCAAACCGAGCAGGCTGAAAAACTGCACATCGGACACGCCGACAGTGATGAGAGTCCGGCCGCGGGCCGGCTCGCGCGGTGGCGCAAGCGTCTCCAGCGGCGGCGGCTGTCGCGCGTCGGGACGGCGTTGGTGGCCAGCGCGGTCATCGTGGCCGCACTGGCCGGCCTGAGTGGTTGGCTCGGATACCGGGCCTACCAGAAGCACGAGGCGCAGGCCCGGCAGAACCTGTATGTTGCGACGGCCCGGCAGGGCGCGGTGAACCTCACCACGATCAACTACACCCAGGTCGACGCCGACGTGCAGCGCATCCTCGACCTGGCCACCGGCGCATTCCACGACGACTTCGAACAGCGTGCCAAGCCGTTCGAGGAGGTCGTCAAGGCCGCACAGTCGAAATCGGAAGGGACGGTCACCGATGCCGGCCTGGAATCCCAGCGCGGCGATTCCGCCCAGGTCCTGGTGGCCGTCGCGGTGAAGTCGCGCACGGCCGGCGGTGAAGAGGCGCCCCGGGAATGGCGCATGCGCATCGAGGTCCGATCGGTCGGCGATGACGCCAAGGTCTCCAATGTGGTGTTCGTGCCATGACGACACTGAAGGAAGGCGTGAAAGTCGATACCGTCGACGAGGAACTGGATCCGGCAACCGAGGACGCACACCGGGAACCGGAGGCCACCGAGCCGGAAGAATCGTCCACCGAGGCGCACCCGAAGGCCGAGCGGACCAGGCGGCGCATCGGGTGGACGCGGTTGTTCGCCTACGGGATATTGCCCGGCCTCGCATTGGTGTTGGCGCTCGGCGCGGGATATCTCAAGTGGTCGGCCGGGGCGGCCGACGATCTTGCCCTGGCCCGGACCGAATCGGTGCAGGCCGCCCGCGAAGACGCCATCGCGTTGTTGTCCTATCACGCCGACACGGTGGACAAGGACCTCGCCGCGGCGCGCGAACGGCTGACCGGTGAGTTCAAGGACGCCTACGGCGAGCTGACGCGACAGGTCGTCGTTCCCGGTGCGAAGGAGAAGCACATCTCGTCGGTCGCCAAAGTCAATGCGGCGGCGTCGGTTTCGGCATCCGAAACCCATGCCGTGGCGCTGGTGTATGTCGACCAGACCGTGACCATCGGTGCGGGCGCCCCCACCGACACCCAGCCCGTCGTGCGGATGACCCTGGACAAGGTCAACGGCCGATGGCTGGTTTCGCGCTTCGACCCCGTGTGACCCGAGGAACCGTGATGGAAGTATCGGTACGCCGTTGCGCCCGGGTGCTGCCCGTCGGCGTGGTGCTGTTGGGGACAGCCACTGTGGCGGCCCCGGCCGCGCACGCCGACAACAAGCGGCTCAACAGCGCGGTGGTGTCGGCCGTCTACACCCTGCAGCACCAGGCGGGCTGCACCAACGACGTCGTCAGGAACAACGCCCTCACGCTGGCCGCCGAATGGCACGCCGATGACATGATCAACAACCGAAACATCAACGGCGACATAGGCTCGGACGGTTCCACACCGCAGGACCGCGCCAACGCCGCCGGCTTCGGCGGCCGGGCCGCCGAGACCGTGGCGATCAACCCGGCCATCGCGATCAGCAGCCTGGAACTGGTCAACCAGTGGTATTACAACCCGGACGACATGGCGATCATCCGCGACTGCGCCAACAACACCATCGGGGTGTGGTCGGACAACAGCATGGACCGCACAGTGGTGGTGGCGGTGTACGGACAGCCCGATCCGCCCAAGCGGTAGGCCTCGGCGCCTAGCCCGCGGCGGTACTGAGCGCCGACAAAACCGTTTCGGGATCGGTTGTGGCGCCACGGTTGTAGGGCAGCTTGGACAAGGCCGTGGCCATCGCGCACGTGTTGGTGAGCGCGGCGAAAGTCAGCCCGCCACCGATCGCGGCCGCCACCCATTTGAGCCGGGGGAGCGCGACACTGCCCAGCACGGACGACAACACGACCGACCCGGCGACGAGGCGCACCTGCCGTTCCAGATCCCACCGCGCGGCGCCGCGGTCGACGGCGAAGCCCTGCCCCTCCCAGTCGATGATTCCGTTCTCGAGGACGCGTCCGCCCGTCAAACCGGCGTTCCGCAACAGCGTTTGCGCCTTGGTGGAGCGTTGTCCCGACCGGCATACCAGGACGACCTCGTCGTCCCCGCCCAACAGCTGGGCGACCTCACGGGTGTGTTCGTCCAGTACGTCCAGGGGCACGTTGTAGGACCCGGAGATGTGGGACGTTTCGAACTCCGCGGGTGTCCGCACGTCGACGATGCGTGGGGCGGGCGAAGACTCGAGTTGCTTGCGTAGCTCGGCCGAAGTGATGGCGTCGGCGGTCGGTGCGCTCATATGATTCCTCCCGTTAATGGGCTCCTCAACTAGTCACTACCCGCTATCGCGATGCGGGCCTGCCTTTTCGATCACGTTGAACCTGAAGTGATGTCGAGCTTTTCCGCGTTGTCGTAGTCGTCGTCGATCAGCACGACGCGGCGTTGATGCCGGTCGAGCAGCGCCGCGGCGATCGACGCCCGGTAGCCGCTGGCGCAGTGGATCCATAGTTCGCGGTCGTGGGGAAGTTCGCCGAAGCGTTCCGGTAGCTCGTGCACCGCAATGTTGACCGCATCGCGCACGTGGCCGCTGTCGAATTCGTGTGGCTGGCGAACGTCGACGACGGTGACCGCGTCGTCGTCGAGCACATCGACGAGGTCCTTGAAGGACGCGACCCGATAGCTGCGCAGCGGCGTGCCGTCGGCCAGCTCGCCTATATCGCCGGTGGCGCTGCCGGTGAGGCGATCGACGCCGATGCGGGCGAGTTCGCGCTGGGCGTCGGCGACCTGCTGGGCATCCTCACCGATCAACGTCAGCGGTGCGCCCCAGCTGTACAGCCACCCGAGGTAGTTCACGAACGAGCCCGACAGCTCGAACCCATAGGTGCCGGCCAGATGCCCCGCCGCGAATGCCGTGCGGTTGCGCAGGTCGACCACCCACTCGCCGGCGTCGATGCGGTGGCGAAGTTGGTGTGCGTCAACCGGTTCGGGCGTCGACAGGTCGGCCGCTTCGGGGCCCGCCCTGTTGATGACGCCCATGTGTGCGTAGTAGGCGGGAAACGCCGAAAGTCCGTCCAGCAGCTCGTCGACGTATTGCTGTTCGTCCTGGGTCAGCGCCGGGTTGCTGCGGCGTTGTTCGCCGATGGTGGAGGCGTCACCGTCGGGTGGCGTGGCCGAACAGAAGCTGCCGAATCCGTGTGTGGGATAGATCGCGGTCTCCGAAGGCAGCTCATCGGCGAGGCGCCGGACCGAATGATATTGCAGCCGGGCCAGTTCCTCGGTGTGGTCGTCGCCGACCAGGTCTGTCCTGCCAGTGCTGCCGAACAGCAGCGATCCGCCCGTGAAGACGCCGACGGCCTCGCCGGAATCGTCACGCAGCACGTAGCTGACGTGATGGTGGGTGTGCCCGGGTGTGAGCAGCACTTCCACATGGATTCCGCCGGTGTCGATCCGGTCACCGTCCCCGACCGCGTGGCGGTCGAAGTCGACGTCTTCGCCTGCGGGAACGACGTATTGGGCGCCGGTCGCTTCGGCCAGTGCCAGCCCGCCGGTCACGTAGTCGTTGTGGATGTGGGTCTCCAGCACGTGGGTGATGCGCAGGTCTCCCGTCAGCTCGAGCACCCGGTCGATGTCGCGTTGCGGATCCACGACGACGCCGACGGTGCCGTCGCTGATGAGATAGCTGCGGTCGCCCAAACCCGAGGTTTCGATGATCGTCACGTCCACCATCGTTTTCACCCTCTTGATCGGCCCGCGGGGGCGACTCGTGCTGTTCTTCGGCTCGCGGCAATCGGCATGTCTTCTAGTACCCCGAACGCGGAGTGCCGGCGCACGTCGAGCAGGCGATGGGCGCGGCCGGAACACCTGTGAAACCCACGCGCATCGCGCCAATGGGCGGGTCAGCGCAGCTCGGCGCGGTCGAACGTGTCGGCCGCCGCAGCATCGAAGCATTTCAACCACGGTGATTTTTGCGCGGCCCGCGCCGCGCAGCCGTGCGGTGTGTCGCTATCCGCCGGTGAGGGATTCGTCGGCCATGTCGCAGACGCACACGTACCCGCCGTTGCGCCACGGACCGAACTGGGTCCCGCGCCTGCGCAGCAGATGCTGCGCGTAGACCTTGTCGCGTTGATCCCGCGAGAACGCGAAGTCGAGATTGATGGGCAGACCCGCCCAATCGACCTGGTCACTGACGGATTCGTCGCCGGCGCCGCCGTACCTGAGCCGACACTGCAGCGGGCAGCCGTTCTTGATGACCCGATCGGGTCCATCACACTCCCGAGCCACGATGACGTCACTCCTTCAGGCGCGCGACCTTACGAGTGCATCGTGCGACGCCGAAGTTTCGGCGGTAGGCATGCGATGTTTCCGCTGTGTTACGGGTGGCGGATCGGCGTCAGTAGACGTCGCGGTGGTAGCGCTTGTCGGCGCTCAGCGACTGGACGTAGTCCTTCGCCGCGTCCGAGTCGAGCTTGCCGAATTCGGCCGCGATCTCGCAGAGCGCCCGGTCGACGTCCTTGGCCATGGGATCCGCGGTGCCGCAGACGTAGAGCTGGGCGCCGTCCTGCAACCAGCTCCACAGTTGCGCCCCGCGTTTGCGCATCAGGTGCTGCACGTAGACCTTCTGCTGCTGGTCCCGGGAGAACGCCAGGTCCAACTCGGTGAGGAACCCGTCGTCACGCATCTGCTCGAGTTCGTCGCGGTAGTAGAAGTCGGTGGCGGCGTGCTGCTCGCCGAAGAACAGCCAGTTGGGGCCGGTGTGGCCGAGTGCGCGCCGTTCCTGCAGGAAGCCTCGGAACGGCGCGATCCCCGTCCCGGGCCCGATCATGATCATCGGGGTGTCCGACTCGCTGGGCGGCCGGAAATTGCTGGACTGCTGCAGATACACTGCGACGCGGTCGCCGGGGGAGCGGTCGGCGAGGTAGGTCGAACACACCCCGCGGCGTGCGACGCCCTGGAAGTTGTAGCGCACCGGGGAGACGGTCAGGTGGACTTCGCCGGGGCACTCCTTGGGGCTCGATGAGATCGAATACAGCCGCGGCTGAAGGCGTTTGAGGACCCGCAGCCACTCGTGGGCCGACGCGGAGACAGGCAACTTGGCCAGCAGATCGATGGACTGGCGACCCCACGTCCAATCCGCAAGTGCCCGTTTGTTTTCCGGCTTCAGCAGCTCCGCGAGTGTCGGGTCACCGGTGCGCTCCTGCACGAAGCGCACCAGATCCCGGCTGATGTGGGCGATCTCGATGCGTTCGGTGAGCGCGGAGCGCAACGACATCAGGCCGTGTTCGCCGACCTCGACCGGGGTCTGCCCGTTCAATCCGGTGACAGACAGCCACTCGTCGACCAGCGCGTCGCTGTTGCGCGGCCACACGCCGAGCGCATCACCGGCCTCGTAGGTCACCGATTCCTCCGGCATGTCGAAAACCAGGTGCCGCACATCTTTCGTCGATTCCGGCCGACTCAACACGGTGTTGCGGACCATGCCGGTGATCAGCGGATGCTTCTTGCTGTAAGCGCCGGCGGCGGGCGCGCCGGGGCGAGGCGGCGCAGCAACCGGGGACGTGCGGGCCGGCGCCGTCACGCTTCCGTCCCCGCCGACCGAGGTGGGCGTCCGGGTCAGGGCCTCGATTACGTCGCCCACCCACTTCGCCGCGGTGTCGTCGTAGTCGGGTTCGCAGTCCACCCGGTCCGTGATGCGGGTGGCTCCGAGCTCGGCGAGGCGGGCGTCCAGCTTGCGGCCGTGCCCGCAGAAATCGTCATAGTTGGAGTCGCCCAGCGCCAGGACGGCGTAGCGGGTGTTGGTGAATCGCGGTGCGCCCTCGGATGTCAGCGCTCGCCAGAGGCCGGCGCCGTTGTCGGGCGCGTCGCCGTCGCCGGTGGTGCTGGTGACGAACAGCACCTCCCGCGTCGTCGTCAACTCCGCCGGCGGGAAGTCATCCATGCCGTGCAGCGCGACCGGGAGTTCCGCGGCGCCCAACCGGGCGGCGATCTCGCCGGCGAGCTCCTCGGCGTTGCCGGTCTGCGATGCCCACAGCACCACCACGGGCGTGCGCTCGGCGACGGGTTTGGTGTCGGCGGGCGTGGCGGGCGGTTGCTCGACGGCCGGTGCCGGGGCGCTGGGCGGTGCCTCGGCCAGGCCGCCGGGTTGGGTTCCGTCGACGCGCGAGAACAACCCGGCCAGAAGGCCGTCCACCCACAGCCGCGTGCCGGCATCGAACGGCGCGCTCGGCGGCAGGGTGGGTACGCCGGCGGCGTGGCGACCGGCGTCGGAGCGAAGTCCGGAAAGCATGCCGGCCAGATACGAGCGGCCGAGCTCGTTGAATTCTGGCTTGGATTGCGTTGTCACACCCAGCAATTCGCCGAGGGCGTCGACTTGTGACACGCTGATTTCTCGTACCTCCGTGGGTGCGGATGCCGGTGTGTCGGGGACCGCCGGCACCTCGGTACCGGGATCGGGTTGCGCGGCGGCGACCTTCGTCAGCGTGACCGCGCAGGCCTTGAATTCGGGTTGACTTGAGATGGGATCGACGGCGTCGTTGGTGACGGCGTTGATGGACAGGTATTCGCCGAAGGCGTCGTTCCAGTGGAACGGTGCGAAGCAGTTCCCGGGCCGCACCCGGTCGCTGACGACGGCGGGCAGCACGGCGCGGCCGCGCCGGGACGCGATCTCGATCTGATCGTCGTCGGCGATGTGCAGGCGGGCGGCGTCGTCGGGGTGGATCTCGACGAAGGGCCCGGGATTGAGTTTGTTGAGTTTGGCGACCTTGCCGGTCTTGGTCATGGTGTGCCATTGGTGGGGCAGGCGACCGGTGTTGAGCAGGAACGGGTAGTCGTCGTCGGGCATTTCGTCGGGCAGCAGGTGCGGGCGGGCGAAGAACACCGCCCGGCCCGTCGGCGTCGGGAACGCCAATCGGGGCACGCTGCCGTCCTCGCGGACTAGCGGCGTCTGGCTGACGCCGTCGTTGAGGTAGCGGATCGGGTTGCGCCCGCTTTGGCCCTCCGGCGCGCACGGCCACTGTAGCGGGCTCTGACGCAGCCGCTCGTAGCTGACCCCGCGCAGGTCGTAGCCGGTCTTGGGGTTGGAGAACCGCTTGATTTCTTCGAAGACTTCCTCGGCGCAGGTGTAACTGAAGGCCTCCGAAAAGCCCATCTCGCAGGCGATCCGGGCGATGATCTGCCAGTCGGGCAGCGCGTGGCCCGGCGCCTGGACCGCCGGCTGGAACAGCGTCATGTTGCGCTCGGAATTGACCATGACCCCTTCGGATTCCGTCCACAGGGTCGCCGGCAACAACACGTCGGCGTATCCGGTGGTCTCGGTCTCCAGGAACGCGTCTTGGGCCACCACCAACTCGGCGCGCTCCAGCCCGGCCAGCACGGTCTTACGGTTGGCAACGGAGGCAACGGGATTCGTGCAGATGATCCAGCAGGCCTTGATCTGCCCGTCGGCCATCCGGGAGAACATGTCGATGGTGCCGCCGGCGACCTCGGTGCGCAGCGTTCCGTGGGGAAGGCCCCAAAGGTTTTCGACGAATTCGCGATCCTCGTCCGATAGCACCGACCGCTGACCGGGCAATCCCGGTCCCATGTAACCCATCTCGCGACCGCCCATGGCGTTGGGCTGGCCGGTGAGGGAGAAGGGGCCGCTGCCCGGCTTGCAGATCGCGCCGGTGGCCAGGTGCAGGTTGCAGATGGCGTTGGTGTTCCAGGTGCCGTGGGTGCTCTGGTTGAGGCCCATGGTCCAGCAGCTCATGAAATTGTCGGCCTCGCCGATCATTTGAGCCGCTTTGCGGATGTCCGCTTCCGGGATGCCGGTCACGGCGCTGACCATGTCGGGCGTGTACTGCTCCAGGAAGCCGGGCATCACCTCCCAGCCCTCGGTGAATTCGGCGATGAAATCGGGGTCTGTGTGGCCGTTCTCGACGATCAGGTGCAGTAGCCCGTTGAGCAGCGCCAGATCCGATCCCGGCGCGATCTGTAGGTACAGATCGGCCTTCTCGGCGGTCGCGGTGCGGCGCGGGTCGACGACGATCAGCTTCGCGCCCGCCTTGACCCGGTCCATCATCCGCAAGAACAGGATGGGATGGCAGTCGGCCATGTTCGCGCCGATGACGAAGAACACGTCGGCACGGTCGAAGTCCTGGTATGACCCGGGTGGTCCGTCCGCGCCGAGCGAGAGTTTGTAACCGGAACCGGCGCTGGCCATGCACAGTCGCGAGTTCGACTCGATCTGGTTTGTGCCGATGAAGCCCTTGGTCAGCTTATTGGCCAGGTATTGGGCCTCGATGGACATCTGGCCGGATACGTACATCGCGAAGGCGTCCGGACCGTGCTCGTCGATGATCGCGCGTAACCGGCTCGCGCATTGGGTGATCGCCCGATCCATGTCGACGGGCTCGAGTGGCTCACCGCGGCCGGCCCGCACATGGGCCGAGTCCATCCGGCCCGGTGCGCCGAGCATGTCCGCGGTGGTGGCGCCCTTGGTGCACAACCGGCCGAAGTTGGCCGGATGTGCTTTGCTCCCAACCGACTTGGCGACGTGATCGCGGCCCGTTTTCGGGTCCGTTGTGATCTGCAACACCATGCCGCATCCGACGCCGCAGTACGCGCACATGGTGTTCACGGCGTTGTCCGGCGCCATGGACTCCCTGGTCACGCTTACGTCCCTTCGGTTCGAGTGCGCACGAGTTAGCTCGGTCTCGGGTGAGTTCATTGTGGAGCAGGCATGTTTCGGCACCGCTGCCCGAAATTTCCCCCGGTTTACTTCTTCCTCTCAACGGCAGGCGCGCCGATGTGAAATCGCCGGGGAATGCGCGGCCGTTCCAATGCGTTACCGCAGGTCACCGTTGACCGGCCGTCCCGCTTGAGGTTACGCAGGCCCGCCCGCGAAACGCTTCTCAGAAGGGGGTTTTTGACCAAACCGATGGGACATTCACAGTCTTCGCTAAGCTCACCGCGTGCGTCGGCTCATTGTGATCTGTCTGGTTTTGCTGGCCTCCGGTTGCGGCTGGAAGCCGACCGCGCCGCCCCAGGCCCGGCCCGACACCTGCAAGGACTCCGACGGGCCGACGGCCGACACCGTGCGGCAGGCGATCACCGCGGTTCCCATCGCCATCCCGGGCACCATCTGGGTCGAAATGGGCCGCGGGCATACCCGAAACTGCCGGTTGCATTGGGTGCAGATCATCCCGACGATCGCCAGCGAATCCAGCCCGCAGCAACTGCTCTTCTTCGACCACAACAGGCCGCTGGGTAGCCCCACCCCGAACCCAAAGCCGTACACGACTGTGCTACCGCCCTCGGATGACACCGTCACCGTTCAATACCAGTGGCAGAAGGGAAATGACCAGCTGTGCTGTCCGAGCGGGATCGGAACGGTCAAGTTCCGGATCGGCCCGGATGGCAAGCTGGAAACGCTGGGCAAGGTTCCGAATCAATAGCGTTCGCCGCCAATGGCTTTCCCAACCCTGTCGGCGTGCTGGGGCGGCCGGTGATCGGCGGTCAACCGCTCAGCTCGTGAGGGCCTCTTCCAGGTTCTCGGGGTGCAGCATCTCGACGTAACGCAGCCGCTCCGGGATGCCGAAACCGTCGACCAGCGTCTCGGCGTGCGGGCGCAGCGCGCGGCACCGGTCGTTGATACCCCGCGTGACCGCCTTCGCGCGTTCCGTGGACAGGTAGCGGTGCTCGATGTACCACGCCTTGTCATCCTCGATGACCGACAGCGCGTACAGGTCGCACAGGATGCCGAGTATTTCGCGGGCCTTTTCGTCGGGGCACGCGTCGATTCCGGCGACGAACGCCTCCAGGATGACTCGGTCGATGTGCGCGCTGGCCGCGTGCAACACGTGATCCTGCACGGAGTTGAATGCGTCGAAGGCCGACATCTCTTTGGATTTGGCCTGCAGCCGGCGGGCCACCGATGCCAGCAGATACTCCTCGCGGTCCTCGAACATCGTGATCTGCGTGCCGCGGTTGAACAGGCTGCCCTCTTCCTCGCTGTCTTGGCGGGCGTCCACGATGGTTTGGATGATCGCCTCTGCCGCAGTGCGTTTGACGACACGTTCACCCACCGTGCTGGCCGCGAAGCGCACCCATTCGACCGGACTCATGCTCTTGATGTCATCGGCGTAGGCCGTGAGCAGTTCCTTGGCCACCAATTGGGTCAGCACGTGGTTGTCGCCCTCGAAGGTGGTGAAAACGTCTGTGTCGCCGCGCAGTCCGATCAGCCGGTTCTCGGCCATGTAACCCGCGCCGCCACACGCTTCCCGGGACTCCTGGATGGCCCGGCTCGCATGCCAGGTGTTGGCCGCCTTCAGGCCGGCGGCGCGCGCTTCGAGTTCGCGTTGCTCGTCGGCGTCCGGCGCGTCCGCACTCTGCACGTCATGACATTTGCCGACCAGTTCGTTCTGCGCGAACTGCAGCGCGTACGACTTGGCGATCAACGGAAACAGTCGCCGCTGGTGCACCAGGTAGTCCATGATCAGCACTTCGGAACCGTCGTCGGGTGCGGTGAACTGCCTGCGCTGCAAGGCATATCGGGTGGCGATGTCCAGGGCCACCCGGCCGGCGGCGCCGGCGCTGCCACCGACGGTGATCCGGCCGCGGACCAGGGTGCCCAGCATGGTGAAGAACCGGCGGTTCGGGTTGTCGATCGGCGAGCTGTAGCTGCCGTCGACCGCTACGTCGCCGTATTTGTTCAACAGGTTGACCCGGGGGACCCGGACATGGTCGAAGACGATGCGGCCGTTGTCGACACCGGGCAGTCCGCCCTTGTATTCGCAGTCCGAGGTGGTGATGCCCGGCAGATCATTGCCGTCCTCGTCGCGGATCGGAACCAGCACGCAGTGCACGCCGTGATTGACCGGCTTCCCGTCCTCGTGGGTGATCAGTTGCGCGAAAACCGCCGCCATGGTTGCGGTTTCGGCGGCGCCGCCGATGTAGTCCTTACGCGCAGAGGGGGTGGGGGAGTCGATGATGAACTCTTCGGTCTCGGGGTCGTAGGTAGCGGTGGTCTCCAGCGACTGCACGTCGCTGCCGTGTCCGGTCTCGGTCATGGCGAAACAGCCGCGCAACTCGAGGCTGATGATCTTGGGCACGTAGAGCTCGTGGTGGCGCTCGGTGCCCAGGTTCTCCACGGCACCGCCGAACAGGCCCCATTGCACCCCGGCCTTCACCATCAGCGACAGGTCCGACATGGCCAGCATCTCGATCATGGTGATCGCCGCGCCCACGTCGCCGGTGCCGCCGTGTTCCTTGCGGAAACTGTCGGCGGCCGCGCCGAACGCCGCCATGATCCGCATCTGCTCCGCCACCTTGGTGCGGGCGATCACGGTGTTCGGGGTGTAGTGCGGGCGGAACAGGTCCTCGGTGAGCGTGGCCCGCATCCGGTTTCTCACATCGCGCCAACGCCCGTCCAGTGCGTTGCGCAGATAGTCGGCAGTGCTAGTCGTTTCAGGCGCCATAAGCCGACAGTAATGGGCGGTTCCCGTCGCGGCGAACAACGCTGACAGTTCATGTCGCCGTCCACATTCTCGCGACGGCCACCGACCCGCGGCACCCGGCCGCCCTCCCCGCTCAGCCTTGGCGGCGAGGGGCTTCCTGCGGCTCGCGATCGGGGGACGAGTGGCGGCGTTCGCCCAGCGGTGACCGCAGCCGATACAGCGTGAATCCGGCCGCGAGCAGGCCGAACAGCACGAGCATCCCCATGTCGAACACCCACCAGCCGCTGTAGTGCGTCCAGGTCACGGCGTCGGCCGCCAGGGAGTCGACCCTGCGCAGGTTCGTCGTGGACGCCGTGGCCGCGAAGCCCCACTGGGCCGGGACGAACCAGCTGATCTGCTGCAGGCCCCACCTGCTCACCAGCTGCACCAGGCTCCCGTTGAACAGCGCCGCCACCAGGATCACCGGGACCACCAGCGGCAGGACCTCGCGCGGCGACCTGCCCAGCGACGACAGCGCCAGGCCCAGGACCGCCGACACGATCGCGGTGACCGCCACGCCCACGTAGAGCTCGACCGTGGCGTTGTGCAGCAAGACGGCGCTGCGTCCCGGCCCGCCCTTGACCGCGATCACGATCGCGAACACGACGGCCGTCCAGACGGCCGCGGTCAGGCCGTACACGGTGATCTTGGCGGTGAGGTACGCCGGTGCCGTCAGGCCGACCTCCTGCTCGCGCCGGAAGACGCGGTGTTCGCCCACCAGCGCGCGGATGGTCAGCGCCGTGCCGATGATCACCGCCGCGACGTTGAAGGCGGCCAGGAGCTCGATGGCCTCGTGCGGATTGGTGCTGGCCGGGCCGGGCCTGGCCAGGCCCGAATCACCCGGGATCAGCAGTGTCAGCCCGGCCAGGACGAACGGCAGGACCGCCAGGAACGCGAAGTAGCTGCGGTCGCCGAGGAGCAGGCGAACCTCGCGCCGGGCCAGCAACCAGATCTGCCGAGCCCTGGGCGGCGCGGGCGGCGGCGGCCACGGTGCCGCGACTTCCGGCGCCGTGGCCGGCGCCGACGTGGGTGGTCGGGTGCGAAACGCGCGGTGGGCTCCCTCGGGATCGGCGCCGACCTGCGCGAGCACCCTGTGCCAGTCGGAGGTGCCCAGCGCGGATTCCACCTGCAGGGGCGTCCCCAGGTAAGCCACCTGGCCCGTGCCGGTCAGCACCAACACCTGGTCGCAGACGTTGACGTCGGTGAGCGACGTGCGCGCCGAGATCGCGACCACCACGGCGCAGCCGATATCGGCCTGGCGCCGTAGGACCGCCATGACGTGGCGCTGTTGCGCCGCGTCGAGTCCGGCGGTGGGCTCGTCGACCACGAGCAGGCTGGGCCGGGTGAGGAGCTCGACGGCCAGGGCCGCACACCGGCGCACCTCGGCGGGGAGTTTGCGGATTCGGGTGTCGCGGTGCGCCGTCAGCTCCAGCTCGTCGAGGACCTGGCTGACCACGCGGTCGCGCTGCTCGGCCAAGGTGTCCGGCGGCAGGCGCAGCTCGGCGGCGTATTCGAGGACCTGCGCGACGGTGAGCTGGCGGTGCAGGCGGTCGTCGCGTGGGACCACCCCGATGCGGGTCCGCGTGGCCTCCGGTTCGGCGTGCACGTCGTGTCCGTCCACCGTGACGCGCCCCGCGCTGGGCGCTCGGGCGCCGGCCAGCAGCGCCAGCAGCGCGCCATTACGCGCGGCCGACGGTCCGACGACCGCCGTCATGGTGCCGGGGCGGGCCGTGAACGAAATGCCCGACAGCGTCTCGCGCCCGTCGACGGTCAGGCCCAGTCGGTAGGCGGTCGCCCCGGTGGTGCGCGACGCGGTCTGCAGCGGCAGGCGATAGGTGGAGTCGGGTTGCTCGGTGCGGAACGAGGGGCGCTGGACACGCAGCTTGCTGGTCACCATGCGCTCGATCAGGCTCGGGCCCTTTTCCCGCTCCTCTTCCACCGGCGGCGGGATCGGTGGCCGAACCGGGGG
>NZ_QMEU01000061.1 GCF_003284975.1 Mycobacterium colombiense
CTGCAGGGGCGTGGTGTTGGCGGCCTCGGCGAAGGCATACTGCGCCGCACCGCCGTTCATCAGCTGCACGAACTGGCTGTGGAACGCGGCGGCCTGGGCGCTCAGCGCCTGATAGACCTGGGAGTGCGCATCGAACAGTGCGGCAATGCTGGCCGACACCTCGTCGGCGCCGGGGGCCAGCACGCTCGAGGTGGGCCCCAGCGCGGCGGTGTTGGCGGAGGTGATCGTCGACCCGATCCGGGCCAGATCCCCCGCGGCCGCCGCCACGAATTCGGGAGTCGCTTGAACGTATGACATCGGCACCTCACCCGCCCGAAAGTCAGGGGAATTATGAGCAAATCCTAAACCAGCCGGCCGCCTCGCCGCATGACTTCTCCCGCGTTGGCCGGGCCCGACATCGCCGGAGATGCACAAAGCCCGGATCGCCGAGTCGGCGATCCGGGCTTTGCGGTTGGTTCGAACTACTTGATGATCTTGACGACCCGGCCGGCGCCGACGGTGCGGCCACCCTCACGGATCGCGAACCGCAGACCGTCGTCCATGGCGACGGGCTGGATCAGCTTCACCGAGATGTTGGTGTTGTCACCGGGCATCACCATTTCGGTGCCCTCCGGCAGCGTCACCACACCGGTCACGTCGGTGGTGCGGAAGTAGAACTGCGGACGGTAGTTGTTGAAGAACGGCGTGTGCCGGCCGCCCTCGTCCTTGGACAGGATGTAGACCTGGCCCTCGAACTCGGTGTGCGGGGTGGTGGTGCCGGGCTTGGTCACGACCTGACCGCGCTCGACGTCCTCACGCTTGATACCGCGCAGCAAGAGCCCGACGTTGTCGCCGGCCTGCCCCTGGTCGAGCAGCTTGCGGAACATCTCCACGCCGGTGACGGTGGTCTTGGTGCTGGTCGGCTTGATGCCGACGATCTCGACCTCTTCGTTGACGTTGATGATGCCGCGCTCGACACGACCGGTGACCACGGTGCCACGACCGGTGATGGTGAAGACGTCCTCGACGGGCATCAGGAACGGCTTCTCCGTCTCGCGGACCGGGTCCGGGATGGACTCGTCGACGGCCTCCATCAGCTGCTCGACCGACTCGACCCACTTGGCGTCGCCCTCGAGCGCCTTGAGCGCCGAGACCCGCACGACCGGGGCGTCCTCGTCGAACTCCTGGGCGGCCAGCAGTTCGCGGACCTCCATCTCGACGAGCTCGAGCAGCTCCTCGTCGTCGACCATGTCGGCCTTGTTCAGCGCGACCAGGATGTAGGGCACGCCGACCTGACGCGCGAGCAGCACGTGCTCACGGGTCTGCGGCATCGGGCCGTCGGTGGCGGCGACAACCAGGATCGCGCCGTCCATCTGGGCCGCACCGGTGATCATGTTCTTGATGTAGTCGGCGTGACCCGGGGCGTCGACGTGGGCGTAGTGACGCTTCTCGGTCTGGTACTCCACGTGAGAGATGTTGATCGTGATACCGCGCTGACGCTCTTCGGGCGCGTTGTCGATCTGGTCGAATGCGCGCGACTCGTTCAGGTTGGGGTACTTGTCATGCAGAACCTTGGTGATAGCCGCGGTCAGCGTGGTCTTGCCGTGGTCAACGTGACCAATGGTCCCGATGTTGACGTGCGGCTTCGTCCGCTCGAACTTCGCCTTCGCCACTTCTGTGTCCTCCTGGACTAGTTGGTGCTTGTTAAAGCAGTGTTGGTGTTTTCAGTTGTGCCGCGCCCAAGGCATTCCAATGACCCGGCAAGATTACTCCGAGGGTTTTCTACTGACCCGTCGCCTTCGCGATGATCTCCTTCGACACGTTCGCCGGCACTTCGGCGTAGGAGTCGAAGACCATGGAGTAGTTCGCCCGGCCTTGGGTCTTGGACCGCAGGTCGCCGACGTAGCCGAACATCTCCGACAACGGCACATGCGCCTTGACCACGCGCGCGCCGCTCCGCTCCTCCATGGCCTGGATCTGGCCACGGCGGGAGTTCAAGTCGCCGATCACGTCGCCCATGTAGTCCTCGGGCGTGGTGACCTCGACGGCCATGATCGGTTCCAGGATGACCGGCTGCGCTTGCGCCGCAGCCTTTTTCAGCACCTGGGAACCGGCGATCTTGAAGGCCATTTCCGAGGAGTCGACCTCATGGAACGCCCCGTCGAGCAGGGTGACCTTGAGGTTCACCAGCGGGTAGCCGGCCAGCACGCCGTACTGCATGGCGTCCTGCGCACCGGCGTCCACCGACGGGATGTACTCCCGGGGGATGCGCCCACCGGTGACCTTGTTCTCGAACTCGTAGGTCGCACCGTCCTCGCCGGTAAACGGCTCGAGGTTGATGATCACCTTCGCGAACTGACCCGAGCCACCCGTCTGCTTCTTGTGGGTGAACTCGACGTTCTGCGCGGCCCGCTTGATGGTCTCCTTGTAGGCCACCTGCGGCTTGCCGACGTTGGCCTCGACCTTGAACTCGCGCCGCATCCGGTCCACCAGGATGTCCAGGTGCAGTTCGCCCATGCCGCCGATGACGGTCTGGCCGGTCTCCTGATCCAGGTGCACCTTGAAGGTCGGGTCTTCCTCGGCGAGCTTCTGGATCGACAGCGACAGCTTCTCCTGGTCGCTCTTCGTCTTGGGCTCGATGGCCACCTCGATGACCGGGTCGGGGAAGGTCATCGACTCCAGCACGATCTGCTGGTTCGGGTCGCTCAGCGTGTCACCGGTCGTGGTGTCCTTGAGTCCGATCACCGCGTAGATGTGACCGGCCGAGGCGGTCTCCACGGGGTTCTCCTTGTTGGAGTGCATCTGGAACAGCTTGCCCAGCCGCTCCTTCTTGCCCTTGGTGGAGTTGATGACCTGGCTGCCCGAGTCGACCTTGCCCGAGTAGACCCGGACGTAGGTCAGCTTGCCGAAGAACGGGTGCGTGGCCACCTTGAACGCGAGCGCCGAGAACGGCTCGTCCGTCGACGGCTTGCGGGTGATCAGCTCCTCTTCCTTGCCGGGGACGTGGCCCTCGGCGGGCGGGACGTCCAGCGGCGACGGCAGGTAGTCGATGACGGCGTCCAGCATGGGCTGAACGCCCTTGTTCTTGAACGCGCTGCCGCACAGCACCGGGTAGGCCTCCGAGCTGATGGTCAGCTTGCGAATCGCGCCCTTGATCTCCTCGATCGTGAGCTCTTCACCGCCGAGGTACTTGTCCAGCAGCGCCTCGTCCGTCTCGGCGACGGCCTCGAGCAGCTTGGTGCGGTACTCCTCGGCTTTCTCGGCCAGGTCGGCAGGGATGTCGACGACGTCGTACTTCTCGCCGAGCTTGGCCTCGGCGCTCCACACCTTGGCCTTCATCTCGACCAGGTCGACGACGCCCTCGAAGTCGCCCTCGGAGCCGACGGGGATCTGGATCGGGATGACGTTGGCGCCCAGCCGCTCCTCCATGGTGCGCACGGAGAAGTAGAAGTCGGCCCCGATCTTGTCCATCTTGTTGACGAAGCAGATGCGCGGGACGTCGTACTTGTCGGCCTGCCGCCACACCTGCTCGGACTGCGGCTCGACGCCCTCCTTGCCGTCGAAGACGGCCACGGCACCGTCGAGCACGCGCAGGCTGCGCTCCACCTCGACGGTGAAGTCGACGTGGCCGGGGGTGTCGATGATGTTGATCTGGTTGTCGTTCCAGAAGCAGGTGGTGGCCGCGGAGGTGATGGTGATGCCCCGCTCCTGCTCCTGCTCCATCCAGTCCATGGTGGCGGCGCCGTCGTGCACCTCACCGATCTTGTAGCTGATACCGGTGTAGTAGAGGATGCGCTCGGTCGTCGTCGTCTTGCCGGCGTCGATGTGCGCCATGATGCCGATGTTGCGGACCTTGGTGAGGTCGGTCAGCACGTCCTTCTGTGCCACAGAAGTCTTCCCACTCTTTCGATTGCTTGGTTAGTTCGCTGTCGGTTTGCGCCCGGCCGCTCTGCCGTTGGACGCCGCCCCCTACCAGCGATAGTGCGCGAAGGCGCGGTTGGCCTCGGCCATCTTGTGGGTGTCCTCGCGCCGCTTGACGGCGGCGCCGAGGCCATTGCTGGCATCCAGGATCTCGTTGGCCAGCCGCTCCACCATGGTCTTCTCGCGGCGTTGCTTGGAGAAGCTGACCAGCCAGCGCAGTGCCAGCGTCACCGAGCGGTCCGGACGAACCTCGACCGGGACCTGGTAGGTAGCGCCACCGACGCGACGGCTGCGCACCTCGAGGGAGGGCTTGACGTTGTCCATCGCCCGCTTGAGCGTGATCACCGGGTCGGTGCCAGTCTTGTCGCGGGCCTGTTCGAGCGCACCATAAACAATGCGCTCGGCCAGCGATTTCTTCCCGTCCAACAGAACTTTGTTCACCAGCTGCGTCACCAGCTGCGACCCGTAGACCGGGTCATTGACCAACGGACGCTTCGGCGCGGGCCCCTTGCGCGGCATCAGCTCTTCTCCTTCTTGGCGCCGTAACGGCTACGAGCCTGCTTGCGGTTCTTGACACCCTGGGTGTCCAGCGAGCCGCGGATGATCTTGTACCGGACACCGGGAAGGTCCTTCACACGACCACCACGCACCAGCACCATCGAGTGCTCCTGCAGGTTGTGGCCTTCGCCGGGGATGTAGGCCGTGACCTCAACCTGGCTGGTCAGCTTCACGCGGGCGACCTTCCGAAGCGCCGAGTTCGGCTTCTTCGGGGTGGTGGTGTACACGCGGGTGCATACGCCACGGCGCTGCGGGCTGCCCTTCAGGGCCGCGGTCTTGACCTTGGCGACCTTGTCGCGGCGACCCTTGCGGACCAGCTGCTGAATGGTTGGCATCTAGGAGGCTTTCTGTGTTCGTGTTCGGCATACTTCTAGCGTTTTCAAGCCTGTGTACTGCAGTTATGACCGTCCGCGTCACCCCGCGTCCGGGTGTGTCGCATGCGCTGCGCACCGGACGAGGTCCGATGCTTCGTGGACACGCGAATTCGCCCGGCATCCACTTCCTTACGGTTAGGCGCCGTAAGCCGCCAGGCACGAGGGACCACAATACCCGCCGCCGGTCTCGCAGGTCAAAGCGACGGCGGGCGCATCCGGCTAGTAGCGGGCGCCATCGGCGGCGGTGCGCCTTTCCAGACCGGCCGCCAGCCGCAGGACCATGTCGGAGAACAACGCGTCGGTGTCGATGTCGTCCATCACACCGGTCATCTCCAGCAATACGAACCCGTGCAGGGCGGACCAGAACTCCAGCGCCGCATAAAAGGCCGCCTCGCCGTCCAAACCGTAGGACGAGAGCACGGCGATCACTGGAGCGGCGGCCCCGCGGGTCGCGGCGGTGTACTCGGGATCGTCACCGCCCAGCGGCATCCGGGTGAAGGCCGAGTAGCGGCCCGGATGGTGGTGGGCGTAGCTGCGGTAGGCACCCGCCATCACCAACACCGCGTCGTCGCGGGCGCGGCCCTCGCCGACGCGGTTGAGCATCGTGATGATGTCGTCGATCACGCGGATCCGCACCGCGCGGCGCAGGTCCTCCAGGCTGTCGACGTGGTTGTACAGCGACGGACCCTTGGTGCCGAGCTGCATCGCCAGCGCGTTGATGGTCAGGGCGTCCCAGCCCTCGCGGTCCAGGAACGTCAGCGCGCCGTCGATGATCCCGTCGCGGCTGAGCTTGGCCGGACGGGAGGCGGGCCGGCCCGCGCGTTGGCGCCCGGCCGCCGAGGGCGGATCCGGTGGAGCTGCCATGGCGGTCGCCCTTCGATTGCATGTTCGGGATGCGGTTAACTAATGACTCTAGTTGACGCCCGTTCGTACATTCATCTCCCCGGAGGCGATGCGGGGGCCCGGCAAGGGAAAAATAAACTCTGCCACCCGGCAGGCAAATGCACGTAATGTCATGCTTGCTCGTTTCGAGCAGCCGACCCGTCGGAAAAAGGGGGCCCGCAGTGAAGTGGACGACTGTCGCCGGGTCACTGGCCACCTGTGTCATCGCCGTCGTTGCCGGCGCCGCCGCCCCGCCGGGCGTCGCGCAGGCCAAGAACGGTGACACCCACGTGGTCGGGGAAGACATCGAGCAGACGGTCGACTGCAACGACGCCACGCTGATGGTCAACGGCACCGGCATCACGGTCACCGCGCTGGGCAACTGCTACGCCGTGACGGTGATGGGTTCGTCGAACACCGTCATCGCCGACTCGGTTTCGCATGACATCACCGTGTACGGCTACAACCAGACGGTGTTCTACAAGAACGGCCAGCCCGCCCTGTGGGACCGCGGCCGCGAACTGGGCATGACCAACCGGCTGCAGCAGGTGCCGGGCTGAGCGGCGCCCACCACACCATCATCGCCAATCGAGGGGAATCGAGGACACATGCCCGCCTACATGCGTGACCGTTCGCAGCGCTTGGCCGTGCTCGCCGTGACGCCGGCCGCCGCGGCCATGGTGCTGTCCGGCTGCAGTTCGACGGCCAACCCGCCGGCGGGATCGTCGACGACCACCACGAAGAGCAGCGCGACGACGAGTGCCAGCGCCGCGCCGACGACGGGAACCAGCGGGGCCAGCACCACCGCGTCCATCGAGATCGGCAACACCATCAATTACGGATCGATGGGCACCACCACCACCCTGGACTGCGCCAGCGGCAAGTCGCTGAACGTCGGCGGCTCGGACAACACCCTGACCATCACGGGCACCTGCGAGACGGCCACCGTCACCGGCACCAACAACAAGATCACGTTCGACAAGGTCAACACCCGCATCACCGTGCTGGGCATGAACAACACCATCACCTACAAAGACGGTGACCCCAAGGTCGACAAGATCGGCCAGAGCAACACGATCAACAAGGGCAGCTGAGGCGTCAGCCGGCCGGCGCCCCGTGCCGGCCGGCGCCCGCCGCGAAGCGCCCGGCCCCTTCGTTCGCCTCCGCGGCCACCCGGGAGATGCTGGCGAATTCGAAGTCGAGCGCATCGGATTCCGTTGTGCCCCACTGATGTAGCGCCGAGAGCCGGTCGGAGCGCAGGCACTGCTGCGGCAGCGCCGCCAGTTGAGCCGCCAATTCCTCGGCCGCCTGGCGCGATTGACCCTTGGGGACAACGCGATTCGCCAACCCGATGGCCTGGGCTTCGCCGGCCGCCACCGCCCGGCCAGTGAGGATCATGTCCATCGCCCGGCTGTGGCCGATCAGGCGCGGCAGCCGCACGGTGCCGCCGTCGATCAGCGGTACCCCCCAGCGCCGGCAGAACACGCCGAACACGGCATCCTCCTCGACCACCCGCAGGTCACACCAGATGGCCAGTTCCAGACCCCCGGCGACGGCGTAGCCGCTCACCGCGGCGAGGACGGGTTTGGACAGCACCATCCGCGTCGGGCCCATGGGGCCGGGGCCGGTGCGGTGCACGGCGTTGGCATCGGGCGTGCCGAAGGCCTTCAAATCGGCTCCCGCACAGAAGGTTCCACCCTCGCCCCACAGCACGGCCACCGATGCGGTGTCGTCGCGGTCGAACTCCTCGAAGGCGGCATGCAGCGCGGCGGCCGTCGGGCCGTTGACCGCGTTGCGCGCGCCGGGGCGGTTGATGATCACCGTGGTCACCGGGCCGTTGCGCTCGACCCGCACCGGATCTGTCATGTCGCCTCCGCAAATAGTGGTTCGCGCCGCTCGAGCAGCTCCGCGGCGAAGTCGTGGTAGGCCGTCCGCAGCCGGGCGCCCGGCCAGTCGGCCGGCAGTAGCTCGTCGGGCAGCACCGGGTCGGTGAGCAGGTGGCGCACCGTGGCGGCGGCGACCACAAAGCGGCCGGGAATGTCTGGCGCCGCGGCCATTTCGTCGAGCAACCGGTGCCCGGTCTGCGTCCAGGCGGGCAGGTCCCACAGCTGCCCGGCCAGCTCGGCGGGGTCGTCGTCGCGCGCCCGCAGCACCCGCGCCTGCGCCGCGACCTCGGGGCCGGGCCCCGCGTCGATGTTGTCGGGGCGCATCCACACCCCCTCGCGAAGCTCACCGAAGCGCTTGTCGTGCAAGGTGGTTCGCAGAGCCGCGCGGGTCCGGGCGTCCTTGCCCACGCTGGTGACGATGAGCGTGATCCACTCCCCGGTCCAGGGTTGCACCCGCGGGTCGATGGCATCGTCCTGGCGCCGCTGGCGGGCCAACAAGCGATCCGAGAGCCGATAGCCGTCGGCGGAGCGGATCAGGTCGCCTGCGCCGACCATCCGGGTCAGCGCCACCCGCAGCGTCGACTCCTTGATGCCGAAATCGGAAGTGAGCCTGACCAATTCGTTGGCCCGGGCGTGGGCGGGGTGAGCGCCGAGCAGCACGCTGAGCACCACCGACCGCGCTGTCATGTCCGGCATGGCTACACTCCGGACGCGCGGCGGCCGTGGTCGCCGAACGGTTCGTCGCGGTGCCGCACCGCCTCGCGGAACCCGTGCTCGACCGCATCGGCGACGAAGGCGTGGCCCTCGGGCGTGTGCCTGGCGACGCCGTCGAACACCGTGCTGACCATCCTGCTGGTCGCCACGCCCTGTTGCAGCAGCGCGGAATTCAGCGCAAGCTTGACCATGATCAGCTGGTTGACCGGCACCGCGGCGATCCGCTCGACCAGCCGTTCGGTGCGCTCGTCGAGGTCGGCCGGATCCGGCGCCTCAACCGCCCAGCCCCACTCGGCGGCCTGCGCGCCGGTGATGCAATCACCGGTGAACAACAGCCTTTTCGCGCGGGCGTCGCCGAGCCGGTGCGCCCACAAGCCGGCCGCCGGTACGCCCCACACCCGGGTCGGCGGGTAGCCGATCTTGGCGTCGGCGGCGGCGATCACCTGGTCGGCGTGCAGCGCGATGTCGGTGCCGCCGGCCACGCAGTAGCCGTGGATCTTGACCACCGTCGGCTTGTCGGCGTGCATCAGGCTCGAGAAGCCCCGCACGAAGCGGCTCATCATCTGGTAGTCGATCATCGGGTCCCACGGCTGATCCGCCAAATGGTTGACCGCCTGGGTCTTTCCGTCCAAAACGGTGCCCTGGTACGCGCCGGTGCCGCCGGCCGAGCCGGTGCGATCGGCGTAGGCGCTCAGGTCGAAGCCCGCGCAGAAGCCCTCGCCGCGGCCGGACACCAGGATGACGTGGACGTTAGGGTCGAGATCGGCACGCTCCACCAAGGCCGAGAGCTCCAGCGGGGTGTCGGCGACGATCGCGTTGCCCTTGTCCGGCCGGTTGAACGTGATGCGGGCAACCCGATCGGTGACCTCGTAGGTCATCGTTTTGAGGTTGTCGAAGTCGACCGGTCTGATCGCGTGAGTCATGTTGTGGCTCAGCCCTTGACCAGCGCCCGCTCCAGGATCGGTGCGAGGTCGAGCCCGTCGGGCATGGTGCCGAACGCGCCACCCCACTGTCGGTCGAGCCGGGTCGTCAGGAAGGCCTCGGCGACGGCGGGGTGGCCGTGGCGCACCAGCAGCGAGCCCTGCAGCGCCAGGCAGATGTCTTCGGCGACCTTGCGGCCGCGGTAGGCGATGGTCTGAAGGTCGGCCAGCTGGTCGCGCAGCCGCGCGACGTGGGCGGCCAGGCGCGGGTCTTGGCCCGCGCCGTCGGCGAGCTCGTCGAACAGCACCTCGACGCATTCGGGACGAGTGGCCATGGCGCGCAACGTGTCCAGCGCGCTGACGTTGCCCGAGCCCTCCCAGATGCCCATCAGCGGGGCCTCCCGGTACAGCCGCGGCATGCCGGAGTCCTCGACATAGCCGTTGCCGCCCAGGCATTCCAGCGCCTCGGCGGCGTGCGGGGTGGAGCGCTTGCACACCCAGTACTTGCTGGCCGCCAGGCCGATCCGGCGCAGCAGCGCCTCGCGCTGGTCGCCGCGCACGGCCTTGTCGGTTGCCCCGGCCATCCGCATCGCGACCATGGTCGCCGCCTCCGCCTCGACGGCCAGGTCGGCCAGCACGTTACGCATCAGCGGTTGGTCAATCAGGTAGGCGCCGAACGCCTTTCGGTGCTGGGCGTGGTAGATCGCGCGGGTCAGACCGGTGCGCATGCTGGTGGCGCTGCCCAGGGTGCAGTCCAGCCGGGTCAGGTTGACCATCTCGATGATGGTGGGCACGCCGCGCCCTTCCTCCCCCACCAGCCACGCGATGGCGCCGTCGTATTCGACCTCGCTGGACGCGTTGGCGTGGTTGCCGAGCTTGTCCTTGAGCCGCTGCAGGAACATCCGGTTGCGGGTGCCGTCGGGCAGTACCCGCGGCAGCAGGAAGCACGACAGGCCGCCGGGTGCCTGCGCGAGCACCAGGAAGATGTCGCACATCGGCGCCGAGGTGAACCACTTGTGACCGGTCAGGCTGTAGGTGCCGGAGGCGTTGGGGCCAATGGGGATGGCCTGGGTGGTGCCGGCGCGCACGTCGGAGCCGCCCTGTTTCTCCGTCATCGACATGCCCGCGGTGATGCCCGGCTTGGTGGTGGCCAGCCGGAGCTCGGGGTCGTATTCGCGACTGGTCAGCAGCGGCTCGTACACCTTGGCCAGCTCGGGGTTGAAGCGCAGCGCGGGAACGACGGCGTACGTCATCGAGATCGGGCAGACGTGGCCCGGCTCGACCGTCCACACCGACGTCTTGGCGGCGCGGACCACGTGCGCGCCCGGCCGCTCGTCGGCCCAGGGCGCGGCGTGCATGCCGTGGGCGATCGCCGCGCGCATCAGTTCGTGGTAGGCGGGGTCGTATTCGACCTCGTCGATGCGGTGGCCGTTGCGGTCGTGGGTGTGCAGGACGGGCCGGTTGCGGTCGGCGAGCTCGCCCCACCGCTGCGCCTGGCGGGTGGCCGACAGCGCGCCGACCTCGTTCACCTCGTCCAGGCCCCACTGGCCGCCCTCGCGGATCAGGGCCTCGATGAGCACCGCGGAGCTGGCGGGATTGTGGTTCTCCAGGGGCGGGACCTGGTTGGTGACGACATGCGTATCGGGCATGCCTCCAATGTTACATTTTCCCGACAGCTGCACAAGAGGTGTAACAGCGGGTTAGACCTTGACGTTCTCCCGCAGGAAGGCGATGTCGTCTTTGCGGCCCTCGTCCGCGGTTTCGCAGATCACCGGCGCGCCGGCGGCCTCGACCACCGCGACGAGCAGCTGCGGGTCGATGTGGCCGGTGCCGAAGTTGGCGTGCCGGTCGGCGCCGGACCCGGCCGCGTCCCTCGAGTCGTTGCAGTGCACCAGGTCGATGCGTCCGGTCAGGGCCTTGATCCTGTCGACCGCGTCGATCAGGGCCTCCCCGGCGGCCCAGGCGTGGCAGGTGTCCAGGCAGAAGCCAATTCCCTTGTCGCCGATGTGATCCCACAGCCGGCCGATGGTGTCGAAATAACGGGCCATCGCGTGGTCTCCGCCGGCGGTGTTCTCCAGATACACCTGCACGTCGGATTCCAGGTAGTCCAGCGCTTTGACCCAGCGCTGGAAGCCGGCTTTCATGTCGTCGTCGTCGGCGTGGCCGCCATGCACGATGACCGCCGTCGCGTCGATCTGCGCGGCCGCGTCGCAGGTGTCCTGCAGGATCTTGCGCGACGGGATCCGGATGCGGTTGTTCGCCGACGCGACGTTGATGAGGTACGGCGCATGGACGTACAGGGGCACGGTCGACGCTTTGAGCGCCTCGGCGTCCTCGCGGGGCTTGGGCTTCTTCCAGCTCTGCGGGTTGCCGAGGAAGAACTGCACGACGTCGGCTCCGTCGGCCTGCGCGGCGGCCAGCGGATCGTCGTTGCGGACGTGTGAACCGATGAGCACGGGGGCCAGTCTAGTTGGGGCGGCCGACGCCAGCGCCACGCCAGCGTGACATCGGGTCGCCGCAGCCACGCTGGCGTGACACTCGGCGGGTACGAAAAAGCCCCGGGCCTCTTCTGTGGGGCCCGGGGCTTTTTCGTTTGCGGACTAGCGGTAGTCGCTGTAGCCGTAGTCGTCCAGCGGCACCGCGGCACCGGTGGCCTGGCCGAAGTCCGGGCTGTAGTACTGATCCTCGTAGGACGGGATCGTGTACGCGGCGGCCCGGGCCTCCTCGGTCGGCTGCACCTGGATGTTGCGGTACCGGTTGATACCGGTACCGGCCGGGATCAGCTTTCCGATGATCACGTTCTCCTTCAGACCGTTGAGCTTGTCGCTGCGGCAATTGATCGCCGCATCGGTCAGCACGCGCGTGGTCTCCTGGAACGACGCCGCGGACAGCCACGAGTCGGTGGCGAGGCTCGCCTTCGTGATACCCATCAGCACCGGACGCCCGGCCGCGGGCTCGCCGCCCTCGGCCACCACGCGGCGGTTCTCCGCCTCGAACTCCGCGCGGTCGATCAGCGAGCCGGGCAGGAACTCCGTCGAGCCCGAGTCGATGATGGTGACGCGGCGCAGCATCTGGCGAACGATCACCTCGATGTGCTTGTCGTGGATCGACACACCCTGGGCGCGGTAGACCTCCTGGACCTCACGGACCAGGTGGATCTGCACCTCGCGGGGGCCCTGCACGCGCAGCACCTCGTGCGGGTCGGCCGAGCCTTCCATCAGCTGCTGGCCCACCTCGACGTGGTCGCCGTCGGAGAGCACCCGCTCGGAACCGTCCTCGTGCTTGAACACCCGCAGCCGCTGCCGCTTGGACAGCTTGTCGTACACGACCTCTTCGCTGCCGTCGTCGGGAACGATGGTGATCTTGTAGAAGCGCTCACCGTCCTCGAGACGGACCCGCCCGGTGACGTCGGCGATTGGCGCCTTGCCGCGCGGGATGCGCGCCTCGAACAGCTCCTGCACCCGGGGCAGACCGCCGGTGATGTCCTCGCCGACACCACCCTGGTGGAAGGTACGCATGGTCAGCTGGGTACCGGGCTCACCGATGGACTGCGCCGCGACGATACCGACGGCCTCGCCGATGTCGACCAGCTTGCCGGTGGCCATGGACCGCCCGTAGCAGGTGGCACACACGCCGGTGCCGGTGGTACACGTCAGCACCGAGCGCACCTTGACCGACGTGATACCCGCGGCCAGCAGGGCCTCGATCTCCGGGTCACCCAGGTCCTCGCCACGTGGAACGACGACGTTGCCGGCCTCGTCGACCGCGTCGGCGCCCAACGTCCGTGCGTACGCCGAGGTTTCGATGTACGGGTCACGGATCACGGTGCCGTCGGGCTGGCGCTCGGCCAGCTCGACGAGGATGCCCCGCTCGGTCTCGCAGTCGTGCTCGCGGACGATGACGTCCTGGCTCACGTCCACCAGACGACGGGTCAGGTACCCGGAGTCGGCGGTACGCAACGCGGTGTCCGCCAAGCCCTTTCGAGCGCCGTGGGTGTTGATGAAGTACTCCAGCACGGTCAGGCCCTCACGGAACGAGGACTTGACCGGACGCGGGATGAACTCACCCTTCGGGTTGGTCACCAGACCCTTCATGCCGGCCAACGTTCGCGTCTGGGTGAAGTTACCCGTGGCGCCCGAGTCGACGATCGTGATGATCGGGTTGTCGGCCGGGTAGTGCTCACGCAGCGCCTGACCGACCTCGTCGGTGGCTTCCTTCCAGATCTCCACCAGCGCCTCGTTGCGCTCGTCGTGGTTCAAAGCACCACGCTGGAACTGCTTTTCGACCTTCTCGGCACGCTCCTCGTACTGGTCGAGGATCTCCTTCTTGCGCGGCGGGACGAGCACGTCGGCCATCGACACCGTGACACCGCTGCGGGTCGCCCAGTAGAAACCGGCGTCCTTGAGCTTGTCCACGGTCTGCGCGACCACGATCATCGGGTAGCGCTCGGCCAGATCGTTGATGATCGACGCCTGCACCTTCTTGTGCATCTGCTTGTTCACGAACGGATAGCCCACCGGCAGCAGCTCGTTGAAAAGCACACGGCCCAGGGTGGTCTCGGCCAACCAGGCATCGCCGGGCTGCCAGCCGTTGGCGCCGAACAGCTCGGCCTCGATCTCGGCCGGCGGACGCAACTGGGTCAGCCGCACCTTGATCTTGGCCCGCACCGACAGCACGCCACGGTCCGACGCCATGATCGCCTCGGCCGGCGAGGCGTACACCCCGACCTCGGGCTCATCCTTGGCGGCCGCCTTGAATTCGCCCTTGTCCCCGTCGACTTCGGTGGTCAGGTAGTACAGACCGGTCACCATGTCCAGACGCGGCATGGCCAGCGGTCGGCCGGACGCGGGCGACAGGATGTTGTTACTCGACAGCATCAGGATGCGTGCCTCGGCCTGCGCCTCGGCGGACAGCGGCAGGTGCACCGCCATCTGGTCACCGTCGAAGTCCGCATTGAACGCCTCACACACCAGCGGGTGCAGCTGAATTGCCTTGCCCTCCACCAGCATCGGCTCGAAGGCCTGGATGCCGAGGCGGTGCAGGGTGGGCGCGCGGTTCAGCAGCACCGGGTGCTCGGCGATGACCTCTTCGAGGACATCCCACACCTGGGGACGCTGGCGCTCCACCATGCGCTTGGCGCTCTTGATGTTCTGCGCGTGGTTCAGGTCGACCAGTCGCTTCATCACGAACGGCTTGAACAGCTCGAGCGCCATCAGCTTGGGCAGACCGCACTGGTGCAGCTTGAGCTGCGGGCCGACCACGATGACCGAACGGCCCGAGTAGTCGACGCGCTTACCGAGCAGGTTCTGGCGGAACCGGCCCTGCTTACCCTTGAGCAGATCCGACAGCGACTTCAGCGGGCGGTTACCCGGCCCGGTGACCGGACGGCCGCGGCGGCCGTTGTCGAACAGCGCGTCCACGGACTCCTGCAGCATCCGCTTCTCGTTGTTGACGATGATCTCGGGCGCGCCGAGGTCGATCAGCCTCTTGAGGCGGTTGTTGCGGTTGATCACCCGGCGGTACAGGTCGTTGAGGTCGGAGGTGGCGAACCGGCCACCGTCGAGCTGCACCATCGGGCGCAGTTCCGGCGGGATCACCGGCACCGCGTCGAGCACCATGCCCATCGGGGAGTTACCCGACTGCTGGAACGCGGCGACCACCTTGAGCCGCTTGAGGGCCCGAAGCTTCTTCTGCCCCTTGCCGTTCTTGATGACGTCACGCAGCGACTCGGCCTCGGCGTCGATGTCGAAGTTCTCGATCAGCTTCTGGATCGACTCCGCACCCATGGCGCCGGTGAAGTACTCGCCGAACCGGTCGATCAGCTCGCGGTAGAGGTTCTCGTCGACGATCAGCTGCTTGGGGGCCAGCTTGGTGAAGGTCGTCCAGATCTCCTCGAGCCGGTCCAGCTCGCGCTGGGCGCGGTCGCGCAGCTGACGCATCTCGCGCTCGCCGCCGTCGCGAACCTTGCGGCGCGCATCGGCCTTCGCGCCCTCGGCCTCCAGCTCAGCCAGGTCGGCCTCGAGCTTCTGGGCGCGGGCCTCCAGGTCGGCGTCGCGCTGGTCCTCAATGGCCTTGCGCTCCACCATCATTTCGGCCTCGAGGGTCGAGAGCTCGTTGTGGCGCATCTCCTCGTCGACCGAGGTGATGACGTAGGCGGCGAAGTAGATGATCTTCTCGAGATCCTTGGGCGCCAGGTCGAGCAGGTACCCCAGCCGCGATGGCACGCCCTTGAAGTACCAGATGTGCGTGACGGGAGCGGCCAGCTCGATGTGACCCATCCGCTCGCGACGCACCTTGGCGCGGGTCACCTCGACGCCGCAGCGCTCACAGATGATGCCCTTGAACCGGACCCGCTTGTACTTGCCGCAGTAGCACTCCCAGTCGCGAGTCGGTCCGAAGATCTTCTCGCAGAACAGGCCGTCCTTCTCCGGCTTCAGCGTGCGGTAGTTGATCGTCTCCGGCTTCTTGACCTCGCCGTAAGACCATTGCCTGATGTCCTCCGCGGTGGCCAGGCCGATACGGAGTTCATCGAAGAAGTTGACGTCGAGCACGTAACTCCCTTTCCCCTTGCGGGTTTAGTTACCAATAAGAGGCTGGCTTGGCTGCAACGGGATTGCCGCTAAGCCAGATCCTCAACAGACGCAGATTCGTTGCGGGACAGGTTGATTCCCAGGTTCGCCGCTGCCCGCTCGAGGTCCTCGTCCTCGCCTTCGCGCAACTCGATCGCCGCACCGTCGGAGGAGAGCACCTCGACGTTGAGGCAGAGCGACTGCAGCTCCTTGAGCAACACCTTGAAGGACTCGGGAATACCCGGCTCCGGGATGTTCTCGCCCTTGACGATCGCCTCGTACACCTTGACGCGGCCGACGGTGTCGTCGGACTTGATGGTCAACAGCTCCTGCAGCGTGTACGCCGCGCCGTAGGCCTGCATGGCCCAGCACTCCATCTCACCGAAGCGCTGACCACCGAACTGCGCCTTTCCACCCAGCGGCTGCTGCGTGATCATCGAGTACGGACCGGTGGAGCGGGCGTGGATCTTGTCGTCCACCAGGTGGTGCAGCTTCATGATGTACATGTAGCCAACGGTGACCGGGTACGGGAACGGCTCGCCGCTGCGGCCGTCGAACAGCACCGCCTTGCCGTCGCCGTCGACCATGACCTCGCCGTCGCGGTTGGGCAGCGTGCAGGACAGCATGCCGGCCAGCTCCTCCTCCTTGGCGCCATCGAACACCGGCGTGGACACGATCTGGTCCGGCTGTGCGTGCCGCAGCTCCTCCGGCAGGTTCGCCGCCCAGTCGGGCGTGCCCTCGATGTTCCAGCCGGACTTGGCCACCCACCCGAGGTGGGTCTCCAAGATCTGGCCGATGTTCATCCGTCGCGGCACACCGTGGGTGTTCAGGATGATGTCCACCGGCGTGCCGTCCGGCAGGAACGGCATGTCCTCCTGCGGCAGGATCTTGCCGATGACGCCCTTGTTGCCGTGGCGTCCGGCGAGCTTGTCACCGTCGGAGATCTTGCGCTTCTGGGCCACGTAGACGCGCACCAGCTCGTTGACACCGGCCGGCAGCTCATCGTCGTCCTCGCGGGAGAACACCCGGATGCCGATGACCTTGCCGGACTCGCCGTGCGGCACCTTCAGTGAGGTGTCGCGGACCTCGCGGGCCTTCTCGCCGAAGATCGCGCGCAGCAGCCGCTCCTCCGGGGTCAGCTCGGTCTCACCCTTCGGGGTGACCTTGCCGACCAGGATGTCGCCGTCGCGGACCTCGGCACCGATGCGCACGATTCCGCGCTCGTCCAGGTCGGCCAGCACCTCGTCGGAGACGTTCGGGATGTCCCGGGTGATCTCCTCGGCGCCCAGCTTGGTGTCGCGGGCGTCGATCTCGTGCTCCTCGATGTGGATCGAGGTGAGCACGTCCTCCTCAACCAGGCGGTTGGACAGGATGATCGCGTCCTCGTAGTTGTGCCCTTCCCACGGCATGATCGCCACGAGCAGGTTCTTGCCGAGCGCCATCTCGCCGTTCTCGGTGCACGGACCGTCGGCGATGACCTGACCGGCCTCCACCCGCTCACCGGCGTCGACGATCGGCGACTGGTTGGCGCAGGTGCCGTGGTTGGACCGCTCGAACTTGCGCATCCGGTAGGTGTGCCGGGTGCCGTCGTCGGCCATCACGGTGATGTAGTCGGCGGAGACCTCCTCGATCACCCCGGCCTTGTCGGCCACCACCACGTCGCCGGCGTCGATCGCCGCGCGCAGCTCCATGCCAGTGCCCACCAGCGGCGCCTCGCTGCGCACCAGCGGAACCGCCTGGCGCTGCATGTTGGCACCCATCAGGGCGCGGTTGGCGTCGTCGTGCTCGAGGAACGGGATCATGGCCGTGGCCACCGACACCATCTGGCGCGGCGACACGTCCATGTAGTCCACCTCGGAGGACGGGACGTACTCGACCTCGCCCGCCTTGCGGCGGACCAGGACGCGCGACTCCTCGAACCGGCCCTTGTCGTCGATCGGCGAGTTGGCCTGCGCCACGACGTGGCGGTCCTCCTCATCGGCGGTCAGGTAGTGGATCTCGTCGGAGACCACACCGTCGACCACCTTGCGGTACGGCGTCTCGATGAAGCCGAACGGGTTGACCCGGGCGTACACCGACAGCGAGCCGATCAGACCGATGTTCGGACCCTCCGGGGTCTCGATCGGGCACATGCGGCCGTAGTGCGACGGGTGGACGTCACGGACCTCCAGGCCGGCGCGCTCACGGGACAGACCACCGGGCCCCAGCGCCGAGAGGCGACGCTTGTGGGTCAGCCCCGACAGCGGGTTGTTCTGGTCCATGAACTGCGACAGCTGGCTGGTGCCGAAGAACTCCTTGATCGCGGCGACGACCGGCCGGATGTTGATCAGGGTCTGCGGCGTGATGGCCTCGACGTCCTGGGTGGTCATCCGCTCGCGCACGACGCGCTCCATCCGGGACATGCCGACCCGGATCTGGTTCTGGATCAGCTCGCCGACCGTGCGCAACCGCCGGTTGCCGAAGTGGTCGATGTCGTCGGTCTCCACCGGCACCTCGGTGCCGCCGGGAACAGTCATGACAGCGGCCTGGCCATCCGCACGGGCGTGGTGCAGCCGCACCAGGTACTCGATGGTGGCGACGACGTCTTCCTCGGTCAGCGTCGAGCTGGTGATCGGCTCGCCCACGTTCAGGCCGAGCTTCTTGTTGACCTTGTAACGGCCGACGCGGGCCAGGTCGTAGCGCTTCTCCTTGAAGAACAGGTTCTCCAGCAGGGTCTGCGCGGACTCCTTGGTCGGCGGCTCGCCCGGACGCAGCTTGCGGTAGATGTCCAGCAGCGCCTCGTCGGTGCCGGCGGTGTTGTCCTTCTCCAGCGTCGACATCATGATCTCGGAGAAGCCGAACCGCTCGGTAATCTGCTCGTTGGTCCAGCCGAGCGCCTTGAGCAGCACGGTGACGGGCTGGCGGCGCTTGCGGTCGATGCGCACGCCGACGGTGTCGCGCTTGTCGACGTCGAACTCCAGCCAGGCGCCCCGGCTGGGGATCACCTTGACGCTGTGCAGCAGCTTCTCGGTGGACTTGTCGATGGTCTCGTCGAAGTACACGCCGGGCGAGCGGACCAGCTGGCTGACCACGACACGCTCGGTGCCGTTGATGATGAAGGTGCCCTTCTCGGTCATCATCGGGAAGTCACCCATGAACACCGTCTGGCTCTTGATCTCGCCGGTGTTGTTGTTGATGAACTCGGCCGTGACGAACAGCGGGGCCGCGTACGTCATGTCCTTGTCTTTGCACTCGTCGACCGGCGCCTTGACCTCGTCGAAACGCGGGTCGGAGAACGACAGCGACATCGAGCCGGAAAAGTCCTCGATCGGCGAAAGCTCGTAGAGCACCTCTTCCAGGCCGCCCACCGGAGTGACGTCCCCTCGGGCGGCGGCGGCCTCGCGCCACCGCGGCGCGCCGATCAACCACTCGAAGGAGTCGATCTGCACGTCAAGCAGGCCGGGAACCTCGAGCGGTTCACGGAGCTTGGCGAAGGAAACTCGGTTGGGCGCTCCGGGCACGGAGCCGTTTGAGGAACTTCCGTTAGAGGAACTTTGTGGGCGATCCGTCTTGCTCTGGCGGAAATCTGCCAAGATGCATCCTTCCAGCACCTCGTGCGACTCACGAAGGCCGGGACCACCGGCCAGCTCGCCGCGAATTGTGTCGGTTCGGCCGGCGAACGAACTGTCCGGGTCTCACGCGCAACTAGAACTAAGCCATGTAAGGGGCTCAGGCTTAGACCACAGTGTCAGGTGGCGGGTGAGGTGGGCAGGAGGTAGCCAGCGCAACGTCCAACAATAGCGCAGGACCGCGCATTCCTCAACTGCCCAGCATTAGCAGTCCGGGGACATCGGCGCTGGCTGGCGATCTCGACTTCCCTTGGGCCATTCAGGTACATGCTGCCCAACAGACTGGCCCGTTTAGGGCCTGTCGTCAAGAGGGCGGGCCGGGAGTGTTACGCGGAGTTATCGCGAACCGCCGGATGCCGCTGCCTACTCGCCGACCTCGTGTGCGCGGTACTTATGGGTGCCCTCCATGTCGTCGATGATCGCGGCTTGGGCCTTCTGCGGAAGGGTGTGCAGGATCTCACGCACCCGCGCCTGACGGCGAGCGACGGCCTTGCGCTCCGGCATGCCCGGCGACGCGACGATCTGCGGGGGCACGCCCTCGATCTCCTCGACACCGCCGGCATGCTGGCCGGCGTCCAGTGCGGCCTGCTCCTCGGCCATGGTCGCCTCGTCCTTCTCCTCGGACATGCCGATCGGGCCGATCCGGCGACCGTTGAGGAACTGCCGCACGACGGGCTCGTCGCTGGTCAGCAGCACCTCGCGCGGGCCGAACATGACCAGCTTGCGGCGGAACAGCATGCCCATGTTGTCCGGCACCGTGCGGGCGATGTTGATGTTGTGGGTGACGATCAGCACCGTGGCGTCGATCTGGGCATTGATGTCGAGGATCAACTGGCTCAGGTAGGCGGTACGGACCGGGTCCAGACCGGAGTCGGGCTCGTCGCACAGGATGATCTGCGGGTCCATCACCAGGGCGCGGGCCAGGCTGGCGCGCTTGCGCATACCGCCGGAGATCTCTCCGGGGAACTTCTTCTCGTCGCCGCCGAGACCGACCAGGGTCAGCTTCTCCATGACGATGTCACGGATCTCGCCTTCCTTCTTCTTGGTGTGCTCGCGCAGCGGGAAAGCCGCGTTGTCGAACAGGTTCATCGATCCGAACAGGGCACCGTCCTGGAACATCACGCCGAACAGCGTCCGGATCTCGTAGAGCTCCTTGGCCGTACATTGCAGGATGTCCGTGCCGTCGATGACGACCGAGCCGCGCTCGGGCCGCAACAAACCGATCAGGGACTTCAGGAACACGGATTTGCCGGTACCCGACGGCCCCAGCAGGACGCTGACCTCCCCGGCGGGGATTTCCAACGTCACGTCTTCCCAAATCCTCGAGGAGCCGAAGGACTTCGTGAGTCCATTCACCTCGATAGCGACGCCCATGGGGAATCCTTCCGTCGACACTCGTGCCCGCCACCTGCCCTTTTGTGTGGCATGAGTCACTGTAGCGCACGGCTGCCACACGGCATCAGGGATGCGGAGCACTGCCGGAAAAATTGGCCGTCCTGAGATCACCCGGAAGCCCCGATGGCACAACTTATTTGACGCGCGTGTTAGCCAAACGTTAGCCGGTGGGCGCCCAGTTGCCGTGGAAGCCCATCGGCACCCGCTGCGGCAGGTGCACGGTGGCGACCTGCTCGAGCGTCTGCGCGTCCAGCAAGAGCAGTTGGCCCTCGTCGTGCTCGCGGTGATAGCCGAAGCCGATCAGGATGCCGTCGTCCTCGGCGCGGGGTGTGGGATTGGGCACAAAGGACATCTCGCCGAGCAAAAGGCCGGCATCGAGGCCGGCGGCCGCGCAGGAACCCGTGACGTAGTCGTGTTTGTACAGGGCGGTGGTCATCTCGGACGCCCCGCCGGACAGGTAACCGCCCTCGGTGCCGATGGTGTAGCCGTACCGGTGCCGCCCACCCAACAGCGTCTCGTTGATCCGTGGAAATTCCTGTGGGCGATCGTCGCGGCGCTCGCTGGTCACCGCCCCGGTGGCCAGGTTGACGGTCCAGCGGTCCAGCGTCGGCAGGCTGTCGCCGGGACCGCGCAGGTCGCGGTCGAACATCCGCGAGTAGCGCACCACGTCGAGCACCAGAACCTCTGCGCCAGCGCGCATCTCGGAGTAGGCGTTGAGGGGGTGGTAGACGTAGCAGGGTTCGATGTCGAACCAGCGGATGGCATCCTTGCCCGCACTGCTCCCGCCGCCCTCGCGCGGCATGACGCCGATGCGCGCCTGGTAGCCGGGGTTCCAGCGGTAGGGCATCCGGTTGGTCGGCTGGCGATTGCGGTTGATCGCGGTCGTCACCGGGCTGGGCACCCGCACGCGTCCGATGAGCGACTGCAGCACCAGCCGGGCCGGCAGACTCAGCCAGCGCGGCACGTTCGTCGGCATCACCTGCACGGGGTCGAAGGTCACCGGCAGGTCGTAGATCACCACGTATTTGTCGGTCAGCGAGAAGTCGTGCATCATCGGCGACCCGCCGACCTCGATGTCCACCGTGCACCGGGCCCGGCCGGCGGTGTCGATGACCGAGTACTGCACGGTGTGCCCGCGGGTGAACGAGTAGGAGACCGCGTGCAATTCGCCGGTTCGCGGATCGGCGTGCGGATGGGCGGTGTAGCCGCCGAACAACGTCCCGTCGAAATCGCAGGGGCCCTCGGTGTCCAGCTCGTCGGTCAGGCGGTAGTTCGCCCCGCCCCCTTCGACGAGCGCGAGGGTTTGTCCGGCATGGCTCAGCACGTTGGTGTTGGGCCCGACGGAGAGCATGCCCGCCCGCGGGTTCAGTCCGCTGGGCGCCGGCTCGCCGAGTTCGGCGCAGACGTGGGCGGTGCGCACCCACCGGTTGCGATACCAGCGCGCCTCGCCCCCGCGCAGCGACACCCCGTGCACCATGCCGTCGCCGCTGAACCAGTGGTAGACGGCCGGGTTCACCTCGGCGACGGGGTTGGGCCCGTTGCGCAGGTAGCGCCCGTCGAGGTGGTCGGGGATGCGCCCGGTGACGCGCAGGTCGTGCGCGGTGACCTCGGTGCGCACCGGCGCCAGAAAGTCCTCGAGGTAGGGATTGCCGGGCTTGACGGGTGTCGCGGTCGCCATGGCTGAGCTCCTATAACATTGTTATTTCAGCGTTATTGGCACGGTACGCCGCCGATGAGAAGATGGCAACGATGACTTCAGACGTTCAGCGCAGCGTCCGCGAGGGAATGCTGCACGCGGCGGTCGCCCTGCTCGACGAGGACGGGCCCGACGCCCTGCAGACCCGCAAGGTGGCCGGCGCCGCGGGAACTTCCACGATGGCGGTCTACACCCATTTCGGCGGGATGCGCGGGCTCATCGCCGAGGTGGCCGAGGAGGGCCTGCGGCAGTTCGACGCCGCGCTGACGGTGCCGCGCACCGACGACCCGGTCGCGGACCTGTTCGTGATCGGGGCGGCCTACCGCCGCTATGCCATCGAGCGCCCGCACATGTACCGGCTGATGTTCGGCAGCACCAGCGCGCACGGCATCAACGCACCCGCCCACAACGTCCTGACGCTAACCGTCGCCGAGATCGAGCGGGACTACCCGAGCTTCGCGCACGTGGTGCGCGGAGTGCACCGCTGCATGGTGGCCGGCCGGATCACCGTCGGTGCCGCGACCGACGACGCGACCGTGGTGGCCACCGCGGCCCAGTTCTGGGCGTTGATCCACGGGTTCGTCATGCTGGAGCTGGCCGGCTATTACGGCGCTGACAGCTCGGCCGTCGTCGGAGTGCTGGGCTCGATGACGTCGAACCTGCTTGTCGCCCTTGGTGATTCACCGGAGCGGGTGACGCGGTCGCTGCACACGGCGATGCAGGGGCGCTGAGCGCACGAAACCCCCGGGACGGTGGTCCCGGGGGTTTGGTGCGCAGTGACTTACTTGACGGTGACGGTGGCGCCGGCGGCCTCGAGCTTGGTCTTGGCCTCGTCGGCGGCCTCCTTGGCCACCTTCTCCAGCAGCGGCTTGGGCGCGCCGTCGACCAGGTCCTTGGCCTCCTTGAGGCCCAGGCCGGAGACGATCTCGCGGACCACCTTGATGACGCCGATCTTCTTGTCACCGGCGGCCTCGAGGATGACGTCGAACTCCGACTGCTCCTCGGCGGCCTCGGCGGGCGCGCCACCGGCGGCGCCACCGCCGGCGGCGGCAACGGCGACCGGGGCGGCCGCGGTGACCTCGAAGGTCTCCTCGAACTTCTTCACGAAGTCGGACAGCTCCAGCAGGGTCATTTCCTTGAACGCGTCGAGCAGGTCGTCAGTGGACAGCTTTGCCATGGGTGTGGGTCCTTCCTTGTTTTTCCCAGGTTCCGGGGTGGTTGTTATTCGGCTTCGGCCGGGGTTTCCGGCGCCTCGGCGGGTGCTTCCGAAGCGGGTTCTCCGGTGGACTCCGCGGCGGGTTCCGCGGCAGCGGGCGGAGCCGCCGGAGCTGCTGGCCCTTCTGCGGCCTTCTTCTCCTGCAGGGCGGCCGCCAGGCGGGCGACCTGCGACGCCGGGGCGTTGAACAGCCCGGCCGCCTTGGCGAGGTTGCCCTTCATCGCGCCGGCCAGCTTGGCCAGCAGCACCTCGCGCGACTCGAGGTCGGCGATGCGCTCAACTTCGGCGACCGTCAGCGCACGGCCGTCCATGTAGCCGCCCTTGATGACCAGCGCCTTGTGTTCCTTGGCGAAGGTCTTGATCGCCTTGGCGGCGTCGACCGGTTCCCCGGTGACGAAGGCGATGGCCGTCGGGCCCGCGAAAAGCTCGTCGAGCCCTTCGACCCCGGCCTCCGAGGCCGCCCGCTTGACCAGCGTGTTCTTGGCCACCGAGTAGGTGGCCGCCCCGCCCAGCGAGCGCCGCAGCTCGGCCAGGTTGGCGACGGTCAGACCGCGGTATTCCGTGATCAGGGTCGCGGTCGATTCCTTGAACTGCTCGGCGATGTCTGCAACGGCGGTGGCCTTGTCAGCCCTGGCCATGCCTACCTCCTGAAGTGAAAGTCAATGCGACGTGTCGTCTCGATCCCCCAAGAACGACGAACGCCCCGGCGCAGAAGCGGCCGGGGCGTGAAATAGGCGCCGGCGCGGGCCGGCACTGATGCCTCGTCCTCCTGCGTGGGCCGCCGGGATGCTCCCGGACCTTCAACCGATTGCTCGGTGACCGACGGTCTTCGGTGGATCGGCCAACAGAATAGCGCGACCTGGCGCGGTCAGCCAAAACGGCGGACTCAGGTGACGGCGAGGGCTAGTAGCACGAACGCCGCCAACAGCAGAATCACCCGCACGCGGTGCCGGCGATCCCAGCGGGCGGCGAGCTCGCGCGAGAGCTCACCGGTGCTGGGCCACTTCGCGATGCGGTTGTTGATCGGCACCAGCAGGGTGACCGTCAGCAGCACCACCACGGCCATCAGGCCCGCGGCGATGCCGCAGAGCCAATCGCGTGGGGCGCCGCGCTCCTGGATCGCGAGCGACACCAACAGCAGCAGCACGATGGCGTACCAGAAGGGCATCGTCGTGCCCAGGGCCCGGCCGGCGCCGCCGCGCGCCGCCCGGAAGGCGTCGTCGGGCAGCCGGGCGATGAGCGGGTGGAAGAACACCGCGACCGCCAGCTCCACACCGACCAGCAGCCCGGTGACCACGACCGCGAGGGCGTCGATGCTGTGGTTCATGACAATGACCTTGGCATGAAACCCGCACCGGGTCAGCCGAGGCCCGCGAGCCGGGCGGCGCCGATCAGGCCGGCCGCACCGCCGAGTTCGGCCGGCACCACCCGCAGCCCGGACAAGAAGTCCAGGCCGGCGTATCCGGCGAGCTTCGCGCGCAGCGGGTCGAAGAGCAGCGGCCCGGATCTGGCGACGCCTCCCCCGATCACCACCAGGTCCAGATCGCACACCGCACCGACGGAGGCGATCATCGCGGCAAGCGCGTTGGCTCCGCGCTGAAACGCCCGCTGCGCCAACGGGTCCGATGCCGCGGCGGCGGCCAGGTCGCTCGCGCCGGCGCCGGCCGGCGCGGACCATCCGTTTTCCCGCGCCCAGCGCACCATCCACGGCCCGGACGCGACGGTTTCGACGCAGCCGTGCCCGCCGCAGGTGCAGGGCCGGCCGTCCAGCTCGACCACCACGTGCCCGACGTGACCGGCGTTGCCGGTGCGCCCCGAGTAGGGGACGCCGTCGAGCACCAGGCCGCCGCCCACCCCGGTGGAGACCACCATGCCGAGCAGGAATCGGGCGTCGGGTCCCGCCGTTTTGCCCGCGCCAATCCAGTGCTCCCCCAACGCCATACAGACGCCGTCGCCGGCCAGAACCACCGGCAGCCCGGGCACCGCCGCGGCGACCCTGTCGCGCAACGGGAACCGGTCCCAGCTGCCGATGTTGATGGGGCTGACGGAGCCGCTGCGCAGATCGATGGGCCCGGCCGACGCGATCCCCACCGCCGTGACGCTGGCGTCACTCGCCGCCAGCGCGTCGGCGATCGTCGCTTCGACGACGGCCCAGACGTCGTCGGGGACGGTCGTGACCGGCGTGGGGCGGATGGCGGTGTACACCAGCTTTCCTCCCGAATCTACCAGCCCCGCAGCGATTTTCGTGCCGCCGATGTCCAGCGCGAGGGTGAGCACGGCGCTCAGTGCCGGTGGGTGTTGTCGGGTTGCCGGGGGTCACCGGGATGCTCGTAGCCGGGCGCCAGCTCCACCAGCGCGGCGCGGCGCTCGTCCAGCCACAGCCGGAACGCGCGTCGCCGCGCGGAGCCGCGCAGATGCTCTTCGATCGCCGGGCGCACCTCGTCCAGCGGCGGCGCGGCCAGCGCCGGTGTGCGCCAACCGTGT
>NZ_QMEU01000062.1 GCF_003284975.1 Mycobacterium colombiense
GCGACGTCCGGGTCGCCCAGGATCACCGAGACCACCGCCGATTGCGGCACCTCGGCCACCCCGCAGACCTCGGCCAGCATGGCGGCGTGGCGCAACACCGCGTCCGGGCGCCAGGGTTCGGACCGCAGCACACCCAGGGCGGCCCGCGCGGCGCCCACCGCCGCCGGGGCCAGGCCGGTGTCGAAGATGAACGTGCGCGCCGCGTCGATCAGATGCGCGCGCACCGACGCCGGCCCCAGCACCGCGCCGCCCTGGCTGCCCAGCGCCTTGGACAGCGTGGTGGTCATGACCACGTCGGGCGCCCCGGCCAGTCCAGCCTCGTGCAGCAGCCCCCGCCCGCCGCCGCGCACGCCCAGGCCGTGCGCCTCGTCGACGATGAGCAGGGCGCGGTGCGCGCGGCACACCTCGTGCAGTTCGCGCAGCGGCGCCAGGGCACCGTCGGTGGAAAACACCGACTCGGTGATGACGACCGCGCGTTCCTCGGCCCGCGTCAGCAGCGCGGCCGCCACGGCGCCGACGTCGCGGTGCGGGGTCACCGCCACCCGCGCCCGCGACAGCCGGCAGGCGTCCACCAGCGACGCGTGCGAGAGCTCATCCGAGACCAGCAGCGAACCCCGGCCCGACAACCCGACGACGGCACCCAGGTTGGCCGCGTAGCCGGAGGAGAACAGCAGGCCCGATTCCGCGCCCACGTAGTCGGCCAACTCGGCCTCGAACCGCTGGTGCAGTTCGGTGTCGCCGGTGACCAGCCGGGATCCGGTGGCACCGGCGCCCCACATGCGCAGCGCGGCGACGCCGCCGTCGATCACCTCGGGGTGCTGCGACAGCCCGAGGTAGTCGTTGGAGGCCAGGTCCAGCTCGGTGGCGACGGCCGGACGCGGCCGCAGCGAGCGGCGCAACCCGGCCTCGCGGCGCTGCCGTTCCACCGCCTCCAGCCAGGCCAGCGGGGAGACCTCGATCGGTGCCTTCATCGCCCTAGAGCCTACGAGAGCCCGTTCGCGTCGCCACCTCGACCATCGCCGAGGTGATCTGCGCGATCTCGCCGGGCGTGCAGATGTAGGGCGGCATGGCGTAGACCAGGTTGCGAAACGGGCGCAGCCAGACGCCGTGGTCCAGGGCCGCCGGGGTGGCGACGGCCAGGTCGACCGGCCGCTCGCATTCGATGACGCCGATGGCGCCGCGCACCCGCACGTCGCGCACGCCCGGCAGCGCCCGGGCGGGCTCGAGACCGGCCGCCAGCCCGGCGCCGATCTCGGCGACCCGTGACCGCCAGTCCTGCCCGAGCAACACCTCGACGCTGGCCACCGACACCGCGCAGGCCAGCGCGTTGGCCATGAACGTGGGGCCGTGCATCAGCGCTCCCGCCTCACCCGCGCTGATGGTGTGGGCGATGTCGGCGGTGCACAAGGTGGCGGCCAGGGTGAGGTATCCCCCGGTGAGCGCCTTGCCGACGCACATGATGTCCGGGCTCACCCCGGCGTGGTCGGCCGCGAAGAGTTCGCCGGTGCGCCCGAAGCCGGTGGCGATCTCGTCGAAGACGAGCAGTACCTCGTGCCGTCGACAGATGTCGCGCAGGTCGCG
This sequence comes from Mycobacterium colombiense, assembly GCF_003284975.1. GTDB lineage: Bacteria > Actinomycetota > Actinomycetes > Mycobacteriales > Mycobacteriaceae > Mycobacterium > Mycobacterium europaeum_A. The sequence goes on from NZ_QMEU01000062.1 coordinate 1,582, forward strand.
CAGGTATCGCGGGTCGTGGAAGCGCATGCCGCCGGCGCCCTGGACGACGGGCTCGACGACGACGGCGGCCAGCTCGGCGGCGTGGCCGGCCAGCTGTTCCTCGAACGCCGCGCTGTAGGCCGGGTCGTAATCGCGGGGCACCTGCGGGGCGAACACCTGCCGGGCCAGGATGTCGCTCCACAGTGAGTGCATGCCGCCGTCGGGGTCGCAGACGCTCATCGGGGTGAAGGTGTCGCCGTGGTAGCCGCCGCGCCAGGTCATCAGCCGGTGCTTGCCGGGCCGGTCGCGGCTGCGCCAGTACTGCAGCGCCATCTTCACCGCCACCTCCACCGACACCGAGCCGGAGTCGCTGAAGAACACCGTCTGCAGCTCCGCCGGGGTGATGTCCACCAGCAACTGGGCCAGCCGCGCCGCGGGTTCGTGGGTCAGCCCGCCGAACATGACGTGGTTCATCGCGCCGAGCTGGGCGGTGAGGGCGGCGTCCAGCACCGGGTGGCCGTGTCCGTGGATGGCGGTCCACCAGGAGCTCATGGCGTCGAGCGCCTCGACCGGCTCGCCGTCGCGGATCAGGGTGAGCCGGGGGCCACGGGCACCGACCGCGACCACGGGCGCGACGGGCTCGGCGCCGATGGTGCTGTAGGGGTGCCACAGGTGCGCGGCGTCGATCGCGCTGATCTGCTCGGGCGTCAGCCCGGCCTTCGCCGCCGGCATAGTGATCGAGGGTAAAGCAGCCGATTCGCGCAAAATTGCGACGTCGGGAAGCATGGGACATCATGGCCACGTCGCAGCAGTCCGACAGCGCAGCGCCGGGACCCGAGGCCGATCCCGCGCTCGGGCCGGGCTGGTCGAGGGACACGCACTACCCGCTGGTGGACTACGACGCCGAAACCTCCGCAGTGCCCCGGGTGATCCGGGTGCGGATTGCGCCCTGGGACGTCATCTGCACCGTCGCTCTCCTGGTCCTGCTCGCCGTGCTGGCCACGGCGACCACCTGGCCGACGCGGCTTTTCGGCTTTCTGGCGAACGTCTGCGAGGACGAGACCTGCGGGCCGGTCCCCTACGGCCTGGACCTCTACATCCACCCGGTGGTGTGGGGCGGCCTCGGCGCGGCCATCACCGCCGCCGTCGTCGGCCCGGTCGTCTCGATCCTGAAGGGCTGGTACATGTCCTTCTGGCCGGTGCTGGCGCTGGCGCTGGTCATGGTCAGCTCGGTGGCCGGGTCGCTGCTGACGATGTTCAGCGAACGCTACTGGCTCTAATCGCCCGGCCGGCCTGGTCGGCCCCGGCGCGCGGCTTCGTCGCCAACTGAGACCGAAATCACAACTGCGCATATGGAATTCGGTGCGCCTGTCACCGTCCGGTCACGGTACGACAAAAAATCCCGCCTGGGCCTGGCGGCTAACAACATCTGTTGTCAAAGTGGCTTGTGTGACTGATGTGAATCAGCGGGCAACCGCTGAGTCACTTCGCAAGTGCCATGGACGGTGTCGGCCCCAGCGTGGAGGCCGTCGCTCGGTTCATGAACCGGGGGCGGACGCGCGAGGTCACCGCGTCGAGGCCCATTGAGCGCCTGGAGAGGCCAGGGAAAGGCCACAAAATGAAACGCATCTACGCCTTCGCGATCGGATTGGCGCTGCTCGGGGCGCCGATGGTGGTTCCCACCATCGCGACCGCCGACCCGGGCGCCAGGTCGATGGACTACCAGCAGGCCACCGACGTGGTGATCGCCCGCGGTCTGTCGCAGCGCGGTGTGCCGTTCTCCTGGGCCGGTGGCGGCATCAACGGCCCCACCCGCGGCACCGGCACCGGCATCAACACCGTCGGTTTCGACGCCTCCGGGCTGATGCAGTACGCCTACGCCGGCGCCGGCATCAAGCTACCCCGGTCCTCGGGCGCGATCTACCGGGTCGGACAGAAGATCCTGCCGCAGCAGGCCCGCAAGGGTGACCTGATCTTCTACGGCCCCGAGGGCACCCAGAGCGTCGCCATGTACCTGGGCAACAACCAGATGCTCGAGGTCGGCGACGTCGTGCAGGTCTCACCGGTGCGCACCAACGGCATGACGCCGTACATGGTCCGGGTGCTCGGCGCCACTCCGGCGCAGCAGACGCCGCTGCAGCAGGCACCGCAGCAGACGCCGCTGCAACAGGCACCGCAGCAGCTGCCCGGCCAGCAGGGCCCGCTGCAACAAGCCCCGGCACAGCAGGCCCCGGCGCAGCAGTCGCCCTACCAGCAGGCCCCCCAACAGCTGCCCACCCAGCAGGCCCCGCTGCAACAAGCCCCGGCACAGCAGGCCCCGGCGCAGCAGTCGCCCTACCAGCAGGCCCCCCAACAGCTGCCCGGCCAGCAGGCCCCGCTGCAGCAGTCGCCGTTTCAGCAGGCGCCCGTGCAGCTGCCGGCCCAGCAGTCGCCGTTGCAGCCGACCGGCGCCGGCATCGGCAGGTAATTTTCGGGCCGTGTGTTGGCCGTCCGACACCCGCCACTTGCTTCCCGCCCCGCTGAGCGGCCTCGCCGCCGCGAGCTGTCGGGAGCTCGTGGCGGGTTTTCGGTAAATTAACTGGCGATCATGCCGACCCCGCCACCGTCTCCTACACCGGACGCCACCGCCGATCCGGTCGCGACGGGAGCGCGCAAAACGGGGTCCCAGGGGTTCTATCGCTACGACCTCGACGGCCTGCGTGGCATCGCCATCGCCCTGGTCGCCGTCTTCCATATCTGGTTCGGCCGGGTCTCCGGCGGCGTGGACGTGTTCCTGGCGCTGTCCGGATTCTTCTTCGGCGGCAAGATCATCCGCGCCGCGCTGAACCCGGCCGTGCCGCTGTCGCCGGTGGCGGAGGTGGTCCGGCTCGTCCGGCGGCTGGTTCCCGCGCTGGTCGTGGTGCTGGCCGGGTGCGCGGTGCTGACCATCCTGGTGCAACCGGAGACCCGCTGGGAGACCTTCGCCGACCAGAGCCTGGCCAGCCTCGGCTACTACCAAAACTGGGAGCTGGCCAACACCGCCTCGGACTACCTGCGGGCGGGCGAGGCCGTGAGCCCCTTGCAGCACATCTGGTCGATGTCGGTGCAGGGCCAGTTCTACGTCAGCTTCCTGCTGTTGATCGCCGGGCTGGCCTTGCTGTTTCGGCGCGCGGTCCGGCTGCGGATCGCGCTCGTGGTGGTCCTGTCCGCGTTGACGGTGGCCTCGTTCGGCTACGCGATCGTCGCCCATCAGCAGGACCAGGCGGCGGCCTACTACAACAGCTTCGCGCGGGGCTGGGAGTTGTTGCTGGGCGCGCTGGTCGGCGCGCTGGTGACCCGCGTCCACTGGCCCATGTGGTTGCGGACGGTGCTGGCCACCGTCGCGCTGGGCGCGGTGCTGTCCTGCGGGGCGCTGATCGACGGCGTGCAGGAGTTCCCCGGCCCGTGGGCGCTGGTGCCGGTCGGCGCCGCCATGCTGATGATCCTGGTCGGAGCCAACCTGCAGAGCGGCGCCGGTGCCCGGTTGCCGCTGCCCAACCGGCTGCTGGCGACGCGGCCCCTGGTGGAGCTGGGCGCCATGGCGTACGCGCTCTACCTGTGGCACTGGCCGCTGCTGATCTTCTGGCTGTCCTACAGCGGCCACAAGCACGCCGGCTTCGTCGAAGGCGCGGTGCTGCTGTTGGTGTCGGGGGTGCTGGCCTATCTCACCAACCGGCTCGTCGAGGATCCACTGCGCTACCGCGCTTCCTCGAAGCCGGCCGCCGCGCCGGCGATTCCGTGGGTGACGCGCCTGGCCCGGCCGACGATGGCGCTGGGATCGGCCGTCGTGCTGCTGGGCGTGACCCTGACGGCCACCTCGTTCACCTGGCGCCAGCACGTCACCGTCCTGCGGTCGGCCGGCAAGGAACTCAGCGTCCTCAACCCGCAGGACTACCCCGGTGCCCGCGCCCTCACCGAACGCGTGCGGGTGCCCGCACTGCCCATGCGGCCCACCGTCTTAGAGGTCAAGCAGGACCTGCCCGTCTCGACCCGAGACGGCTGCATCAGCGACTTCGTCAACCCCGCGGTGGTCACCTGCACCTACGGCGATATGGCCGCCGACCGGACCATCGCGCTGGCGGGCGGGTCGCACGCCGAACACTGGCTGCCCGCGCTCGACATCCTGGGCAAGCTGCACCACTTCAAGGTCGTGACGTACCTGAAGATGGGCTGTCCCCTGTCGACCGAGCAGGTCCCGCTGATCATGGGCAACAACGCCCCCTACCCGCAATGCCGGGAGTGGGTGCAGCGAACGATGACCAAACTGGTCACCGACCGGCCCGATTACGTGTTCACCACCACCACCCGGCCGTGGAACATCAAGTCCGGCGACGTGATGCCCGCCACCTATATCGGAATCTGGCAGACGTTGTCCGACAACAACATTCCGATTCTCGGGATGCGGGACACGCCGTGGCTGGTGAAGAACGGCCAGCCGTTCGACCCGGCGGACTGCCTCGCCAAACGCAACGGCACCCCCCAGTCGTGCGCCATCAAGCGTTCCGACATGCTCTCCGACCGCAACCAGACGCTGGACTTCGTCACGCAGTTCCCGCAGCTCAAGGTGCTCGACATGTCCGACGCGATCTGCCGCGCCGACGTGTGCCGCCCGGTCGAGGGAAACATCCTGATCTATCACGGCGCCCACCACCTCTCGCCGACCTACGTGCGGACCATGGCACCCGAATTGGGCCGCCAGATCGCCGAGGCCACCGGCTGGTGGTGACCCGCCTTACTCCTGGCCGCTAACGCGGGTGGGCGCAACCGCGCGCGGATAAGGTCGATGGGTGTCAACCAACAGTCCCGCTTCAGACCCAGGCGGTAACCACCAACCCAAGCTGGCCACCGTGTGGCCGGGAAACCCTTATCCGCTCGGCGCCTCCTACGACGGCGCGGGAACGAACTTCTCGTTGTTCTCCGAAATCGCCGAGAAGGTCGAGCTGTGCCTGATCGACCATCACGGCGGCGAGTCGCGGATTCCCTTGGACGAGGTGGACGGATTCGTCTGGCACGCGTATCTGCCGAACATCACTCCCGGACAGCGCTACGGGTTTCGCGTCTACGGCCCGTTCGACCCGGCGGCCGGTCATCGGTGTGACCCCAGCAAGCTGCTGCTCGACCCGTACGGCAAGGCTTTTCACGGCGACTTCACCTTTGGTCAGGCGCTGTTCTCCTATGACCTGAAGGCCTTCGGTGAGAGGGACCCGAACGGCCCCAACGCCGACGGGCTCGACCCGGGGATTCCGCCGATGGTCGATTCGCTGGGCCACACCATGACCAGCGTGGTGAGCAATCCGTTCTTCGACTGGGGATCCGACCGCGCGCCGCTGACCCCGTATCACGAGACGGTCATCTACGAGGCCCACGTCAAGGGGATGACGCAGACCCATCCCAGTGTCCCCGAGGAGCTTCGGGGCACCTATGCCGGGCTGGCCCACCCGGCGATCATCGAACACCTCCACTCGCTGCGGGTCACCGCCATCGAGCTGATGCCGGTGCACCAGTTCATGCACGACCAGCGGCTGCTGGACCTGGGTCTGCGAAATTACTGGGGCTACAACACTTTCGGCTATTTCGCGCCGCACAATCAATACGCGGCCAACCGCACGTCGAGCGTCGCGGAGTTCAAGTCGATGGTGCGCAGCTTCCACGAAGCCGGCATCGAGGTGATCCTCGACGTGGTGTACAACCACACCGCCGAGGGCAACCACCTGGGGCCGACCATCAACTTCCGCGGCATCGACAACGCCGCCTACTACCGGCTCGTCGACACCGACCTGCGGCTGTACAAGGACTACACCGGCACCGGCAACAGCCTCAACCCGCGCCACCCGCACGTACTGCAGCTGATCATGGATTCGCTGCGGTACTGGGTGACCGAGATGCACGTCGACGGGTTCCGCTTCGATCTGGCCGCCACGCTGGCCCGCGAGCTGCACGACGTCGACCGGCTGAGCGCGTTCTTCGATCTGGTGCAGCAGGATCCGATCGTCAGCCAGGTCAAATTGATCGCCGAACCGTGGGATGTCGGCGAGGGCGGATATCAAGTCGGAAATTTCCCGGGTTTGTGGACCGAGTGGAACGGGAAGTATCGCGATACTGTGCGCGATTACTGGCGGGGCGAGCCCGCAACCCTGGGCGAGTTCGCTTCCCGGCTGACCGGGTCGTCGGACCTGTATGAGGCGACCGGCCGGCGTCCCAGCGCCAGCATCAACTTCGTCACCGCGCACGACGGGTTCACCCTGAACGACCTGGTGTCCTACAACGAGAAGCACAACATGGCCAACGGGGAGGACAACCGGGATGGCGAGAGCCACAACCGCTCGTGGAACTGCGGCGTCGAAGGCCCCACCGATGATCCCGACATCACCGACCTGCGCTGTCGCCAGATGCGCAACTTCTGGGCGACGCTGATGCTCAGCCAGGGCACGCCGATGATCGCCCATGGCGACGAGTTCGGCCGCTCCCAGAACGGCAACAACAACGTGTACTGCCAGGACTCCGAATTATCTTGGATGGATTGGTCTTTGGTCGACAAGAACGCCGACCTGCTGAAGTTCGCCCGCCGGGTGAGCACGCTGCGCAAGCGGCACCCGGTGTTTCGGCGGCGCCGGTTCTTCGAGGGCGAGCCGATCCGCAGCGGCGACGAGGTGCGCGACATCGCCTGGCTGAATCCGAGCAGCCGCGAGATGACCCACGAGGATTGGGGCGAAAGCATTCACAAGTGCGTGGCGGTGTTCCTCAACGGCGAGGCCATCAGCGCACCCAACGCGCGCGGTGAGCGGGTCGTCGACGACTCATTCCTGTTGTGTTTCAACGCCGGTGAAGATCCGGTGGAGTTCGCGACGCCGAATAGTGACTACGCGAAAGAGTGGACCGTGGAACTGGACACCAACGAACCGACGGGCCGCAAAGAAGGGGCCGACCAGGTGGTGACCGCCGAGGAGAAGGTGTCACTGCCCTCACGCTCGCTGCTGGTCTTGCGTAAGACGCAGTGACGCATGGCCTTACCCGTCATCTCCACCTACCGGTTGCAATTGCGTGGTGAATCCAGTGGGTTCGCGTTCACCTTCGCCGACGCGGAAAACCTGCTCGACTACCTGAACGACCTCGGGGTGTCGCACCTGTATCTGTCTCCGATCATGACCGCGGCGCCCGGGTCCAGTCACGGCTACGACGTCACCGACCCGACGACGGTGTCCCCCGAGATCGGCGGCCGCGAAGGCCTGGCGCGGTTGTCGGCCGCGGCGCGGGAGCGCGGCATGGGCCTGATCGTCGACATCGTGCCCAACCACGTGGGCATCGACGTGCCCCAGCAGAACCCGTGGTGGTGGGACGTCCTGCGCAACGGCCGTTCCTCGCCCTACGCAACGTATTTCGACATTGACTGGGACCTCGACGACGACGGCCGCATCGTGCTGCCGGTGCTGGGATCCGACGACGACGCCGCGGACCTCACCGTCGACGGGGAGCTGCTGCGGCTGGGTGATCTGGCGCTGCCGATCGCGCCGGGCACCGCGGCGGGCACCGGGCCGGAGGTGCACGACCGCCAGCACTACCGGTTGGTCGGCTGGCGCAACGGCGTGTGCGGGTACCGTCGCTTCTTCTCGATCACCTCGCTGGCCGGGCTGCGCCAGGAGGACCGCGCGGTTTTCGACGCCACCCACGCCGAGGTCGGCCGGTGGTTCACTGAGGGCCTGGTCGACGGCATCCGCATCGACCACCCCGACGGCCTGTCGGATCCGTGCGGATACCTGGCGTGGCTGCGCGAACTGACCGGCCCGCAAGCCTGGATCGTGATCGAGAAGATCCTGGCCGTCGACGAGGCGCTCGAGCCGACCCTGCCGGTCGGCGGCACCACCGGTTATGACGTGTTGCGCGAAATCGGCGGGGTGCTGGTGGATCCGGACGGCGCCCCCGCGCTGACCGCGCTGGTGGAATCCACCGGGGTGGACTACGGGGCGATGCCGGACATGCTGGTGGACCTCAAGACCCGTTCGGCCACCGAAACCTTGGCAAGTGAACTGCGCCGGTTGCGCCGCAGCATCGTGGCCGCGGCCGGCGTCGACCACCCGCAGCTGCCCGAGGCGGTGGCCGCGCTGCTCACCCACCTCGGGGTCTACCGCAGCGACTACCCCGGCCTGGTCGCGCTGCTGCCCACCGCGCTGGCCGAAACCCAGGCGGCCGCACCGGAATTGGGGCCCGCACTGCAGGTGCTTGCCGCGGCGCTGGCCCGCGGCGGGGAGCCGGCCACCCGCCTGCAGCAGCTCTGCGGGGCCGTCACCGCCAAGGCCGTCGAGGACTGCCTGTTCTACCGCGACGCCCGGCTGGTCTCGCTGAACGAGGTGGGCGGCGAGCCGCACCGCTTTGGTGTCGGTGCCGCCGAGTTTCACCACAGCGCCGCCACCCGCGCCCGGTTGTGGCCGCAGACCATGACGACGCTCACCACGCACGACACCAAGCGCGGCGAGGACGTGCGCGCCCGGATCTCGGTGCTGTCGCAGGTGCCGTCGCTGTGGACCGAGTTCCTCGCCCGCTGGGAGGTCCATGCCCCCTCCCCGGATCCGGCGACCGGACAGTTCTTGTGGCAGAACATCTTCGGCGTATGGCCGGTCGGCGGCGAGGTCACCGCCGAGCTGCGCGAGCGGCTGCACGGCTACGCCGAGAAGGCCATCCGCGAAGCATCCTGGCATACCTCGTGGAACGACCCGGACGCCGAATTCGAGGACGCGGTGCACCGGTGGCTGGACAGCGTGCTCGACGGTCCGGTGGCCGGCCAGCTGACCGAGCTTGTCGCCCAACTCAATCCGCATGCCGCCAGCGACGCGCTGGCCCAGAAGCTGCTGGCGCTGACCGTGCCCGGGATTCCCGACGTGTACCAGGGCACCGAGCTGTGGGACGACAGCCTGGTGGACCCGGACAACCGTCGGGCCGTGGACTACTCGGCCCGGCGCGCCGCTCTGCAGGACTTGAAACATCCGAAAATCCGGGTCGTCACCACGGCGCTGCGCGTGCGCCGCCAGCACGCGGACACCTTCCTGCACGGCGTCTACGTCCCGCTCCTGGCCAACGGCGAGGCCAGTGACCACGTGCTGGCGTTTCGCCGCGGCGAGGACATCGTGGTGGCGGTCACCCGCTGGACCGTGCGGCTTGCCGAAACCGGTTGGGGCAATACGGTTGTGCCGTTGCCGGACGGAACCTGGAAGGACGCGCTCACCGGCGTGATCGCCGACGGCCCCACCTCGGCGGCACAATTGTTCGCCGACCTGCCCGTCGTGCTGCTGGAGCGCCATCATGACTGACTTCCGGGTCTGGGCGCCCAAGCCCGCGCAGGTTCGCCTCGACGTCGACGGGCAGACGCACCCCATGACGCGCTCGGCCGACGGTTGGTGGCATGCGCGCGTGGACACCGCGCCGGACGCTCGCTACGGCTACCTGCTCGACGACGACCCCACCGTGCTGCCCGACCCGCGCTCACCGCGCCAGCCCGAGGGCGTGCACGCCCGCTCGCAGTTGTGGGATCCGGCCGCCGCGAGCTGGACCGATAGCGCGTGGGCCGGCCGCCCGGTCGAGGGTGCGGTGATCTATGAGCTGCACCTGGGCGCGTTCACCGAGGCGGGCACCTTCGACTCCGCCATCGAGAAGCTGGACTATCTGGTGGATCTCGGCGTGGACTTCGTCGAGCTGATGCCGGTGAATTCCTTTGCCGGCACCCATGGTTGGGGATACGACGGCGTGCTGTGGTACAGCGTGCACGAACCCTACGGCGGCCCCGATGGGCTGGTTCGCTTCGTCGACGCCTGCCACGCCAAGGGTCTGGGGGTGCTGATCGACGCGGTGTTCAACCACCTCGGCCCGTCGGGCAACTATTTGCCGCGCTTCGGGCCCTACCTGTCGTCGGCGAGCAACCCGTGGGGCGAGGGCATCAACATCGCCGACGCCGACTCCGACGACGTGCGCCGCTACATCATCGGCTGCGCGCTGCGCTGGATGCGCGACTTCCATGCCGACGGCCTGCGCCTGGACGCCGTCCACGCGCTGGTGGACACCACCGCGATTCATATCCTCGAGGAGCTCGCGACCGAAACGGATTGGCTGGCCCAGCAATTGGGGCGCCCGCTGTCGCTGATCGCCGAGAGCGACCTGAACGACCCACGGCTGATCACCCCGCGCGACCGCGGCGGCTACGGCCTGACCGGGCAGTGGGCCGACGACATCCATCACGCCATCCACACCGCGGTCTCCGGCGAGCGCCAGGGCTACTACGCCGACTTCGGCAGCCTGGCCACCCTGGCCCAGACCTTGCGCCACGGCTTCTTTCACGCCGCCACCTATTCGTCGTTCCGGCATCGCCGGCACGGCCGGCCGCTGGACACCAGCGCGGAATCCGGCATCCCGGCCACCCGCCTGGTCGCCTACACCTGCACGCACGATCAGGTCGGCAACCGGGCCCTGGGTGACCGGCCGTCGCAGAACCTGACCGGCGGCCAGCTGGCGGTCAAGGCCGCGCTCGTCCTCGGATCTCCTTACACCACCATGCTTTTCATGGGTGAGGAATACGCGGCGTCGACCCCGTTCCAGTTCTTCAGCTCGCACCCCGAACCGGAACTGGCGAAGGCCACCGCCGAGGGACGCAAGGCCGAGTTCGCCGAACACGGCTGGGACGCCGACGAGATTCCCGACCCGCAGGACCCGCAGACGTTCGCCGACTCCAAGCTGGATTGGGCCGAAATCGACACCGGCGAGCACGCCCGGCTGCACCGCCTCTACCGCGACCTGATCGCGTTGCGGCGCGACGACCCCGACCTCGCCGACCCCTGGCTGGAACACCTGACCGTCGACTACGACGAGGACCAAGGCTGGATCGTCATCGCGCGCGGACGGTTGCGCATCGCGTGCAACCTGAGCGCCGAGCAGGTGCGGGTCCCGGTCAGCGGTGAGCTGGTGCTGGCCTGGGACGAACCGGCGGTTCATCCCGACAGGACCGAGCTGCCTGGGCATTCATTCGCGATATTGCGGAGCGCGGGTGGCTCCGGCTGATCGCGCTTCGTCACACCATGGATGAGCTCCGCTTCACCCGGGAGGAGCTGAAGCGATTCCACGGCAGCACCGTGCCCGACCTGATCTCCGAGAAGGTCCGACTGCTGTTCGTGGGCATTAATCCCGGCCTGCGAACCGCTGCTGTACAAGCACATTTCGCGCCTCGCGGCAATCGGTTCTGGCCGGCGTTGTACCGCGCCGGCATCACCGATCACTTGATCGACGCCTCGTCAGGGTTTGCGCCGGACGACTGGAAATACCTGGTGCGGCGCGGGATCGGCATTACCAACCTGGTCGACAGGGCGACCGCGGGCGCCGACGAGCTCACCGCCGCCGAACTGATCAGCGGCAGGCGGAAACTGGACCGGATGGTTGAAAATCTCGTCCCGCGTGTCGTCGCAGTCCTCGGGATCACCGCATACCGAGACGCTTTCGGTCAGCGCCGCGCTGAGGCGGGCAAGCAGGCGTCGCCATATGACGCAACCGAACTGTGGGTGGTTCCCAACCCGAGTGGCCGCAACGCTCATTCGACGTTGTCGAGCCTGGCGGCCGCGTACCGCGAAGTTGCCCAAGCCGCCGGAATCCTCCAAAAGTCTTCATCGCGATTCTCTCGACGTGAACGGGCTGTGGATAACTGAATGGCGCCGCCGCGGGTCGACCCCCGATGATGCCGCCATGAGTCAATCTGAATTCGGTCACCCACTGCGACGCATCTGCCGGCGCAAGCCGAGCCGCCGCGCCACCAATCCGCCGTCGGGCCGGCACGCCGTGCGCCACGACATGCCGCCGCATCCCGGCATTGAGCTGTTGTGGAGCGGTCCCGGGCCCGGCGCCAACGACGACGAGGGCGCCTGAGCGGCGGCTACACGATGGCCCGGCCGACCGCGTCGGCGAGGGGATCGATCTCGTCGGCGGTCAGGCCGGAGATCGTGATGCGGATGCCCGCCGGCGTGTGCATCCGGAACCGGCTACCCGGTGCGGCCGCCCAGCCCGCGGCGAGCAGGCGCGACACGGCGACCGCCTCGTCGGGAACCGGCACCCACACGTTGAGCCCGGAGCGCCCGTGCGCCTCGACGCCGCGCTCGGCCAGGGCATCGCATAGCCGGGTTCGGCTTTGGGCGTAGTCCCGCTCGGCGGTCGCCACCAGCTGCGCCGCCGCCGGGTCGGACCACAAGTCGACGGCCAGCCGCTGCAGGATGTGGCTCACCCAGCCCGGCCCGAGCCGCAACCGGCCACGCACCCGCTCGACGGTGCGATGGTCGCCGGCAAGCACGGCCACCCGCAGGTCGGGGCCGTAGGCCTTGGACGCCGAGCGGACGAACGCCCAGTGCGCGGTGCGGCCGGCCAGGGTGTGCAGCGGTGCGCCGGAGATGCCGGCGCAGTGGTCGTCTTCCACCACCAGCAGGTCCTCGGCCCGCCGCGCCAACAGCGCGCCCAGCACAGCGGCGCGATCGGCCGAAAGCGCGGCGCCAGTGGGATTTTGGGCGCGGTTGGTGAGCACCAGCGCGCGCACCCCGCCGCGCAGCGCGCGGTCCAGGTCGTCGGGCAGTGGGCCGTCGTCGTCGACCCGCACCGGTTCGGCCGAAAGACCCAGTCCCGCAAGCAGATCGAGAAGGTTGGCCCAGCCCGGATCCTCGACGGCGACGCGATCGCCGGGGCGCAGGTGCGCGGTGAGCGCGCGTTCGATGCCGTCCAGCGCGCCGCTGGTCACCGCCAGGTGATCGGCGGGAACCCCGTCGGCGGACAGTGCGCGGCGGGCGAACTCCCCCAGCGCCGCCGAGACGGCCGGCTCGCCGTAGAGCACCGGGTTCGCGTCCGGACCGGCCGGCGACGCGCCCGCGATGGGCAACAGGGCGGGGTGCGGATTTCCGGTGGACAGGTCGCGCACGCCGGCGGGCACGTCCAGCCCGAGCAGCGAGCGCGGGGTGGTCGCCGGGCGATGGCGCACGCGGGTGCCGCGCCGGCCGGCGGTCTCGACGGCCCCGCGCTGACGCAGCAGGCGGTAGGCCGCGGCGGCGGTGTTGGCGTTGACGCCGAGCTGGATGGCCAGCTCCCGCACCGGCGGTAGCGCGTCGCCGGGCGCCAAAGCGCCGCCCGATATCGCCGCCTCGACGCTGGCGGCTATGGACTCCGCGCCGGTTCCGGTTATGCTGTTTTGTACTGGCACGCAATACATTATGTACTAGGACAAAACTAAGGGCAACGCTGTGGACACCGCATACCGACCGACCGCACGCACCACGCCGACCCGCTACCGGGACCGGGCGCACTACGACCGGCCCACGGTGCACGCCATCCTGGACGAGGCGCTGATCTGCCACCTGGGCTACCTGAGCGCCGGTCGACCGGTCGTCTTGCCCACCACGCACGCCCGGCTCGACGAAACGCTCTACCTGCACGGTTCGTCCGGCGGCGGCCCGGTGCTGGCGGCGAAGGCGGCCGAAGCCACGGGGTCGGGCCTGCCGGTCTGCGTCACCGCGACCCTGGTCGACGGTCTGGTGCTGGGCCGCTCGGCGATGCACCACTCGGTGAACTTCCGCTCGGTGGTGGTGCTGGGCGATGCGCGCATGGTGGACGATCCGGCGGAGAAGTCGAGGGCGCTGGGCGGCCTGCTCGATCACATCGCGCCGGGGCGCGCCGCCGACTGCCGAGCCCCCGATGCGCGCGAGCTCGCCGCGACAGGGGTGCTCGCTCTCGACCTCGTCGAGGTGTCGGCGAAGGTGCGCAGCGGCCCGCCGGCCGACGATCCGCAGGACCTGTCGCTGCCCCATTGGGCGGGCGTGCTGCCGCTGAGCCTGACGGCCGGGCCGCCGGTGCCGGCCGACGACCTGACTCCCGGCACCGCCGTGCCGGCGTACTTACCGGGTGACCGACGCTGAGCCGCGCCCGCGTCGGGTGTCGTCCCACCAGGATCCGACGAGCATGACGGTGCCGGCCCAGGCCGTCCCCAGCAGCCAGCCCGACAGCACATCGCTGACGTAGTGGACGCCCAGATAGACGCGGGAAAACCCAACCACGAACGTCACGGCGGTGGCCATCGCCCAGACGATCACCCGCCCGGTCCACCACGGGACGAGCCAGCGGGTCAGCAGCCACGCGGAGATGACCATGCTCGCGGCGGTGCCGGTCGCGTGCCCGGACGGAAACGAATAGCCGTCCGCGTCGACCAGGGCGAACGGCAGGGCCGGACGTTGGCGGCCCACCAAGACCTTGGCCGTGAACAGCACCAGGGGAATGCCCACGCCGGCAACCAGTGCCAGCACCACGGGCCGCCACGACCGGCACCGCCAACCGGCGACGACCGAGATCGGCAAGGCGACCGCGGCCAGGAAAATCGGACTCCCCGCGCCGGTCACCACTCTCAGGGCAGTGGTCAGCCACAGATCGCGGTGGGTGGCGAGCCACCGCGTCGCCGGTTGGTCGAATCCGGCGATGCCGTCGCCCTCGAGCACGTCGTCGAGCACCTCGGTGAAGCCGACCGCCAGCGCCACGACCACGAGCAGGCCGAGCGCCAGCGCCAAGCCGGCGACCTCGCTCACCCGCAACCGGCGCGCCAGCGCCCGCTCCCTGGCGCCGATCCGGTCGCGCAGCCAGGTCAGCGTCTCGCCGATCACGGCGTTGTGGGACACCTTGTCCCACAACGCGATTAGCCGGCCGCCGCGCAGAGCGATCCATATCGCCGCCCACACCAGCAGGACGAGACACGCCACCAATCCGGCGCTGACCAGGCCGAATCCGCTGGTGCCAGGTACATATGGCGGGCGCATCGATCGCGGCCCCGGCCTCTAGAGCAGCAGGTAGCGGTAGGCCGGCGAGCCCGGTTTCAGGGTCTCGACGTGCAACTCGGTCGCACGCATCCGGGCCAGCAGGCCGTCCAGGTCGGCCGAGGATCCCAGCTGGATGCCGACCAGCGCCTCGCCGGTCTCCCGGTTGTTGCGCTTGACGTACTCGAACAGGGTGATGTCGTCGTTCGGTCCGAGCACGGTGTCCAGGAAGCGGCGCAGCGCGCCCGGCTCCTGCGGGAAGTCCACCAGGAAGTAGTGCTTGAGGCCGAGGTGCACCAGCGAGCGTTCGAGCACTTCGCCGTACCGCGACACGTCGTTGTTGCCGCCCGAGATCAGGCACACCACCGTCGAACCGGGCTCGATGTCAGCGTCGAGCAATCCGGTGACCGACAGCGCGCCCGCCGGCTCGGCGATGATGCCCTCGTTCTGGTAGAGGTCGAGCATCGCGGTGCACACCGCGCCCTCGTCGACCGCGGTGATCGAGACCATGTCGCCGGCGGCCGCCAGCGAGGCGTAGGTCAGGTCACCGGCCCGCCGCACCGCGGCGCCGTCGACGAACTGGTCGACTTCGTCCAGCGTCACCGGCTCCCCGGCCGACAGCGCGGCCATCATCGCCGCGGCGCCGGCCGGCTCGACGCCCAGCACCGAGGTGTTGCGCGTCCGCTCGGCGAGGTAGGTGGTGATGCCGGCGATGCAGCCGCCGCCGCCCACCGGGACCACCACCAGGTCGGGCTCGGCGCCGAGTTGATCGAGTAGTTCGGCCGCGATCGTGCCCTGGCCCGCCATGGTGCGCAGGTCGTCATAGGGCGGCACCAACGTGGCGCCGGTGCTTGCCACGTCGGCCAGGGCCGCCTCGGCTGCCAGGTCGTAGGTGCTGCCACCAACGATCAGGTCGATGAAGTCGCCGCCGTGGTAACGGATCCGGTCGCGCTTCTGCATCGGCGTCTTGGCCGGCACGTACACGCGGCCGTGCACCTGCAGCGCCCGGCACGCGTAGGCGAAGCCCTGCGCGTGGTTGCCCGCCGACGAACACACCACGCCGGCGGCCAGCTCCGCCTCGGTCAGCTGGACCAGCAGGTTGTAGGCGCCGCGCAGCTTGTAGGAGCGCACGATCTGCAGGTCCTCGCGCTTGAGGTAGACCTGCGCGCCGGTGATCGCCGACAACCGGTCGCTGAACTGCAGCGGGGTGGGCGTGACCACCGCGGCGATCCGCTTGGCAGCGCCGTCGATGTCAGCCGCGGACAGCGGCGAGACGCTCGGACTCTGGCTCAATTCGGCGGACACTGATCAATGGTGCCATGGCGGCCGACCAACTCCGGAATTCAGTCGACCGGGGTCAGCACGAACACCGGGATCTGGCGGTCGGTCTTGGTCTGGTACTCGGCGTAGTCGGGCCAGGCCGCCACGGCGCGCTCCCACCAGGTCGCCTTCTCGTCGCCGAAGACCTCGCGGGCGTTGTAATCGCGGGTCACCGAGCCGTCCTGCAGCTCGACGCGGGGATTCTTCTTGATGTTGTAGTACCAGACCGGATGTTTCGGCGCCCCGCCCAAGGAGGCGACGACCGCGTACTGGCCATCGTGTTCGACGCGCATCAGCGGGGTCTTGCGCAGTTTGCCGGTCTTGGCGCCGACCGTGGTCAGCAGGATGATCGGCTTGCCCTTCATGTCGGCGGCCTCGGCGCCCCCCGACTCGGCGTATTTATCAGCTTGCTCGCGAGACCAATCCAACGGTGACGGTTCGTATTCTCCAGTAAGCGGCATGCCATTCACTCTAGGCGCGGGTTGAGCCGGTGAGGTAGTGCGCCAGCACCGGGCGCAGCCATTCGGTCAGCGTCGCGTCGTCCATCGCGACCAGCGCGGGCACCCCAACGACATTGCGCGCCATGGCGATTCCCAGCACCTGCGATCCCACCATCGCGGTCCGCTCGGCGGCCCGGTCGGGGGTGATGGTGGCGAGTGCCGGGGCGACCTTTTCGACGAACACCTCCAGGAGCGCGTCGGCGGCCGCCCGGTTGGTCGCGGCCGCCCGCAGCAGCGGCAGAAACGGCCCGCCCGGATCCCACACCCGGACGAGGAACGGCACCAGGATGTCGGCGATGCGTTCCGGGGTGACGCCGGTGAGGTCGGGGAAGGTGATCTCGAGCCGCGAGACCGCCGCGAACAGGTCGGCCTTGTTGCCGAAGTAGTGCATGACGAGCGCCGGGTCCACGCCAGCCTCGGCCGCGATCGCACGGATGGTGGTCCGCTCGAAGCCGTGGGTGGAGAACAGGGTCCGCGCGGCGCGAAGGATCGTCGCGCGGGTGACTTTGCCATCGCGGGTCTTGCCGGGCATGCCGAAATTCTAGTTCAACAACTGTTGACATGGCTACCAGCGAGGTTTAGGTTGATTTCAACAGTTGTTGAATCGAGTCGGCGAGGAGACCGACATTCGTCTTCAACCACGCCGCGCAAGCCACCCCTGGCGACATCCGTCGCTGGTATCCGCAACCGGAAGGAGCGCTCCGATGAGTACAACCACCGTTCACGAGATCGACGTCCTGGTCGTGGGCGCGGGCCCCACCGGCCTGACCGCCGCGGGTGACCTGGCCCGCGCCGGGCGGTCGGTGACGGTGCTGGAGCGCTGGCCCGCCGAGAACCCGACCAGCCGCGCGTTCGCCGTCATGCCCCGGACCCTGGAGCTCCTCGACGCGCGCGGCGCGGCCGACGAGCTGCTCGCGATCGGGCAGCGCGGACCGGACGTGACGCTGTTCGCCAGGGCCCGCCTCGACCTGACCCGGCTCGACTCGGCCTACCCATTCGTCCTGATCACCCCGCAGACCAACGTCGACGCCGCGCTGCGCCGCTACGCGGTCGCCGAGGGGGCCGACATCCGGCGCGGCGTGGAGGTGGTCGCGCTCGCGCAGGACGCCACGGGCGTCACCGTCACCGCCGGACCCAAGGGCGACGGCGATCCCGCACACCGGCAGACGTGGCGGGCGCGGTATGTGATCGGCGCCGACGGCGCCCACAGCACCGTCCGGACGCTGCTGGGCGCCGACTTCCCCGGCAAGACGGTGCTGACCTCGTTGATGCTGGCCGACGTCAAGCTGGCCCACGGCCCGGCCCGGGGCGGGCTGGTGGTGGGCACCACCGGTGACGTGCTGGGGTTCCTGGCTCCCTACAACCGGCACGACGCGGACGGCTCGTGGTACCGCGCCCTGGCGTGGGACCGCGACCACCAACTGCCCGACGACGCGCCCGTCGACGACGCCGAGATCGTCGACGTCCTGGCCCGCGCCATGGGCACCGACTTCGGTGTGACACAGATCGGCTGGAAGTCGCGATTCCATTGCGACGAAAGGCAAGTCGCGCGGTATCGGCACGGTCGGGTGTTCCTGGCCGGCGACGCCGCGCACGTGCACTCCCCGATGGGCGGCCAGGGCATGAACACCGGCATCCAGGACGCCGTGAACCTGGCCTGGAAGCTCGATGCCGTGCTCGGCGGGGCCGACGATGCGTTGCTGGACACCTACCACAGCGAACGCCATCCGATCGGCAAGCGGGTGCTGGTACAGTCCGGGATGATCGCCCGCGCCGCGACGCTGCATCGGCGGCCCGCGATCTGGCTTCGTAACCTGTTGGCGCCCAACCTGCTTCGCATACCCGCGGTGCAGGACTTGGTGGCCGGCAGTTTCGCGGGCACCGGGCTGCGGTACGGCCGGCGCGGACTGGTCGGCACCCGGGCCGCCGCGATCCCCCTCGTCGAGGGACGGTTGACGCAGTTGCAGCGCGGTGGCAATTACGTCTTCGTCCGCGAATACGGCGCCGCCCCGGTCGAGGCGCCCGGAATGGTGCAGGCCGAGCGGGCCGACCACGGCCCCGCCGTGCTGGTGCGTCCCGACGGGTACATCGCGTGGGCCGGCGCTTCGGCGCAGGCGCCGGAGGCGATCACCCACGGGGCCACGGCAATTCCCCTGCGCGCTCGGTGATTTCGCGCTAGTCCGCGTTCTCGGGCTCGTGCGCGACGAACGACCGGAGTCGGCGGCGAGTCTGGTGGTCGTCCGCGCCGGGCTCGCCGTCGCTGTGCCGGCCGCGCGTGTAATCGCCCTGCCACGGCACCTTCTCGTTGGCCGCACCGGCCGCGGCCTCCTGTTCACGGCCCAGCGCGCCGCGCGAGCCGAGGAAGTGCTCGTGCTTGCGGTGCAGCTCCTCGTCGGATTCGATGGGCCGCAGCTGCGGCGCGAACTCCTCCAGCTCGGCCCGGCGCTGCGGCACGATCATGCAGATCGGCTCGTCGATCTCGAATCGCACCGGCATGAACTCGCGGGTGAATTTCCAGTTCATGCTGAAACTCGAGCTGGACCAATCGGTTTCGACGATGCCCTCCAGCGGGGAGATGGCGTCCTTCGGATGATTGGCCGGTCCGCGAACCAGCAGGTTGTAGCCCGGCGGGGTGCGGAACAGGATGGGCAGATGCCAGGTCAAGATGCCGTAGCCGAAGTGGCTCGACGGCAGGAACTGACCGCTGTCGCGGGTGTCGGGCGCGATCATCAGGTTGGTGCGGTCATTGCCGCCCATCCAGGTCGCGGTGAACGCGCTGCGGTTGCGCACCTCCCAGCCGCTCTGGTTGGCGATCAGCATCGGCAGACACCGGTGCGGCCAGCCCTGGCGTATCTCCGACATCCACTCCCGGCCGATCGGCGCGGGGCTGATCGGCGGTGCGATGTCGTGGGTGATGTACCCGATCAGCGGGCGGGATCGCCCGCTGGATTTCTCACTCATCACATCCTCGCTTCATCGGCCGCTATCTACCACCGCCGACCCTCACCGACGTCGCCAACGCACTATCGCGACCAAACGTTAACGGTCTGTGAACCGCGCCGCCCGCCGAGACCGAGCGATCACTGGGTCCTGGCCAGCTCCGCAATGGTATTCACCCGGCGCACGGCCGCGGCGATCTCCTCGGCGAACTCACGGCGCCGCCGGGCGATATCCAGGTCCGCCACGCCGTCGACCAGTTCACGATGCCGGGCCAATCGCAGCGCGGTCTTGAACAACTCCATCGATCTCGACTCGGCGCTGGCGATCCTGCGTTGCAGCTCCCACTGCTTGCCCACCTCGAGACATTCGGCGAGAAACGCGTCCTCGTCGAACGATTCGTCGTCGTAGTCGGCGAGCCGGTCGGCGACGATGTGGTAGGCGTCGAGGAACGGGCGCAGCACCAGGTGCGCCAGCAGCACGTCGGCCTTTTCCAGCAGCCCGCGCACGTCGTCCGCGCTGGCCGCCTTGCTGGTGTCGTCCACCCGCCCGAGCAGGCACACCTCGTCGGCGAGTTCCTTCTCGAATTGCGCTCGTGCGGAGAACAAAAACTCGAACTTCAGCAATTCGCGCAGTTTCAGCGCCTCATCGCGCACGGCGGTCGGTTGGACCAGCCCGTCGACCGAGCCCACGGCGTCCTCCGTCGCGGCCAGCAGCGCGGTCTCGGCGATCGCGCGATCGACCACGATGTGAATGGCGGCGTTGCGGTAGAAGGCGGCGACCAGGTGCTGTTCGGCCCCGATGCCCCAGACCGGTTCGGTGCCGGCGTCGTACACGCTGACCACACCGGAGGCCACCAGCTGGTGCAGGGTCCAGCGGATGGTCGAGCGGTTGGTCAGGTCGGCGGCGCCGGCCACCTTCCAGTTGCGCGCCGCGATGTAGCTCGCCAGCGGGCGCACGGTGGCCAGCACCTCGCTGATGGACAGCGAGCGGTCGGCGCCCAGCAGGGCGAGGCTCACCACCGCGGTCGGGGTGACGGGAGTGGCGCGGTTGATCCGGTGTTCGACGTCCAGCGCGATGCGTTCGATCTCGGTGCTGGCGCCGGACTCTGATGTTTTTTGCAAGGCGCGCAGCTCCTCGAGGCGCTTGCGCAGCGGCAGGGGTTCACCGAAGTCCAGGTACGCGCGGCCGAGCCGCTCACCTTGCTGTCGCGCCAGCCGGACCAGGAAGCGGAAGTCTTCGGGCCGCTTCGTCGCACCGTATGCCTCGGTGGTCATGGCCTCCACCTCGTGCAGCTGGTCGTACACGATCGACGTCGGCACCAGATACACCTCGGGGCCGTCGATTTCGTCGACGGCGTCGCTGATGTACCGCAGAATCCCGAATACCGGCGGGCGCAGCTTGCCCGTCCTGGTCCGGCCGCCCTCGATGGACCAGGTCAGGTTGGCGTGGTTTTGCACCAGCTGCGCGGCGTACGCGCGCAACACGAAGCGGTAGACGGGAATGTCCTTCGTCTGGCGCCGGATGAAGATGGTTCCGGTGCGCTTGGCCCAGGCGCCCATCGGGAAGAAATTCAGGTTGGCGCCGCCGAAGGTGAGTGCGGGCGATAACCGGTTGGCCTGGATCACCTCGGGCAGCAGCAGCCCATCCAGGTAGGAGCGATGCGAAAAGGCAAACGCCAGTGTGGCTTTGCGGTCCAGCTTGCGCAGCTGGGCGATCTGGTCCTCGTCGGTGAGCACATCGTAGGCACGCATCAGCCAGCAACTGAAGCTGCGCCAGGCTTTCACCGCCCGCTCGTCGAGTGAGGGCGCCATCTCGCGCAGGTAGCTTGCGGCCTCGGCGCGCACGCTGTCCAGGTCGCGCCCCAGCTCGTGGGCCAGCTTGCCCAGCCGCTCGTCATACCATGGCGCGCCCAGCAAATCGGCAACCTCGGCCGGGTCGGTAGACAGCGGCGACGTCGATTCCTCGACGATGCCGGTGCGCTGCAACAGCTTTCGTATACCCACCCGGCCCATTTCGCGAGCCGCGCCCGCCGGTCCCCCGATCATGCCGGCTGCACCGACACGGCTTCGGCGGCCTCGTGCACGTCCGGATGGGGATCCGGCGCGTAGAGCTGCTCGATCTCCTCGGCGTATTTCGCCATGATCTGCTTGCGCTTGAGCTTCATCGTCAGCGTGATCTCGTCACCGCCGGGCTCCCACAGGGTGGGCAGCACGCGGAACCGCTTGATCTGCTCCACCCGGGACAGCTTCTCGTTGCCCGCGGCCACCCCGGCGGCGATCTGCGCGATGACCTCCGGGTCGGCCGCCAGCGCGGCGGGTGAGGCGTCGGACAGGCCGCGCTGGGCGGCATACGGGCCAACGGAGTCGGCGTCGAAGACCATCAGCGCGGTGTTGTACGGTCGCCCGTCGCCGATGGCGATCATCACCCCGACCATGGGACACGCGGCCAGGATGGCGTTTTCGATGTTGGCCGGCGACATGTTCTTTCCGGCCGCGTTGATGATCAGCTCCTTCTTGCGGTCGACGATGCGCAGGTAACCGTCGGCGTCGACCTCGATGATGTCGCCGGTGTGCAGCCAGCCGTCGGCGTCGATCGCCTCGGCGGTCTTCGCCGGTTCCTTGCGGTAGCCCTTCATCACCAGCGGACCGCGGACCAGAAATTCGCCGTCCTCGGCGACCCTGCCCTCCAGGCCGGGGAGCAGCCTGCCCACGGTGCCCAGCCGCGTGTCATCCGGATGTGCCACGCTGGCAGCGCAACTGAGCTCCGACATGCCCCAGACCTCGCTGATCGGGATGCCTATGCCCGCGAAGAACGCCAGCGTCTCCTTGGGGATCGGCGCGGCGCCGGACACGGCCCAACGCAATTCGCCGAACCCGAGCCGCTCGCGCAACTTGGACAGCACCAGCTCGTCGGCCCGGGCCCATTCGGCGGCCAATTCGGCGGGCTCGGGCTTGCCGGACACCAGCGCGGCCGCGCGCCTGGCGGCCACCGACATCGCCCATTGCAGCGCCTGACGTTTGACGTCGTCGCCCTCGCTGGCGACGACGAATTCGATTGCGGCCTTCAGCTTTTCCCACACTCGCGGCACCGCCGCCCACACCGTGGGCCGCACGTCGGGCAGCGCCGCCGCCACGGCGCGCGCGTCGTCGACGGCGGTCACCTGGGTACCGAACACCTCGAGCGAATACAGGGCCATCATCCGGTCGGCGATGTGCGCCGAGGGCAGATACGACGTGGTCCGGTCACCGAACCGGCTGCCGAGCACGGCGTCGAAACCGTGCGCCTCGAACAGCAGGCTGGCGTGCGTCATCTCCACCCCCTTGGGGTTGCCGGTGGTCCCGGAGGTGTAGATGAGCGTCACGACGTCCTCGGGTTGCACCGCCCGCCAGGTGGCCTGGAAGTCGAAATCCGCGCGCGCGGCGGCATACAGGTCGTCCACCGAGATGGTGCCGGGCGGCGAACCGTCGATGCAGACGATGTGCTCGAGGGGTGCACCGCTGGCGCGAATGCGGTCCACATACTGCTCCTCGCAGATCGCGACCTTGGTGCCGGCGTTGTCGAACAGGTAGGTCAGCTGCTCGGCGGGCAACGTGTTGTACACGGAAAACGATGTGGCCCCAAGGTGTTGGGCGCCGATCTCGAACGGGTAGAACTCGATCCGGTTCGCCATCATCAGCGAGACCGTGTCGCCCCGCCGGACTCCCAGCCCGGCCAGGCCGGCGGCGACCTTGCGCACCTGCTCCGCGAGCTCCCGCCACGTCAACGTCTGGGCGCCGCCGGGCGTCCGGAGCGCGACGGCCTCGGGGTCGATCGACGCGGTGCGCTGGAACGCCTCGCACAAGGTGGCGGGAGCCTGCGCTGTCGTCATTTCGGTCCTCCTCGGCGCCGCATCAGCACTGCCTTCGTGAGCCTACGTCCGAGCACAGGAGCAGGGAACATATCGCGCGACTTCGCCGGGGCCGCCGGGTCAGGGCCCGGGGCGCCACAGCTGCACCGTGCTCGTCGCGCCGCCGGGCAGCTCGACCAGCTCGATCGGCGTGCCGTCCGGGTCGTAGACGAAGAACATCCGCACTCCCCCGATGTCGACGGGCGGGTCGGCCCGCACGCCCGGATGGTGGCGGGTGACGGTGTCGAAGGCGGCGTCGAGATCATCGACGCGAAACGACATGTTGGTGTAACCCAGGTGTGGGCCGCTCGGGCACTCGGGCACCGCGCCCAGCGACAACAGCTCCACCATCGCTGCCCCGATCAGCCCGCCGATCATGCGACCCCGCTGGGCGGCACCGCCGGTGACCGAATCCAGTGCGGCGCCCTCGAGTTCGACGTCGAACACCACGTCCATGCCCAGCACCGCGGTGTAGAAGGCCAGCGAGGCCTCGATGTCGGAGACGCCAACGCAGATGTGCGAGAAGTTCCGCACGGCGATGGGGGTCATGCGGGCTCCTTGCCGGCGTGGGGTGGGTGAATGCCACAGGTACAGGCGTCAATTGAGGGGCACGTGCAGCGCATCCCCCATTCGATGACGGCCCGCGCGCGGGCCAGCGACTCCAGCTGCGCGTCGATCTCGGCGAGTTTGGCCTCGGCCAGCGCGCGGCTGGCCGGCCGCCCCGGTGCGTCGTCGGCGAACAGCAGCTGGATCTCCTCCAGCGAGAACCCGGCGGCCTTGCACAGGGCGATCACCTCGAGGCGGGCCAGAATCGAGTCGTCATAGCGGCGCTGACCGCCCAGCCGCGCCGGCTCGGGAACCAGGCCGATTTGCTCGTAGTAGCGCAAGGCGGTCGCGGCCACCCCGGCTTGGCGCGCCACCTCCCCGATCGTCAGGCTCGGCGCCATCGCGGCCTCCCGGAAATTCAGTGCTTGACTTCGAGTCAACTCTAAGTCCTTGACTGTGGTCATGACCATCCCTCGAGAACTCAGCGAGTCTCGCTACGCCCTGCTGCGCTCGTTTCGCCGCGACGGCAGCCCGGTCGACACCCCGATCTGGTTCGCCTTCGATGACGGCGGGTTGCTGTTCCGCACCAAGGTGGGCCCGAAGACCCGGCGGCT